>DQPL01000034.1 GCA_015664885.1 Gemmatimonadota bacterium
CGAAGCCGGCGGCGCACCAACGAGTTCTCTCGAGACCACCCCAGGAAGACGCGACATGCGAAATCGATCGATCGTGCTGCTCGGCATCATGTGTGCATTTGTCCCCGCCGCGCTGGCCGCCCAGACGGACGTTAGCGGTGATTGGAACATGACGTTCCAGACTGAGCAGGGAGACACGGAAGTCAGCCTGACGTTGGAGCAGGACGGCGAGAAGCTGACGGGCAGTATTACCAGCGACCAGGGCACGGTCGAGTTCGAAGGCACCATCAGCGACGACAAGGTCAAGTGGGTCCTCGAGATCGAGGCCGAGGGACAGTTCCTCGAAATCACCATCGACGGTACCGTCGATGGCGACGCCATGACCGGATACGCCGACTTTGGCGGGTTCGGCGGAGGTAACTGGACCGCTACCCGGCAGTAGTCGAAGCTCGGTCGGAACTAGACCCCCGCGAGTCTAGTTCCCGCCGCCCTGCCTCTCCTGATAACGCGCGCCACTCAGGATGTTGGACATGGCGTAGTTGCCCTCGTGACAGTTGTACTCGTATAGCAGGTCGTCGTACTTGGTGAACGGGACCTCTCCGCCCCAGGTCTGCGTGTACGTTGTCGGGTCGTCGACGGTGAACTCGTACAGGATCGTCTGCTGGTCGGTTCGAGTGAAACGCTCGGTCACCTTCAGGTCCATCGTCGGCCGCACGCCCCAGATTCCTGGCGCCACGAGTCGTGCAATGGATTCCGTGGCGTAGTTCTGCAGCGGGTGGATGTTGGTCGTCTCGACTATGAGCGTGTTGCCCTCCCAGTGGCCCCAGGAGTCCCCGAACCAGGGACGCATGTGATCGGGTAGCGGATCCGGCTCGCCCAGTCGGATGATGCGAGTGTCGTGCACCATCTCGTAGTGGATCATCAGGTAGTCGGCGGTTTGCACGATCGTGTAGTTGCCGTTGTAGCCGTAGTTGGGCGTCATGGGCGGGCCGCCGTGCGAACCAAACGACACCAGGCAACGGTCGGCCAGTGTCCGGTTCTCGGGGTTGTCGTACTGGCTGAAGCCAGCCATGAAATCCCGGACCTCGTTGCGGCGTTTCTCGCCTTCGGGCGTGAGAGCCGGCCTGCGGCCATCCGGCGGATTCGTGATGAGCGAGCTTCTGGGCTCACCGTTGACGATCGCCACACGGGAGCCGCCGTCGATGTACACGTAGTTGTAAGCCCCGATGTCGCTACCGGCTTCAGGGGCCCCTCGGTCGGGATCACTCGGCTGAGCTAAAGCCGTGACGATGGCGTCCGCCCTACCCTCGCGCTGCGCGACTTCCTCCGCCGTCAGGACAGCCGCCTGACCCCGCGGCCGCTCGATCGGCGTGATCGTCGCATTGCTCCAATTCCCCTGGAGGTCGGGGTGACCATGGGCCGTCCGGGGGACGGTCCACTGCCCTTGAGCTCCTGCGGGCAAGAGAAGCGTCGCTGTCGCGATCAGCGCGACACAGGCCGTGAGGAGCCGCGTGGAATGCCTGATGCTCATCTCCCATCCTCCTACAAGAAAGGGGAGCCGCCAAAGCTATCGGTCACCGAACCGGTGGCCTCACCGTGACGTTGTGGTTCTCGTACCTCGAGTGCAAGAGTCAGTCGTGCCCGCGGGTTTCGTTCCGGTAGACCACACCCCCCTTCATCACGAAGACCACGCGACGCAGCGCGGTGATGTCCTCCGCCGGATTGCCTTCGACGGCGATGAGATCGGCCGCGAAGCCGGGAGCCAGCGTGCCAATCTCATCGTCCAGGCCGAGCGAAGCAGCGGCCACCGAGGTGGCGGAAACCACCGCAGCCATCGGCTCCTGGCCACCCACCTCCACGCGGTAGATCAGTTCCTCCCAGTTCCGTCCGTGACTACCGGCCAGGGCGTCGGTCCCGAAGACGATCCGTAGCGTCGGACGCCGTAACGCAAGAGAGAAGACCTCCCTCATGCCGAAGAGCAACGCCTCCATCTGCCGGAAGCCCTCCTCCGTGTAATTCCCGATGCCGAGGAAGCGCTCCTTATTGTCGAGGTAGTTCTGGATCACGAGCGAAGTGTGTGGATCGTAGAACACGCCGGCCCCGTCCATCGCGTCGAGTGCCGATCCGTTTGCGAGCCCCCCGTGCTCGACGGTTGTGCATCCCGCCCTCGCCGCGCGCATCACCGCCTCGGCAGCATGTGCGTGCACGATCGCGCGCACCCCCTGACGATCCGCCTCGTCGCACGCGGCCGAGAGTTGCGCCTGACTCAACGTGGGCACGCCACCCTCTCGGATCGAGAGCGAGGCGAAGATCTTCACCGCGTCGGCGCCTGCCGAGACTCGCTCCCGGACGGCGGCCCTGAGCTGCTGCTCGGTGCCCTCGGTGATCCACTCGTACGTCGTCAGCAAGCGCGGGCCTGGCAGCACGCCTCGGGCGATGGCATCTCTGACGGGCCCGTCGATTCGTGCCCCCATGCTCTGTACGGTCGTGACGCCCGACATGAGCGTGACGTACGCGTTCTCGGCGACATACAGCGCGAGGGACTCGCGCGACTCGGGGCTGTCGTCTCTGGCCCGATGCACCCGGCCATCGGCATCGAAGTGCGACGCGATATGCACGTGGGTGTCGATCCCGCCGGGCATCACCGTAAGCCCGGACAGATCGTACGTGGGCTGGAGCGCGGCCGAGGCGCCTACCTCCGCGATCGACGAGCCCTGGATGACGATGGTGGACGGCCCCAGGGCGCGGCCGGTTCCGTCGAGCACCTGCCCGGCTCGGATGACGATGGAGCTCTGAGCCCGTGCTCCCGTCGGTAGCGCAAGAGCCAACAGGAGGCACGCGAGCCCCGAAACGGCGGCTGGCGCCCGTAGGGCGCGGTCAGCGGATCGAGCTCGAAACATGTGAGTCTCCCTGGGCGATCGAGTTGGCCCTTCCCTACGCCGACATCCCCCGTGCCGCGATCCGCCAGACAGCCTCGACGCGGTCGTTTCGCACCGCGTACATCTGGTCGTAGAGATTCACCACTGGATCACAGTGCGACACGATCAACTCGAGCTTGTCTCCGAGCTTGTAAGTCCTCGAAGGGTCGTCGTAGCGCAGCGTCCCGAACTCGTCCGAGCCAGACGTGTAGCTCATGCCGGTCTCGCCTTTGACGATCGGCCAAGGCTGATTGATGGTGCACGCTTTGGCGCCCGCATCGGTCGTGACCCTGCCCTCGTACTGGGCGTTGAGCACAGTCGTCAGGATCGTCAGAGAGGTGTCGAAGTCCGAATACAGGTCGGAGCCACTGCCACCAATTGCGAGATACTGCGCGTCCATGAAGACGTAGCTACCAACCTGGATGTCGGTGAGCCCTCGAGTCTCATGATCGATGTTGTAGGTGCCTGTGCCGCCCCCGCTGAAGATTCCCGTGTTCAGTCCGGATCGCTGCATCAAGTCGTAGGTCTCGGTCGCCGGAACGAGCCGCTCGAGCGTGCGTGCCCTGCGTGTATCGAATCCCTTCACGTGCTGCGATCCGCCGTCGTAGCAGAGCATCCCTTGCAGGCGCAGCCCAGGGAGCTGGTCGACCAACTGGGCCAATTCCAGCGCCGGCTGCCCGGGGGTGACGCCCGTGCGATGCCCGCCCGAATCGATATCGACCACGACGTCGGCGACAATGCCCAGGGCCTCGGCCGCTGCTGACAAGTCGCGAGCGTTCCCGGGGGTGTCGGTCGCCTGTATGAATCCAGAACACTGTCGTCTCAGATTCATCGCCCGCGTAATCTTGAACAGCGTCGCGTTGATCGTCGTCATGAGGATCTCATCGATCCCGTGCTCGTACATGGCGACTGCCTCGCCCACCTTGGCGGTGCATATACCCACCGATCCGTTCTCGATCTGTAGCCGCGCGATCGCCGGACACTTGTGGGTCTTGGCGTGAGGCCGACTTGCGATGCCGTTGCGCACAACCGTTTGCTGCAGCGTGGCCAAGTTCGCCTCGAGTGCACCGAGATCGACGCACAGCGCGGGCGTGTCGAGCTCCCATTTCGAGATGTCTGCTTCCATCACATCGGTCGCGTCGAAGCCGCGCATCTCGGCCGCGGTGAAGCCCTTGATCGACGTGGGGACTGCAACGGCGGCCGCGCCGGCACTCTGCAGGAAACGGCGTCGGGACAGTGAACTATCTCTCACGGTACCCCCTCAAAAGAGGAATCCTACGGTTCGCGTGGTCTATCTTGGCAGCGCGAAATTGATGAGCGCGCTGCCTGCTGCGATGGCAACGTACTGGTGGCCCTCGCTGAGATACGTGATCGGGTTTGCGTAGATTCCACCACCTGTTTGGAAACGCCAGAGAACCTCGCCCGTGCGGGCGTCCGCCGCAAAGAAGTCGCCTTCCGTCGTTCCTGAAAACACCAATCCGCCGGCGGTGGCCATGAGTCCAGCCCAGGGCGGCGAGTGAACCTGAATCTCCCACACGAGGTCCCCAGTTAGTGGGTTCAGGGCGCGCAGGAACCCTCTCGGGTCTTCGCCTGAAATGCGGCGTCGGCTAGCACCCATATAGATCTTGCCGGGCTCGTACGTGGCGTCGGCGAGGTAGTAGGTGGCGCCCGTCTCGCGGACGTTCTGATAGATCAGGTTGGTCTGCGGACTAAAAGTCGGGCTGTACCAATTGGCGGCCCCGTCGTCATCCGGATAGACGAGCGCCCCGTCCAGGTCGGGAATGGTCTCCGGGTTCTCTATAGGCCGTCCGTTTTCGTCCAGCCCCAGCGCCCAGTTCTGCCTGGCGAATTGCTTGCCGACCAGGAACTCACCCGTGACGCGGTCGAGCACGTAGTAGAAGGCGTTCCGATTTGGGAATAGCAGGAGCTTTCTCGGCACGCCTTCGAAGTCGGCGTCGAGCAGCACGGGGATCTGAGTGGAGTCGTAGTCGTGGATGTCGTGCGGGAGGAACTGGAAGTACCACTTCAACTCCCCCGTATCCGGATCCAGTGCGATCACGGACTCCGAGTACAGGTTGTCTCCCTCGCGGACCTCGCCGATGAAGTCCGGCCCGGGGTTCCCGGTTCCCCAGTAAAGGAGGTCGAGCTCGGCGTCATAGGCGCCGGTGACCCAGGTCGGGGCCCCACCCCGCTGCCAACTGTCTCCCGACCACGTGTCGTGACCGGGCTCGCCTGGCCCGGGCACGGTCCAGAAGCGCCATAGCCGCTCCCCGGTGGCTGGATCGTACGCGTCGAGGAAGCCGCGGATGCCGTACTCGCCGCCCGCGATACCCACGATGATCTTGCCGTCCAGTGCAAGCGGCGCCACGGTGATCGCATAGCCTTCGGTGTGCTCGGCGACTTCGACGTCCCAACGCACGAGACCGGTCCGCGCGTCCAGCGCGACCAGGTGCGCATCGACCGTACCGAGGAAGACCTGATCGTCGAGAAGCGCCACGCCGCGATTCACTTGTCCGCAGCAGGTGACGATGCCCTGGGGGAGAGAGCGGCGGTACCGCCATAGAGGACGCCCGGTACGCAGGTCGAGCGCGGTCGCATCGCTGGGCGGCTCGGTGATATACATCACACCGTCTACCACCAGCGGCGACACCTCGAATTTCTGAGTCGATCGCGTCTGGTAGATCCAAGCGGGCTGAAGCTGGTCGACGTTGTCACGGTCGATCTGATCGAGCGTCGAGTAGCGCTGCGCCCCGTAGGAGCCGGAGTAGGTCAACCAACTGCCAGGCTCGGACGCCGCGTCCAGGATGCGCTCGTACGGAACCTGGGCGGTCACCGGCGCAGCGATCACGAGCAGAAGCAGAAGCGCCTTCATGTGTCCCCCTTGAGCGAAACCAAATAGGAAACCAGGTCATCCGTCTGCCCTGGGGTCAGTTCCGCTTCATAACTCTCCATCGGCGAGCGCTGCCACTCCTTGTCGAGCGTCTCGAGCTCGTCTTTCCAGAACGAGTGCAGCCTGCCGGTAAGAGCCCGGAACTGCACTGAAAAGCCGTCTTCGTTCACTCGGATGCCCGTAAACGCTCGGCCGTCCTTGGTGACCACCCGTAGCTGGAGGAATCCTCTCGGTACCGACGCTTCCGGCTCCACGAGTGCCTCCCGCAGGTACGCCGCGCTGCGCCGCGCCCCAATATCATCCAGCACCGGGCCGATGATGCCACCCTGGCCGCCCAAAGCGTGGCACGTTTGGCAGTTGAGCGAAGCGTAGGTCTGTGCGCCGCGGCCGGCATCGCCCGGGATCTGCTCGGGCTCGACACGGCCCAGCGTCCTTACGTAGGCCGCAATACTCGAGACCTGGCTGGGCGTGAGGAACGAGCCCGGCATCTCGGTACCGGGAATGCCCCGACGGATGATGCTCTGCAGCGCCTGATCGCTGGTCGCGTGACGAAGCTGTGGCTGCGCCAGGTTGGCGCCTTTACCACCATTGCCCAAGGGGCCGTGGCAGCTTCCACACTGGCTCTCGAACAGCCGCTTGCCCTGCTCCATCTGCGCGGACTGTGCCGATAGGGCGGCGGGTAGACAAAGAGCGAGAGGGAGGAGCAGACTAATCAGGAATCGGTGGTTCATGGCGTCACCACGCCTCAGTGCTTCACGAAGATCGTCTCGTCGATCGGTTCGTTGATCTCCGTCTCGTTATAGGTCGTATCGATGTCGAAGACGTCGGGAATGGAGACGTGAGATTTGGTTGCCATCTTCACGCCCTCGAAAACCTCATACTCACTGAGGGTCACCGTGACCTCGATCGCCCCCAAATCTGCGTCGTCGAGCTCGATCATGATCTGGCTGACTAGGTAGGTCTCCTTGTCGAGGAAGAAGCGGTTGTCGATGCCGCCCGCCGCGATCTCCACCACGAAGTGATCCCGTCCGTCCACCTGCTCGTCAGGCCCCTTCACGTACTGCACGTCACCGAAATGGGAAGTCTGGTAGGCAACGAACCAGTCCAAGACGGCCTGGTTCCGCAGGTTCGCGGCGTCGGTCCCGCTCAACTCAACCGTCCCTTGGAAGTCGTCAGACTGCCACGCGACAGAGCCGTCCCACGCACTGGTCTGCGTGAAGAAGTCACTGGTCAATAGTTGATAGACCTTCTCATAAGGAATCGTCACGACTTCCGTGTCGCCCGCGATGGCGCCGAACTCCGTATCCATCACGAACGTACCTGAGCGCTTGATGGTCTCGATTCGCTCGATGGCCTCGCGGCCACCGGTCGCCTCCACTGCGGCGTCGACGATCTCGTCGAGGCTTTGTGCCTGCGCGGTACCACCCCATGCCAGCAGGGCGAGAACCGGCGTCAGCAGTGCTCCTCGCAAGCCTTGGAGTCCGTTCATCGTCATCTTCCGCCTCCTTCCTTCAATTTCCTGGCAACTCCACAATCCACGGTACGTCGCAACGCTATCTGGCGCACTCAATTACCCACCCGCGCGTTCAGCTTGCCCAGCAGCCCGGTGATATCCGCCTTGGATTCTGTACTCACCGCATGGTCCTCCTTGGGGCCTTAGCCGTTTCTCGTCGCACTTGCGTTAAGA
>DQPL01000066.1 GCA_015664885.1 Gemmatimonadota bacterium
ACTGAAGGGAGCGCACCCGCCGACGCGGCTCCCCTCACCTAGCGGATAGTACGGCCCGATCCACGGGGGCGGAAAGGCCGAGGGCAACCTGCACACACCTGCTTCAGGAGGATTCGATGAGAACCCCACAAACCACGTCACTCGTGTTTCGTGGCTCACCTGGCTGGGCCGTCCGCGGGATGACCTCGGCTTTGTTCCTAGTAATCGCCGCCGCGTGTGCCTCGGACGCCACGGCTCCAGAGGAAACCGTCTCCGAGGAGCGGTACGTCCTGCAGAGTGTCGATGGCAGCCCGCTCCCGTTCGCAGTCTCGTTGCCACCGGGGCCGGTCAGTGTCGAGGTAACCGCCGGGAGCGTTCGCGTGATCAGCACCGGCACCTGCAGTGTTAGCGATACCGCTCGAATCGACAATCAGGGTACCGTCACGACCGAGGTCGATATTCAATCGTGCACGTGGACAGCAAGCGGCAGCGCCATCTCGCTTACGTTCAGCGATCACGCGTTCACCGGTACAGTAGTCGGTACCACACTGACCCTTATCCAAGGCGATGAGAGCTGGGTCTACGTGGGGGACTAGGAAGCAACAGTCAGGACGCTGAGCGGTCGACTCAGGCCCCGTAATCGCCTTAGTGGTTGGGCGGGGCCTGAACCGGTCACGACGAACGGTATCGACGCCACGCGACGACCACCGCAGCGACGAGCCCCGCAAAAACCGCGAGGGCAGCCAGAATCGACCACCACTCTTGCATGAGGATGACCCTCAAGCATCCGGAGCCCACCGACACACCCTTGGTGTACAGCGTCGCCGCATCCTCGCAACTGATGTCCGAGTTGAACAGAATGACGCGATCGCCCGCGCCGAGCCCTGAGTTGTTCAGCAGAGGCTGGATGTCGCTGAGGTCAGGCAGATCGTGAACGTGGAGATTGGTCAGCCTCGTGAGCCCCCGCAACGCGCTGATATCCATGATCGGGTTGTTGTAGAGGCGAAGAACCGCCAGTTCCGTGAACTCGCTCAGTACGCTGATGTCGCTGATCGAGTTGTACGTCAGGTTGAGATCTGTTAGGCGCGTGAGCCCGCTCAGCGAGCTGATATCACTGACCGAGTTACGGCTGAAGTGGAGGACAGTCAGACTCATAAGTGCTTACAGTGCCACGCGTTCAGTGATCGAGTTCGCGTTGAGGTAGAGATCCGTCAGGCTCGTCAGCTCGCCCAGCGCTGTGATGTCGGCGATGGAGCTCTGGGCGACGTCGAGGTACGTGAGGCTCGTGAGCTCACTCAGCGGACCGATGTCGCTGATCGAGTTGCCCCAGAGGTTCAAGTAGGTGAGGCCCGTGAGATTCTGGATCCCCTCCAGGCTCTCGATCTCGGCTTCCGAAGCGATCTAGACGCGGAAGCCCCGACGCGAGGCCGCAGGTGAGGTCGTCCTGCGGCCGGAGTGAGAGCGCGGCCCTGACCGCTGCGGCCAGGTTGGCTCAAGATGCCGCGCAGGTCGATAAACCGCGAGAAGATGAGGGGTACGGCCTCTCGAATGAGCCAGCGTATGTGTTATCCGGGTCGCACAACCCGCGTGCCGCGTTTCCGCGGGAACGCGAGTGAGCTACTTCGCCTCCAGCTGTTCCTCGATCCTCTTCAGCCGCTCATCGATCTCGCGAAGCTGATGAAGGATCATGATGTGCGTCTTCTTGGCGTCGATTCCAACCGGGCTGGCGTCGCTTGCGATCTCGTTCTCGATGGCCTCGTACGCGTCCTGTGGGACCTCCATGGCGTGCTCCTAGCCTGAGTTGATGTACAGGAGCCTGCGCTGAGGGATGGGGGCATGCAATGGTGCGCAGCCGGCCCGACCCGTGCACATTGTCCGTGCAGCAGAATCGCGATTCCGTCGACTCAGAATCGGGGTTGGATCCTGAACGCTTCTCAAGCTTGGGGGGCTCGTGCGCTCAGCATACCTCGTACCATGTCTCGCAGTGGTGACTCTCTTTGCCGCCGCGTGCGCTGAGCCGGAGTCACCCCCGTTGAGCGAATCCGGAAAAGCCGCGCTCGACGACGTCCTCCGGGCGGCAATAGACGCAGGCGACGTGCCCGGTGTGGTGGCCATGGTGGTAGACCGGGACAGCATTCTCTATCAGGGCGCATTCGGCATCATGGACGCGGCCGGCGAAGAGAGCATGCGGTCGGACGCGATCTTCCGAATCGCCTCGATGACGAAGCCGATCACTTCCGTCGGCATCATGATGATGCGTGAGGAAGGCCTGCTCGCGCTGGACGACCCCGCGTCCGACTACCTGCCGGAGCTCGAAGACCGAGAAGTCCTGGTCAGCGTCGATACGGCCACCTCCTCTGTCGTCACCCGACCTGCGTCGCGGCCCATCACGATCCGAGATCTGCTGCGCCATACGTCAGGCATCGCGTATGGATTCTCGAGTCACGAAGCCCAGGCGCTGTCGCGATATGCGGGCATCGCACCACGAGCGCAGCCGATTCTTCACGACCCCGGCTCACGCTGGACCTACGGCATGGGAACGGCCTTCCTCGGATGGATCATCGAGGAGATTTCTGGGCAGTCTCTTTCCGAGTACCTCGGGTCCCGCGTCCTCGCGCCGCTGGGCATGAATGACACGGGATTCGATCTCGCCGAGGGGGACCACGCACGACTCGTCGCTACCTACCGCCGCGTGGACGGCGTTCTCGAGGGTCGGCCCAACGGAGCAGTGTACACTCCGACGATCCGGGGAGACGGCGGCCTACTTTCGACGGCGGACGACTATTCACGGTTCTTGCAACTGATGCTGGGGCGCGGTGAACGCGGCGGTGTCAGGCTGTTGAATGAGGAATCCGTTGCCGAGACGGTGCGCGACCAGCTCGAGGGAATCGTTGTGGTCGAGCAACCGAGCGCGTCCCCGAACACGGCCATGGCCTTCCCGCTCGGCGCCGGTCGGGACGGATTCGGGCTCGGTTTCCAAGTTGACGCCGGAGATGGGATCGAAGGACGTTCCCACGGCAGCCTCAGTTGGGCCGGCATCGCGAACACGCATTTTTGGATCGACCTGGAGAACGAGCTCGGAGTCGTTCTCCTGCTGCAGCTCTATCCGTTCTACGATGAAAAGGCGATCGATCTGCTGACCACCTTTGAGCGAACGCTCTACAGGGAGCGCGCGCGATAGTCTCGGGGACCCCCTCGAGCTCGCCGCGTCCAAGCGAACAGGAGGACCATAATGAAGACCCAACTGTTGTCCGCGCTTTTCGTGCTGTCGTGTGCGCTACCCGGCGAAGTCATAGCGCAGGTGGATCTCTCGCGCGCGACGTACATCGGGGTCGAGCAATGGCGGGACACGGTGAACTCGCTTCCGGGCGTCGACCGTCAAATCGTCAGCCAGGACATCGGGAAGCTCAACCTCTCAGTCGGCATCATCCACCGCCGCGCCCTGACGCCGGGCGCCAGTGGTGGGCGTGGTAGAGGCGGAGGCGCTGCCGCTTCGGACTGCGGAGTCGCGTCGGGCGCTGATAGCGGCGCAAGAGGCATCCAGCACCTTCACCAAACCGAGACCTACATCATCGTCTCGGGCGCGGGAACGCTGGTCACGGGTGGCTCGATCTTGAACGGCCGCATGTCAGGCCCGGAGAGCATCGTGACCACGACCCTGAACGGGCCATCGTGCAGCGGTCAGATCGTGGGCGACGTGCAAAAGCGTGACGTCGTCGTCGGCGATATCATCATCATTCCGGCCGGCGTACCACATGGCTGGGCGAACATCCCCCGCCACGTGGACTACCTCAGTGTCCGTCCGGATCCCGACCGGGTCCTGCCTTCGGACTACGTGCACCCGTCGATTACGGTTGTCCGGTAGGAGGCCGAACCTTAACGCGGCCGCACCTGGAGCATCGCCGTCCCATCGACCAACTCTAGAGCTGTCCCATAAGGGACGGACAGCTCAATTAGCCGCGCGAGGATGAACTCCCCTGCTTCACCCTCGGCGACTTCAGGATAACCGCGCGTCTCAAAAAACAGCGGGCCTTCCGAGCCACGGTCCAGTACGACCGGTGTAAAGGTCACCTCTATCGCCCCTCGCTCATCCAGCAACACTTCGGCGATCACGCTCTCCCATACGTCCGGCGTGTAGCGGCCAAGTTCCGTCTTGGTATGGAAGATAAAGTTGCCGAGGCCATACAAGATGAGACCTCCTTCATACACCTCCACTCCGCTCAGAGTAGGCTCGCCGTGACTGACATAGATGTCCGCACCAGCATCGATGGCTGCTCGCGCCCAAGTCTCCTGCCAGCCATCCTCGGCATCCGTCTGGAAGTGCTGGTAGACAATGACTATGTCTGACTGCCCCCTCGCCGTCCGGACGCTCGCCAGGTTCCTATCCCAATCCGTGCTGCTGGTGGGATCCAGCATATTCACGCCAGGTCGGTCCTCCGTGGCACGTGCACCCTCGGGTGAGTTGACGGACGCTGCTGAAACCAGGGACAGCGTGAGACCGCCAACAGTGAGGTAGGCAGGAGCAACCGCTGCCGAGACGCTGACACCGGTGCCCGAATGGGTGAACCCTCGTGCCGTGGCCTCCGCGATGGTCGACGACACACCCTCGGTTCCGTAGTCCCAAGCGTGGTTGTTCGCCAGCGACAACAGCGACACGCCGAGATCCCTGAGGTAGTCGAGTACGCCGGGCTCGGCACCGTGGAAGAACACGTCGGTGCGTGTCGGCTCGCACGCACATGCCGGACCAGCGATCGCTACTTCGAGGTTGGTAAACACCACGTCCGCCTCATCAAGAATCGGAGCCACAGACTGAAGGGGGGCCTCTAGATACGCCCTCGGATCGTGCTCGATGAGTGCCTGGCCGACGATCGCAAGCTTGAGGCTTGGCGCCGCGTCGCTCGACTGTTCAGGGCCGTCAGCGCACGCCGAGGCGCAGAGAACGGTCAGCAGCCAGGCGATGATCTTTCTGCGGCGCAACGGCTTGGGACTCAAGGTTGCGGCCTGTGGGCTGTCGCCGCCTCGAGCGCCCCAGCGATGTAGCCATTGAGACTCGTGCCGGAGGTCGCGGCAGCCGCCGAAAGCTTTCGATGGAGCTCCGACTCGATACGGATCCGGATCTGGCCTGAGAAAGGCTTTCCTGGCTCCTCGCCGCGCTTCTCGCAAACGGCGAGGTACTGGTCAACGGCCCGAGCCATCGACGCCTCGAGCTCCTCGACCGACGAGCCTTCGAAGTAAATGAGGTTGGCCGTGGTCTTGATCTCGGCCGGGAAGCGCTCGGCTCCGACGACCGCGGCGAGCTCCGGCTTCAAGACCTTAAGCGCGACTTTCCGCTCGTTTTGATGTCGTCGGCCATGTAGACGGTCGCCATGCCGCCTTGG
>DQPL01000107.1 GCA_015664885.1 Gemmatimonadota bacterium
TACTTAGGCGATGGCCCCAACTTGCGGTGACGGAATGGCTTAGGTACGCGATTGCGCCCGCATCCGCCCACCCCCAAATTGCCTCCTAAGCAGTAGGTCGCAGGTTCGATTCCTGCCGGGGACGCTTTGTAAGACATGACAGTACAAGGGATTAGCGGATGAGCCGAGAGGCTCCGAGCGTGACGTGCTGGGGTGCGTGCACGGTGCGTGCGCGGCGGGGAGTGATTCGAGGTGACCCTTCGGTGATCTTGTCCCCTGATCGGCGGCGGGCTCCTTTGAGCCGCGAGAGCTAGAATCGGCTATACGCCGGCGCCAGGCAGGACTGATGTAGCGATAGTAGCCGTGGGATCTGCATCCGCCGCGACCCAGCGACTCTACGGTCCGGGAAGCACCGCGCGCAGGTGCTTGATGGCGGTGCGCCTCATCGAGCAGGGGGGTGCGCATGGTGCAGGTGTACTACGCGAAGGGCGACCCGTGGGACCACCACGGCGACATCTTCAATCACCGCGTCAACGCCCGGCACTCCGACCAGGGATTCGCCGCGGTGATCAAGGACCTCAAGTCGCGAGGCCTCTTCGACGAGACCCTGGTCGTGTGCGGAACTGAGTTCGGCCGCACTCCGGCCCTCGAGACCGGTGGAGGTATGGCGGGGGGTCGCGTCACGAACGGAAGGGACCACAACCCCTTCGGCTTCTCGGTGTGGCTCGCCGGTGGCGGGGTGAAGGGAGGAATGACGTAGGGTAGGACGGACGACTTCGGCTTCAAGGCAGTCGAGAACCCCGTCCACACTCACGACCTGCACGCCACGGTCCTCTACCTCATGGGGATCGACCACGAAAAGCTCACCTACAAGTACAGCGGCCGGGACTTCCGCCTCACGGACGTGGCCGGGAGCGTCATCCACGACATCATCGCGTAGGCGGTCCGAGGTCGCCGAGACGATGATCGTCCGTGCTGGTCACCTTCCTGGCCGCTCGCGCTTCCTTCATCGACCGTCAGGAGTGCCGTACGGATAGAGGCTCGAGAGGTCGACGTTTTCATAGGGTAGCGCGTCCAGGAACGTCGTCCCAATGAAGGGGCCCGTCGCCTCCACGATGATGATCGTCTTCGCGAAACCCGTCTCGTCGAAGCCGCGACGGAAATGCGCCCTCGACTTGACCACGAAGACCTCGTAGTCGGCCGGGTCGATGTCTCCGATCGCGAAGCGGTCCGGGTACATGATCTGCGTATACGCTGGCACGATGAAGACCAAGTTGCCGTCGCCGTACGCCACGGCGGCCGTGTACTGATACCCCGCCCACGGCCCGACGTAGGCGATGGTGCCTCGGATCCGGTACGGATCCCCGCCCGACGCCGTGTAGCCACCAATCTCGCCATCGAATTCGTCCCCCGCCGCGGCGCCTGCGGCCTGAAGTGCGTCGAGCGTCGCGGGGGAACTGATCGCCCCATAGAGCACGTTGGAGATGCCGGCCGCGTCGAAGGCACGCGTGATGTGCGTGGCATCGCCTGGACGGTCGGAGTAGTCCCCGATCGCCACCGGGACCTGCCCCGCCGCGATCGCGTCTCGAACCGTGCGTGCGGCGGCGTCCGGTCGCGAGAAGCCGCCGTTGGCGAACGGTTCCCTGACCCGCCACATGTAGTCGTTCATGTCATCGGCGATGGCGTCGGCCAGCGCCTGGTCATCGTTGGTCATGACGTGGACGGTGGCTCCGACGTCCGGCACGTCGGACCATGGGAAGCCGAAAAAGACACTCACGAAGACGTCCGTTTCGCGGACTTCCCAGCGACGTGCCCGTTCCATGATCTCGCTGGCGGGGGCTGCCCCGGTCCATTGCAGCACGGTCGGCGTGATGATCCCCGGCTTTCGCGTTGCGGTGGTGGATCGGTACGTACCGGTCATGGCGCGATGGAGCGCACGCGCGGCGCGCGCGCCCTGCAACCCATCGTCATAGTGCGGGAAGCGCTTCGTGACGAAAGCAAAATCGGCGTGTTCGAGGAACTGCTCGTCCTCATTGCCGTGGAGGTCGAAAGTGCCCGCGATGGGCACGTCGGGGCCGACGACCTCGCGAAAGCGACGTGCGATTTCAGCTTCGGGCCGGGGGACCCCGCGGACCGCGAGCGCTCCGTGCAGCGCTAGATATACGCCATCGACCGGAAGCGCCTCCTCCAGGTCAGCGAGCATCCCGCTCAGGAAGACCTCGAACGATTCTTGTGTGCTCCAAGAGCGCGAGGATCCGCCAAAGAGATTGTCCGGCGATGTGAGCCCAATCAGCTCCATGTCGGCGTAATCTTCCGCTTGCTCGACGAATCCGTCGATATACCCCCCGCCCTCCGTGAGCACCTGGTCTGCCACCAAGAGTGGACCGAGGCGCGTCCAGTCCTCCGTCGGCGCATCTCCTCCAGGGCAGAAGGTGCACGTTTCCTGCTGGAATTTGATCACGGCGACGCGGTAGTCGTCTCCACGCGCCCCGGTGCATCCCGGCAGCGCGATGGAAAGCGTCAGTAGTGCAAGCCGACGAAGCGGCATTGGGCCTCCTGGAAGTGGTGCTGAACCTCGCACTGTGCGCTCGGTGTCTCGCCCACCGCAATGGGTGGTTAGACTTAGGCAGGCCGGACACGCACCAACGGGGGACGACAATGGCACAGGAGCGCGCGGTCTTGGCGGGAGGTTGCTTTTGGGGCATGCAGGACCTCATCCGGAAGCTCTCCGGTGTAGAGTCGACCCGCGTGGGATACACCGGCGGGGACGTGCCGCAGGCGACCTACCGCAACCACGGTTGGCACGCGGAAGGCATCGAGATCCTGTTCGACCCCGATCGGATTTCATATCGCCGGATCCTGGAATTCTTCTTCCAGATTCACGACCCGAGCACGCCCAACCGACAGGGCAACGATCGGGGCATGTCCTATCGCTCCGCGATCTACTATGTAGACGATGAGCAACGGCGAGTCGCGCTCGACACCATCGCTGATGTCGAAGCGTCTGGGATATGGCCTGGCAGAGTCGTTACCGAGGTGGAGCAGGTGAGTGACTTTTGGGAGGCCGAGCCAGAGCACCAGGACTACCTGGAAAATTATCCGAACGGCTATTCCTGCCATTTCCCACGGCCGGGTTGGGTCCTGCCGTCGCGGCACGCAGGCGTTGCTGATCCGGCCTGACCCCAACCGAGCCGATGTCCCGCGACGCCGTCTTCACGTTCGACAACAGCTACGCAGCCGAACTCGAGGGTTTCTACATCCCTTGGAAGGGCGAGCGGGCCCCTGAGCCGAAGCTGGTCCAATTGAATCGGTCGCTGGCCGCGGAGTTGGGTTTGGACGCGGACACGCTCGCGGGCGAACGAGGTGCCTCCTTCTTCTCGGGCAGCGAGGCACCGGAAGGCGCTGCACCTCTGGCCCAGGCGTACGCGGGCCATCAGTTCGGGGACTTCTCGCCCCAGTTGGGCGATGGCAGGGCCCTTCTGATCGGCGAGCTGATCGACCGCAACGGACGCAGAAGGGATCTGCAACTCAAGGGATCCGGTAAGACGCCGTTCTCACGCGGCGGAGACGGAAAGGCCGTGCTGGGCCCGGTGCTGCGCGAGTACCTCATCGGTGAGGCCATGCATGCGCTCGGCATTCCCACCACTCGCGCATTGGCCGCAGCGACCACCGGTGTCATGGTGATGCGTGAGGCTCCAGAGCCGGGCGCGGTCCTCGCGCGCGTGGCCGCGAGTCACTTGCGGGTGGGCACCTTTCAGTTCTTCGCGGCCCGTGGAGAGACGGCACAATTGCGTCAACTGGCCGATTACGCGATCCGCCGTCACGATCCCGATCTGACGGACGCAAGCGACCGCGATCTGGGCCTGCTCCGGCGCGTACGAGACCGTCAGGCGGCCCTCGTGGCTCAGTGGTTGTCGGTCGGCTTCGTCCACGGCGTGATGAACACAGATAACGTGGCCATCTCCGGCGAAACGCTGGACTACGGGCCGTGCGCGTTCATTGACGACTACGACCCGGTGGCCACCTTCAGCTCGATCGACCGCCGCGGCCGTTACGCGTATGGACACCAGCCGGCCATCGCTCAGTGGAACCTGGCTCGTCTTGCCGAAACGCTGTTGCCTCTCATAGATCCCCAGGACACCGCACACGCCATCGAGGTGGCGACCGATGCCATAGATGAGTTCCCGACCATCTATCAGGATATCTGGCAAACAGAGATGCAGGCCAAGCTGGGGCTGGGCACCAGGAAAGACGGTGACCAGGACT
The DNA here is from genome assembly GCA_015664885.1 of Gemmatimonadota bacterium. GTDB lineage: Bacteria > Gemmatimonadota > Gemmatimonadetes > Longimicrobiales > Gaopeijiaceae > UBA1138. Next base: position 4,246 of record DQPL01000107.1, read on the forward strand.
TGGTAAACGATCTGCACACCGCCATGGACGGGCAGCATGTGGACTTCACCCTGCTGTTTCGCCACTTGGCGGAGGGTCTTCGTGGCGACATGAGCCCCGCGCGGGCGTTGTTCGACGACCCGACCGCACTGGATCCCTGGCTGGCTCGCTGGTCGGCGCGCCTAGCGGAGGGAGGCGGGAACTCGCATGCCCTGGCCGCCGAACTGGATCGGGTCAATCCAGCCTATATCCCCCGTAACCACTTGGTCGAGCAGGCGCTGGTCGCCGCTTCGAGCTCGTCCGACTTCGGTCCGTTCGAAAGACTCCTCGAGGTGTTGGAGCGACCCTTCGAGAGGCGCGCCGGTCTGGAGGACTACGAGGGTCCGGCTCCCGACGAGTTCGGCCCTTACGTCACGTATTGCGGGACCTGAGGGCGGAGCCCGGGAGAATCGAGTCCAACGCAGTCGTGAGGCGGTCCACTTCCGATAGCGTGTTGTAGTGCACCATGCTCACCCGAACGACACCCTCGTCCGCGTCGATCCCCAGCAGATTGAGCAGGCGCGGCGAGTAAAAGTGACCGAATCGGATCGCGACCCGGTGCTCGTCCATGCGCGTCACCACTTCGCAGCTTGACATCCCGTCGACGACGAAGGAGACGATGGGGACTCGGACATTTCGATCGGCGATGTCGTGGCCGATAATGCGCACACCCGTGCGGCCTCTGAGGAAGTCGAGCAGCCGGGAGCTCAGCGCCTCTTCGTGCTCTGCGATCATCGCGAAAGCAGACTCGACCGCGGCTCGGCCGTGCCGACCGGCGGCGAGGGCTTCGCCTGATGCCGCATCCGATGGGGCGCCTCGGTACGCAACCTCGTCCAGATAGTCCATCAACCCGATCATGCCGTAACTCAACTCGTAGTTCACGCCACCCGGCTGGAACTTGTACGGCACGTCGTCCTTCGCGATGAAGAAGAAGCTGCGACTCGGTAGCTCGAGCAGCAGTTCGCGTTTCCCGTACAGCATCGCGTGATGCGGCCCGTCAGCCGCTCAGTGTCACCCTCCTCAGTCCTTACACCGCACGATGCGCCCCTTCCTGACGTGACCCCCTGAAACGAGACTAGCGCGAATGTTAGGATCTTGCGCTGGTAGCAGATTCAGGGAGGAGGTCAGAAATGAGCAGGAGACGACACACGCCGGAGCAGATCATCGGCAAGCTGAGGGACGAGTTTTTGAACGGAGAAATCTTCTACACACTGCCAGAGGCTGTCGTCCTCGTCGAGCAGTGGAGGCGGCTGTACAA
>DQPL01000041.1 GCA_015664885.1 Gemmatimonadota bacterium
CCAGCTTTGGTCAGTGTTGGCGTAATCCTCGTTTCATGGGCAGCAGTCGCATTCGTCTATGACAAATTGTCGGAAGCGTCGTAAACGCTGTTTGCGCACGATAAACCACTAAGCTGCTAGTCGGTACGGTGGTTGGGCTTCTGGCTTTTGCATTGAGAGGGAGAATTTAGCGCGTCCGGTGCGGTGCTCCCGAATCAGTTGCTGTTGTGCGGAGTTCGGCGCATAATTAGAGGAAGCAGTACCGGACTTGGTGGAGGGTCGTCCGATGAAATCGTCGACGCCACTTAACGAACTCAGGTTCTACGGCGTCAGTACTCTCGAGGACACTGCTTTACGGGGCTTCGCTGTGGTAGCGGTCGGGTGTGCTGACTGTTGGTCACAGAGCCTCTTTAGGAGAACCGAAACATGAAACACCGCCTGATGCATGGATTGGTGGCCCTGAGCGTGATTGCGCTGGCCGCCTGTAGTGACACTGCCGGCCCTGACGGCATGGACGCACAGCTAGAGTCACTGCTGACCCTCGACGTCGCCATGGTGGCGGCCGACGCACTCATCGAGGACGTGGCGGAGCTGCGGTTGGGCTTTGGCGGTGGTATCGGAGCCTCGTTCGGGGTGCTCTCCGACACGATCAGGAACCGCTCCTCGCGCGCTCGAACCGTCACCTCAGTCTTCTTCGACGCTGAAGGGAACGAGCAGGAGGCTTACGACGGGGTCACGACAGCCTCGGTTCACCGTGTGAGCGAGATCAGTGGTGAGATGAATCGTGGGAACTCGTCCGCTACCATCTCCTGGTCCGGTAGCATCTCACGGATGAGGGATATCATGATCACGGGTCTCGAGGGCAAGGAGACCGCACGCACGGCCAACGGGACGGGGAGTAGCGCGGTATCCCGCAGCCACCACTCCGACCAGAACGGGGACCGGAGCTACGACATGACCGGTACGTCCATAATCACCGACGTCGTTCACGCCGTTCCTCGCAACGAGAATCCGTATCCGCTGTCGGGGACCATCACGCGTGACGTGATCGTGTTAATCGTCAACGGGCGCAACGGCGACGAGACGCGCACCAGGCACGTGGTCATCACCTTCAACGGTACGCAATTCGCTACCATGACCGTAAATGGCGAGTCATTCGAAGTCGACCTGTCGACCCGCCACGACCGTCATCCCCTCCGAAGGCGTAGAGGGTAGCACTGGTTGCTGTTGCGTGCCGCACCAGCGGGGGAGGGGAAACCCTCCCCCGTTTGCGTTTTAGGGTGACACGAATCGTCTTGACCCGTGTGGCACGTGCCTCTTAGGCCCTGGAGGAGCGTCTTTTCAGCGAGGTGCCTTCCAGAAGTCGGAAAGGCCCCCGCCCGGGGCACCGACCTGGTCATCACGTCCGTATTCCTGATGATGTTTGGCACGCAGTCGGCAGGGAATGCTGTGGATCGGCTCGCCACGGTATCCTTAGCGGGAGTCGTGATTACCATGGGAGGCTTCCTGCTTTCCGACTGGTTGGGATGGCCGACCGGCATCCAGAACACCGCAGGGATTCTTATGGCGGTCTTCTCTGCTGTGTTTATCGTAAGAGCGTGGAAAATAGATGCCCGTGGGTAGGTCGTAGGGATTCAGAGGTTACCGGCCAGTTGCAGGAGAAGGGCACCAGCAACATACGGTGTCCCCTACCTCAGCCGTCCTTCGAACGACTCAAAGGATTTGTTGACCGGATCTACCGTAGGAAAGAGGCGGCAGCGGGGGGGCGACCGGCTTCTTCATCGCTTCGAGCCACATCAGACCCGCGACCAGAACGGATACGCAAGCCAGCCAGGCGCTTCTAACGTCGACTTGTCTCCCGTAGCCTACGAATCTGGCTGACAGCGGCGGCGATCTGCATCTCCAGAATCTGCTCACCGTAGGCGGCGGTCGAGCGGGCCGGGTTGCCGAGGGAGCCGATGCCGTTGCTGCGTGTGCCGACCGTCATCTCATCGAGGCGCAGCATGTCCGGGTTGAGGAACATGAGACTCGCGGTGTCGTGCATGCCGGCGTGCGTGCCGACGTCCTGCTCGCGTTCGCCCTGCGTGACCAGCCAGGCATCGCCCGGACCGGGATAGTAGTCCGTGAGGTGGTGCACGCGGACCGGCGTGTCCGCCCACTCCCGGTTGAGACGCTCAGCCACGGCGGCCTGTGAAGACTGATTGCCCCCGCTGTCGCCGAGCAACGCGATGTCGAGGAAGCCGTGCTGCTGGAGGCTCCGCGCCGCAAACTCCAGCACCTGCTCGAACACCTCGGGTGGCGTGGTGATCGTGCCGGGAAAGCGCATGTGTCCACTGGGCGGGTCGACGTCCCCTTCGGGCACATAAGCCATGACCGGGGCCACCAGCGCGTTCTCCAGGCGTTGGGCGACCACCCCCGCTTTGTAGCGAACGAGGTAGTTGTGCTTGCCCAGCACCATGTGGGGGCCGTTCTGCTCGGTGCCACCGGTGGGGATGATCACCGTGGTGGTGCCGGCGGCCACTGCGTCGCGCACTTCTGGCCAAGTCAGATCCTCAAGAAACACCGATGCCGGGGTCTGGGCCAGGATGGCTGCCGGCGTGAATGCCGCGGCGAAGATCACATCAGCGAATCGCATAGTCATTCCCCGATAGCTCGAGCACGAAATACCACGACGCCAGCATGTCCGTGCCCGGCCGTGGCAGCAAGAGGGCGCGGCCTCGCGTGTGTGTGGCGGCCGGCCCATCTTGGGCGGGCGCACGCCTCGTGCCCCACTTTTCGTCCCTCTTCCCGACGAGAGAAGCGCGGTCATGACATCTCGAGCACTTCGTTCACGCGCCATGATGGCACTGGTAGTCCTCTCGACTTCAACATTGGCTGCTTGCTCTGGGGGCGGAAGTCCCGATGACGGAGGCAGCGCGCTGGCTGCCTCCGATCTCCGCATCGTGAGCCTGTCCACCCGTGCGCATCTGGTCACTGGCGGCGATGTCCTGCTTCGCGTCGAAGTCGGCAGCGACCTCGACCCCTCCCAGGTCGAAGTGACGAGCAACGGGGATGATGTAACGGAATCGTTCCGCTTGGTCGCGCAGGGCGCCGCACTCACCGGACTGGTCCAGGGGCTCCGTGACGGGGACAACGAGATCGAGGCCCGGATTTCCGACGGGGGTGCCTCCACAAAACTGCAAGTCGTCAACCACCCGATCTCGGGCCCGATCGTGTCCGGACCGCATCAGACGCCTTATCTGTGTCAGACGGAGGAGTTCACGACCGCGGGTGGGGCATCGCTCGGCGCGGCGCTGGACGTGAATTGCTCGGTCGCGACGCGCGTCGAGTACGTCTACCTGTCGACGCTCGACCAGGAGTTCAAGTCGTATTCGTCCGCCGCGAGTGCGGGCCCGCCGTCCGACGTAGCCGAGGCGACGACCCTGGACGGCTCTACCGTCCCGTTCATCGTGCGAGTGCAAACGGGCACCGTGAACCGTGCCATCTATCAGAGCTCGATGTTGCACGACCCCGACGACCCTGAGCCCGATCCGTGGACGGGTAGTCGTGGATGGAACGGCAAGCTCGTCTATACGCACGGCGGCGGCTGTCGGAATGGCTGGTTCCGGCAAGGAGCTAGCACAGGCGCCGTCCTTCAGGAAGGACTGCTCGAGATGGGGTTTGCGGTCACTTCCGCTTCCCTGAACGTGTTCGGACAGAACTGCAACGATCTGCTGGCGTCCGAGACGCACATCATGGTGAAAGAGCGCTTCGTGGAGAGCTACGGCGAGCCGGTCTATACCATCGGCACGGGCGGATCTGGGGGTTCCTACCAAAGCCACCAGACGGCGGACAATTATCCCGGTGTCTTCGACGGCATCATCGTGTCGTCCAGTTTCCCGGACGTCACGTCGGCCACGATCTTCACCTTGGCGGACGCACGCCTGCTGCATCACTACTTCACTGAGGTGGCGCCGCACGAGTTCAGCAAGGATGAGCAGCGCAGGATTTCCGGGTTCGGCTCCTGGGGCAGCATCGCCAACCTGAGTCGCGGTGCCGCTCGCATCGACGCCACGTACTCCAAGCACGCGACGCCTGAGGCTCAGGGCGCGGAGGTCGGCCTGCCCGAGCTCGAGCCTCTGCGCTACAGCGCCTCGAATCCGGAGGGGATCCGGGCCACGGTCTATGACCACACAGTCAACGTCTATGGCGTGGACGAGTCCACCGGCTTCGCCGCGCGTCCTTTGGACAACTACGGCGTGCAGTACGGCCTCGAAGTGCTGAATCACGGAAAGATCACCCCGGCGCAGTTCCTGGCGCTCAACAGAGACATTGGAGGCTTCGACGCGGATCTAGACCACGTGCCCCAGCGACACCGCGCCCACCCAGACGCGGCCAGGCGTGCGCTCGACACGGGCCGGATCCTGAACGGTGGCGGGGGTCTCGCCTCGACGCCCGTGATCGACTACCGGAGCTTCACGGACCACCGGGAGGGCGGGGACATCCATATGATCGTGCATCAGCACTCGACGCGCGCCCGCTTGGCAAAGGCCAACGGCCACGCGGATAACCACGTGATGAACGTGGGTGGTCGTTGGGGATACACGGAGGAGCGTCCCGACCTCGGTGGGCTCTTCCGCAGCATGGACGAGTGGCTCATGAACCTCGTCGAGGGCGACTCCTCCGTCCTGCGAAGTGAGCGGGTCGTGCAAGCGAAGCCGAGCGATCTGGTGGACAACTGCTGGGATACGCGGGGTGAGGAACGCGTGAACGTTCGCGAGTCGCTCAGCCCGGACGGCACCGGCACCTGCGGAGAGATCTACCCGGCGTATTCGACCGCGAGGCTCGTAGCAGGCGCGCCGCTCGCGAACGATATCGTGAGCTGTCAGCTCGAGCCCCTCGACCCGGCCGACTACGAGGTCAGCTTCACGGATGGGGAGTGGGCCGAGCTAGAGGCGATCTTCCCGGATGGCGTCTGTGACTGGAGCCGGGGTGATGCGCACAGTGAGGGCTACCAGGGTACCTGGCTCTCCTTTGGCCCCTCGCCGGTGAACCGGGCGCGTTAAGCGGACGAGTCAGCCTCTCTGCTTCTCGAACAGGAGATTCCGCACGCGCCCGTTCGATACGCGCATTCCGGTCGGCTCTCCGGCGTCGTTCCTCTCGATGCGTGCGCTGCCGAAGAACGACGGGCCCTCGTAGACGTCCTGCTCCGTGGGCGTGAGTTCGAAGTCGCTGTGCCGACGATGCTTGGCGATCAGCTTCCCGTCCTCGACCACGAGCGTATAGATCGTCTCCAGCTCCGGGCTGAAGTACTTGCCCTGCAAGGCCGCCAATTCTGCGGCAGAGGGCACCCAAGGCTCGATACGGTTGGCGACGCGATCCCCGTTCTGGTGCAGAGTGACGCTCGGCACCGTGCCGTCGGCGGCTCGATGGAACGTGACGGAGGCGATGCTGCCCAGGTGAAACGTCGAGTCCGATGAGGCCGTGAAGACGTTTCGGCCTTGCCCCGTCGCCTGACCACGGAGGGTCGAGCCCTCTCGGGTGAACGATAGTACGAAGCCGGGCCGCAGCTCGTAGTCGCCGACGTACGCCTCCAGAATCACTTCATCGACGTCCACTTCAGGCGGCGCGTCGGCCGCTTGGGGTCGTTCCGGCATCGGCTCCAGGTGATCACCGAAGAAGGCCTCGATCACCTGACCCGCGATGGAGCCGTCGAAGCGGGCGAAGTTGCTGAGCGTGATCACACCACCTTCGAGATCTGGAAAGTAGGTGAACGAAGAGCGGTATCCAGCGCTCGAGCCGCCGTGTGAAAACGTTCGCTGGCCGCGGCGCTCGCCGACGTTGATCCCGAAGGCGTAGGGCAGCGTGCGGCCGCTGGTGAGTACGCCATGCTGTTGCATCTGCTCAATGGCGCTCATGCCTCCGACCGTGGCCTCCCCGTAGTTCGACATCCATGCCGCCAAATCGTCGACGGTCGTGTAGATGCCACCGGCGCCCTGGATGGTGCTGTTGTCGAAGATGCGCACAAAACCGCCCCCGTCCGCTGGGCCATACGACTCCGCGGCGTTGGGGATGCTCTGGCCGAAGCTGGTCATGATCGTAGTGTTCTTCATGCCCAGCGGGCCGAAGACATTCTCAGCCATGAACTCGTGAAATGGGATCCCCGACACGCGTGCGACGATATCGGACAACAGCATGTAGCCGGTGTTGCAGTACATATACTCGGAGCCCGGCTCGAAATTGAGCTCACGCATGCGGGCGATGAGGTGAATGGCGGCTCCCTGAGAGATGCCGTCCCCCGCCTTCCAGCCCGCGAGCGCGCTCGAGTTGTAGATCTCGCGCAGACCGCTCATATGGTGAACCAGATGACGGACGGTAATCATCGTTCCGAAATCGGGAATCTCCGGCAGATGCTTACGGATGTCGTCATCGAGGGAGAGCTTGCCCTCTTGCGTGAGCAGCACGATAGCGAAGGCGGTGAACTGCTTCGCCACCGACCCGACATCGAGCACGGTCTCGCGCGACATGGGTACGCCGTGTTCGATGTTGGCGATCCCGTATGCCTTTGCGAATACGACCTCGCCACCGCGAACTACCGCGACCACCCCGCCTGGTCCGTCGTCGTACTTCGCCATGAGCTCATCGACCCGAGCAGCCGGATCGTGAGATGGGCTCTGAGGCGCCGCCGCTGAGAGCGCGGGTGGGCCGAGTAGCAGCACGATGGTCAGGAGTGCGAGGCAGTGGGCGGGGTTCTTCATGGTAGTACGCCGGTGTCAGGCGGTGATCTCATACAGCTACGACGAGTGGAGAATGACGACCGGTTGCTGAGGTCGCCAGAGAGCTGAGCCCTCGGGATCCTTGTTTGCGGTTGCGGCCCACCCTACCGTGCGCCCTCGCGCAGGCGGACTGACACCGAACACGGCCAGAAAAACGACAGGAGTCGTAACCGATGCAGACTAGAGCACTCAAGCTGGTTGCCCTTCTCGTGGCCGTCGGCACCCTCTGTGTCAGCGAAGCCGCAGCCCAGGGCTTCAGCCTGCCCCCGTTGCTCATGGAGACCGACGCCTTCGAGGACGGCGGCATCGTTCCAGCCAAGTACGCCATGCGGGGCGAGAACGTGCAGCCGGGCTTTACGTTCTCTAATGCTCCGGATGGTACGGTCGCCTACGCCATCATCTTCCACGACCTGGATGTGGCGATGGGCGGCAACACGGGTGATGTACTGCATTGGATCGTTTGGAATATCCCTGCGTCAGCGGGTGGCATTCCGGAAGGGAGTCTGCCCGAGGGGTCTGTGCAGGGTGCCAACGTGATGCGGCGGAATGCCTACATGGGACCCGGCGCGCCCGCGGGGCCTCGCTTCCATCACTACGTATTCGAGCTCTACGCGCTGAGTGAGACGCTCGATATCCCGACGACTTCGGGTCGCGCCGAGTTGCTAGAAGCGATGGCGGGGAAGACCGTCGCGAAGGCCGCATACGTCGGTCGATTCCGCGGAGGTTCGTAGGATTCGACACGCCGGCGCAGTGCCCCTCCCGGCCGTAGCCGCGATCGTCGTGTGCCTGAGCGCCTGCCAGAGTGTTACGGGGGCTGATCCGTCCCGCGTGTTCGAGCTGACGATTGTTCCTGACCAGGTATCGTTCAACGCCCTCGGGACTCACCAACTCATCGGCAAGCTGAAGAACGGGGATGGACGCGAATTCCCATTGGGCAACCGCGTTTGGACGTCGGCAAACGAGGAGGTAGCCACGGTCAGTGAGGAAGGTCTCGTCACGGCGGTCGCGAACGGGACGGCAACGATCAGGCTAAGCGCGGACGTGCCGAGCACCGTATTCGCGCTATTGACCGCCACGTCGGAGATCACGGTTCAGTTGGCCACTCAGATGACCGGTCCTGCTCGCTGAGGCGCCTCCGGCCCAGGATCTGGCTAGAATGCGCCTCCCGCCGAGGCCACGTTCATGGCAGGTAGCGTCTGACCATTTTCTGCGTGTAGTAGAGTCCGACACCCGTGCCGACCATGCTCACCATGAAGGCCGTATAGATCGAGAGCGGCGCGCCGATGAACCGGCCGACCATCCTCCGGCGGTCATGCCAGCGAAGTTGAGCATCCCCTTTATACTTGATCACTCCGGGCCGGTGGTGATGCTACGACTCACTCATCCAATGTGCATGAGGATTCGCGTAGCGCCAAGCCTTGAAATCGGGGCGGTGCTTGCGCGACTCGAGGCAGGCGTGGGATGTTGGCGAGCCTTAGATCCTTCGCACCCCCGAGTGTCAGGTCTATGAGTTCGCTACGTCTCACGCTCGGCCTCACCCTCGTATTCGGCGCCGGCGCGCAGGCTCAGGAGGTTTTTCCGCCGGCTCCGGTGGCCCCCGAAGTCGTCGCCCGAGACGAGCAGGGCCGCACCACCGTGCGCGCCACGAGGCTCACGGAGCCAATTCGCCTGGACGGCCGGCTCGACGAGGCGGTATACGAGTCCCTGCAGTCGATTACGGACTTCATTCAGCAGATACCGGATGAGGGCGCCCCCGGAAGTGAGCGCACGGAAGTCTGGGTGATGTTCGACGAGAACAACCTCTATGTGAGCGCTCGCTGCTTCGATTCGGCACCGCCGAGCGAGTGGGTTGCCAACGAGATGCGCCACGACGTCATCCAGCTGCGGCAAAACGATTCGTTCTCGATCCTGCTCGACACCTTCCACGACCGAAGGAACGGCGTGGCCTTCCTCGTGACGCCGATCGGCGGTTATTCCGACTTCGCGATCACCAACGAAGGCAGCGTGAACACCGATTGGAACGTGGTGTGGGACATGCGAACCGGTCGCTTCGACGGTGGCTGGACCGTTGAGATGCAGATTCCGTTCAAGTCGCTGCGCTATCGCCCCGATGAGACCCAGGTCTGGGGCCTTCAGCTTCGCCGCATCGTCCGTCGTCGCAACGAAGCCGCGTACCTCACGCCGCTTCCCATCTCGGCAGCGCGCGGCAACAGCATCATCGCGGGACTCTGGCGTGTGTCCGAAGCCGCTTCGCTGGTGGGCATCGAAGTGCCGCCGTTGAGCCTCAATGCCGAGATCAAGCCATTCGCGATCGGGGGCGTGAGGACCGACCGCAACGCGGACCCGCCCACGAGCAACCAGACAGACCGCGACTTCGGAGTCGACTTCAAGTACCGCATCACGCAAAATCTGACCGCTGATCTCACGCTGAACACCGACTTCGCCCAAGTAGAAGTCGATGAACAGCAGCTCAATCTGACGCGCTTCAGCCTCTTCTTTCCTGAGAAGCGAGAGTTCTTCCTAGAGGGGCGTGGAAACTTCGACTTCGCCCGCGGCGGCGGCACGCGCGGCGGCGGTGGCCTGCCGACGCTCTTCTTCAGTCGGCGCATCGGCTTGCAGAGCGGTCAAGTGGTGCCGATCGTCGCCGGCGGTCGCGTCACTGGCAAGGTCGGCCCGTTCGATGTGGCGCTGCTCAACATTCAGACCGGTGACGAGGCGGCCTCCGGTGCCGAGTCCACCAACTTCACAGTCGTGCGCTTCAAGAGGGACATTCTGCGGCGTAGCACGATCGGCGGCATTTTCACCAACCGCTCGGTGTCGCTCCTGGGCGAGGGCGCGAGTCAGCTTTACGGCGTGGACGGCCGGCTCGCGTTTTACGACGATTTCAGCTTCGCGGGCTACTTGGCGAAGACTGAGACACCCGTCCAAGACGGCGAGGACAAGAGCTACCAGGGTCGCTTCGACTACACGGGGGACCTCTATGGCTTGGGACTCGAGCACCTCGTGGTGGAGGATCGCTTCATCCCGGAGGTCGGCTTCGTTCGGCGCGACAATTTTCGGCGCACTTCTGCTTCGGCGCGATTCAGTCCGCGACCCTCCATGGACCTCGTGCGACGCTTCGTGGTGGTGGGTCGTTTCGACCGTACCTCGAGCGCGGATGAGGGTGTACTGGGAACGCGGCAGGGTCAGCTGCTACTCGAGTCCGAGTTCGAGAACAGTGACCAACTCAGCTTGTTCTTCAACGACAACTACGAGCTGCTGACCAAGCCGTTCACGATCGCATCAGGCGTGACGATTCCCGTCGGTGGATACAACTTCCGGAACTTCCGCGCGTCGTACCGATTTGGCGCCCAGAGGCCCGTCAGCGGTCAGCTTTCGTTTCAGACCGGACAATTTTGGAACGGCGACAACACGGAGCTCGCGCTGCGTAGCGGCCGCGTGGAGGTGACGCGTCAGTTATCCATCGAACCGAGCATCTCGTTCAACTGGGTGGACCTGCCCCAAGGGTCCTTCACGAGCAAGCTCGCTCGCTCGCGCTTCACCTACACGTTCACGCCGCGCATGTTCTTGAGCGGCCTGGTGCAGTACAGCTCCAGCGGCGACACGTTCAGTACCAACCTCAGGTTCCGATGGCAGTACAGTCCGGGCAGCGAGATCTTCATCGTGTACACGGAAGACCGCGACACGAATCCGCTCATGCCGAACCGCACCACCGAGCTACGCAACCGCGGTCTCGTGGTGAAGATCAATCGGCTTCTGAGGCTTTGATGCCCTCGCTTGGTCGCGGTACCTTGCGCGCTCGGGCGTGTACGCGCCCGCAGAGGCTCAGCCGTGAGTCCGCGGCGTCACGATAGGAGGGGCTTGATGATGCGGGTAAGGCGGTACGGGACGATCGCGGGTTTGCTGGTCCTGTTTGCTTGCGGCGGAGAGCCACCCGCCGAGGAAGGCCGGACCCCGGCGCCCGTGTTCCCGATCTTGGCCGTGCCCCCTGGCGCCCAAGCGATCTCATTTCTGGGCGATACGCTGAACTCCCCCCATCTCGGCGATGCGGCTCGCGAGGTGTACCTAGCTCGATACGCTGCAGCCGAAGACGCGCTCGCCGCAGCTCCCGAGGACGTCGATGCGCTCATCTGGATGGGCCGGCGCACGGCCTACTTGGGCCAGTACCGTGAGGCGATCGACATCTATTCGCACGGGCTGACGATCCATCCGGACAACGCTCGGCTCTACCGCCACAGGGGGCACCGCTACATCACCGTTCGCGAGCCCGACAACGCGATCGCGGACTTCGAGCGCGCAGCCGACCTGACGAACGGTCTCCCCGACGAAGTGGAGCAGGACGGTCTGCCGAACGATCAGAACATCCCGACGAGCACGTTGCAATTCAACATCTTCTACCACCTCGGTCTCGCGCATTACATCAAAGGCGATCTCGAGGCGGCCTTGGCCACCTACCGGTCCTGCCTAGCCGTCTCGGTCCACCCCGACTCGGTCGTCGCCACGTCGTATTGGCTCTACATGACGCTGATGCGGCTCGGCATAGAGGCCGATGCGCAGCGCGTGCTTGCCGACATCAACGAGGACATGGATATCATCGAGAGCACGGCGTACCTCGATCTACTCCTGCTCTTCAAGGGCGAGCGTACGCTCGAGGATCTCCTAGGACCCGACGGGGCCAATGCCACGCTGCAGAGCACCACCATGGGCTACGGACTCGGCGTGTCTTACCTGCTCAACGGGCGTGATTCCGAGGCCTACGAGACGTTCGAGCGTGTCACGAGCGGCATAGGGCAGTGGGCGGCGTTCGGTTTCGTTGCGTCGGAAGCCGAGTTGGCCCGACGTGAACCAGCATCCTGATCATGTTTCCACACCACACCACAGCACAGTCCAGGAGTATTCGATGAGTAGCGTGCTCGCCTCACTCGCAGTCACGATGGCCTTCCAGGTGGCACCCGCCCAGGTCGAGATCGTTGCTCCCCGGTCCGAGGTCGAGGTACAGGAGAGTCTGTTGCTCACCGCCCGTGCGATCGATGGCGCGGGTCGTGTGATGGACGACGTGTTGGTGCGCTGGATTTCGTCGACGCCTGAGATCGCAGAGGTCGACCAGACGGGGCGTGTGCTCGCCACTAATCCGGGTACCGCGCGCATTACGGCGGTGATTGGCGGGCGGCCAACCTCAACGTTGATCGTGATCCGCGAGCTGGGGGCCGCGACGGTCGTGGCCGAATTGGCCTACGCGACGCCCTTTGCCGGACAAGCGGTCCCCCTTCGCGTCAGCGCGTTGAACCGTCTCGGTGAGGCCGTCGCCAACCCGGTCTTCACGTACCAGAGTGACAACGATGCGATCGCCCACGTCGACGGTGCGGGACTGGTGTTCGCACGGTCGCAAGGCACGACGCGCCTGAGCGTCCGCAGCGGCGATGCGTCGGCCCGAGTCGAAGTGATCGTGCGTGCTGACCCAGGACTCACGTACTCCCTCACGCCCGAGCAAGCTCAGGCACGTACCGGTGACGTAATCCGTCTGCAGGCTGCGATGCGCTCACCGGACGTGGAGGTGCGTGCGTTCCCCGAATGGTCGGTGAGCGGCACTGGGGCGCAGGTCGAGGACGACGGCGGCGAAGGTGTGTTCGTGGCCGAACGGCCGGGCACCTACCGGGTCTCGGCGCGTTTGGGCGAGAACGCCGTGGTGAGTGCCGTCATTCAAGTGGAGGCGCGCGGGGCCGAAGCGGAACTGATCAAAGTCGGGCGCGGTCCCATCTCCGCGCACCACTCGGGCGACGTCTGGGTTTTCGAGGGCGTCGACGGTCGCGACTACGCCTACATCGGCACGTTTCAATACGACTGGATGAAGGTCTGGGACGTGACCGATTCGTCGAACCCGATCCTGACGGACTCGGTGCAGATGGACGCCCGGCGCATCAACGACGTCAAGATCCATCCCAACGCGCGGTTGGGCGTTGTCACGCGCGAGGGTGCGTCGAGCCGTCGCAACGGCATCGTCCTACTCGATCTCAGCTCTCCCGCACATCCCACGATTCTCTCCGAGTATACGGAGACCCTCACCGGTGGCGTGCACAACGTCTGGATCGACGGTGAGAACGAACTCGTATACGCGGTGCACAACGGCACACGCGCTGTGCACGTGATCGACATCTCCAACCCGGAGAGCCCGAGCGAAGTCGGGCGCTGGGCCATTGATGACGCGCCTCGTTCACTGCACGACGTGATCGTGCAGGACGGCTACGCCTACGTCTCGTATTGGGACGACGGCGCGATAATTCTCGACGTCGGCGCGGGCACGCACGGAGGGACTCCAAGGCAGCCCACGTTTGTGAGCCAATTCAAGTATCCCATCGGCAACACCCACGTCGCGTGGCGACACGGGAAGTATCTCTTTCTCGGAGACGAAATCTTCCCGCCCGCGTGGGACGTGGACGGCCGCATCGATGCGCGCGGCTACCTGCACGTGCTCGACATGAGTGACATCGAAAACCCGGTTGAGGTCGCGCGCTACGAGGTGCCAGAGGCCGGAGTCCACAACATCTGGGCGGAGGGTGACCGCTTGTACGTCGCGTACTACCAAGCGGGCTTGCGCGTCCTTGATATCTCCGGAGAACTGAGGGGCGACTTGTACCGCCAGGGTCGCGAGATCGCCACGATCCTGACTACCGACGGCGACACCACCACACCGAATTGGCCGATGGCGTGGGGCGCCCAGATCCACAAAGGAAAGATCTACTCCTCGGACATCAACTCGGGACTCTGGATCACGGAGCTCAAGGAGCGGCCGCGGGTCATCTCCTAGGAGGTCTAGCGGGCGTGCTCGACTTCGCACAAGCGACTGATGCGGTTCGCGGGATCGCGCGCCGTACGCCGCTTCTGGAGGCGCCCCAGCTCTCGCTGCAGCTCGGTGCGCCCGTGTGGCTGAAGGCCGAGTGCCTGCAGGTGACGGGTTCCTTCAAGGTGCGCGGCGCAGCCGCTCGTCTGGCTGCGCTGAGTGAGCAAGAACGCGGGCGCGGAGTCGTAGCCTGCTCGAGCGGCAACCACGGGCGGGCGGTCGCTTATGTGGCGCAGTGCTTGGGCGTGCCCGCGACGGTGTGCGTGCCCACTTGGGTCGATCCCGTGAAGCTGGAGGGAATTCGGGCCGAGGGAGCGGAGGCCCTGTTGGTGGGTGATACGTTCGACGAGTCCGAGGCTCATGCGCTCGAGCTGGCGAGCAAGTCGGGACGGACCTACGTGTCGGCGTATGACGATCCCTGGGTGATCGCGGGGCAGGGCACGCTCGCTTTGGAGGTGCTCGATCAGTTGGACGTCGTGCCCCAAGCGGTACTCGCGCCCCTTTCGGGAGGTGGCTTGATCGGCGGTATCGCCGCGGCGCTCCAGGAGAAGCTTTCAGGCGACGCTCCACGCATCGTTGCTGTTTCCGCTGAAAACGCCGCAGTGATGTTGGCCAGCGTGCGCGCGGGCAAGCCGGTCGAGTTGCCCGAGCAAGAGACGCTGGCCAACGCGCTCGCGGGCGGGATCGGCATCGACAACCAGTACTCGTTCCAGCTCGTGCGAGACCGCGTCCAGGAGCACTTATCCGTCTCGGAGGCCCAGATCGAAGCTGCGATGGTCCATGCCGCTACGTCACTGAGACTCGTGGTCGAGGGGGGCGGGGCGGTTGCATTGGCCGCGCTACTTGCGGGCGCCTGGCAGCCAGGCGTGGCTGCCCCCGACCCGGAGCGGCCAGTGGTGGTGGTGCTGAGTGGAGGCAACGTCGCGCCTGCGACGCTGGCCTCCGTGCTCAGCCGTTGGTCGAGCAGCTAACGCAGTCGCGTAACCACCACCTTGGCGGGCGGCACCAAGTCGAACACGAGTTGCAGGCCATCGCCGGCCCCTGACGAGAGGAAGTCGTGGATGCGGATGCCCGCGGGTCCCATCACGCCCTCGTACGTGGCGGTGACGAAACCGGCGCTCTCGCTTTCGTCGGATGTCGTGGTCACGGGCCACGGGTAGTTGCCGGGGGGTGCGAGGATCGGGGGCCCGGCGTAGATGTCCGTCGCAGAGACGAGGTCGTAGGTCGTGAACCTACGGAACGGCTCGGTGGCCCCGGTTCCGTCGAGGCTCATCGCGGTGACGAGCTCCAAGAAGAGCTTTTCGAAGGTCTGGCCGGTCAGGGCGGTCAGGCCGCCGGTGCCGGGCGTCGCCGAGGACGCGAGGAAGGACTTGAAGAAAGCGCCGGCCTCTCCACCGCTGGCGTTGCCGTATGCGTCCCCCAGAAATCGCTGCAGGTGCCAGCTCCCCTGATAGAAGTTGTGCGAGCCCGACCCTGTCGGGTTCGTCGTGAAGCTGTTGGGATGGGCGGTTAACTGGATGATGATGCCAGAGATGCGGTCCGTGATGCCCCAGACCTCCTTGGGTATCCTGAAGTCGTTGGCCGCGACTGCGTTCGCGATATCTGCTCCCGTGATGGTCGCGTTGACCGCCGGCCCGCCGGTCGCGGCCCACGCCGTGCGAGCAGCCATTTCGTCCGAGAGTGTGGCGGCGCCTTCGTCGAGCCACGTGGGGTCGTCGCCTTGGCCGCCGGCCGCGCGATTAAAATAGCCGATGATGTGTTTGGCCTCGTGCGCTACCGTGCCCAGCGCGGCCCAATTAGGGGTGTCGTTGGCCATCTGGTTGAAGAACGCGGACTGGAAGAAGGTGATCTCTGCCTGGTTCCCGTTCGGGCATGCAGTCGCGTTCTGAAGGTCGCCTGAAAAGACCCAGGCGACAGAGTTTTCTGGCAGCTCGTCGGCGGTAGCGACTAGTATGCGGCCGTTCCCGTCGACGTCGGGAATGTCGCCCCAGTATTCGGCAAGCATGTCGCGCACATAAGACGAGTAGTAGTCGAGCATGATGGTGGCGGACGGGAGGTCGAGCGCATCGGAAGCGTCCTCCCGATAAATCGCCAAGTCGTCGTTGAACGCGACGAGCGTGTAGGGCATCTTGGCGCCCGAACACGTCAGGGTGTTGTTGATGTTTCTCGTAGCGGGCGGATCCGCGCGCAAGCCGGGCGCGAGCATGGGCCGACTCAGCAGCAGCGTCTCTTGCGAGAAGCCCATCTCCTGTTCCCGGAGGCGTTGCCGGATATGCACCGCCTGCATCTGCTGCCGTCGCTCGTAGTTCTCGACGAAGATGGTGCCGTCGATCTTAGGGAGGACCTGCGCAGGAGCATTTGCAGGAGCGCTCGGCGGGGCCAGCGCGCTGGAAGACGAACCGATGGCTGTAGCCGTCAGCGTCAACGTGGCGAGATTGCTCGCGGTCTCACTCGCGGTAGGTCGGATCACCGCTACTCGGTAGCGATCTCCCGCGACACCGGCGGGCAGCAAGAGGCAGTCGGTCGCCTCATACGTCTCGCTTCCACCGACGTCCATCTGAACCGTTTCTCGAGTGGAGCACTGGAAGACCTCGACCGTGAGGTTCTGTGATCCCGACACGCCGCTGGCCGTAGCCGTGATGGCGACGGTGCCTTCTCCCACGCCTGTCGCCAGTCCGTTACTGCTCACGGTCGCCACGGCATCGTCCGCGCTCGACCATGCCACCGTTGCGCTGGTGACGTTGCTGCCGTTCGAGTCGCGGATCGCCGCCGCAAACACTTGTGTCGCGCCGAGCGCGATGGTCACGTTGGCGGGTGAGACCGTAACAGACGCGATCGTTGGCGCCCCGCCATTTCCGGGAGGGGGGTCAGTCGGACCGTCTCCGCCACCGCAAGCGGTCAGGGATACGAGCGCGAAGACGACGTGCGAACGACGGGTGCTCATGGGGCGCCTTTCTTCGGTCGAACAAGTGCCTACTGTGATTCTAATCAGGTGGCGGCGCCTACGTCGAGGAGTTCGGGCAGCAGCTCACCGGATGGCCCGAGCAGGCTGACTCGAGCCTCTCCGCTGAGTGGCGTGCGTTCGATGTTCACCTCGATGAGTGCGCCACCGTTCTGTAGGGTTACCAGCGGCACCAATGCCGCCGGCTGCACGAGTGCGCTCGTTCCGACTACCAGGCACAAATCCGCGTCCTGCGCCACCTGGAACGCGCGCGACAAGATCTCCGGTTCCAACGTTTCTCCGAACCATACGACGTCCGGGCGCAGCATGCCGTTACATGTCGAGCAACGCGGAAGCGCCCCGTGGCTGCTGGTATCGACCGAGCTCGTGCCCGGCGTGCGTGCTCCGCAACTCGAACACTTGTCGCGATCGATCGCGCCGTGGACCTCGACCGGGAGGGCGGGGGAGGGGTCGGCGCCGCGGGCCGCCTCGGGAGCGGCCCTGGTGTGCAGGCCGTCCACGTTCTGGGTCACTATGGTCGTCGGCGTGCCGCCGAGTGCCAAGCGGGCCAGGGCCAAGTGGCCGTGGTTGGGATCACAGTCAGCGATGAGTCCCCGCCGCCAAGCATACCACTCCCACACGGTCTGCGGATCGCGCGCGAACGCCTCGGGAGTGGCGAGCTCTTCGGGCCGGTGAGACTTCCACAGACCTCCGGCGCCCCGAAATGTGGGGACTCCCGACTCTGCTGAAATCCCGGCTCCCGTCAGGACTACAATACGATCGGCTTCGGCAACGAGCCGCCGGGCGCGCTCCATCTCCGTGGTCATCGGGCTCGGAGATGGCACATGGGAATCAACTTCGGAATACCGACCAGGCCAGCACGAGCCAAGCAGCGAGCAAGGCCACGCCTCCGAGCGGGGTCACTGCGCCGAGCCACCGCTGTCCGCTCAAGACGAGCGCGTACAGGCTGCCGGAGAAAATCACGATTCCAACGACGAAGAGCCAACCGGCCACGTGGACGAGTGGCGCCTCCCAGCGTGCGTAGGCCCAAGCGACGGCGAGCAGCGCGAGCGCATGGTACATCTGATAACGAGCGCCTGTCTCGAACGTCACGAGGTCTTCGGGGCTCAGCGTATTGCGAAGTCCATGAGCACCGAACGCGCCCAGAGCGACGGAGAGGCCCGCCAGCAGGGCACCGATACCGAAGAAGAGGCGGTCGGGCGTCATGCGTTAGTATGCCAGGGCATAGGCTTCGCGGCGCGGGTCGGCCGCTGCGGTGAGTGTGCCGGTCTCCGGGTCGTAGAAGATCATCTGGGCGCCCCCGAATGTTGCCGTCCACCCCTCGACCGGACTGAGCCGGTGTCCGAGCGCGGTCAGGCTCGCTCGGACATCCAGAGAAACGCGGTCCTCGATCGACACCGACAATCCACCATTGGAGCGGAAGCGAGGCGCCTCGATCGCCTGCTGAGGCGTCATGCCGAAGACCACCATGTTGTGCACGATCTGGAGCAGCGTCTGTGTCTGGCTGTCACCGCCCGGCGTGCCCATCGTGAACGCGAAGTCCTCGCCTCGTAGCG
This sequence comes from Gemmatimonadota bacterium, assembly GCA_015664885.1. Taxonomy (GTDB): domain Bacteria; phylum Gemmatimonadota; class Gemmatimonadetes; order Longimicrobiales; family Gaopeijiaceae; genus UBA1138. The sequence continues at coordinate 18,091 of DQPL01000041.1, forward strand.
CCATCAGCGGCGTAAGCGTGTGATAGGGCCGCTTGTGGGGCGCGACCTGGTTCGGGTGACCGTGCTCGAGCGTGTAGAGCGAGCCGCGGTTGTGCAGCAACACTCCGGTGCCGGTCTCCAGCAGGCCCGAGCCGAAGCCGGCGAAGTTGCTCTGAATCCAGCTCACCGCGTTCCCGTTTGCGTCGATTGCGGTCAGGTACACGGTATCACCGGAGTCGTCCGGCGCCTGCCCGTCCGTTTCCTCCATGCCGTCCCCGAAGCCTGCCGCCACGTGCTCAGCGGCGTGTGCCGGATCCACGAGCGCCGCGCGTGCGCGCAGGTAGTCGCGGTCCATCATCCGCTCGAGGGGCACGTGCGCCTTCGCCGGGTCGGCTACCCAACGGTCGCGGTCCGCGAACGCGAGCTTCTTCAGCTCGATCATCGTGTGCAGGTAGGCCGCCGTGTTGTGACCTAGCGACTCGATGGGGTGGGCCTTGGCCATCTCCATGTAGGTCAACTGAGCCACCCCCTGAGTATTGGGCGGCATGACCAGGAAAGTGTAGCCGAGGTAGTCCTTGCGCAGCGGTGTGACCCATGTCGAGGTATGCGCCGCGAAGTCCGAGGCGCGTAAATGTCCGCCCTCGGCCTCGATGAATGCGGAGAGTTGTTGGGCGACCGAGCCTCGATAGAAGGCGTCTTTGCCTCCGTGCGCGATGCTCGCCAGGGTAGCTCCCAGTGCTTCGTTCTTGAGCAGCGAGCCCAGGGGCGGGGCCGACCCGCCGGGCAGATACAGCGCCCGACCCGGCTCGTTCAGCGCGCCGCCCTGGGCCTCGAAGTCCATGCCAAGGCGCGTCGAAACTGGGAAACCCTCGCTCGCGTAGCGAATCGCCGGTTCCAACAGCTGCCCGAACGGCTTGCTGCCGTAGCGCTCGTGCGCGTCGACCCACGCCGCAACCGCCCCCGGCACGCTCACCGAGCGAGCGCCGGTCGAGGGGACCTCGTCGAGACCTTGAGAGAGGAAGAAGTCGGGCGTCGCGAGCGCTCCGGATCGGCCGCTGCCGTTCAGCGCGCTGATCTCACCGGTCGCGCCGTCGTAGAAGATGGCGAACGCGTCACCACCGATGCCGTTCATGTGTGGTCGCACGACCGCGAGCACGCCGGCCATCGCGATAATAGCGTCGGTAGCTGTTCCACCGTCCTGCAGGACCCGGAGCCCCGCCTGTGCAGCTAGCGGGTGGTCCGCCGACACGGCACCGCGCGTGCCCCGCACGTCCGGCCGGTTCTGGGGCGCGTAGGTGGTCTGCCCACCCATCTGCTGCTCGGCGGGCGGCGTCTCGGGCCCGGCGCACGCCGCGAGGGTGAGCACCGCAAGCGCCGCCAGAATCGGTCGAAAGGCTCGCTGCTTCATGTCGAATCCAGGGTTGGTGAGGCGCGCATCGGTGCACGTTGGGGAGGGCGCCACGAACGCGCCAGGGGCAGTTGGTGGTGGCCCGCCCCCTCGGTTATCATGGGGGCCCTTCCAGTCGCTGTTCGTACCCTGTTCGCGGAGTCAGAGCCCATCGTGCACGTTGTCGCGTCCAAGGTCGAAGGCCGTGCACGGGCGGTCTCGGCGACCCGGATGGCGATCATCGTGGCGCTCGCGCACGGCTTGAACGACGCATACGCCTCGTTCATCCCACCGCTGTTGCCGCGCATCATGACCGACATGGGGCTGTCGATCGCGATGGCGGCGACCCTCGCCGTGACGTTCTCTATCGCATCAGCGCTTCCGCAGCCACTCTTCGGATACCTGGCCGATCGCCACGGGCGCCGCGTCTTCGCGGTCGCGGGGCCGCTCATCTCGGGAATCTTCATCGCTTCGATCGGCTTTGCGTCGACGTTCTGGGTGCTAGCGATTCTGCTGATGCTGGGTGGACTCGGAAGCGCGGCATTCCACCCGCCGGGGGCTTCGTATGCTGTGCGCGTGGGTGAGGGCAAGGGAGGGGGGGCGCGCTACTCGGTATTTGCCTTCGGCGGCTCGCTCGGCTTCGCGGTGGGTCCTCTGATCGCGGTTGGCCTCGTGCAGTGGCGTGGCATGGAGGGTCTGTGGATCGCGATGATTCCGCCGTTGGTTCTAGCGCCGTTCTTCTTCCGCGCGCTGCCGAGCGGCCGCGCGGAAGCGAAGAAAGCCAAGGCTCCGCCTGCGCCGTTGGAAGTGTTGCGTCACCTTGCGGGCCCGCTCGGGCTGCTCTTCGGCATCAGTGCGACGATGGCCTTCGTGCAACGGACGTTTCTCACCATGTCGCCGATCATCGTGGCAGAGCTCGGTGGCTCCGAGACGCTCGGTGCGATCGCGCTCACCATCTACCTCGGTGCGCAGGCGCTGGGCACCGTCACTGGCGGCCTTCTAGCCGACCGGGTCGACCGGCGGCTCCTGTTGGCGCACCTCTGTGCCTGGGCCCTGCCGGCTCATCTGCTCGCCGTCTGGCTCGGCCCACAGGGGGGGGCGGGGCTCATCTTTGCCGCATTCGCCGGCTTCCTGGGCATGGCGACGTTGCCTCCCATTGTCGTGATGGCACAGGAGATACTCCCTCGCGGCGCCGCTGTGAGCTCGGGCGTGGTCATGGGACTCGCGTGGGCCACGGGGTCGGTCGGCGTTCTAGGTACAGGTCTGCTCGCGGACGCCATCGGACCTCAACAGGCGACGCTGCTCTCGATGCCGATGATCCTCGTCGCGGTAGGACTCGCGTTGCACCCGGCGTTGAAGAGCCCGCCCCCAGCTGGCGTCGCGGAGGCCTAAGCGTGCCGTTCCACCTCGTTCCGGCGCGTGACCGCAAGCTGTTCCGGCTCGTAAAGCGTGCCGAGGATCTGCGGCTCGTTAAGGGGCGGCCGCTCTACGCCGCGGGAAGTTCCGCCAAGAACGTGTTCCTGGTGAAGTCCGGATTCATGCGCCTCGTTCTGCCGGGGATGGAGAAGGGCAGAAGTGAGCGTACGGTCTCGGTGGCGCTGCCCTGGGAGCTCTTTGGCGATGAAGCGTTCACCGAGGGCCACCGCCGGTATGGGGCGATCGCCGGATCGACCTGCACAGTGGTCGCCCTGCCCAAAGCGAGCGTCCTGAGCGGGTTGAAGACAGCGAAAAACAGCTTGGACGCCTACCTCGAGGGTGTCGAGCGCGAGTTGCACCGCCTGCGCCATGCCCAGGGCGGCTCGCGTGGGCCAACGGCCGCACAGCGCCTCGCGGAAGTGCTGCTGGACCTCAGCGCGCGTTGCGGCGATCCCGCCGGGCGTGGCGTGCACCTTTCCGTCAAACTCACCCACCAGGTGCTGGCGGACCTGGCCGGAGCTCACCGGGCCACGGTAACGACGCTTCTCAACGACTGGCTCTACGACGGCGTGGTCGCGCTTGCCAACGGCTTCCTCGTGCTTCGACGTCCGCGCGACCTTTGGATCTTGGCCGGGTATCATCCCTCCGATACCGAATCAGAACGCTGAACCTGGTCGCGTTGACCGAAATCCTGAGCCCGTCTAGCTTTTTGGCGCTTCCCGAGCGGTGGAAAACCTAGGAATTGAACCGAAGAAGGTCCATTACATGACCAAGCGTCATCCCGGCGCCCGCCGGACCCACCATCAGCACGACAACGATCCCGACGACATCTTCCTTGCGAAGGTGCTGCACATTGGCAAGTGGGCCAACGCCAACCAGCAGTTGCTGACGGTGATGGGCGTGCTAGCCTTCATCCTGGTCGCTGGGGTCGTGTACTACCGGAACTATCAGGAGACGCTGGTCGCGCAGGCGGCGCAGCAGCTCGAATCAGTGCATCAGTCGATCGCGATCCAAGACCGCGAGGGTGCTAAGAACGAGCTCGTCACGTTCCTCGAGCGCTTCAGCGGCACGGCGTACGAGGGCGAAGCCCGACTGTTGCTGGGCGATTTGTACTTGCAATCCGACGATCCGCAGCAGGCTCGGGTCGTACTAGAGCCGCTTGGCGCATCGCCGCGAGATCCGATCGAGTTCCAGGGCGCCGCGCTGCTCGGGGCCGCCTACGAGCAGGACGACCTCTGGAGTGAGGCCGAAGCGATCTATTTGAGAATCGCGGATCGATCGGAGCTCGACTTCCAAGTGCGCGCCGCGCTGGCGAGTGCCGCCCGCATACGCGCTGACCAGGGCGATTCCTCGGGCGCGATCGAACTCTATGAGCGCGTATTGAGCGACCTGGAGGAAAACGCAGCCGACCGAGGGCAGTTCGAGATGCGGATACAGGAGCTCAGGACGGCCGCGACCACCTAGCCGCCCTCCTAGCTAGCTGAGGTAGACTGAGCGGACTACATGGAGGCGCGAGATGCAACGCACAACATCGCCGATCTTCGCACTCGGCCTCTTCATCGCAGCGGCGGGTTGCGCAACTGATGCTCCGGTCTCCACCGCGGTGCTCTTCGAAGGCGCTCGCCTCATCCTCGGAGATGGAAGCCTCATCGAGCAGGGCGCCCTCCTCGTAGAAGGCGACAGGATCGTCGCGGTTGGGCCCCGGGGAGAGGTCGTTACGCCACTCGGAGCCACGCCAATCGACGTGACCGGAAAGACAATCATTCCGGCCCTGATCGACGCCCACGCCCATCTCGGATACGAGGGCTACACGAGCTGGGGAGCCGAGAACTACACGCGGTCGAACTTGATCGAGCACCTCGAGCGCTACGCCTACTACGGGTTCGGCGCGGTCTTCTCGGCCGGCAGCGATCCCGAGGGACTAGCGCTGGAAGTCCAGCGAACACAGCGGGAGAGCGACGCCGAGGGTGCCCGGCTGGTCTTCGCCGCCGGAATGGCGCCGCCAGGGCAGGGGCCCAACAACCAGTTCCTGTCGCAGGCTATCGCCATCGCTGACGAGACCGGGATGACTGTTCTGAGGGGCGTGGCCTCCTCGGAAGACGCCCGTGACGCGGTCCGTGAGGTCGCCGCCAAAGGCATCCCCTTCATCAAGATCTGGGTCGACGATCGCGGGGGAAGCCAGGTGAAGCTGAGGCGGGACGTCTATCGCGCGATCCTCGACGAGGCCCAGGTGCGCGGCATTGAGGTCTTCGTGCATCAACAGAACGCTCAGGACATGCCGGATCTGCTCGATGCCGGCGTGGCGGGCTTCCTTCACGGACGTATCGGCGCGGCCATGGGTGAGAGTCTGATCGCGCAGATCCGCGACGCCGGAGCTTTCCTGGTCCCGAATCTCGGACTGGGTGAGCTTCGGCGTGAGCGTGTGGCGGACGACCCGTTCCTACGGGAAACGACGCAACCCGACGTGTCGGCGCGCCTCGGCGAAGCCTACGACGCCCGTCAGCCATCGAGCGCCAACGCGGGGGAGCTGGCGGCCAGCGCCGCCGAGCGGGAACGAGCGTTGAGCAAGGCTTTTTCCCGGCTCGTGGCTGCAGGTGTGGACATCGTGTTGGGGACCGATGCCGGGGCCCTCCCAGGCCACTTCTTCGGCTACACGGGCCACCGGGAGCTGGAAATCTTCGTGCGCCTTGGCATGAGCCCGATGCAGGCGATCGTCGCGGGCACCAGCCGACCCGCGGAACGACTCGGTCTGAGCGAAATGGGCACTCTAGCCGCCGGCAAGACCGCCGACTTCGTGATCCTCGATGAAAACCCGCTCGAAGACATCCGCAACACGCGGACCATCTCGCAGGTCTATCTTCGGGGTCGGGTGGTCGACCGAGAGGGGCTGCAGATGCGCTGGACGGGCGGCGACTGACTCAGTGTAAAGCGCTACTTCAGCGCCCCGTCAGATGCTCCTTAAACCACGCCACCAGCGCGTCCATGGCCTGCGTGCGGTGCTCTGGGGTCCGGAATCCGTGACCCGCGCCCTCAATGACTACGAGGCCCGTCTCGACGCCCGCGCTCATCAGTGCCGACTGCATGAGCTCGCTGTTGTTGAAGTCCACGAGCGCGTCGGCGTCTCCGTGCACCAGTAACGTCGGCGGATCGTCGGATGAAACGTGGAGGATAGGCGACACCGAGGCGCCGAGCTCGTCTTCGAACTCGAGCGCCACGAAACGGTCCGCGGCCCCAGGCACGACCCCTTTCGCAAAGAAGAGTCCGTTCTCGGGGAGTGACGCCGGAAAGTCTTCGCTCGCCGTGGCACGCCCGCGTAGATCCACAGGCGGGTAGTAGGCGACGACTGCCGCGACGCGACTGCTGACCCGCAGCACCTCGTCGGTGGCGCTGGCGTCGCCGTCGTCCGAAGCCAGCCCTAGCATGAGGGAGAGGTGGCCACCGGCACTTCCGCCGTAGACACCCAGGCGGTCTGGGTCAACTCCGTAGGTCGACGCGTGTAGGCGCACGAACCGCACCGCGCGACGGACGTCGGCGTGTGCTTCCGGAACCTTAAACCGGGGGCTACTCCCGTGACGGACGGAAAATACCGTGAAGCCAGCGTTCAGAAGTGCCTCGAAACCTGGTCGAGCCCGGTCCGGCGGCGTCCAGCGCGAGACCCAGCCGCCGCTCACCATGTACAGGATACCGACGCCGTTGGACTCGCCAGCTGGAGTGAAGACGTCGAACGTCAGAGCCATCCCGGCTTTGTGGCCGTAAACCACGTCGGCAATGACCGGAGCGCCGCTCTGAGCGTGGATTGGGACAGCGATGCAGACGGCCGTCACTGCTGCGGCTGCGGCTTGCTTGAACGTTCTCATTAGTGGCACTCTCCTCACGGGGCGGGAAAACGTGAGGGACGGGAGCATTTTGGGCAACAACGGGCGTCAGCGACCCCCTGGAGGCGGTATCGGTTTACTTCGTATAATATGTATTATGTGACCTACGGGAAAGATACATGGTCCCCCGGTTGACCACCCCCCACCCGGAGCGTACGGTTGCCGCCCGCCCCCCCGAGTCCGCTGAAGCGAGGTGAGATCATGTCAATCCGTGGCTTGAACGCGAGTCCAGCTGCGTGGATCGGCGCGCTGGTCGGAATCGCATTACTCACTCCGGGAGCGGAGCTCCTGGCGCAGTCGGGCCCCAGCCCCTACCGCCTGGTGGACGACTGGGCGCAGCTGCCGGACGGAAGGCGGATGGGAGCGGTGGGCAAAGTCACCATGGACCCGGACGGAGAGCACGTGTGGGCGGTGATACGCTGTGACGCCCGCGGGTTCGATGTCACACCGAGCCGCTTCGGCAACGAGTGCGTGGATTCGGACCTGGATCCGGTGATCAAGTTCGACCTCGACGGGAAGGTCGTGGAGAGCTTCGGCAGCGGATTGTTCATCTGGCCGCACGGCATCGATGTCGACCCTGACGGCAACGTTTGGGTCACCGACGCCGTGGGCTCGGGCAACATCCCGGACGGTGACCAGCGGGGACACCTCGTCTTCAAGTTCAGCCCCACGGGTGACGTGCTGCTGCGCCTCGGCACACCGGGCATGGCTGGTAGCGGTCGGGACAGCTTCAACTCCCCCTCCGACGTGGTCGTGGCACCCAACGGCAACGTCTTCATCGCGGACGGCCACAACGACAACGGAAACAACCGCGTCATGAAGTTCACGAGCGACGGTCAGTTCATCATGTCGTGGGGCCAGACGGGGTACGCGCCCGGGGAATTCCGTGCTCTGCACGCCATCGAGATGGACTCCAGGGGACGGATCTTCGTCGGGGACCGGAGCAACAACCGAGTCCAGATCTTCGATCAAGAAGGGACGCACCTGGCCACATGGACGCAGTTCGGGCGGCCGAGCGGCATCGCGTTCGACACGAACGGGCAGATCTTCGTGGCCGACTCGGAGTCGGACAACGTGCAGAATCCGGGCTGGGAGATGGGGATCCGCATCGGAGACGCCGAGACGGGTTGGGTGACGGACTTCATCGTCTACCAGTGGGGAGACCCTTCGGTCATCCTCGGAAACGGGGCAGAGTTCGTCGCGGTGGATCGTGACGGCAACATTTACGGTGGTGAGCCCGTCCCGCGGAACCTCCAGAAGTACGTCCGGGTCAGGTAGGAGGGCGATGTCGAATCGGCACAGTCTTTGGCGCAGATCGCGGAGGTGCCTAGTGTCTGCCCGCTAGGGCATCTGCTTGGGCAACAGGCGGGTTCCCGACATGACGCTCCAAGACCGTCTGCAGGATGGACTCGTCGCTTAGTCGCCGGAGGCACGCCTCAGGGCAGCATACCCCTTCCCTGTCCCAGGATGGGCCCGCTCAGGGTCAGTAGCGCCTGGCGTCGGAGACGGAGTACTCAGTCGACCGAAATTAGGAAATCCGGCCGGCGAAACGGTAACAGCCTCCGCCTCCGAATCAAACTGTGTTGCCCTGCCCTATGATGACTCGGCGGGAGGGTCTCCGGCCTGGCAGTTCTCTGCAACGATCTCGTTGGCCGGCTTATCGCAGGAGTCCATCGAGGCGACCGCGGACGTCGAGCAGGCCGGGGCGACCGCAACGCTGAGAAGAAGGAAGAGGCGACGATGCCGGATCATGGTGATGTCTCCGCGTCGGAGTAGGTCGGTGCGAAACCGGCGCTGACGAACACGTGGCCGCTTCTACCGCAGGAAGATGCTCTTCGGTATGAACCCGGTGACCACTTGAGTCAGATCGACAACCTCGCTGACGCGGAAGTCGACAGCGATGCTGGCAAGCGAGAGTGCCTTTGCCGGGGAGAGCCCCTTCTCGGTCACCAGAAAGTCGACGACCTCCCACGTAGCGTGTCGCGTTGCGCGGTCAAGATCGAGGTCGATTCCCATGATGAGGTAGTGGGTGTCGTTCTCGGCGCGCGGTCCCGAGATGCTCACGTCCTTGTGGACGACGAAGCGGAACGTGGCTGTCAGCGACTGCTCGATCGCGGTGCCGCTCACCTCCCCGTCCCCCTGTGCTCCGTGCGGATCGCCCACGTAGAAAAGCGCGCCCGGATGAAAGACCGGCAAGTAGACTGTCGTTCCGGCGGTGAGGTCCTTGACGTCGAGATTGCCGCCGAAGGCTCCTGGCGGACGGGAGCTTTGCACACCCGGGACGGACACGCCGGGCTCGCCCACAACAGGATCAGGCGCGACCGCGACGATCCCCATGAACGGCGCGAGCGGCACCTGGATATCCGGCGAGAAGAACGCGACCTCCCGCCCATCGACCTCGCCGGTCCGAATCACGTGTCGTCTCTGGGCGATGTCGAGCTCCGGGTCGTCGTCGTCGAAGCCGGGATAGCCCTGCGAGAACACGCCACCCCTGGCACTCGTGTTGTTGATGCCCCAGGGCACGCGCGTCTGGATGTCCAGAATCTGCACTTCCAGCATGTCGCCGGGCTCGGCGCCCTCGACGTAAACGGGGCCCGTGATGACGTGGCCGCTACGGCCCTCTCGCGGACGCCCGTCTCTCGAGGCCCAGAAGTCCAAGACGTCCTGCAGGATCTCATCGCGTGGGATGCCGAGTCCGGTGAGGTAGGCGCCGGGCTCCTCACGCTGGGTCGCCCCCGCGTGCGTCAGCGTGTTGATGCGAACCGTCTCGCCGGACTGGATCGTCACAACGGGTTCTTTGTCGATCGGATACCAGCCCCAACTCACGGTCTCCGGCCGCGAGGGCACGAAGTGGTCGGCCTCGACGGCTTGGTCCTGCTGCGCAGCGTCTCTGGGAGCGACGCACGCCGCGGTCGCGAGCGCGAGCACACACGAGAAAAAGGCGCGAACCCACGTCGTCGATACGGTCTCGGCTCCGATGCAGTAGCGGCTTTCAAGGGCTGCGTTCAGGCGGGTAATGGGATCGCTCATGGGCTCAAGATGCGCCGCAGGTCAGCGCAGCGCGAGATCCTACGACAACACCAACGGCAGCCCCATCGGGAGCGGATGGTCGCACCTGATGCCGATCGCCACCACCGCCTCTGGCGGCAACCGGAGGCGTCGGCACACTATTGCCTTCCCTTAGCCTAACCGCCCGGAGGTTGAGCATGAAATCGATGGCCCCGCTCCTCGTGAGCTTCGTCCTCGTCGCGGCGCCCGCGTCGGCGCAGCAGCGCGAGTATCCGAGCTCGTTTCCCGGAGGATATCCCTCGATGAGCAGCGGGGGCGGGGCGAGCAAAATGTACATGGAGGCCTACTTCCCCCCGCCCGTGACGGCCTCGCCGACCTATCCGGCCTGGGCGCCGGACGGTGCGTCGATCGCGTTCGCGTACCAGGGCCGCATTTGGCTGGTGGCCGTCGAAGGGGGCGTGGCGCGCCAGCTCACCTCCGGGCCGGGGTACCACTCGCAGCCGAGCTGGTCGCCCGACGGTCGATCGATCGCATTCGCCGCCGACGTGGATCTGAATTTCGACATCTACCTCCTCGATCTCGAGAGTGGTGTCGAGCGCCGTCTGACGGAAAATCTGCACCTCGACCTCAGACCGCGGTTCTCGCCGGATGGGGCACGTATCCTGTTCACGACCGGTCGCGACGGCACCTTCGACCTGTGGGCGTACGACCTCGGGCGCGGATCCGCGGAGGCGGTGATCGCCGACCCCCGCGCACAGGACATGGTGGGCGACTGGATTGGCGACACGGGCGACATCGTCTTCGTCTCCAAGCGCGGCGAGGCGGCCTTGGGATCGGGGTCCCTGTGGCGCTGGAGCGCGGCCACGGGAGAGTCGAGCCTTCTGATCCGGATCGAGACCAACTATCAGGCCTCGCCCGTCGTCGCTCCCCACGGAGGATCGGTCGCCTACATCACTGACGCTTCGGGCACCAACGATATCTATCAGGTCCCGACCGCTCAGGCGCGGGCGGCGCAGGACCGCTCCAGCCCCGGCATCCAGCAGGTGCGGCTCACGCATTCGCCGACCGACGAGTACTTCCCCTCCTGGTCCCCGGACGGCGAGCGGCTCGTGTACTCGCGAAACGGTGGACGACCCGGAGAGGAGCGAACCACCGACCAGGGAATGGGCTTCGAGCTGTACACCGTGGGGCGCGGCGGGGGCGTGCCCCGCCGCATTCGGATCGAGGAGTACGCATGGTCCGAGCCGGTGGGGCAGGTGCGGGTTCGGGTCAGCGGCGCGGACGGGCGTCTGCTTCCGTCGCGCATCTACCTCATCGCCGCCGACGGGCGCAGCTACTTCCCGCGCGGGAGCTTCCCGCGCGTCCTGAGCGCGGCCGGTGACGACTACTACTTCCACACCGACGGCAGCTTCGCGGTCACGCTCCCCGTGGGCGACGCCGAGCTCGAAGTGTGGCGCGGATTCGAGTACGAGCCCGAGACGCATCAGGTCGACGTGCGGGCCGGCGAGTGGACGACGGTCGAGGTCCAGCTCGATCGCTGGATCGACATGGCCGCGAACGGCTGGTACTCCGGCGACAACCACATCCACCCCAACTACGGAGGTCACGAGCGCATCACGCCGCTCGATCTCCGGAACAAGGCCCTGGCCGAAGACCTCAACGTCGCCAACGGGATGATCGCGAACTACTGGGCCAACAGCCGGGTCGAGGACCTCGAGCACTTCCTCGGCCACCCGCACCCCCACGGAGACGAGCGGACGATCGTCTACTACAACGAGGAGTACCGGCCAAACTTCTTCGCGCACATGGCGCTGCTGAACCTCG
>DQPL01000122.1 GCA_015664885.1 Gemmatimonadota bacterium
CATCTCGGGCACCTCAGAGAAGCTCAAGGTGACGGAGCGCTTCACGCGCGCCGACGAAAACACCTTGAACTACGAGTTCACGGTCGAGGATCCCGAGACCTTCACGCGGCCGTTCAGCGGGGAAGTGCCGTTCAAGGGGCTACCCGAACAGGTCTTCGAGTACGCGTGCCACGAGGGGAACTACGCTCTCTTCAACATTCTGAGCGGCGCGAGGGCGCAGGAGCGCGGGAACAACTAGCGGGACAGCCGCCTCGACAACTGGAGTAAAGTGGAGGCCGGTGGGTCGGTGGCTCCTGTCGTGGTGTCGCGGCCATGTGCGGGTTGCGCGGTAGCTGGCTGTAGTGGAGGCCGGGGGTCGGTGACTCCTGTCGTGCCGTCGCGGCTGGGGTGCGCGGAGGTGGAGGTGGAGGGGTGCATTGCGCGCAGGCTCACTATGCTGTTGTGGTCCGCGCTCGCTGCTGCTGAGCCCTCGCGAGACGGCGAAGAGCACCGTATAATGCCGTGATGGTAGGAGGTTGTCGGGCCTCTCCCGCTGCCTCCGTATGCCCTCTGCCAGGAGTAGTTCGATGGGCGACGCTGAATCCGTGGGCTTGCTGGAGAAGAAATACTCCAGGCGGTCCTTCATCAAAGGCGTGATCGCTGTCGGTGCGACCGCCTCCTCCACCGGATACCTGCTGGGTGGTGCCCAAGCTCTCGGCGCGCAGATGCCCGGGGCTACCGAGCGACTAATCACGCTCAACATCAACGGTCAGGATCGTCGCGTCGACGTTCTGCCCCACGAGACGTTGGCGATGACGCTCCGGTACCGGCTCAACATGACGGGCACCAAGTTCGGTTGTGACCGGGCCGAATGCGGCGCCTGTACGGTCCTGGTCGACGGGGTCAATCACTACGGGTGTTCGATGCTCACGCATCAGGTGCGTGGGCGGGCCGTCACCACCATCGAGGGCCTCGAGAATCCGGACACGGGCGAGTTGAGCATCGTGCAGCAAGCGGTGCTCGAGCAGGGTGGATTCCAGTGTGCTTTCTGCGCTCCGGGCTTCATCATGAGCATGGAAGCGATGATCCGGGTGAATCCGAACCCCACGCGCGAGGAAGCAGCTCACGCACTCTCCGGCAACCTCTGCAGGTGCGCCGACTACGACAAGATCCTCACCTGCGCGATGCGAGCCGCCGAGCTCGCACGCAGCGTTTAGGAGAGCGACATGGCTGAGAAACTGATCGGAACCGATATCGCACCGCCGGACTTGATCGCGAAGATCACGGGTCGCGCCCGGTACTCCGAAGACTTTCGTCCGGACAATATGGTATTCGCAAAGCTCCTTCTGAGCCCGATGCCGCATTGTCGAGTGCGCGGGGTCGACGCGACCCGTGCGCTCGCTATGGAGGGGGTCATCGGTATCCTCCGCGCTGAAGAAGTCCCGTCACGGGAGGGCCCGAGAGAGGCGTGCCTGACCGACGAGCCGCACTACGAGGGTGAGCCTGTGCTCGCGATTGCGGCGATCACTGAAGAAATCGCGGCTGATGCGATCGAAGCGATCGACGTCGACTTCGAGCCGTTGCCATTCGTTTTGGACCCGCTCGACAGCCTGCGCCCCGGTGGCCCGACCGCCTATACAGATGGCAACCGCTTCGCGCGGGCGCCCGACGCAGAACAGGGTGACGGGCCGGTCTGGAGTGATTTCAAGTGGACCGAGGCCGACTTCGCCGAGATCGACGCCGGGCGTATGCCCAGCGACGCGGTTGCGATCAGCAACTGGGACAAGGGCGATGTGGACGCGGCGTTCGCCGAGGCGGACCTGATCCTCGAAGAGGAGATCGTCCACCAGTCGGTGACGCACCATCCCATGGAGCCCCGCACCAACATGGCGTACTGGGAGAACGGAAAGCTGTTCGCCCACGTATCGACCCAGTCCGCGCAGCGCACGAAGGCCGCCGTCGCAGGGGCTGTCGGCATCGATCAAGAAGACGTGGTCCTGATCGCCCCGTATTGCGGGGGCGGCTTCGGCTCGAAGATCGCCGGTACAACGCCCATGCAGATTCCCGCGATTTTCTCGCGGAAGATCAACCGACCGGTCATGCTGCGTATCACGCGCTACGAAGAGAACTACGTAGGCCGGGCGCGCCCTGGCTTCCAGGCCTGGGTGAAGATGGGTTTCCGAAGTGATGGAAAGTGCATCGGCATCGACCTCTTCATCGTTGAGGAGGGCGGCGCGTACGGATCGGGTGACAACGGCACCGCAGGCGCGATCGCCGACCTGATCTATACGCCCGAGAACATGCGCTTCCGCGCTGTGTCGATGTATACGAACACTCCGCCCAAGGCTGCGCAGAGAGGTCCAGGTGGGGCGCAGATCGTCTCCATGCTTGAGCCGATCTTGGCCAAGGCGGGCCGCGAGCTCGAGGTAGACGCCCTCCAGATGCGCTTGATCAACGCGCCGGACCCGGACGTGGCGTTCGGTCCGCGTGGCTCGACGCTTACGAGCGTGCACGCGAAAGAGGCGCTCGAGCAGGGTGCGGAGCTGTTCGATTGGGCCGGCAAGCAGGCGCTGTCGGGCCGACGCGAAGGCACGAAGGTCACCGGTATCGGCGTGGCGCTGTCACCGTACACGGCGGGCTCGCGCGGATTCGACGGCCTCATGGTCATTCGCCCTGACGGCAAACTGTACGTGCACCAGGGCATCGGTAATCTCGGCACGCATTCGATCTCTGATACGGCCCGCCCGGCCGCGGAGATTCTCGGTCTCAACTGGGACCAGGTAGAGATCGTTTGGGGTGACTCGAGCCGTGGCATGCCGCGCAGCTCGGTGCAGGCGGGTAGTCAGACGATGCACGCACACACCCGGGCCAACCATGCGGCGGCCACGGATGCGGCGCGCAAGATCCGCCAGATCGCGGCACAGAGCCTGGGCGGTTCGCCGGGCGACTACGTGCTCGACAACGGCCGCGTCTTCCGGCGCGGCGGTGGCGCTGGCATGTCGTTCGCGCAGGTCGCTGAACGCGCGATCCAGATGGGCGGCGAGTACGACGGCCATGAGCTTCCAGACGACATCCACCGGGAAACGGTGCCAGCGGCCACAATGCTTGCTGGTGAGGGCCTCATGGGCGTCGCGAAGGACAACTACGGCGGCCGCGGAGGAGTCTACACCTTCGTCGCCGGCTTCGCGCAGGTGGAGCTCGACGTCGAGACCGGCGTGGTGGACATCAAGGAGTTCGTCGGTGTCACCGACTGCGGAACGGTAGTCCACCCGCGCAGCCTTGGCGCTCAACTCTTCGGTGGTTGCATCCAGGGAATGGGCATGGCGATGACGCAGAAGTGGGTGTACGACCCCAAGTACGGGGTGGCGTTCGCGAACCGCCTCTACACCGCGCGACCTCCGGGCTTCCTCGACATTCCACTCAACATGAAGTGGGCTGCCGTAGGCATCGCCGATCCGCAGACGCCTGTGGGGGCTAAGGGCATCGGTGAACCGCCTGTGGGTGCAGGTGCGGCAGCGCTCACGACTGCCATCGCGGACGCAATGGGCACATGCTTGTGCCGGACGCCACTGACGCCCGATATCATCCTGTCCGAACTCGAAGGACGCGATCCCGCGTTCGGCCGCCTCGACCAACACGTCGGCTAGGGAGAAGAACCATGGCGATCATCAGAGATATGATTCCGGCCTTCGAGCTCTTCCAGCCGAACACGGTGGACGACGCGTTGGCCTTGTTGGATGAGCACCGCGGCGAGGCGTGGGTCCTCGCTGGCGGGCTCGACTCGTACGACTGGTTCAAAGACCGTATCAAACGCCCGGCAGTGGTGGTCGACTTGGGCGGAATCGAGGAGCTCCACGGCATAACCGAAGAGCAAGGCGGCCTCACGATCGGCGCGATGACGTCGCTCACAGAGGTCGTGAACCACGCTCGAGTCCAATCCGACTACTCGTTGCTTGCGACGGCAGCCGAGCACGTGGCGACGCCGCAGATTCGGAACCAAGGCACGCTGGGCGGCAACATCGCCCAGGACACGCGTTGCTGGTACTACCGAAGCGGTTGGCCTTGCTATCGCGCGGGTGGAAACACGTGCTACGCTGCGGCGCCGAAGGCGATGAACCGCGAGCACGCCATCATGGGGGCGAGCCGCTGCGTCGCGGTGAGCCCGTCAGACACAGCGCCGGCGCTGGTCGCGCTGGACGCCAAGATGACCGTACGCGGTGGTGGCTCGCCGAAGGACCACGATGCGGAAGATTTCTTCATCGGCCCGGCGATCGACATCACTCGCATGACGGTGGTGAAGCCCGGGGATTTGCTCACCGCCATCCATATCCCGGCGGTATGGGCGAACGCTCAGTTCTACTATGAGAAGGTGCGGGACCGCGGCTCGTGGGACTTCCAGCTCGTGAGTGTCGCGGCGGCGTTCCAGGTTTCTGGTGGCACGATCACCGACGCGCGCATCTCTGTAGGTGGTGTCGCTCCTTATCCCGTACGGCTCGAGAGGGTCGAGCGGCTCGTCACCGGTACGACGGGCGGTGAGAGTGTGGCGAACGAGGCCGGCGAGCTGTCGGTCCAGGGTGCACGCGTACTGCGCCATAACGACTACAAGATTCCGATGATGAGGAACTTGGTCAGACGCGCGGTCAGGAGCGTCGCATAATGGATCTCTGGCGCAGAGCGTTGGACCCGTGGGGCCAGGACGTGCTCATTGGCGTTTCGTGGGACCTGATGTGGGCCGCGATCATCGTGGCGGCAGCCTTCCTGATTGGACACGCCGTGTGGATCAAGACTCGCCCGAGTGAAGCGCATGAGGCGACCGAGGTGCCGGCGGGTATTCCGGAGCGCATCCAGCGCCACTCGTTGGCCTCACGTGTGTTCCACTGGACGATGTCGGCGTCGATGCTCGTCCTTCTAGTTACGGCGTTCGTTCCGGTGCTAGGGCTGCAGTTTGCGTGGGTGGAGATTCACTGGATCGCCGGCGTGGTGCTGACGGCAACCATCATCTACCACATCATCCACTCGATCGGATGGCAGGACTTCTGGTCCATGTTCCAGATCGGCTTCAGCGAGGGCGTTGCGCACCTGAAGCACATCATGTCGCCGAAGGCCCCTGCTCCCAAGGCCGGTAAGTATCCGTTCGACCATCGCATGTTCCACCACGCAAACGTGGTGGTGGGGCTCGGCGTGATCGCGACGGGAGTGCTCATGATGGTCCGCATCGATACGCCTTTCTGGACGCCCAACCCATACATGCTTGCCGACAGCACTTGGGGTGTGGTGTATGTGATCCACGGTCTGTGCGGTGTATCGCTCATCCTCCTCACAGCGTCTCACATCTACTTTGCGCTCCGGCCCGAGAAGATGTGGATCACATGGTCCATGATCCGCGGCTGGGTCGACCGCGACCACTACTTGGCGCACCACGACCCGGCGAAGTGGGTCGTGACCAACGGGGCCGCTCCTCCTTCCGTGACCGAGGGGACTCCTCGCGCCGCAGAGACTGCCGAGGCCGAAGGCGCTTCTCCCGAGGCGCGCAGCGCCTCAGAATAGCGACGTGCGGGGCGAGGCCCTTCTCTAAGGCCCGCCCCGCACTCCTTTCCCTTCCTCAGGAGTAGCCGTGTCCTCGCTTCGCGATGACGTTAAGGGCCGTATTGATGCCATTGAAGAGAGCTACGAGTTCTTTTTGGCCTTCGCGGCGCAGGGACTGACCAGCGACCAGGGCTCCAAGTCCGGGGGTCAGTTACGTATCTTTTTGAGTAAGAGCGAGGCAGCGCTGGACGGACTCGCGGGCGCGTTGCGCGGACTCGTCGCGGAGGCATCGCTCGAGCCCGCTACCACATGGGCGGAGGTTCTGGACGTTGTCGAGCGCGACGCGTCCGACGCGCTGTCGGCGCTCCGGCTCGTGGCCGCGCAGTCCTCGGTCAGCTCGCAGTTGATCGACAATCTCAATGCGAACATCCACTTTCGGGCGCTACTGACCGATCTCTTCTTGGTGGATGAACTGATCGGGGCCTGAAGCGCGGCGAGGCACCGGACGGGGGACGGTTCGCAGGGGGGGCTAGGCTCTTCACATTCGTGAAGTACCTTTCTCGGCAGTCGTCGCAAGGCGAGCCACGTCCACTCCCTTAACACCTTTCATGACCTCTCTTCAATCCCTCGGGAACATCGGAGAGTTCGTCGGCGCCATTGGCGTCGTCATCTCGTTGGTGTACCTGGCGCAACAGATGAAGCAAAACACCAATTCGGTGCGCGCGGCCTCGTTCAACTCCATGGTGCAGAACAGCATAGGACTTTTGGAGCACTCGTTTCGGGACTCCGAATTCGCGGCGTTCCTGGCGCGCGCCGAGCGGGATCCTGCGGCTCTCTCCCCGGGAGAGGCCGTGCGCTGGGATGCGTACATGACCGCCGTGTATCGCCATTTCGGGAACCTCGTCTACCAGCACCGAGTCGGCGCCCTGGATCATCTCATGTGGGACACGTATCAGGCCACGCTCAAGCAGCACCTGCGCAGCCCGGCGTGGGCTTCGTGGTATGAAGCGAACGCGCACATCTTCAGCACGGCGCTTACAGCACAGGTCGCTACGGCTCGCGCAGAGCTGGCGGTCGAGGGCGATTCAGGTGGCCAAGAGTTGGCCATAGGGAGCGATCCGACGCCCGCACAGGTCCCCTCGGAGAGTGGTTCGGCGACGTAGCTGGCCGGGGTGGGTCTGCCGCAATAGTCGTCAGCCGGAGGCAATTTTCGACCTCGTGCAACTTTTTGTCGACCACTGTCGTCTACATTGTGTACAGGGTCGTCTACATTGTGTACGAGGTCGAGGAGGCCGCGGTGAGTCCGAAGTCGTTCTTGGGGGAGTTCGAGCAGATGGTGTTGCTGGCGATCCTGCAACAGGAGAAGAAGGCGTTCGCGCTCGATGTGCGCAGGGAGATCGAGCGCAGCGCGGGTCGCAGCGTCTCGCGAGGGGCCTTCTACACGACCCTGGAGCGGCTCGAGCGAAAGGCATTAGCCACCTGGAGTGAGGAGGTGCCTGACGATCCGCATCGCAGCGGTCCTCTGCGGCGCTTCGCCGTGACCCCGAGCGGCGTTGAGGCTCTTCGGGAGAGCCGGCGGGCGCTCGATGCTCTTTCGCGTGGGCTCGACAACGTGCTCGGAGAAGTCGGTTGAGACAGTCGCTTCCGCCGCTGTGGGCTGCCGCGCTTCTCGACCGAGTGCTGCCGCGTGGCGCGCGAGGGTCGAGCGTACGGGCGGATCTCGATGACGAGTTCCGCGAGCTGGCTACTCGAGTGTCGCTGCGGGTCGCGCGACGTTGGTACGCCTGGGAAGCACTCAAGATCACGGCTCACTTCGCCTGAGTTGGGGCCTGGGGTGGCTTGCGGGGAATCTTCGACTTGAACCGGACTTCGGGAGGGGTGGGCGGCATGGAACGCACGGTGCAGAACCTTCGACTCGCGCTGGGTGCGGAGAGCACGAGTGTCGCCTCGCGCACCATTCTTCGAGGCATGATCCCGGTTGGCCTGGGCGTCTCGCTCGGGTTACTGGGCGCTGCCCTCGGAGCCGGCTTGCTCAAGGGTCTCGTCTTCGGTGTCGAAACACTGGATCTTGGCACCTACCTAACGGCGCCGGCAACGCTCGTGCTCGTGGCGCTTCCTGCGCTAGCTCTGCAAGCGCTTCGGGCCAGCCGAATCGATCCGGTCCGGACACTGCGCGAGGAATAGGCCTCGGCGTCCACTTGGTCTTGATGGCGCGCGGGTCGTATCATCGGTGCGACCCGCCCACCCCAATGCCCGGTGGAATCGATGCCAGCGTCTTTTCTCCCTCGTCCACGCCCCATCGTGTTGTTCTTGGTGCTCGGGCTTGTGGCGTGCCAACCGTCCGATCCTCCGCTGCCGAACATCATCTATATGCTGGCGGACGACCTCGGATACGGAGAGTTGGGTTCGTACGGCCAGACAAAGATCAGGACGCCCTTCCTCGATCAGCTCGCCGCGCAGGGAATTCGATTCAGCCAGCACTATTCGGGTAGCCCGGTTTGTGCCCCTTCCCGCGGCACGCTGCTCACCGGATTTCACACGGGCCATTCTCAGGTGCGCGACAACTTCGAGTTGGGCGGCTGGATCGACTCCGAAGAGCGAGGTCAGATGTCGCTCGATCCTGGCACCTATACGATCGGGCGCATGCTTCAGAACGCGGGGTATGTCACGGGCGCCATCGGCAAGTGGGGCCTAGGGGGGCCGGGCTCCCCGGGCGAGCCCAACCTGCACGGATTCGACTACTTCTTCGGATACTTGGACCAGAAGCAGGCGCACAACTACTACCCGACGCACTTGTGGCGAAACGGTGAGCGCGTGCCGCTCGACAACGAGTACTTCTCGCCACACCAACGGCTCGAGGGGGATCCCGCTGATCCTTCATCGTACGAGTCGTTCGCCGGTAACGAGTATTCGCTGGACGTCATGGCGGACGACGCCTTGCGGTTCCTGGAGGACAACGCCGATCGCCCGTTCTTCCTCTATCTCCCGTTCGCCGTACCTCACCTCGCGCTACAGGTGCCCGACTCGTCGGTGGCCGAATACGATGGCGCGTTCGACGAGGAGCCGTACCTGGGGGATCGCAGCTATCTGCCGCACCCGAGGCCGTTCTCCGCCTACGCGGGCATGATCACCAGGATGGACGCACACATCGGCCGTATTCTCGCCAAGCTCGAGCAGCTCGGCCTCACGGACAACACTCTGGTGATGTTTACCAGCGACAATGGGACCACCTACACCGGTGGGGTGGATGCCGACTTCTTCGACAGCAGCGGCGGCCTCCGCGGCCTGAAGGGATCCGTATATGAAGGAGGCATCCGAGTGCCTTTCATCGCGCGCTGGCCAGGGCACATCGAGCCGGGCTCGTCGTCTGACCACATCTCGGCCTTTTGGGACATGATGCCTACGTTGGCGGATGCCGTGGGCGTAACGTCTCCCAGCGGCATCGACGGCATCTCCTTCTTACCGGCGCTTTTGGGTGAAGCGACGCAGACCGAGCACACATCTCTGTATTGGGAATACCACGGGCTCTGGAATGGCGCTCAGGCGGTGCGCATGGGTCGTTGGAAGGGCGTTCGCCTGGGCGGCCACGACGATCCCGAGGCATCAATCGAGTTGTACGACCTCGACGCAGATCCGGCCGAGCAGGCCGATGTTGCCGCGCAGCATCCCGAAGTAGTCCAACGCGTGCGATCCGTGATGGAGTCCCGAACTGAATCTGACGTGCCCCGGTGGAACTTCGCCCGCCGCTAAGGTAGGTTGGCGGCGTCGATCCGACTCCTCTCGACCACCCCTGGATGCCCACGACACAGGCGCCCCCGCCGCGAACAGCTTCGACCACCGCAGAGCCCCTGTGGGCGAAGGTCATCGACAACACTCGTTGCATCGGGTGTCACGCGTGCACGACAGCGTGCAAGTCGGAGAACGAGGTCCCGCTTTCGGTTACCCGTACCTACGTGAAGTACGTGGATACTGGCCTTTTCCCGCAGGCGCGTCGCTCCTTCCAGGTCACGCGCTGCAACCAGTGTGAAGATGCGCCGTGCGTGGCCGCGTGTCCGACGGCGGCCATGTACAAGCGTCCCGACGGCATCGTCGACTTCGACAAGTCGATCTGCATCGGGTGCAAGGCGTGCATCGCGGCCTGCCCCTACGACGCGATCTTCATCAACCCCGAAGACAAGTCCGCCGAGAAGTGCAACTTCTGCGCCCATCGGCTCGATGTTGGGCTGGAGCCGGCGTGTGTCGTGGTTTGCCCGACACAGGCCATCCTGGTCGGCGATATGCACGACCCGCTCTCCGCTGTCAGCCAGATCATCCATCGAGATGCGGTCACGGTGCGTCGTCCCGAGAAGGAGACGCGACCGAAGTTGTACTACAAGGGCGCGGACCAGGTAACGCTGGACCCCCTGGCAGCTCGTCGCCCGGATGGCGGGCTGTTCATGTGGAGTGAGCAGGGCGATGTCGACCACCAGGTGCCTTCGGGACGCCCCGCGTCACACCCGGGACCGTGGAACAGCTCCGCCGCGGCGGTACTGAGCTACGATATCCCGCACCGGGCTCCCTGGGATTTCCGGGTCAGCTTGTACACGTTCACGAAATCGATCTCGGCAGGCGCCTACCTCGTGCCGCTACTGCTGGGGGCGCTCGGCATGCTGCCGTTCACTACAGCGCTGTGGGGCTCCCAGGCGGTGTTGGTGGCGATGCTCGCGCTGATGTTGACTGGCGCGCTCCTAGTCTGGGACCTCGAGCATCCGGAGCGCTTCTGGATGGTGCTGCTCAAGCCGCAGTGGCGAAGTTGGCTGGTGCGCGGCGGCTTTGTCATCACGGGGTATGGGGGCTTGCTCGCGGCACATCTCGGTGCCACCTGGATTGGTAGAGCAGACCTTACGCCTTCGTTCGGTTGGGTTGGCGGTCCGCTCGCGGCCATGACCGCGGTCTATACCGCGTACCTATTCGCTCAGGCGAGGGCTCGTGACCTCTGGCAGAGTCCACTGCTGCCCGCGCATTTGCTCGTGCAAGCTTTGGTCGCGGGTGCGGGGGTATTGATGCTCATCGTCAGCGATCCGTCGCTTTTGCAGCCGATCACGAGTCTCTTCCGACTATCTCTAGCGGGGCACCTCGTGATGGTGCTCGGCGAAGCTTCGATGCGGCATCCCACTGCCCACGCCACGCTGGCAGCGAGGAACATGACACGCGGTGACTATGCCCACTTCTACTGGGTGGGATTGGCGCTCGCGGTGCTCGCCCTCGTTGTCGCGCTCGCGAGCCCTGTGATCGCCGCGCTTTCCGGTCTCGCCGGACTCCTTCTCTACGAGCACGCATTTGTGCAGGCGGGCCAATCGGTGCCTCTGGCATGACCGACCTCAATGAGCTGAACCGACGTGTCTCCGCGGCCAAGGCCGAGGTGGAGGCTCGCGGTGAGACGTTCTACCCAGGTGCCAGCCGTGTGCATCTCGCATCGTTCCCGCCCAAGGAGCGTTGGAACGATTGGGTCGAGCTCGACTCGAAGTCGTGGCCGAACCGGGTCGAGAAGCGCTACATGCTCGTTCCGACGACGTGCTTCAACTGCGAGTCGGCGTGTGGGC
Source organism: Gemmatimonadota bacterium (assembly GCA_015664885.1). GTDB lineage: Bacteria > Gemmatimonadota > Gemmatimonadetes > Longimicrobiales > Gaopeijiaceae > UBA1138. The sequence continues at coordinate 11,088 of DQPL01000122.1, forward strand.
TACTCGCTTATGTCGACCGGGATACGCTCCAGGTGCGCAAGTTCGAGGGCAACCCAGAGCATCCTGGTTCGAGAGGGCGCAACTGCGCCAAGGGGCCCGCGACAATCAACCAGATCACCGACCCGGACCGCATCCTGTATCCACTCAAACGTGCGGGCGCGCGTGGGCAGGGGAAGTGGGAGCGCGTCTCATGGGACGAGGCGCTGGACGACATCGCCGCGCGCATCCGGCGCGCGATGGAGGAGGAGCGCCACGAACAGGTGATGTACCACGTCGGGCGCCCTGGCGAGGACGGGTACACGACGCGCATGCTAGCCGCGTGGGCGGTCGATGGTCACAATTCGCATACCAATGTGTGTTCGAGTGGCGCGCGCGCGGGCTACCACTGGTGGATGGGCATGGACAGGCCGAGCCCGGACTTCGCCAACGCGAAGGTCATTGTGCTGGTCAGCAGCCACCTCGAGACAGGTCACTACTTCAACCCGCATGCCCAACGCATCATCGAAGGCAAGAAGGGCGGTGCGAAGCTGATCGTTCTCGACACCCGCCTCTCGAACACGGCGACGCATGCGGACCACTGGCTCTCGCCTTACCCGGGGTCGGAGGCGTCGATCTTCCTGGCCATCGCCAATTGGATGATTCAGGAGCGCAAGTACGACCGCGAGTTCGTGCGCCGATGGTGGAACTGGCAAGAGTACATGGAGGCGGTGCAGGGCGAGCAGAGTGCCACGTTCGAGCGCTTCGAGCAGGTGCTGCGCGAGACGTATTCCGAATACACTTTCGAGTTCGCGGCCCGCGAGTCAGGTCTGGAGGAGGATGTTCTGCGAGAGGTCGCCGGGGTCGTCTCCACGGCAGGCACACGCCTCGCCACGCATAACTGGCGCAGTGCTGGGTCGGGCAACCTCGGTGGATGGCAGGTCGCGCGCACGTTGACCCTGCTCAACGCGCTGCTCGGTGCGCTGGCGACCGAGGGCGGCACGTTCCCGAACTCGTGGAACAAGTTCACGCCCAAACCGCCGCGCTTGCCGCACCAACGCCCACGTCGCTGGAACGAGGTGCTCTGGCCGCGCGAGTATCCGCTCGCGCTCATGGAGATGTCGTTCCTGATGCCGCACCTCATGCGGGACCAGGATGCGTACGTGGACGTGTACTTCACTCGCGTCTACAACCCCGTATGGACCAACCCCGACGGCTTCTCGTGGATCGAGATGCTCACCGACGAAAGCAAGATCGGCCTGCACATCGCTCAGACGCCGACTTGGAACGAGACCGCCTACTTCGCCGACTACGTGCTCCCGATGGGTCACGCCTCTGAGCGCCACGACCTGACCTCCTACGAGCAGTACGACGGCCAGTTCATCGGCTTCCGGCAGCCGGTGCTGCGCACTGCGCGCGAGCGTCTTGGTGAACAGATCACCGACACGCGCCAGGTCAACCCGGGAGAAGTGTGGGAGGAGAACGAGTTTTGGATCGAGCTGACGTGGAGAATCGATCCTGATGGCTCGTTGGGCATCCGGCAGTTCTTCGAGTCGCGTGAGCACCCTGGCGAGAAGATGACGGTCGACGAGTACTACGGTTGGATCTTCGACAACTCCGTGCCCGGCCTGCCCGAAGCTGCGGCCGCCCAGGGCATCTCGCCCCTTGAGTACATGCGTCGCTTTGGCGCCTTCGAGGTGGCGAGCAAGGTCGGTCAGGTATACGAACAGGCCGTCTCGGATTCCGAGCTCGAGGATGTGCGTGTGGACGAGATGGGTCGGGTGTTCACTCGTGCCGCATCGCCGCCCAGCCCGAAAGCACCGGGTGGCACCAAGATCGATCCGGACGAGGAGGGGCGGCGCCGGGTCGGAGTCCGCGTGGACGGTGAGATACTGCGCGGGTGGCCGACGCCCAGCGGCAAGCTGGAATTTTGGTCGCGCACCTTAGCTGAATGGGGATGGCCGGAGCTCGCGATCCCGACCTACGTGAAGAGCCATGTGCATCGGGATAACCTGGAAGACGACCAGATGCCGATGATCACCACCTTCCGGGTCCCTGTGCAGATTCACACCAGGAGCGCCAATTCGAAGTGGCTCGACGAGATCGCTCATACGAACCCGCTTTGGATCCACCCGACCGACGCCGCACGCGTGGGTGTCGAGAAGACCGGCGACCTCGTCCGGGTTCAGACCGATATCGGCTACTTCGTGCTCAAGGCTTGGATTACCGAGGGGATCCGGCCGGGGGTAGTTGCGTGCAGCCACCACATGGGCCGCTGGAAACCCGAAGGGCAGGAGGGGCAACGCATGGGCATGATGACGGTTGCTCTGGATCAGCAAGGCTCGGAGTGGGGGCTCACGCCGAAGCAGCGCGGAGGTCCCTTCTCGTCCTCGGACCCGGACACGCTTCGCGTCTGGTGGACCGACGTTGGGGTCCATCAGAACCTCACCCACGCGGTACACCCAGACCCGATCTCGGGCCAACACTGCTGGCACCAAGCGGTGCGGGTCGGCCCCGCCCAGCTTGGGGACAGCCAAGGCGACGTCTTTGTCGACACGCGCGAGTCGCGGGCGATGTACGAGAAATGGCTCGAGATGACGCGCTCGGCAGACGACTATTCGCCGGACGGCACGCGCCGTCCGTGGTGGATGCTTCGTCCGGTGCGTCCCGAGCGAGATGCGTATAAGCTACCCGTCAAGACCGAACCCGCGACCGTCTGAAGTGGCATGAGCCAGCTCTCACATGCGGCGCCTACCGAGGACAGGAGCGACATCCCGCCCACACCGCCTGTCGAACTCCTGCGGGTGCTCGCTGTGCTCGCGGAGCCCCCGAGTCCGGAGTATGCCCGAGTGGCGGAGGCAGCGGGCCTCGGCCCCGCCCCCACGGCGTCCGAGCACGGCGATGTGTTCCTTTTCCAGCTCTATCCGTACGCGTCTGTGCACGTCGGTGCCGAGGGTATGATGGGGGGCGAAGCGCGAGATCGCTTGGCGGGGTTCTGGCGCGCGCTGGGTCGCACGCCGCCCGCGGAGCCCGATCATCTGTCCGCACTGCTGGCTCTCTATGCGTCTCTCTGGGAGGAGGAGCGACCAGAAGCCGCACACAGTGCGATCATGGAGCAGAGCAGAGCCGCGCTGCTCGACGAGCACATCGCTCCGTGGCTACCTCACTACCTCGCGCGGGTGCAGGAGCTAGCGCCCGGCTTCTACTCGGGGTGGGCCGAGCTACTGTCGCGGATCCTGGCAGCCGAAGCCGACCGCTCGGGACCCGCGGACCGGCTGCCGCTTCATTTGCGCGAGGCTCCGGGCCTACCCGATCCCCGACGCGACGGCGGCGACGCGTTCCTGGCTGGACTGCTTGCCATGGTACGATCCGGCGTGATGATCACGCGCGCAGATCTAGCCTCGATCGCCGCGACGCTCGACCTCGGGCTACGCGCGGGAGAGCGACGGTACGCCTTGGCTAGCCTTCTCAGCCAGGAGCCGGTTGGCGTGCTCCGGGCATTCGCGGCCGAGGCCCGTCGTCAGGGCGCCATGCACGAGCTTCGTACCGATCGCTGGGGCGCTGGCAGCGAATTCTTGGCGGCGCGCGCGCGGACCACTGCAGAACTCCTGGAGCAGCTTGCGGCCGAGGGCTTCGATCCGTGCGAGGATCCGCCCTCCAAATCCGCAGCCCGCGTCGGATCATGACTACCCCGGTCCGCTCGGATCCAGTGCATGGATTCTCGTGGAGAGACGTAGTGGCCGGGTTGAGCGTCGCGCTCGTGCTCATTCCCCAGTCCGTGGCGTACGCTGAGCTCGCCGGCATGCCGAGCCATCACGGTCTGTACGCCGCGGCACTGCCGCCGATCGCGGCCGCGTTCTTCGCCTCCTCGCCCTATTTGCAAGCCGGTCCAGTCGCGCTCACCGCGCTACTCACGCTCGGCGCGCTGCTCCCGCTCGCTCAAGCCGGTAGCGCCGAGTACGTGGGGCTCGCCGCACTTCTCGCGTTGGTGGTCGGGGTCGTCCGCATGCTGGTCGGCGCGTTGAAAGCGGGGTGGCTCAGCTACTTGATGTCTCGACCGATGCTGAGCGGCTTCACGTCGGCCGCCGCGATCCTGATCGTTTCGTCGCAGCTTCCGGGCGCGCTCGGATCGCCGGCGCCGGACGGGAGCGTCCTGGGTAGGGCCGTCTGGGCCATCGGGCATCCAACATCTTGGGAGGTCGCGTCGATCGGCCTGACTGCTGTGACGGTGCTTCTGGTTTTGGGGGGACGGGCGATTCACTTCCTCGTTCCCGGGGTCCTGCTGGCGGCCGCCGGAGGAATTGTTTTTTCGAGCTTGACTGGCTATGCGGGCGCCGCTGTAGGCGACATCCCGGCCGGGCTGCCCAGGCTCACGTTGGATCTACCGTGGCACCGGCTGCCGGTGCTGCTGCTGCCCGGTGCCGTAATTGCGCTCGTCGGCTTCGCCGAGGCTGCCTCCATTGCGAGGGTCTTTGCCAGCGAAGATCGACAGCGCTGGGACGCGAACAGGGAATTCCTCGGCCAGGGCGCCGCCAACTTGGCAGCCGCAATCGCCGGCGGCTTTCCGGTAGGTGGCTCTTTCACCCGCAGCAGCGTGAACCGGCTGTCGGGGGGGAGGAGCCGTTGGAGTGGTCTGGTCACCGGCTTCAGCGTGCTCCTGTTCCTGCCCTTTGCGGGGGTACTCGCCCCCCTTCCGACCGCGGTGCTCGCCGGGATCGTCATTGCGGCGATTTCGACCCTCTTTCGCCCACGCGAGCTGCTCCGACTGTGGAGGCTTTCGCGGCCGCAAGCGTTCGTGGGATGGGGGACCTTCGCTTTCACTCTGCTTCTGGCCCCGCACATCGAACAGGCGGTCCTGCTCGGAGTGGTCATGGCTACGGCTGTGCATTTGTGGCGCCAACTCCGGCCAGGATTGGTAGCGCGGCGCGAAGGAGACACTTTGTACCTTGAGCCGAGCGGCGTTCTCTGGTTCGGGTCAGCCCCTGCTATGGAAGACGCTTTGTTCGCTCGACTGGACGACGAGCCCGATGTTCGACGTGTCGTGCTCAAGTGCTCGGGCCTCAGCCGGATCGACATAACGGGGGCGTACAGTCTGGCGGAGATGCTCGATCACGTGCATCGGGCGGGCCTGGAAATGGAGATCGAAGGCGTGCCCGAGCACGCCCGCCGCATACTCGAAGCCGTGGGGGTCGGAACACCTAAGCCCCCTGCTTCGTAGTGGAGGAGTACACCTCACCGTTTGGGGGAAACATGTTTGGACTCTTAGCTGCCGGAATCGCTGGCATAACAGGCGTATACGGGCATATCAAGTCCCGAGAATTCGTTCGCCAGCGCCTGCGCTACACCAGCTTGGTGGAGAAGCCCGCGGTCGGATTGTTCGCGGGCGTGGGTGCGATGATCGTAGCGGCACCGATCGTGGCGCTGCTCCCGGTCATAGGCGCCGGGACTGCGATCGCTGTCGGGATTGGTGTGGGCACCGGAGTGGCTCTTGGCGTGAAGGACACCAAGAACCCGCCCTTGCTCGAGGATTGATGCGCCACTTCGCGCTCGTGACATACGCTGCTTTCGCCCTGGCTCTTGGGGCCCTTCCCGCGTCCGCGCAGTCGGAAGGAGACGTGGGGCTGGCCATCGCACAGGTGTGCGGGGAGGTGGATGAGCGCACACAAGGCGTGCTCGCCGGCACGGTGCGGGACCAGTCGAGCGGTGTCTTGCTCGACAACGCGGCGGTGGTGCTCAAGTGGTCGATCCCTATGAACGAATACCCTGGCACCCAGGCCGAGCGCACCAACTCGGAGGGCTTCTTCCTCTTCTGCCACGCTCCGGGAGGTTTCGCGATCGATGTGTACGCCGAAAGTCTCGGACACCGCTCCGAAGCTGTCACCGTCGGCGTCGAGCCTGGGACCCTGGTCGTCGAACACATCGTCGTTGAGGTTTCCGACCCATCGGTGCCAGGCTTCATTACCGGACGCATCATCGACCGATCCACGGGCCGCGGGATCGAGAACGCGGAGCTGAGCATCCGCGACGAGGGCATAGGCACGCTGACGAACATTCGTGGGATGTTTGTCTTCGAAGAAGTCCCGTACGGCGTTTATATCATCGATGTCCGTCACCTCGCCTTCGCGGACCGCGAAGTGGCGTTGCACGTCGCTGGCGGCCTCACCCAGAACCTCGTGATCGAACTCTCCGAACAGGCGATGGAGCTCGAGGGGCTTACCGTGACCGTCGAGCCCAAACGGTTCTACAACGATATGGAGGGTCTCGTCCGGCGCATGAACATGGGGTTCGGAGACTTCATGTTGCGTTCCGACATCGAGGCAAGCTCGGCGAGTTCCTTGACTCACTTGCTTCTGGGGCGGGGCGTGCGCTTGAACGATGCCGGCCGGAGCCTGGTAATCAGAGGTCGGATCTGTACTCCAATGGTTTTCATAGACGGACGAATGACCCGGCTAGACCCCGATCGAGGCCTACTCGATATCAGTGTTTTGGACGCCGAGGCCGTCGAGTTCTACAAGGGCACGGCTTCTATCCCGGCAGAGTTCAACTACAGCAACAACCTTCAGGTCGGCTGTGGAGCGATCGTGATCTGGACCCGCAGGGGGCGTTGAGCCGGGCCTCTGGAGAAGGCGGCGGAGATCTCCGCCGCGCGATTGGGCTCAGGCACGCGACCGCGATGGTGGTCGGGACCATCATCGGCGCAGCCATCTTCGTTCAGCCATCCGAGGTGACCGGGCAGGTCCCAACCATGCTCGGCGTGTTTGCGGTGTGGCTCGCCGCCGGGGTGCTCACAATGTTTGGAGCCCTGGTCTGTGCCGAGCTGGCGAGCAACTACCCGGAAGCGGGTGGCGTCTACGTGTACTTGCGGGAGGCTTTTTCGCCGGCGCTCGGCTTTCTTTGGGGCTGGGCGATGTTCTGGACGATGCACTCCGGCATCATCGCGGCGATCGCAGTGGTGTGCGCTCGCTACCTCGGCTTCCTGGTGGAGTTGAGCGACCTCGGCCAGAAGTCCGTCGCGGTGGCCATCATCGTGATCCTTTCCGTGGTCAACTACTTCGGCGTGAAGCACGGCAGTGTATTGCAGACGGTGATCACCGCGGGGAAGCTCGTCGCGATCGCGGCCATCGTAGTGCTCGGCTTCGCGTTCGGGGGCGATGCCCATGAGGCGGTCGTGAGCGCCGCTGCGACGCCAGAGCCGGGGTCCTTCGGCGTCGTGGAGTTCGCGCTCGCACTGGGGGCGGGCCTGTTCGCGTTCGGTGGCTGGCACATGGTCACCTACAACGCGGAAGAAACCACGGATCCGCGAACCACGATTCCACGAGCTCTGGTGATTGGCACGCTGGTTGTCACGGCATGTTATGTGGTGCTCAACGCGGTGTACCTCTATGTACTGCCGATGGAAACGGTCGCCTCGTCCGATCGCGTGGCTGCAGATGCCGCCGACGCCGTCTTCGGTCGCGGGGGCGGCGTCGCGATTTCAGTCCTGGTGATCTTCTCCAGCTTCGGCGCCCTTTCCGGCATCGTGCTCGCGGGACCGAGGGTCTACTTCGCCATGGCTCGAGACGGCCTACTCTTCCGCTGGCTCGGGCAGGTCCACGAGACCCACCGGACTCCTCATCGCGCGATCGCGCTTCAAGGCTTCTGGTCGAGCGTGCTCGTGATCACCGGGTCCTACCGGGAGCTCTTCACACGGGTGATCTATACCGAGTGGATCTTCTTTGGGCTCATGGCGATCGGGCTCATCCTGCTGCGTCGGCGCGCCGAAGTTTCCCGCACCTATGAAGTGTGGGGCTACCCCTGGGTGCCGGGGATCTTCGCGATTTCTGCGTTTGCGGTCGTTGTGAATCAGGTGATTTCTCAGCCGGTCGAAAGCTTGACCGGCCTGGGGCTGGTGCTCGTAGGACTGCCCGTCTACTTCATTTGGGCTCGTAAACCAATCGCCACGGGATCCACATGATCGTCGACTTCCACAACCACTATTTTCCGCCTGAGTACCTTGATGCGATTCGGTCCGGAGGCAGTCACTTCCAGGTCACATCAGACGACGACGGCAACCCGGTGCTGCATTCGCCGGGTGACTACAACGTGTTGGTACCCGGGCACCGCGACCTGGACTTCCGCGAGAAGGCTCTGGACGAGGCGGGCGTGCGCATGCAGGTCATCACGTTCACAGCACCAGGGACGAGCATCGAAACACCTGAACGAGCCGCGGAGTTATGCCAGGTCATCAACGATGCGTTCGCCTCGGAGGTGCGCGCGCGTTCCGAACGTTTCACCTCGCTCGCGACCCTGCCCATGAACGCCCCAGAAGCCGCTGCTCGCGAAACCGAGCGAGTCGTCGGCGAGCTCGGCCTTCCGGGTGTGATGCTGCTCTCGAACGCGAGCGGTGTGCCGCTGTTCGAGCAGCGCTTCTGGCCTGTATACGAGCGTCTCAACGAGGCGCGTGCCGTGATCTACATCCACCCGACCTACCCGGTCGGCGTGGAGGTCATGGAGAAGTTCATGCTCATGCCCATGGTTGGCTTCCTGACCGATACCACGCTCGCGGCGGCCGGGTTGGTCTACTCCGGGGTGGTCGAGCGTTTCCCGGACATCACGTGGGTGCTCGCGCACCTCGGCGGCGCGGTGCCCTACCTGGCAGAGCGCTTCGATCGCGGCTTCGAGGCCTATCCCGAATGCCGCGAACACTGCTCGACGCTACCCAGTGAGTTGCTCCAAAACTTCTACTATGACACGGTGAACTTCGACAAGCGCTGCCTGGACCTGGCGCTCGATTTCGCCGGTGTGGATCACATAGTCGCGGGCTCGGACTACCCGCACATGATCGGTAGCCTCGACAAGATGGTGGACAGCATCGCCGGTCTCGATCTCTCGGAGGAAGACAAGAACAGGATCCGCGGGGGGAATGCAGCTCGCATTTTGGGGTTGGACGGTGATTGATCTGGATCCGTCGATCTCGCCGTTGCCCCAAGTGCGCGTGCGGCGCGAATCACGTGCCGACCCCCTGGTACTACCGACCGCTTCGCCGCCTCTTTCCCTCGTCGTCCTCCATGCGCGCTTGCCCAGACTGTGCATGGAAGGGTTTCATCATAGTCTGGTGACAGGCCCAACAGGCCGTGCGCCAGTGGCACGAGCCAGCACTCCCTTGAGCGCGGGCTCGCGCTTCCCCACGTTGGCGATGTCACGATCACTCAGACCTCCGCGACCATGAGCAACCGTCCTCCCGCCGATTCCGGCTCGCTTCCGCGACGCGACCTTCTCAAGCTGGGCGTAGCAGGCCTTGGTCTGAGCGCCACGGCAGCCATGCCGGGCCTCGCATCCGGCGATGCGCCCAATCAGGAACGGCCCGACCTCGGCCCCGCGCCCGCCACTCCCTTCGCCGCGCAGCCACTCGATGCGGTGCGCGTCGGGTTCGTCGGAGTCGGCGGCATGGGGGGCGCGCACGTTCGCAATTTCCTTGGCCTAGCAGACGTGGAGATCACCGCGCTCTGTGACATCAACGAGGCTCGCAACACCGAGGTCGCGTCCTGGGTCACCGAGGATGGTCGCCCCAGGCCGGCCATGTATGGCCGGAACGAGACCGATTTCGTGCGCATGTGCGAGACGGAGGATCTCGACCTCGTGCTCACCGCCACACCATGGGAGTGGCACGTGCCGGTGTGCGTGGCCGCGATGGAGAACGGCAAACACGCGGCCACCGAGGTGCCCGCGGCGTACCGGACGGAGGACTGTTGGAAGATGGTCGAGTACGCCGAGAAGTATCAACGGCACTGCGTGATGATGGAGAACTGCAATTACGACCGCCCCGAGATGATGGTATTCCACATGGCTCGCCTCGGTCTTTTTGGCGAGATCCTCCATGCCGAGTGTGGCTACTTGCACGACCTGCGCTCGATCAAATTCTCCGAGACCGGCGAGGGACTCTGGCGCCGGGCCCACGCGATGGTCCGCGACGCCAACCTGTACCCTACCCACGGACTGGGCCCGGTGGCGAACGTCATGGACATCAACCGTGGTGACCGCTTCGACTATCTGGTGTCGATGAGCTCACCGTCCCGTGGGTTACAGGAGTGGGCGGAGGCCCACTATCCGGAGGGCCACGCGAAGCGGCAGGAACGCTACATGCTCGGGGATGTGAATACGACGATGATCAAGACCGTCCAGGGCAAGACGATCTACCTGGGCCACGATACCAATTTGCCGCGTCCTTATTCGCGCATTCACATGGTGCAGGGGACGAAGGGGCTTTTTCAGGGCTACCCGAATCGCGTATACCTCGAAGGCATGAGTCCCGAGCACCGCTGGCAGGACTGGATGGAGTTGAGGGAAGAATTCGACCATCCACTCTGGAAGGACCTCGAAGCACAGTCTGAGGGCGCGGGCCATGGAGGCATGGACTTCATCGAGGACTACCGGCTAGTAAAGTGCCTGCTCGAGGGCAAGCCGACCGACATGAACGTATACGACGCCGCGGCCCTATCGGTAATCACACCTCTCTCTGAGTGGTCGGTTGCCAACCGTAGCAGGCCCATCGACGTGCCCGACTTCACGCGTGGGCGCTGGGCGCAATGGCCGAAGCTCGAGATCCTGAGGGCGTGACGAACGAGAGAAGCACAGATTCAGAGCTGTTCTCGTCGCTGTTTGGCGGTGCCCCGACCCATGTCGCGCGTGCCCCCGGCCGTGTGAATCTCATGGGGGAGCACATCGACTATTGCGACCTCGCGGTGTTGCCGATGGCGACGCAACACGAGGCTCAGCTCCAATTCCGGGCACGGGATGACGGCCTAGTCCGAATCACGAACCAAGATCCAGAGTTCGACCCGGTGGAGTTCGAGCTCGGTCCTGCGATCGCCCCGGGCTCGCGGGGTGACTGGCGCAATTATCTGCAGGCGCCAGCCAACGAGTTGGCCCGGCAGTTCGCAATCTGGCGAGGTCTCGACGGGGTCCTTTCCTCGGACATTCCGGTTGCCGCAGGACTCTCGTCTTCAACCGCACTGGTGAATGCGGTTGGGCTGGCGCTCGCAGAGGTCAACGAAGTCCTCCTCGCCCCCGCGCAGTTTGCCGAGCTCATGGCCGAGGCCGAGCACTACACGGGCACGCGCGGCGGAGGTATGGATCAGGCGATCGGATTCGGGGCTCGCGCTGGCCACGCGGCTTGCATCGCCTTCAGCCCCCTGCGCATGCGACACGTCGCGGTGCCTGAAGATTGGTGCTTCGTGGTGGCCGATACCGGAGTGCGGGCTGAGAAATCGGGACGAGCACAAGGCCCGTACAACCAGCGGCGCTCGGAGTGCGAAGAGGCCCTCGATGTCGTCGTGCAGTTCGCGTTGCAGCATGACCGACTTCCCACTAGACCGCGTGGCTATCCAGATCTTCTGCGCATGCTCGGAGCAGCTGAGGTGATCAGCTTGGCGGAGGAGGCACTTGAAGCGCGCCTACTCAAGCGCTTCCGCCACGTCGTGACCGAGGCCGATCGGGTGGACCAGGCCGTCGACTGCCTGTTGAGTGCGGACCTGGCAGGATTTGGCACGTTGATGGACGCTTCCCATGGCAGCCTGTACGCCGACTACCAGGTGAGCTCTCGGGAACTCGACGAACTAGTAGCTATCGCGCGGGAGGGGGGCGGCGCCGGGGCACGGCTCACAGGTGCGGGCTTCGGTGGCTGCATCGTTACCCTGGCTGATCGGGGAACGGTGGGGGCGGTTCTAGAGACGCTCGCCGAGCAGTACTTTGAGCCTCGTGGCATGGGCGATGGCATCGACGATCGCCTCTTCGTTGCGGTGCCGTCGGCAGGAGCTTCCGTGGGTAATTCTGTAGCAGCGGCAGGAGCTTGACGACGGTAGGCCCTGCTGCCTTCTTCAGCCTCTGCCATTCTCGCTCGCAACTCCTGTTCTGTGCTCGGTCCCTCGTCCAAGAAGATCATGCTCTGCGTTCTGGTGGCGTGTTTCGCCGTCCAGACGGGCCTGGTCTATTCGGACGACGTGGATCTCCAACTGTCGCAGCAGGCGATCGAAGGACGTCGACTCTTTCACGAGAAGGCGTGTCAAGTCTGTCACCAACTCTGGGGCCAGGGGGGATTCCTCGGCCCAGACCTCACGAACTCTGCGAGCCGTGTCGATGAGACGCGGCTCGCTTCGCTTCTGACCGTTGGCAGTGGTCAGATGCCCGCGTTGCACTTCGACTCCAAACAGATCGCTGCCATGCGAGCGTTCCTGGAAGAACTCGATCGAGCCGAGGTCGGACGGGGCGAGCTGCGATTGGGCGACCCCGACGGAACGACGAGTCCGCAGGCCGCGTTCGAGGCGGCAGTCCTCGCCGCCTCAGCGCCATCAAATGCGGTGGCCGGGTTCGAAGTGCTGCGCTCCGGCGTGTGTAGCGCGTGTCACTTCCCGTTCCAGGTGTCGATCGTTGGCGCCCCCGATCTTTCCACCGTGGTCGCACGCCTCGATGAATCGGCGTTGCACGAGGTGCTGACGAGCGGGCGTCCGGAGCAAGGAATGCCGCCGCCGGTTCCGGCGCTCTCTCAGGCCCAACGCCAGCAAGTGATCGAGTATTTTCGGTGGCTCAACAGCGATCGCGACGCGCTCCGGTCGGAGACCGCGCGTCGCCAGTCCGGAAGGAGGCTCGACTGGTCGAGACTGCCGTGGTGGGAGTACCGGTGACGGCCGAAGGGGGGCCCTGGCGTCCGTTCGACGAGGCCGATCCGGTTCGTCAGTTCGCGACGCTCATGTTCATCCGCGGTGGCTTGATCGCGATGGCTATCACCCTGTTGGGTGGTATTTTGAGCGCTTTGTACTCGGTGCCCGCGCTCGCCCCATCGTTCCAATCGATCGGACTCGACCTGCGTCAGCTTCGGCCCATTCACACAGCCTTCGCGGCCGCGTGGATCTTCCTCGGCGGCGTGGCCGTGGTGCATCGCTGGCTTCAGGATCACGGAGGCGTGGCGACGGCCGGCGATCGCTGGCGCCTGCGCATCCAGGTGGGATCGTGGGCGATCGCCGGTTTGGGAATTCTGGTGACGCTCGCGATGGGTATCGGTTCCGGCCGCGAGTACGTCGGGTTCCACCCGGTCTTCAGCGTCTTCATCCTGCTCGGATGGATCTGCTTTGTTTGGAACTTCTTCCGTGTGGCGGGCCCCGACTTCTTCGAGAGGCCGCTCTACCTGACGATGTGGGGCGTTGGCATGCTCTTCTTCGTCGTCACGTTTGTGGAGCAGCACCTCTATCTGCTGCCCAGCTTCTTCGGAAACCCGGTGCAGGATCTCCAGGTGCAGTGGAAGGCGACCGGCACCTTGGTGGGGAGCTTCAACCTCTTCGTCTACGGCTCGATCATCTACATCGGCGAGCGCATCAGCCGAGATGCCCGCTACGGTCATTCCAGGCTGGCATACGCACTCTTCGCCGTCAGCCTGCTGAATTCGTTCACGAACTTTGCGCACCACTCCTACCACCTGCCGCAGGATCACATCGTCAAGTGGATCTCCTTTGTGGTGAGCATGTTGGAGATCACGATCCTTTGTCGCGCCGTCTACGAGCTGTGGAGGCTCGTGAATGCGACCGACGAGCAGGCGTTCTGCGCCGCGCGAGGCAGCTTCGCCGCCTCGAAGTATTGGACGGTATTCATCCTGTTGTCGTCGGTATTGATCTCGATTCCACCGCTCAACGCGCTCATCCACGGCACGTACGTCGTGACTGGGCACGCGATGGGCGCCACCATCGGGATCGATACTATGATCCTGCTGGGGGCCGTCATCTGGATCCTGAGCGAACACTTGCAGGCGCGAGAAGGGGAGTTGGCCTCCGCCGTACTGCACACAGCAGGAGTGAAAGGCATCGTTGTGGGGCTCAACCTGAGCGTGGCTGCGCTCGTAATGTGGCTCCACGTTTCCGGTGTGATCACCGGAGTGACGCGGGCGGGTTTTTCGCCAGGCGAGACCTACGTGTCGCCGACATGGCTCGCGAACTGGAACGGCGTGTTGTTCGCGGCAACCGGTATGGTCGCGCTGCTATTCTTCGTGCTCCTGCTTGCCCGCCTCGTCCCGGTCGCGTTTCGCTACTGGTGGGTCGCACCTACAAGCCCACCCGCGGGAACGTCTTGATCAGCCCCACGGCCGCAGCGGCGGTGGCAGCAAAGCAGGCCATCGATAGCCCAACCTGACCGTACAGCGCGTACCCTGTCCCGCAGAGCGCGCCGTAAACCACGACGCACGCCAGGAACCAGGCGAGGAATGCTGCGCTCGGACCCTGAGCGTCGGGGTCCGGCTCCAGTCCTAGGCCGGCTCCTCGCCAACCCGGGCCCATTGGCTTGATGAGCTCGTGGAAGGTCCGGAGTGTGTCCGGCTGTGCGGGAGGGGTGAGGAACGTCACGGTCACCCAGCCGACCGAGGTGATGAGCACACCGAGCACGAGCTGAAGAGACGGGTCTACAGCCTCGAAGCCGAGCGCTACATGTGCAAACTGGAAGTAGATGGCGACCAGGAACGAGATCACCATCGCGGAAAGCTCGCTCCAAACGTTGATGCGCCACCAGAACCAGCGCAGTAGGAAAACCAGCCCGGTCCCAGCTCCGATCTGCAGCAGGATCTGAAACGCTTGTAACGCATTTTCCAGCCACAGCGAAACGATGCTTGCGAGCATGATCAGCCCCACGGTCGCGGCGCGTCCGACTTGCACGTAGTGCCGCTCGTCCTTGGCCGGGGCCACGAACCTTCTGTAGCAGTCGTCGACCATATAAGACGCACCCCAGTTGAGGTGCGTGCTGATCGTCGACATGTATGCCGCGGCAAGGGAGGCCACAACCAACCCGAGTAGCCCGGACGGCAAGAAGACGAGCATGGCCGGGTACGCCAGGTCGTGGCGTACGATCGATGGATCGACGAGCGGGAACGCCGCCTGGATCGACTCGAGCGTCGGGTACATGATGAGCGATGCGAGCGCGACCACGATCCATGGCCAGGGTCGCAGCGCGTAGTGTGCGACATTGAACCACAGCGTGGCCTTGAGCGCGTGGGATTCGTCCTTGGCTGCGAGCATGCGCTGAGCTACGTAACCACCGCCTCCCGGTTCTGCGCCGGGATACCAGGTACTCCACCACTGGACGGCGATGGGCACGATGAAGACGGCGGTGGCGGTCCTCATGTCAGTGAAGTCGGGCAGCAGACCGAGTTTGCCCTCGAGCGCCGGGTTGGCGAACAGCCCGGAGAGTCCTCCCACATCGGGTTGCGCGACCGCGTAGTATGCCGCGGCGAAAGAGCCGATCATCGCTATGGCAAACAGCAGAAGATCAGTCACCACCACGCCCCAAAGGCCGGACGTCGCCGAGTACAAGGCGGTTACCGTGCCAGCCACCAATACCACCTCGTACTTGGACGCCCCCAGCACCACGCCGCCGATCTTGATCGCGGCGAGCGTCACGGTCGCCATGATCATCACGTTGAAGAAGACGCCGAGGTAGATGGCCCGGAATCCTCTCAAGAAAGCGGCCGGCCGGCCCGAGTAGCGGAGCTCGTAGAAGCCGACATCGGTCAGGACTCCGGAGCGGCGCCAGAGCCGTGCGTAGAAAAAGACGGTGCACATCCCTGTGATGAGGAATGCCCACCAGAGCCAGTTTTGGCTGACGCCTCCGGTACGGACCAGGTCGGTGACCAGGTTTGGGGTGTCGGTGGAGAACGTCGTCGCCACCATCGACGTGCCGAGTAGCCACCACGGCATGGAACGACCGCCGAGAAAAAACTGCTCGGTCTCGCTGCCGGCTCGGCGCGCGAAATAGAGGCCGAGGGTCAGCGCGATGACGCCGTATGCCGCGATGACCGTCCAATCCAGGGAGGTGAGTTGCATATGGGAGCGGTGGCTAGGGAACCTCTGAACAAGTAGGGCACGCCGCGTTACGGTGCCACGGCCCCAGATCCTAGGTGGGGCTTAGATGGCATAGCCGTCGCTACGTCGAGAAGCTCCAACGACGGAGATGGGGCCGTGCCATCGTAACCCCACAAACCGTCAAGTGTTTTCACGATTGGTGTTGGGGCGCAGGGGGGTCGCGGCCCAATAGGTCGTTTCTCCTCCTCGGACCACCGCCTTCGGCGGCGGTGCCCGAACAACTACGACTCGTCGTCGTGCCTACTATTGAACTCGCGAGACCCCTGCGCGCGGCGCGCCCTACTTGTTCAGAGGCTCCCTAGGTGTCCAATGCGGAGAAGGCTTCCCGTAGGCTAGCCGGATACGCGCCCTCCTCGACGCGTTGGCGCAAGATCTCCACCGCCTGGTCCCGATCCTCCGCGTGCGTTACTCCGAACCATGTATCCGGGGCGTGCAGCACGTAGACCTGTGAAGCCCTGATCTGGATCTGGTCGTTCACCGCAGTCGAGAGGAAGAACTCGCGTGATGTGTCCGCGCCCCAGCGACCGAGGAAACGAGCGAACTGCCTGTGCATGTGCTCGATAATAGGTGCGGTGAAGCCCCAGAGATTCATGGACACGATCTCGTCGCCGGAGAGGTCGAGCGAGCTACCGTCGGTGTACATGCCAGCGATCCAGCCATCGATACGTCGGATCTCACGCACTTCGGAGACGCGCGATAGCAGCCCGTCCCGACTCAGGACGCAGACCCCCCGAGCTACGCCACCACATCCCGACAGCGTCTGGTCGAGAGTGTACCCGACCAAAGCGGCTTCGGTCGGGACCGGATCGGAGGACAGATGCTCGTACATCATCGAGAACGCGCCGGGCCCATAGAGGTCGTCGGAGTTGCATACCGCGAAGGGTCCATGGATGAGCCTCGACGCGCACAAGACGGCGTGGCCCGTGCCCCAAGGCCGCACGCGATCGGGAGGTGTCCGGAACCCCTCGGGCAGTTCGTCCAGGTCCTGGTGCACGAACTCCAACGGGAGAGTATCACCCACGACGTTGGCCACGTGCTCGCGAACCGCCTGCTCAATCTCCGGTCGCACGACGAAGATCATGTGGTCGAAGCCGGCGCGGGCGGCGTCGTACACGTTGTAATCCATGATC
The DNA here is from genome assembly GCA_015664885.1 of Gemmatimonadota bacterium. Lineage (GTDB taxonomy): Bacteria > Gemmatimonadota > Gemmatimonadetes > Longimicrobiales > Gaopeijiaceae > UBA1138. The sequence continues at coordinate 28,066 of DQPL01000122.1, forward strand.
GCTTCACCGCCCGGCCCCAACGGGTCCAACTGCTTCAAGCGCCCGTAGCGCGTGGACAGGCCGCCGGCGAGCACGACCAGCGGCACGCTCACGAGCCTGGCCGCTCCGTCATGGTCCCTGGCTCCGTGAGCATCAGGGTCCGACGCCCGCATACCTCACGCCGGTCAGGTGCGCGATGTCACGCTTCCACGTCGTGAGATCCGTTGTGCTGAAGTCCCGAAGGTTGGTGTGCCCGCAAGCGCGGGCGAGCACCTGCATGAGCTCGACCGAAGCTTCTAGGAAGTTGGCGAGTCGTCGCGCGGACTCATCCACGATCAGACGGGCTCGCAGCCCCTTCTGCTGCGTGGCGATGCCGACCGGGCAGTTGTTGGTGTGGCGGGCACGCATGCCGAGGCATCCGATGGCCTGCAGAGCCGAGTTGGCGATCGCGACGCCGTCCGCCCCGAGCGCGAGAGCTTTCACGAAGTCCGACTCCGTGCGCAGCCCTCCGGTGATGATGAGCGTCACACCGTCGACACCTGATGCGTCCAAATGACGGCGAGCGCGGGGCAGCGCCACGAGGGTCGGCACCGAGATATTGTTCTTGAAGATCAGGGGAGCAGCTCCTGTCGCGCCGCCACGGCCGTCGAGGATGATGTAGTCGCACCCGACCTCGAGTGCGAAGTCGATATCGTCCTCGATGTGCTGCCCGCTCAACTTGAAACCGATGGGGATGCCACCGCTGACCTCGCGCACTTCCGCTGCGACCGCACGGAAGTCCTCGGTCGTCACAAGGTCGGGGAAAGCGGGTGGGCTGATCGCGGGCTGACCCGCTTGGAGCCCGCGGACCTCGGCGATCTTGCCAACCACTTTGTTGCCGGGCAGGTGCCCGCCTGTCCCGGTCTTCGCTCCCTGGCCGCCCTTGAAGTGGAACGCCTGGCATTTGGCGACCTTGTCCAGGCTCCAGCCGAATTTGGCTGACGCCAGCTCGTACAGGTACCGGCTGTTCGCCTCACGCTCTTCTTCCAGCATGCCTCCCTCGCCCGAGCAGATGCCGGTTCCGACTAGCTCCGCACCCGCTGCCAAGGCAACCTTTGCTTCCTCGGAAAGGGCGCCGAAGCCCATGTCGCTCACGAAGATCGGGACGTCGAGGCGAAGAGGCTTGGCAGCGTTCGGGCCGATCACGAGCTCAGTGCCTGCGGGCTGGTCATCGAACGCGGGGCGTCTGACCAACTGCGCAGTGAGCAGTTGCAGGTCGTCCCAGCGCGGTAGCTCGTTGAGCGGGACCCCCATCGCCGACATCGCTCCGTGGTGACCGAGCTTGGATAGCCTGTCTCGCGCGAGGCCCTGGATGTAGCTGTTGTGCGGTTCCTCCGGGCCCCGTGCACGTCCTGGTACAAGCCCAGGTATTCGGCACGTCGGTAGGGCTGCGGGTGGGCCTCCGCGAATGCCGCGACCTCGGCCTCGTCCACCCAGACCGCGTCAGCCTCTTCGTCGACCACGGCGCCGAAGCGGTGCAATGCCTCGTCATTGTTGTATTCGCTGACACCCGTGTCGTACCGATAGTCCCAGCCGTGGACACCGCAGATGAGGTTCCGCCCATCGACATAGCCGTCCGCGAGCAGCGCGCCCCGATGATGGACAACGCCCATACATCACAGCGACCTGATCGTCGAAGCGGATTACGACGAGATCTACGTTCGCCACGAGCGCATAAGCGGGCTGTCTGTCGCCGAGTTGGCTCCAGACAGCGACTCGTGCATTGGCTCCGTTCACGGTCGGGAGATTCATGCAAGACTCCCACGAGGGTGTTGGAAGAGAACAGCGGTAGGTGGATGTAGTCCTTACAACCGATTGTTACAACACCCGATTCCTACGAGGGCCTGCGCCACCCGATTGGGGCGCCAGCACGCGGTGGCGCGTGACTAGGCTTCGGCCTCGGACTCGGCTTCGGCCTGAGCTTTCCGGGAGCGGCGGAAGAAGAACACGCCTAGACCGAGCGCGGCGCCGACGGCGAGGGCCATCAGCGCGATCTTGAGCGCCGCGGCGAGCAAGCCCATGACCCAAGCGGTCACCGGGATCATGAGGATCTTGAGGGCCTCCAACAGGAGCCAGCCAATGACCCCAGTAGCCGTCAGTCCCGCTGCAAACCTCATCACGTTGCCCTGGCCTCGTAGTTCCTACGCTGGCCGTCACCTGGCCGTCGTTCGCTGAGGGATTCTACGCGACTCGGCGGTCCAGGGTTTCAACCGTTGGATGCAAGATAGTCGCACGGGTTTACGGAGGCGAGACAACACCTCAGGGGGCCAGGGCGTCCAAGTAGGGTAGAAGTGCCGATTTCGAGCCGCACCCTGTCGACCGCGATGTGGCTGGGACGGACCGACCGGAAACCGTTCGACAGCTTCGAACGTATTGGGTACATGAGGGTGGCGGCAGGGGTCGCCGTCCGGAAAGCGATGGGAGAGGGGACGATGATCAACACACATATCAACCAGAAAAAGGGAGCCCCGTGGTGGGCTGCCGTCGGCGCGCCCCTGGTGGGCGTCTCGCTCATGGTCGCGCTACTGGCGCTTGCATCTCCGAAGGAGAAAGCTCCTGTGGGCGAAGCCGACACTGGGGTACGGGCCGAGCAGGTGGAGCCCCAGGTCGTGCATCCCGCCGAACTCGAAGCCCAATACGTCGAAGTACATCGGCAGAGCGGACCGGCACCAATCGCGCCCTGCTTTGCAGATCTTCTAGCTCGGGCCGCAAGGCTCAGCCTAGGTTCGGTGCAGATTACGCCGCCCTCTTCCGGGCGGCGTTTTTCGCTGATGGAACTCGTCCCCTTCACGGCCGTATAGGCATCCATGGAAGAGATCCGAATTCCCAACGACGCGACCTATGCTCCGGTCTCGCTGACCGACATCATGGCCACCGCACCGCTCGCATCGAGGCTCTTTCTCGGCGCGACCCTTCCCGGAAGAGTCCTCAGCGCCGCGGCGTTCGGCATGTACGCCGGCAGCGCAGTGAAGGACTGGATGAGTCGTCGCCAAATGAAGTGGATCGACTTCGACCTCGAGTTTGGAGCGGACATCAAGAGCCTTCAGGGGATGCCCGACGAAGCTCGAAGAGATGAGATCAAGAGGCTCGCGACCCGACTCAACGACATTTACACCGATGAACGCGTGCCCAGGGCTGAGCTCGCCAAGGCCGTCAACGGGCACCTCACGGAGTACATGGCCAGCATCACCGGCCAGCGCGTGCACACCAGCTCCGAGATTCGGGAATTCACGCTCGCGAAGCTGGTCTTCCCCTTCGCGATGGGAGTCTGCGACATCATCTCTGGGGACGTTGCCCTGTTCAAGGACACCGGCATGTTCGAGGCGCACGTCATCTGTCATGAATTCGTGCACCGGAAAGGCTATTGGAAGGAGCTTCACGCCCAGGCACTTTCCTACCTCGCGCTCATGTCCTCGGGCGATCCATTGATGGTCCAGTCTGCGCTAGCGGAGCGCCTTCACAGGCAGCTCAAGTCGATCGCGGGCGAAGATCATCAGGAGTACCACGACCTCGTGGACGATCTGGCGCTGCGCTCGGAACTGGCAAGCGAGTTGCACTCCTTACGTCCGGACGCTGGCGTCTACGAGAGCTCGGTCTCATTGGTCATGAAGAAGATGTACGACGAGCGCATGAAGTTGACCGGTCAGAACGGGCTTTCGGACTACGATGTGGGCTTCACGAATTTCCTGTGGAGCTTCCAGCGCAGTCCCGGTGCTAGGCAGGAGCGGTGGCAGGCGGAGTTCTAGGCTCAGAGGCTCCCTAGCTCGGGCTACAGAACAAATCCATCTGGGGCTTCCCCCGGGTCGGGGGGCCGGACGAACGACGCGGTTGGGTGGATTCCAGGGCGTTCCACGGCCGTGCAGGACGGGCAGGGCTTGTGACCTCCACATGGTGCAGAAGGTAGCCGAAGAAAAACCGTAAGTCGAGACCAAGAGTGAAAGAGGCCCCTCCCGCGCAGCGGAAGGGGCCTCTGAGCCTGGGCAGGCAAAACTGCCCACCTTCGTTCAGCTCAAGGCGTCAGGCCTGCTCAATGTCGTAGCAGACGCGCCAGTCGACCATGTTCTCCGGGTCGCCTGTGCCTTCGTCGGTCGGTTGGTGCTGCCCGATCCAGGAGGACGCGGAGCCGAAGAACTCGCGCCGATAGTCCTCCAGGTGATCGTTGGCCGTCAACTGGTCCAGCTCGACGCCGAAGAGCTCCACGACCAGGCTATCGCCCACTGCACCCTCGTACAAAGTCTTGTCGATCTTGTCGACCTTGTTGTGCCGCGGGTGATCGGAGATGGACCAGTAGCCCTGTTCCGGGAATTCCACCTCATGGCTTTCGCCATCGGTCGTGATCTTCGAGCGGAAGCGGAACTCGCCCTCGTCGTCCCACACGGCTTCTTTGTTGTCCTTGATTTGAATCCACCGCAGGATCACGCGGATTCGCTCGACACCATTCTCCGACATTAGTGCTCCCGGTTTCGTCGAACCTTAATAATGCGGGTGAAATAGAGCTTCGAGCGGTCCCTGGTCAAGGGTCTCTTCGAAGCCATGCTTAGCGGTTCTAGGACTTGGCGACCCCGCACATCAGCGCTAGCTGGTTCTCTTCGCTGTCTTTGAAGAACGCCAACCACAACTCGTGATCCCCCATGTCGTGCACGAAGTGCGGATCGACATCGAATGTGACGCCGCGCTCGACCAGCGTTTCATGTGCGTCGCCGATGTCGGGGACCTTGTAGTACAGGATCGAAGCCCCGTGGCTCCCGGATCCCTCGGGCTCACCGAGCATGAGGTGGATTCCGTCCAAGTCGAAGAAGGCCATGCGGGGAGGGGCCTCGAAGAGGAAACGAATACGTAGGGTGTCTCGATAGAATGCCACGGCTCGCTCCAACTCCTGTACGGGCACGAAGACCTGCCCCAGTGCCTGAATGCCGAAGCTCTTTTCGTTCATAGGTGCCTCCGAGTGGCAATCTCTGGTTCCGGATCGTGCATGGGTTGCGCTGACTTCACCAGCAGAACGACGAGAAGCGACGCCAGCTGGCTCAGCGGATCGGTATCCTGAGCGTCAACTGATGAGTGAGCACCGAGGCATCCTGAAGCGTGAGCGGGGCTTCAGGGGCCACGATGAAGTCGGCGCCGGCGCGCAGCGCAGTATCGGCCTCGCCGCGCCACGCCTGAACCGTGCCTGGTTGGCCGGTCCCGGTCGTGAGCCGGCCGGCATACCTGAGCTCGAGGTCCGAGAACCGGAGGGTGGCCCCGAACGTCGGCGTCCACTCCATCCACGATTCGTCCTGATCGCGAAACGAGTTCTCGACGTGGTTGGTCTGCTCGAGCGTGTAGTCGTAGGAGCGCCCCTCGAGCCCGCCTTGCAGCCCGATGTCCTTCAGTTGGTGGGCGAGACCAGCTCGCAGGATCACATTGGTGAAGAAGAATTCGTTCTCGATCGTCCGTCCACCTGCCTTGATCAGCTTGCCATCGCTGGTCGTGACGTCCTTGTCGGCCTCCTGCCAGGTCTCGCTCCAGATCGGCTGTAACACGACGTCGATCCCGAAAGTTGTCGGGCCGCGCGTGCGCCCGAATCCGAATCCGGCCTCGTATGCCCATGTAGTGCCGGGGTCACGTGGGATGTTTTGGATGCTGTAGTTGGGGATCTTCGGATGCGACTTCCGATTCACCGTCGCTGCCGCTCCCACGCGCCAGCCCGGAGCTTCGAGATCGCGGTCCCAGGAAAGTTGTCCTCCCCAGGTCCGCGTCTGGTCTTCGTTGATCTCGATGCGGGCCTGGGCGATCGGGCGCTGAATGGGATCGTCCCAAATGAAGTCGACGTAGGTGACGTCGTGGGTCATGGAAATGCGGTTGTTGACGAGGATGATGGACAGGCGCTCCCGATCCCCCTCGCGGTAGAATCCGACGCGCAAATCGGACACGCTGCCCGATTGATCGATACGGTCCGCGCCGGCGTACAAGAGGTCGACACCGTCCACTGCGTCGAGGTGCGCAGTGGAGGCGGCCACGCCGATCGACCAAGGACCGGTCCCGAGTCGACGCCCGAGAAATCCGCTTGCGTACAGGTTGCGAGACGAAGCGTCAGTAAGGCGGCGTTGCGGTCCGATCCACTGTACGAATGGGTCGATGAAGATCCTGTTGCCACTAGAGTTGTCGACTTGCTGCATCGCGAGCGACGCTCCTCCAAACCAGTCGGCGCCGCGGAAGAGACCCGCGAGCGGGAACGTCTTCCCCGAGCCCCCGTTGTCGGAGATCCCGTAAAACGTGGGTGAGCCCAGGAACGACGACTCTTCGATGAAGACGCCCTTGGCAGGGTTTACCCACGGATCGCCGAGCGAATCGTTGACGGCGAAGCGGACTCCTGCCATGCCGAGGTTGGAGCTCGGCAGCACGAGGAACTGATCGCCGGACGCCACTGGTACCGTACGGATCGGCACGAGCTGGGCGGCGAGCGGCATGGCTTGGATCGAGATGAGAGCGGCGAGAGCCGCAAGGGTTCGAACGAATGAAAGACGCATAGTCACCTCCGGTGGGGTCAGCGGCACTGCGCCGCCGTCACTCAGAGAACGACTGCGAACGCGCAGCCGTGACGCTCAGAACGAGAAGGCGACTCCGAGGACCGGAAGCAGCGGCCGTTCGGCGAGTGGCTTGAGCTCGTCGCTACGCCACGACTGGAACGTGTAGAACAGCGCGTCGCGACGATCGAGTGCGTTGAGGATGCGCAGGTAGGGTCGTACGCTCCAGTTTCGGTCTCCCCAGCGGGGACGCAGGAGCGCGTGCACTTCGACGTCAATGCGAAGGAACTCTTCGTCGAGACCTGTTACGAGCGGAGAGTCCTGGCTCCTCTGGCGAGCAGGTTCTCGTCCCTCCGGGTTCGAGGTCAGATCGTCCGACGCCCCCACGGCGCCACCGAAGGGGATGCTCGTATAGGGGAGGCCTGCACCGTAGGCGACTCTAATCTCCCCTCGCAGCGGTCCTCCGAGCGCCCCTGAGAGGCCCGCGCTCAGCAGATGGCGACCGGCGAAATCCGAACTGTATCCGGAGAGGTCCTCGGTCGACCAGAACCACGAGAGGCCATACCCCAACCACACCGCTGCCCGCGTGCCCATGCTCCTCAATTGCAGATCGATGCCGGACGAGCGGATCGTTTTGTCTCGTGCCGCCTCCAGCCCCTCGTACCGTTTCCAGAATCCTTGCAAGCTGAGCCGCACGCTTGTGCCGAGGGTCTGGTCGAGTGATACCACCACGTGGTCTGCCGTAGCCACGGGCAAGAGGGCGGAGGCTGGCAGGCCTTGCTCGACCACTTCCGCCAGCGTTCTCTCGACTTCGACATCAGGCGTGCGGGTAGGCTGATGGTAGCGCCCTACCGCTATGGTGATCAGCGCGTTTGGATCGAAGCCCCACATCAACGCCACGCGTGGCGCGACACGGAATCCGCCCGGCGAGAACGCGTCTGCGCGCAGGCCGGCGCGCAGGCTCAGTCCGGGCCCCAGTGGTCGAGTCGCGTCCACGTAAGCGCCGGTTGAGGTGGTCTGGGTCCGTGTGCTCGTCGATGAGCCTCCGCCGAGGGCTCGCGCGGCGAAGGTCGCGTCGATGCGTTCGTGGGACATGCCGAGCCGGAGTCTTGCTTCCGGAGCACCCCACGCGAACTCGCCGACCATCCTGAGGCGGTCGGTCGCCGCTGTCGCGAGCAAAGCGTCGGGTGTAGGGTCGTCGGCCGGCGCAGTTGGCTGCAGGGGAAGCGAGGCGTTGTATCCACTGCCGGCGGCCATCAACTCGAGTGTGCCGGCGCCCACTGCTCCTGAGTACTTCACCGAGGCGGCGCGGTTCGACCAGCTCGCGTCGTCGGGCGCATGGGCGAAGTCCAACAGAACCGCCTCGGAGTTCCAGAAACCAGTGCCGCGCAGCAAGTGTCCGTTCGTCGGCTCGAATTCCATGCTGAGCAGCACGTCCTGGTAGCCGTACGGGCGCTGGCCTCGCAGAGCAGTCGCGCCCAGGTCGTGAAGTGACCGAGCCGATGCGACGTAGCCTCCTCGTGAGCCGAGCGGGCCCTCCAGGGAGGACGTGGCGGCGAGCAGGTCGAGCGAGCCCGACGCTCTGATGCGATCTCTGCGGGGGCGGCGCGTCTCGAGGTCGAGGATGTGGGTGAGGCCCCCGTCGTACCGTGCCGGAGCCCCGCCGACGTGAAGCTCTGCGCTGCCGAGGACAGCCGGTTCGAAGCTCCGCATGAGTCCGGCAACGTGAAACGGCGTGTAGACGGGCGCGCCATCGAGCAAGACCAGCTTCAGGTCCGTGGTCGAACCCCTCATGTAGAGCATGTCGGTGGCGTCGGCGGGATCGTTGCCGGGCAGCGCCTGGATCGCGTCGAGCAGGCCTGGATGTCCGACCCCAGGTGTGAGATCCAGCGCCTGAACCTCGAGCACAGGCATCGGCTCCGGTTCGCCGGTCGCAGGATTTACGTTCTGAGCGCTCGCCTCCCCCACCACGTCGAGGGGGTCCAACTCGACGGGCTGGGCCTGCAGTTCGAGATCGACGCGTACGTGGGCACCGGCGGGAACGAGCACCTGTACGGAAAGCGATATGTGCCCGGCGTGCACCACGCTGAGACGGACCTCCCCAGCCGGAAGGTCATCGAGTCGATACTGCCCAATGCTGTCCGCCAGAACCGTTCTGCGGGTGCTCACCATGAGCGCCCCGACTACCGCGTTCGGCAGTGATGTCCGTCTCCCGTCGAAAATCCCAGTCACCACACCGGATATGGACGCGGTGGCGGAGTCCTGTGCTTGGGCTTGCGTCATGCACGGGGCGCAGGCGAAGGCGCCGAGCACGGCGACTATGCGCAGAGCCCGGGAGTACGGTGATGTTGCCATGCTCAGGGCACGATGAATCGGATGCCTTCGGGGTCTTGCTCGGGGGCGAATCCGAAGAGGAGGTTGCCGTCCTTGCGACTCAGATACGTACGTCCGTTCACGGTGAGCGATACCTCATCGATCGCGTCGGGAAACTCCACGGTCACCGGCCCGCCCACGATCGTTGCCTGCATGCGGCCCTGCGCGGAGCTGAAGGAGCTTCCCGGGGCCGCTCGTACCGCGACCGACGAGCCGGGGACCAACAGCACTTCTATCGAGGTCCCTGGGGGCACTTGGTCGAGCTCAACGATCACGGGACCGTCTTGTACGCTCATGCGCATGCCTACGGGCTCGATCGGCGCAGGCATCAAGGCACTCGGTGCGGGCGGGTCGAGGCTGCGACTGCTGATGAAGTCGCGTACCGGCGAACCGGGGAGAGCTGACAGAGCGCCGGTGGTCAGGAGCAGGAACGTCGCGGCCCTACCGAGCGTCCAGAAGGGCGCGCGCGCGCTCGGCCGGCGTCCGCCCCCGGCGGTGGTCGCGCGACCGGCGAGCCGAGCCGCAACGGCCTCGCGTGCCGATGCCACGTCGAAGCCCTCGTCGAGGTCCGTGAGCGCCGATGCGATGTCGACCGAGCGTGCCTCTGCTTCCTCCAGCGCCGTCCGGCACACGGCACACTCGTCCAGATGGGCGCTCGCGTCGGCATCGACGGGGACGCCGTCGCGCAGCTCCAAGATCGTTCGTTCGGTGAGGTGGCTCATGCCGGCTCTCCCGCCGCGGCGAGCACGGATGTGAATCGGTGTTCTGCCCGAGCGAGCAGCGTGCCGACCGACGTGGCGGCAACATCGACGGTGTCGGCGATCTCGCGATAACTGAAGCCGGAGTAGCGCATGAGCAGCATCTCGCGGTCCCGGGCCGGCATGGCATCCAGCGCGCGGCGAGCTCTCGCCCGGTTTTCGGTTCGCTCGAGGGCCGCGTCGGGAGTTTCTGGATCCGTCGTCATTACCGGGTTCTCGCGCAAGAGTCGCATTCGGTTTCCTTCGACCCGGTAGCGGTCCCGAATCAGGTGCGTCGCGGTCTTGAAGAGCCACGCTCGGACTCCCGCGGAGCTGCCTTCGACGCCGTGCTCGAAGAGCCGGACCATCGCTTCTTGGGCGACGTCCTCGGCCGTATCTCTGTCACCGCTCAATCGGTGACAGTAGCGCACGAGTGGCAGGTACTCCTCGTCGAACGTGGTGTTGAAGTCCACAGCGTTCCTGGTGGGGTCTGGCAATACCGACGCAATGCGCGTCGGTTCTGGCCGGTTCTACCCGGTCAGGGGTCATCGGGTCTTTGTTCGAGAAACGACTGAGGGCCCGCAACTGTGACACTGAAGAAATCGTGCTTGGCCAGGAGTCGAGTCCTCTGCCGGTTTCCAGCCCGAACCTGGGCACGCAAATTGGTCCACTCCCACCACTCCTGCGGAGGAATCGATGAGCCGGTATCCCTTGTTCGTCCTGGTGCTCGCCCCATGAGATATGCACTGGTCGTACTCCTGACCTGCGCGTGCGCCCTTGCTCCGGCGGCGACGAGCGCCCAGGAAGCGCGCGCGCGCTGGGAGCGTATGTGTCAGATCCGCGCCGAGAAGTTCGATCTCGTGCTTCCAACTGCGATGCACGACAACGACCTGGACATGTGGATCGTGGTCATGAGGGAGGGGCTGCTCGACCCGATGTGGGAGGCACTAGGCCGTGGTTATGTAGGAGGCTGGGCCTATTACGTCTTCACGGATCGAGGCGACCGCGTCGAGCGCGCCGCATTAGGCGTAGGCGGGTACATGCTCGAGCAGTGCGGCGTCTACGACTACTTCGGCGGTGCCGAGGAGCTGGCAAGCTACGTCGCGGAACGAGAGCCTCAGCGCATCGGCGTCAACATGGCTGCTTCGATCGGCGGGGCCGATGGGCTCTCCCATACGTCCTATCTGCACCTGAGGCGCGAGCTCGGGCGCCACGGTGAGCGCTTGGTATCGGCTGAGCGCTTCGTCTCCGACTTCCGAGCCACGAGGACTGCGGTCGAGATCGCCACTTTCGCGGAGGCGGGTGAGCTCTCCCGTGAAATCGCGGAGCGCGCCTTTTCGAACGAGGTCATCACTCCCGGCGTGACCACGCTCGAGGACGTCGCTTGGTGGATGTCGGATCAGCAGCTCGCGCGTGGGCTGAAGTCCTCGTTCGACATGCCTTCCGTCTACATCACCGGTCCCGAGGGCATCGTTGCGACGTCGAGTGACCGCATCATCCAACGCGGTGACCTGCTGATGGTGGATTGGGGCGTAGGCTTCCTCGACTTCTATACCGACATGAAGCGTATCGCCTACGTTCTCCGGGAGGGTGAGACGCGGGTGCCTGCTGGAATCCAGCACGCATTCGATCGTGCCAAGCAGGTGCGGGATGTGATGAAGGCGAGCATCAAGCCGGCGCCTACGGCGCAGCAAGCGGTCGACGCCACCTGGCGCGCGATTGAGCGAGCGGGCTTCAACCGCATCGAGTTCAACGAGCCGAGCTCGGACCCCAACATCACGGATGTTGTGATTGGACCTCACTCGGTCGGGAACTGGGGCCACGGGTTCGGCCCCTCACTCGCGTTCTTCAACCCCACGCGACTGACCTACGAGCTGCGGCCGGGCACCCTGATTTCAGTGGAACTGTTTGCGTACACGGCCAACCCCGACTGGGGCAACGCCAAGGTGCGAATTCCGTTGGAGGACGACGCGTTGGTCACGGAGCGGGGTGTCGAATGGCTCTATCCGGTGATCGATCGCATCCTGCTGATCAGGTGAAAGTGCGCAGCCAGCGCCATGCTCTGGACTTTGAGCGGTTCGACGCGATCACCTTCGACTGCTACGGCACCCTGATCGACTGGGAGGCTGGGATCCTGGCGGCTCTCGATCCGCTTCTCGATCCGCACGGAGTCGTGGGCCGATCCGATGAGGAGCTTCTGGAGCGGTTCGCCCGCCTGGAATCCGAGGCCGAGCGGGGGCCATTCCAGCGGTACCGCTCCATTCTAGCCCGTGTTGCGCGCGGCTTCGGCGGCGAGTTCGGTTTCGAGGCGACTTCTGCCCAAGTGGAGGCCTTCGCCGCCTCGGTCGTCGCATGGCCACCTTTCGCGGACGCGCCCCCGGCGCTAGCAGCGCTCGGAGCTCAGTACCGCCTGGCCATCGTGTCCAACGTGGACGACGACCTGTTCGCCGGGTCCGCTCGTCAGCTCGGGGTCGACTTCTCCGAGGTGGTCACGGCCCAGCAGGTGCGCAGTTACAAGCCGGCTCACCGTCACTTCCACGAGGTGCTCGACAGGCTCGACCTGCCACGGAATCGGGTTCTGCACGTCGCGCAGAGCCTATACCACGACATCGCTCCGGCACGGGAGCTCGGCATCGCGTGCGTCTGGGTCAATCGACGCGCGGGAAGGGTAGGGAGTGGCGCCACCAAAGCCAGCGCGGTCCGCCCAGACCACGAGGTCCCCGACTTGCGCACGCTGGTGCTCGAACTGGGGCTATAGCGCCGCCAACACTCGGCTCGATCTTCAACAACGTGGTGAACCCGCGTTTCGGCCGGTCCGGAGGTGGCAACTTCATGATCATCGGGTAGCGGGGTCTCGACCCCGTTCCTCGAGGAAGATGCGCCGAGCGCCCACATCGTAGACGTCGCCGGGGCCGAGCCATCGCAGCGGAATCAACGACAACGGATCGGTCGCGTCGTATACGGCGACTCGGTTGCCCAGCACTTCGGCGAGATCGCGTGTGACGAGGATCGCCGACCCCTCGGATAGGCCCAGCCCCAACAAGTGCGGGTACTGCTTCAAGACGTCGAGCAGATTGTTTTCGCGGCCGCGCGCGAGAATGTGCTGGTCGATTGCCACGTTCCGCAGGAAGCCGAAGCCGATGTCTTTGTCGGGAGCCATCACTAGGGCTGCGTCCTCTGACCCTCGTACCAGATATGAAGCGAGCGCCGACGCGCCGGCGGAGTTGCCCCCTATTATGCCGCCTCGTTCGAGCACTGCCCGAAGTTCCCGGTGCGTCTCCGTTTGCAAATAGACATCCACGAGGCGGAACTGACGGCCCCCAGAAAACCACACTCCTGTAGCCTCCTTGAGCGGGGCGGCGAAGGCCGCGAGGTCGGCGACCGCGCTGCTGCGCGTATGCAGGACCTCGAGCTGTTCGACCCCAGCTCTCTGGAGCTCCTCGATCGCAGTCCAGCCGTCGTGAGAACCGTAGCGGGCGCCCGCGGTGGGTATCAGAACGATCTTGGCGTTTTCGCCCCCCGCTAACTTGACGAACCTTCTGTAGATCGAAGTGTCGAGTTTGCCCCCGCCCGCGGCGATAATCGCGCCGTGTCGCGGGCCTACGCAGGGACGCTCGCAGCCCTGGGAGGTCGCCTCAGCCGCGTTCGCAGCGAGAAGCAGGCCGGCGACAAGCGCGGATAGCGCTGGTCTATAGGTACGGATTAGCGCCCGACTCATGATCAGTGATGTCGTGCACGGCGGTAAGCTCCGGGATCGCCTCCTTGAGCATGCGCTCCACGCCTTGCCGTAGCGTCGCGGCGGAGAGTGCACAACCCTGGCAGCCACCGCTCATCTCGACCGAGATCTCCGTGTCCTGGACATCGATCAGGGAGATGTGGCCTCCGTGGGCAGCGATCGCCGGGTTCACGTTGTTGTCGAGGACCTCTCGAACCCGTTCGGCGATCTCCCCAGTCGGGGGCGTCGCCGCGTCCGCTTTGCTGGCCTCGGCTCCGCTATCGTTCTCGGCGTCACGGGTGCGGACTTCGAAGCCGCTCTCATTGACTCGATCAACGAAGTCGACGGTGGCTCCCTCGAGTCGGTCGACTGCGGTCTCCCGCACGAGGACCGAGAAGTCACCGAGGTCCACCTCTCGCTCGTCTTCTTTGCGCTCTCCCAACGCGACCAGGGTCAAGTCGAAGTGCGGCCCCCCTTTCAGGTCGCCGTCTCGAAGCGAAATACGCAGCGCTTCCAGCTCGCCATCGCTCTGGCCTAGGAATGAGAGAACTTCTTCGCGGGCGCGATCTGTAAACGTGATCATGCGAATCGTGCTGAGGGTGACTTCTGCGAGTGCGACACAACTGCTACCCCGACCCCGCTGCACAGGTTTCTATGGCCTCCGAGGCCGTTGATCGTCCCGAGGGCCTCGAATACCTTTCGCGGCTCGACTCCCGACGAAAAAAACCCCTGAAACTAAAGGGGATTCATGGCCAACCCGGACCTCATGGACAAGTTGGTATCGCTGTGCAAACGGCGAGGCTATGTCTTTCAGTCTTCGGAGATCTACGGCGGCACGGGGTCTGTATGGGACTACGGCTCGCTCGGTGCCGAACTCAAGCGCAACGTGAAGGATCTCTGGTGGTCGTCGATGGTCCACCAGCGCGACGACATCGAGGGCATCGACGCCGCCATCTTGATGCATCCTAAGGTTTGGGAGGCGTCGGGCCACGTGGAGGGATTTTCGGATCCGCTGGTGGAGTGCACGAACTGCCACCGCCGCTTCCGCGCTGATCTACCCGAGGTCGAGGGCGGACAATGCCCGACCTGCGGCACGAAGGACGTCTTCACCGAGCCCCGCATGTTCAACCTCATGTTCAAGACGTTCATGGGGCCCGTGGAGGACTCCTCCGCGACGATCTACATCCGTCCGGAGACCGCCCAAGGCAGCTACGTGAACTTTCTGAACGTTCAGGGAACGGCGCGCCAGACGGTGCCATTCGGAATCGCGCAGATCGGCAAGGCGTTCCGCAACGAGATCACGCCTGGGAACTTCATCTTCCGCACGCGCGAGTTCGAGCAGGCTGAAATGCAGTTCTTCGTAAAGCCCGGCGAAGATGAGGCGTGGTTCGACCAGTGGATGGAGATCCGCATGCAGTGGCACAAGGATCTCGGCATCGACGACGCGAAGCTGCGTTTTCACGAGCACGGCCCCGACGAGCTTGCACACTACGCCAAGAAGGCGTTCGACATCGAGTACGAGTTTCCGTTTGGGTGGAAGGAGTTCGAGGGCATCCACAACCGCACGGACTTCGATCTGGCCCGACATCAAGAGTACTCGGGCAAGCGGCTCGAATACATTGATGCACCCACTAACGAGCGCTTCTTACCCTACGTGGTGGAGACGGCCATGGGGGTCGACCGCACCGCCCTCGTCCTACTCGTCGACGCCTACCGGGAGGAAGACATCGACGGCGACCAGCGAGTAGTACTGGGGCTGCACCCCAAGGTCGCACCCACCAAGGTTGCAGTCTTTCCGCTGGTGAAGAAGGATGGCATGCCGGAGATCGCACAGAAGCTGCAAGCTGACTTGCGCAGCGCGGCGATCCCCTCGTTCTACGACCAGTCGGGAGCGATCGGGCGGCGCTACCGGCGGCAGGACGAGGTCGGGACCCCCTGGTGCGTCACCATCGATGGCGAGACTGCCGAGCAGAACTCGGTGACCATCCGGGACCGTGACTCGCTCGAGCAGGTGCGCGTGGCGACTGACAAGGTGGTCGCCTGGGTCCGGGAGCGACTCCTCTGATGGACATCGTCATCTATGCCGCGGGCGAGATCCACTCCGACTGGCGCGTGGCGCTCCGCGATCACTTGCAGGCTGCCGGTGTGGACGCCGAGCTGGTTGGTCCGCAAGAAGACCACGACCGGTCGGACGACATAGGTGAGCAGATCCTCGGGAAGCAGCCGAACCCGCTCTACAGGGATCTCCAGGGTGCGCGCGTAAACACGCTGCGGACCCGCGTGCTCATGCAGCGCGCCGACCTCGCGGTCGCGTACTTCGGTCCCAAGTACAAGCAGTGGAACACTGCCTCGGACGCGGGCTTCGCGCTCGCCTCCGGGCTGCCACTGGTCATGGTGCGGTCTCAGGAACACGTGCATGCGCTCAAGGAGCTTGACGCTCTTGCGACGCTCACCGTCGAGACGATCGAGCAGGCCGCCCAAGCCATCGCATACATCTTCGAGTAGGGGAGTCGCTCGTGGCCTCGAAGTCCGAAGTCTTCAGCTCACGGTGGGGCATGTTGCTCGCCATGCTCGGCATGGCGGTGGGGACCGGCAACATCTGGCGCTTCCCGCGCATCGCCGCGAGCAACGGGGGAGGGTCCTTCCTGGTCGCGTGGGTCGTCTTCCTTCTCCTATGGTCGGTTCCCCTGCTCATCCTCGAGTTCGGAATGGGGAAAGGGACGCGCAAAGGGGCGATCGGCGCGTTCGTGAAGACCCTGGGTCCGAATTTCGCCTGGATGGGCGCGTTCGTCGCGTTCGTCGCTACGGCGATCATGTTCTACTACAGCGTGGTGATGGGGTGGACGATCCGTTTCTTCGTCGGTACGCTCACCGGCGAAGTGCCCGGTGCCACGCCCAGCGCGTTCTGGGATTCATTCCACTCGACGTCGGGCGCGCTGGTCACGCACGTCATCGCGATGGCATTGGGCGTCTTTGTGGTCTCCAAGGGTGTGAAGGGCATCGAGACTGCAGCCAAGGTCCTGATCCCGAGCCTCATCGTACTGGTGGTCCTGCTTGCTCTGCGCGCGGTTACGCTGCCCGGAGCGAGCGCGGGGCTCGCCTTCCTGTTCACACCCGATTGGGCCGCGCTGGGCAATTATCAGATCTGGGTTGAAGCGCTCACGCAGAACGCATGGGATACGGGCGCAGGGTGGGGACTGGTGCTCACGTACGCCGTGTACATGAGGGCGAATGAAGACACTGCGCTCAACGCTTTTGTAATCGGCTTCGGAAACAACGCGATGTCGCTGCTCGCGGGCATCATGGTGTTGTGCACGGTCTTTTCTGTCATGCCCGAGGCCGCCGATGAGATCGTCGGGGCGGGGAACGAGGGCCTGACGTTCATCTGGGTACCGCAGCTATTTGCACAGATGCCGGGTGGACGCTTTTTCCAAGCGCTCTTTTTCCTCGCTCTGGTCTTCGCGGCATGGACGAGCCTGGTCGCGATGATCGAGATGGCGAGCCGAGTCCTCATGGATCTGGGCCTGTCCCGCGGGCGCGCGATCAGCATCATCGGAACCGCGGGGGTGCTATTCGGCATACCGAGCGCGCTCAAGCTCGAGGTCTTCCAGAACCAGGACTGGGTCTGGGGTGTTGCGCTCATGATTTGCGGCTTCTTCTTCGCGTTCGCGGTGTTGCGCTTTGGCGTGACCAAGTGGCGGGAGACTTTCATCAACCAGGAAGGCTCCGATATCCACATCGGCGCGTGGTGGGATTGGGCGATGCGCCTGGTGGCGGTAGAGGCGGTCGTGCTTACCGGCTGGTTCCTCTGGAGTGCCCGCACCGACGACTTTCGTGAAACGTGGACGCTGCTCAGCCCCTACAATGTGGGTTCGGTGGTGATCCAGATCGCGATCGCGATCGTTGTGCTCGTGCTCGCGAACCGTTGGCTTGCCGCCCGGGTGCAAGAGGTTGATATGACGCACGACGAGGCCTGATCGCGCCACCGTCGAATTCGAGCCCGGAGTCGAGCATGGAGTTCGAGGCCTTCGAGGCCGCGGCCCGCGCGGCCTACCAAGAGATCCCCGACGCGTTCAAGGAAGGCGTCGGCGGGCTCGTCGTGAGCCGCGAAGCGTTGGTTCACGCCGAGTACCCCGACGTCTTCACGCTCGGGCACTGCTTGACCGAGGATCACCCCTCGGACTACGGAAGTCCGGACACGACGCGCTCGGTCATTGCACTCTATTGGGGCTCGTTCCGTCAACTGGCGAAGCTCGATCCCAGCTTCGACTGGGCCGACGAGCTGTGGGAAACGCTCACCCACGAGTTGCGTCACCATCTCGAGTCCCTTGCCGGTGAGGACGAACTCGAGGGCGTTGACTATGCCGCCGACGAGACCTTCAAACGGGATAAGGGGCTCGACTTCGATCCTTGGTACTACCAGCACGGGGAGGCCGTCGCTTCCGGGGCCTTCCGCATCGAGAATAGCTGGTACCTCGAACAGTCTTTTACCTCTGGACGCTTCGAGCGTGCGACGCATCTGGACTTCGAATGGAAGGGCGTGGCGCTGCGCGTACCGAGGCCTGAGCGACTCGGCGACGTGCACTTCGTTCGGATCCGGGGTATCGAGCTCGAGCACGCGACGCTCGAGCTCGTGCTATTGCGAAACCGCAGCTGGTGGGAAGATGTGAAACGCTTGGCTGGAGCCTCACGACCGGTCGTCTACGAATCGGAAGCGGAGGCGGAACCCGCCGCGGACTGCTAGCGGGCTGCCATGACGCTCCACGACTCATACGCGCGCCTGACCCCCTACGAGATCGCGTTCCAGGACCCGGACGCGGTAGACGTCTTGATCGTCGATATCGAGAGAGAGGCGGAAGGGCGTGGCGCCGATCCGTCGAACCCACAGGCGTTCATCACGATGGGTTCTGTGGGCGCTTTCGTGCGAGAGTTGCAGGGTCCCGACGCCCTCCCCGAAGCGATCCATCAGTATGGAACTCTGGTATTCCATGCAGTCCACTTCAGGACAGCAGATTGCCCACTGTATCAGCTCGACATCCATGCGGCCCGCTACCTGGTCGAGGGGGTGCCCGATGGGGACCCTAAACCGCCCACACCTGCTGGGTACCTCCAGCTACCTCAGCACCTGTTCTGGACCGTTGGCAATGACGCGGATCCGGCGGAATCGATCGATGGCATGTTCTGGATGATTTCCGGGGCAGGGTCGATTCACGTGTTGCTCATCAAGGGACTTCGTCCGGACCGACCAGGATTCAGCACGATCGTGGTGCCTGAAGCCCCTGCCGCCGAGGCGGGAGAGTGGCTCGGCACTGTCGTGCGGGAATCGGCGCCCGACTTCTCGAGTGAGCTGCCGGGCAGCGAACTGGACGGCCTGTACGCGGTCGAGGCGGTGGGAGAGGTCCTCAAGTTGCTCGCGCGTTTCTTCGCGTACGTCTCGGCGGTACCCGATGCGCTCGAGCACGTCGACGTACCGGTTGCGCGAGACGGTGTACCTTCTCCCTCTGCCCTCTCCCACGTGCGGGTGACGCTACATCCTTAGAGAGACGCTAGATGCCTAGAGAGTCGAAGAAGGCCAAAACCGCACGCGCTGCCGAGGCCTTCGACCTGTTGACGGAAGAGTATCCAGAGGCGCACTGCGAGCTCGACTTCGTCGACGCTTTTCAGCTGGGCGTGGCCACGATCTTGTCGGCGCAGACGACCGACGTGCGCGTCAACATGGTCACGCCCGAACTATTCAGGCGGTACCCCGGCGCGGAGGCGCTCGCCAACGCCGCGCAGGAAGACGTCGAGCAAGTCGTCAAGTCGACTGGATTCTTCCGCAACAAGAGCAAGAACATTATTGGCTTTGCACGTGGGCTCATGGCGGACCACGATGGCGCCGTACCGAAGACCATGGCGGAGTTGTCGGCGCTGCCGGGCGTCGGACGCAAGACGGCCAACGTGATCCTGGGCAACGCCTTCGGACTCGACGAGGGAGTGGTGGTCGATACCCACGTGAAGCGGCTCACGACGCTGCTCGGTTTCACCAAGGAGAAGACGCCAGAGAAGGTCGAACGAGACTTGATGGTGCTGTTCCCGAGGGATCGCTGGACATTGCTGGCCCACCTGCTCATTTGGCACGGTCGCCGCGTATGTGATGCGAAGAAGCCGAGATGCGAGGCTTGCACACTGTCGGGATTGTGCCCTTCGTCACGTGTATAGAAGGCCGCGGAAGCGCGACTGACCCGAACCGGTGCCCACGATGCCCGACCGAGCACATGCCGTCGCCCTGCTGGAAGAGTGGGTCAAGAACGAAGGCCTACAAAACCACATGTACGCCGTAGAGGCCGCCGTTCGTCACTACGCTCGACTTCGCGGGGAAGACGAAGACGTCTGGGGCCTCGCGGGCCTGCTACACGACCTGGACTGGGAGAAATTCCCCGACAACCACCCTGTCCCCGCCGTCAATCACCTGCGCAAGTTCGGATACCCGGAGATCGTACTTCAGGCCATCCTTGCGCATCGCTCCGACTTTACTGGCGTCGAGCCGCAGAGTGAGCTGGACAAGGTCCTGGTCGCGTGCGATGAGCTCTCCGGTATCGTGTTCGCCTGCTGTCTGGTGCGCCCGAACGGCATCGACGACCTCAAGCCCAAGTCCGTAGTGAAGAAGCTGAAGGACAGGACTTTCGCCGCCGGTGTCAGCCGGGAAGAGGTCGCGCACGGCGTCGAGCTCGTCGGTCTGGAGCGGAGCGAGCACATCCAGAACGTGATCGATGGGCTGCGCGGTATCGCGGAGCAACTCGGGATCCGTGCGCAAGACCGAGCGGGCTGAGGGCTCTTTGCTGCCGATCGCACCATTTGTGTAGGAACGGCCCTTTCTTCCGTCGTGTATGGAAAGCGACCCTGTCCCGTGTCCGTAGGATCGACATGCGCCTAAAGCTGCTCGTCCGTGCGTTCGTGATCGCCCTTCCGTCGGCCGTGGTCGCGCCTGTGTGTGTGCTCGTGGCGCAAGACGTCGAGGCCTTGGGAGAGCGTTACGGGACGGTTCCCCCGGCGGCGTATTTCGAGCGACTCGCAGTCGATCCGGACGCATACCGGTTCGCTGGCGGGAGGACGGCTCGCCTGCGCGCGCGAATGGCTGCCGAAGCCGAGGTCGACCCCGAGGTGTTGCGGGTGCTCGGCCCGCGAGACGGTCCGGTGCTCGGCACCTTCCACATCCCGGTCGTTCTGGGGCTCTTCAGCGATTCTCCTGATTCTCTCCGTTACGCCGGCGATACCGTCCAGGCGGCGTACTTCGGCGACGCAGCAGGCACGATCACCGACTTCTATGATGAGCTGTCCGGCGGTCGCGCTAAGATCGTCGGCGACGTCATAGACTGGACGCGCGCGTCCTATACGCAGGCGGAGGCCACGGGCGGCGAGAGCGGGCTCGCGGGCACCACGGGTGAGTTCATCACGCAACTACTTTTGCGCCTGAACGACGTGGAATGGGGCCTCTATGACAACGACGGGCCGGACGGTCTTCCCAACTCCGGTGATGACGACGGCTATGTCGACGCGCTCGCGGTCATACATCCCACAGCGGCCGCGGAGTGCGGAGGGGGCAGCCAGGACGACCGCATCTGGTCCCATCGGTGGAGTCTGGGTGCGCGCGGCAACAATTTCGTGACGAACGTGCCTGCCTTCGGTGGCGACTTCATTCGCATCTCGGACTACTTCATTCAGCCCGTGTTCGCGTGCAACCAGAGCGACTTGAGCCCGATCGGCATTTTCGCGCACGAAATGGGCCATGCGTTCGGGTTGCCGGACCTGTACGACACGAGGTCGTCTAGCGGAAAACACGCCGGCGCCGGTACCTGGGACCTCATGTCGTCCGGTTCGTGGGGTTGTGACAATCGATCGCCGGAGAGCCCATGCCACATGGGGGCGTGGACCAAGTCGATACTGGGCTGGGTCGACGTCACCACCGTTCCGCCGAACACCGATATCAGCGAGTTGATCCTGGAGCCCGTGGAGACCGGGGGCGCCATCTATCGTGTCGACGCGATCGACGGGTCTGGTGAGTATTTCCTTCTGGAGAATCGGCAGCGGATTGGCTTCGACCAGAACCTATACGGAGAGGGTCTTCTGGTCTGGCATATCGATCCGGACTGGGTAGCGCAGCGTTGGAGCAGGGCGAATGCCAATGAGCACAGGGGGGTCTGGCTTCGCCAAGCCGATGGACTGGACGAGCTTGGCGCGCCGGGCGGCGGCAGGGGCGATAGCGGCGATCCATTTCCCTTCGAGGGTGACGAGACCGGCAGAGACGTCTTCCACGCGGCGTCCCGCCCGGCGGCCATTTCCTTTCTAGGTACGCCGACCGGGCTGACCTTGGTCGATATCGAGGCAGCGGGTGACGACATCCGCATGAGGCTGTTGAATCGCTTCACGACGGTCACGCTTTCGGCAGATGGCGCAGACGACTCCGGGGGATTGTTCACGGTGGATGGCGCGTCCCTGGAGCCCGACAGCGAAGCCTTCGCGTCCGCGCCGTTTGTCGTGCACACTGTGGAGGCGGCGCGAGGTCAGGAGATTGAGCCAGGCGTGCGTCGCGTATTCCTCGGCTGGGCCGACGATGCGACAACCGACCTGAGTCGCGACATCACCTGGCCGCTCGAGGACCTCGACCTGGTCGCTCAGTACGGCGGGCGGCAGCTCGAACTTGCGATCGAGCTCATAGGTGGGGTCAACGGAGTCGCTCCGGGGGCGTTGAGCGCTCAACCGGCGGCTCCGGACCTTTGGTACGAAGAAGGCACGCAAGTAACCGTCGAGGCAGTCGCCACCACCGGATTTGAGTTCGTCGCTTGGACGGGGGCGTTCGAGGGGCAGTCGAATCCTGCTACCCTCACGCTCGCAGCACCCATAGCTGCTGCGGCGACGTTCACGTTGACCTACACGATTCCCCCGACCACGGTCGACTTCCCGGCCGCGAGCCCGGTGGACATCCAATTCGAGGTCGAGAACGGGAACGACCCCGTCACCTGGGTGCGAGCGAGCGGCGCGCTCCCCGACGGCCTGACTCTGAACTCACAGGGTCGGCTCACGGGTTCGGCACTCGAGCTCGGCTCATTTCAAGTAGATGTGGTGGCTCGGGACGTGCTCGGTCTCTTGGCCGAGGCCACGATCACATTGGAGGTCGGCGACCCTGGCATCTCGCTCGCCCAGCTCGCTTCACCGTTCCTGGGGGTCGGCGAGCAGCTCACGTCGCTGCAGGAGGACTTCCTGGACCATGTCGGCAATGGTTCGGGCGGCTACGACCTAGGTGACCTCCGGGCCTGGGTGCTTGCCAATCCCGACCTTCCGTTCACCGCGAACTTGAGCGTGCTCGCGCTAGTCGGCCCGCGCACGGTCGTGCTCCAGTCGCAGCGTGATAGCCGAGAGTCTGGCCGATGAGGCGCCTCTCCGGCCCACGCTGGGCCGCACTGCTGGCGCTGATTGTGCTGGCCGGCTGCGAGTTCGGCCCCAAGGGTCCCGGCGTGATCAACGGGACGATCATCAGTCCGTTCGACCTCGGCGCGGTCGTGCTCGAGGTGGAGGGCACGGGCGTGCGCGGCTTCGTCGGGAACGGCGATACCCAGGCCTATGGGTCGGTCGTGCCGGGCGTTGGTGGGCGGCATCGGGTCGTGCTCGTGAGCCGCTCAGGTTCATCGATCCAGTTCGGGATCGAAGTCGAGGATCTTCGGGCTGAGACGCCGATCGCAATAGTGGTTTTTGCCGCCGGAGCGGACAACATCCCCAAGCTGCTGGCAGGTACTCTGGTCGAGCTCGAGCACTGATTTTCTACCGCTTGCTGCTCCACTCCCCTATAGCGACCTTACGCGGGCTGTTTTGCTGGACCCGCCATCCAGCGCCGCGGCCCCGCCAGTCGACGAGCAGAAGCAACCTCCGAGGACGC
Organism: Gemmatimonadota bacterium; assembly: GCA_015664885.1. Lineage (GTDB taxonomy): Bacteria > Gemmatimonadota > Gemmatimonadetes > Longimicrobiales > Gaopeijiaceae > UBA1138. The sequence continues at coordinate 51,325 of DQPL01000122.1, forward strand.
CCATGACCACATCTACTTGGATCACGATGATCGTGATCATGGTGTGCGTTTGGGGCGGCTTCTTCTGGGTGCTTCTCACCGCCATCCGAAAGGAGTCTGGGAAGAGCGCGTGCCACGACGGGATGACCTAGAGACCATTCTCATCCTGGGCTCCGGGCCGATCATCATCGGCCAGGCCTGCGAGTTCGACTATTCGGGTACCCAAGCCGTGCGCGCCCTCAAGGAAGAGGGCTACCGCGTCGTGCTGGTGAACTCGAATCCGGCGACGATCATGACCGATCCCGACATCGCGGATCGCACCTATATCGAGCCGATCACCGTGGAGTGGGTCGAAAAGGTCATCGAGCGCGAAAAGCCTGACGCGCTGCTGCCGACGATGGGTGGTCAGACCGCGCTCAATGTCGCCATGGATCTGCATCGGGCCGGGATCCTGGAGAAACACGGAGTCGAGCTCATCGGTGCGGACGAGCGTTCGATCGAGATGGCGGAGGACCGCGAGCAGTTTACCAAGGCGATGCACCGCATCGGCCTCGAGGTCCCGACCGGAGGATTTGCGCGTACGATCGACGAGGCCCTGGACATCGTGAAGGGCACGGGATACCCGGCGATCGTGCGGCCCTCCTACACGCTCGGCGGTACCGGTGGCGGCATCTCGTACAACCGCGAAGAGTTGCGCGAGCAGGTCCGCAAAGGACTCGACGCTTCACCGATCACCGAAGTGCTCATCGATCGTTCGGTCATCGGCTGGAAGGAGTACGAGCTCGAAGTCGTGCGCGACGCCATCGACAACGTCATCATCGTCTGCTCGATCGAGAACTTCGACCCCATGGGCGTGCACACGGGCGACTCGATCACGGTCGCGCCTGCGCAAACACTCACCGACGTCGAGTATCAAAAGATGCGCGACGCGTCGATCGCCATCATCCGGGAGATCGGCGTCGAGGCCGGCGGCTGCAACATCCAGTTCGCCCTGAATCCCGAGGACGGCGAGATGCTCGTCGTCGAGATGAATCCGCGGGTTTCACGATCTTCGGCGCTGGCGTCCAAAGCGACCGGCTTCCCGATCGCGCGCGTCGGAGCAAAGCTCGCTGTAGGGTACCACCTGCACGAGCTGCCCAACGACATCACCAAGACGACGCCGGCTTCCTTTGAGCCGGTGCTCGACTACGTGGTGGTGAAGTTGCCGCGCTTCGCTTTCGAGAAATTCCCCGAGGTCGACGACACGCTGGGCATCCAAATGAAGTCGGTGGGTGAGACGATGGCGATCGGCCGCACGTTCCGGAGCGCGTGGCAAAAAGGCTTCCGAGGGCTGGAGACCGGTCGCCACGGATGGGTCACCGGCAAGCGGCTCGAGGACGACGGGCTCGAGTCCGACGACCGCAAAGCGCTGTTACGCGCAATTCGGCGTCCTACCGCGAACCGTCCGTTTCAACTGAAGCGGGCGCTCGAGGCTGGTGTTTCGCCGGAGGAGATTTTCGAAGCGACGAAGATCGATCCGTGGTTCATCGATCAGCTTCAGCAGATCCTCGAGTGGGAAACCCGCTTCCGGGACGCGGAGACAGTGGGTCCGGAGCTGCTGCGACGAATGAAGCGCGAAGGCTTCAGCGACCGGCAGCTGGCCGAGCTTCGAAATGAGGAAGAAGGCGAGGTACGTGCTCGGCGCTGGGAGCTGGGCATCCACCCCACGTACAACGTGGTCGATACCTGCGCCGGTGAGTTCCCGGCGGAGACGCCGTATTACTACTCGTCGTACGAGGACGAGAGCGAGAGCGTGCCCTCCGAGCGCGAGAAGATCGTCATTCTGGGCAGCGGGCCGAACCGGATTGGGCAAGGCATCGAGTTCGACTACTGCTGCGTGCAAGCCGTGCTCGCGCTCAAGGACGCCGGTTTCGAGACCATCATGATCAACTCGAACCCGGAGACGGTTTCCACGGACTTCGACGTCAGCGACAAGCTGTACTTCGAGCCCCTCACGCTAGAGGACGTGATCGAGATCATTCGTCTTGAGCAGCCGATGGGTGTCATCGTCCAGCTCGGGGGTCAGACGCCGCTCAATCTGGCAAACGGCCTCGAAGCACTCGGCGCACCTATACTCGGCACGTCGGTCGACGCGATCGACCGCGCGGAAGACCGTGACCGCTTCGACGAGGTCTGCCGGAAGATCGGTGCGCGCACTCCCGCCAACGGCATCGCCAGGAGCGAAGCAGAAGCGCTCGCTGCAGCGCGTGAGATCGGCTTCCCCGTGCTCGTTCGGCCGAGCTACGTGCTCGGCGGGCGAGCCATGCGCATCATCTACGATGAGCCGTCGCTCGCACGCTACTTCGTGGAGGCCGCACAAGCATCGCAAGATCACCCCGTGCTCGTCGACCGTTTCCTCGAGGACGCCTTCGAGGCGGATGTCGACTCGCTTTGTGACGGCACCGCCGTCGTCATTGGCGGCATCATGCAGCACATCGAGGACGCCGGCGTACACTCCGGCGACTCGGCGTGTGTCTTGCCGCCGTACCTGCTCTCGGGCCCGGTGCTCGAGGAGATCCGCGACCTGACGCGCAAGTTCGCTCTGGAGCTCGGCGTGATCGGGTTGATGAACGTTCAGTACGCAATCAGGGACGACGTCGTCTACGTGCTCGAGGTGAACCCACGCGCGTCGCGCACCGTACCCTTCGTGAGCAAGGCAACGGGCGTACCGCTCGCGCGCCTCGCCGCGCGTATCATGGCGGGTGAGAAGCTCGCCGACCTCGATGTGCCGGAGGAGCCTCCGGTGCCGGGCGTGGCGGTGAAGGAAGCTGTGTTCCCATTCAACCGCTTCGATGTCGACGTGCTGCTCGGCCCGGAGATGCGTTCGACGGGTGAGGTCATGGGTTTCGACGACTCGTTTGGGATGGCGTTTGCGAAAGCGCAGGTCTCCGCGGGTAATCGTTTGCCCGAGTCCGGTCGGCTGATCGTCACTGTGAACGATGCGGACAAGGAAACCGTCACGCCCATTCTGCGCCGTTTTCGAGACCTCGGCTTCACGATCATGGCGACGCGGGGCACCCGGGAATACCTAGCGAGGCTCGGTGTGCCCACCGAGCGCGTCTTCAAGGTCGGGGAAGGTCGTCCCAACATCGTAGATCACATCGTGACGGGCGATGTCGCGCTGCTCATCAATACGCCAATGGGCAAGAAGTCTCAGTTCGACGACTACGAGATGCGCCGCGCAGCGATCACTTATAAAGTGCCTTACCTCACGACGATGTCCGCGACGTCGGCGGCGTGTGACGCGCTCATCGCGCTCAAGTCACGCGTGCGCGAAGTCAGCTCGATCCAGGAGCGCATCGCGTCCCTCAAGGCCGAGGTCGACGCCGACTGACGTCGGGTGCGCCACTCAATGGGGATCTTGATACAGTGAGTGCCGCGACCGGCTTTTTCCTGCACCCGGCGTCATCGCTCCACGACACGGGCTGGAGGCACCCAGAGCATCAGGGTCGCCTGCGCGCCTTGGCGTCGACGGTCGGTCAGGATCTGCTTACGCTGCACGGTTCAGTCGAGCAAATGCAGCAAGGGGAAGCGTCCTTAGAGGACCTGCTGCGCGTGCACACGGAGCAGCAGGTGAAGCGGGTGCGTGAGGCCTGCACGATGGCCGAACAGTCCGAGCGGATCGTATCGATCGACCCGGATACGAAGGTGTCCGCGGCGTCGTGGGATGCCGCGGTTGGCAGCGCGGGCACGGCGATCGCCGCGGCGCGGGCCGTCGTTGAGGGCACCATCGAGAACGCCTTCGTCGCGACGCGGCCCCCTGGCCACCATGCCACGCCCGATCAGGCGATGGGCTTCTGCCTCTTCAACAACATCGCGATCACCGCACGATGGCTTCAGGCACACGGCCACGCCGAGCGCGTGCTGATTTTGGACTGGGACGTGCACCACGGAAACGGCACCCATGATGCTTTCTACGACGATCCCTCTGTCTTCTTCATCTCGCTGCACCAGTGGCCGCATTATCCGGGGACGGGACCGGCCGAGCAGACCGGAGTAGGGGAGGGCGTCGGGTACACGTTGAACGTGCCACTAGCAGCCGGTACGTCGGCCGTGGAGCACCGTGGGCACTTCGAACGGGCTATCGCGGAGGCGCTCAGCCGCTTCGAGCCCGACTTCGTGCTCGTATCGGCCGGTTTCGACGCCATGGCGGGTGACCCGCTGGGGCAACTTCGGCTCGAGCCGTACGACCTGTACGACATGACCCGCCACGTAATGGACGTTGCGGCCGGTCGGTGCAATGGCCGCGTAGTGACGCTACTGGAAGGTGGATACGACCCGAAGCGTCTCGGCGAGGGAGCTGTGGCAGTGATTCGAGCGCTTGCGGGGCTGGAGGCGCCGTAGGGTCGAGCGGCCCGCTGCACCGCGTTGCCCCCGCCGCCCCGGTCCCTACCTTTCTCGAATGCCGCCAACCGAAGCCGGAACGGAAGGGTACGCCCCGACCGTTCCTTCCATGCTCGACCTGGTCCGGTTGAGTCCACGCCTTCTTTTCCCCCCCGGGGGCGTCGATCTCTACCGGCAGATTGCGGTGCTCACCGAGATGGGCGAGGACGGCGAGGTGCTCGACGTCGCATGCGGCAAGGGCGTCTCCCTCGAGTACTTCGTGAAAGAGTTTGGAGTGCACGGGTCGGGGGTCGATGTCGACCCCACAATGATCGAGCAGGCGGAGGCGCGCAGCCGCGACGAGGGCATCGCGGATCGGCTCCAGTTCCAGACCGGCCGCTCAGACGCGCTTCCTTATCGCGACGAGATCTTCGACGCGACGGTCGGCGAGATCGGCCTTTCCAATCACTGTGAGCCGGCAGCCGCCATCAGCGAGCTCGTACGCGTGACGAAGCCGGGCGGCGTCGTCGTGCTCGTCCAGCTCGTTTGGAAGGCCCCCGTCGACGAGCAACGCCGGGTCGTACTGGCCGATCATCTGGGCGCTCGACCGCTTATGGTCGTGGAGTGGAAACGGTTGCTGCGGGAGAGCGGTATCTCCACAGTGCACACCGAAGACTGGTCGGATGAAGAGACGGCGTTCCGACCCACCGTAGCCAAGCCGTTCCCGGACTTTGCCGAGTTGTTCTCGGTCGGTGAGAAGATCGGCATCTTGCGGAGGGCGTGGACGCGGTGGGGGTGGCGAGGCGTGCGCACGGTGTTGGAAAGGGAGCGGGAGGTTCACCGGCTGCTCACGCGCGAGCGCATCCTCGGGCTCGACCTCTTGAAGGGCCGGAAAGGCGAGGCGGCAGAGGATTCCGTGGCGCGAGCCGAGGCTGAGTCCGCGCCGCCGGATCATGAGTCGCAAACAGAAACTGCGACAGTGGGCGAAGAGACTGTGACCGTGCCCGAAGCTGCCAGGGACGACGAACGGGAAGAAACCGATACGGCTGGCCTGCCTCTTTTTGGCTCCGACGCCGACAAACCAACCCACTAACACAGCCGAGGCTAGACACGCACGTGAGCACTGCTCTTCTCTGCACCGCCGACGGGGTCACTAGAGTCCAAGGTGCGCTTCGCGACCAAGAACTCGACGGATGGCTGCTCTACGAGTTCCACGGCCTGAACCCGATCGCGGTACGGTTGCTCGGACTCGGCAAGACCACCCGGCGCGGCTATGTGCTCATCCCGGACGAAGGCGAGCCGATCGCGCTCATCCATGCGATCGAGGCGTCGTCCTGGCGTCATTGGCCTCATGCTGTCCGTACGTACTCGGGCTGGAAGGACATGGAGGAGCAGCTCGGGGCGTTGGTCGAAGGGAAGACACGGCTCGCCATGGAGGTGTCCCCCGGTGCTGCGGTGCCGACGCTCGACTACGTGCCGGCCGGCATCGCGGGGGTGATCCTGAACCTCGGCGTCGAGGCGACGAGCTCAGGCGACCTGGTCTCGCGCTTCCACTCGGTGTGGACCGCTGAGCAGCGGGAGCGCCACGGGGAAGCCGCTGAAATCGTCGCAAGCGTGGCGAAACGCGCGTTCGAGCGTGCTGCAGATGCCGTTCGTGACGACGAGCCCACGAGCGAGGGCGCGCTCTCCGATTGGATCCGTGTCGAGCTCACTGGCGCGGGACTCGTGGTGAAGCCCGACTGCATCGTGGCGATCGGGCCGCGAGCCGCCGACTCGCATTACGCACCGGTCGGGGCAGGCGAGACCATCAACCGCGGCGATCTCCTGCTCATCGACCTGTGGGGTGCTTTCGAGGGCATGGTATTCGCGGACCAGACCTGGATGGGCTTTCTGGGGAGTGAGGTCGACGCGCGCACGCAAGAGATCTGGGAAGCGGTCCGCGACGCACGCGACGCGGCGGTAGCGTTCCTGCGAGGTCGTTTCGACGCGGGCGAGGACGTGCGTGGCTTCGAGGTCGACGATGTCTCCCGTGACGTGATCAGCGAGCGGGGCTACGGTTCCTACTTCGTACATCGCACAGGACATTCGATGGACATCGACCTGCATGGCAGCGGTCCGAACCTCGACAACCTTGAGACCCGCGACGACCGACTCATCGTCCCGGGTGTCGGATTCAGTGTGGAGCCCGGCATCTACCTCGCCGACGACATAGGTGTGCGCAGTGAGATCAACGTGCACTGGGGATCGAACGGGCCGGAGGTGACTCCTTCCGAGATCCAGCGAGAGATATTCCTGTTGTTAGAAGAAGACGGTTGAGCCCATCGCAGTACCGTGTGGACGTAGCCCTCCCGCTTCCGATCTACCGCACGTTCACCTACGCGGTCGACGCCGACAGCGCTCCGGTCCCCGGAACGCGCGTGCTGGTACCGTTCCGCCGTGACGAGCGAATCGGGTGGGTGGTGGGTGAGGGCTCGAGCGAGGACATCAAGGGCATGCGGTCGGTTCGCACGGTGCTCGACGAGCACCCGACGGTGCCGGCGGATCTATTGGAGCTCTGCCGATGGATGGCGGACTACTACGTCGCGCCGCTCGGAATCACGCTGCGCGCCGCGCTGCCTTCGGTTCTCTCCGACGTCTCGAGAGACTACCTGACCGTGCTGGCGGCGCCTTCCGGCGAGATGAGGAGTCGGGAGCAGCGCGTTATGGACGCTCTCCTCTCCAAGGCGGGTCCACAACGCGTGCGCACGCTTCGCCGTGATCTGAAGATGGGCTCGATCTGGCCGGAGATCCGGTCGCTCGAGGCAAAGGGGATGGTGGGTCACGAGACCGTGCCTCCGCCGACGCCACCGGTGAAGACGCGCAAGGTCGTGCGCATCATCGATCGACTCGGTACGCTCGCTACGCGAGAGCAGGTGTTCGGGCGCGCTGGGCGTCAGCGGGAGGCGTTCGAGCTGCTCGAGGCGTCGGGGGGGGCTTCGGAGCTGGCACACCTGACCGGAGAAGCGGGCTTCAGCCGAACAGTAGTCAGTGGGCTGGTATCGAAGGGACTCGTCGGCCTCTTCGACGAAGAGGAGTTCAGGGATCCCTTCGCCGACAGGCCCGCGGAGATACCACCGTCCCTGGTGCCGACCGTGTACCAGCAGGCGGCGCTGGACGCACTCGTCGGCGCACTCGACGAGAAGAGCCCTGCGCCCTTCCTGCTGCACGGCATCACCGGCTCCGGGAAGACGCTCGTGTACATCGAGCTCCTGCGCGAGGCGCTGGCGCGCGGACGTTCTGCCATCGTGCTGGTGCCAGAGATCTCGCTCACGCCCCAGACCGTTTCCCGGTTCCGAGCCCATTTCGGAGATGAGGTCGCGGTACTCCACTCCGGTCTCTCGGACGGGGAGCGCTACGATGCGTGGCGGCTGCTGCGCACCGGGGAGCGGAGCGTCGCGGTCGGCGCTCGCTCCGCTCTGTTCGCGCCGCTCGACAACCTGGGGGTGATCGTCGTCGACGAGGAGCATGACGGCAGCTACAAGCAGTCCGAAGCGCCGCGCTACCTGGCGCGGGACCTTGCGGTCGTGAGAGCGCGTGCGCACGGCGCAGTCTGCGTTCTGGGCAGCGCGACACCCTCGCTGGAAAGCTGGCACAACGCCGGGCGCGGCAAGTTCAGGCTCCTGGTCCTGCCTGAACGCGTGGGTGGTGCGAAGCTGCCCGAGGTTCGCGTGGTCGACCTGAGGAAAGGTCGTGGCACCGAGGCGGGCACCACCAAACGACCATCGCGCGGTGCGGGTGTGCTCTCCGAGGAACTCGTAGCTGCGATCGACACGCGCCTGAGAAAGCAGGAGCAGGTGATTTTGCTGCTCAACCGACGCGGGTACTCGTCGTTCATCCAGTGCCGCGAATGCGGTGAAGTGGAGCAGTGCGAGAACTGCTCCATCTCGCTCACCTACCACCGTGTGACCCGGCGCATCGTGTGTCATCACTGCCGGTTCGAGGCGCCCGCGCCGTCCCGTTGCCCGCGCTGCGGCTCGCAGGACCTCTCCTACCGAGGTCTCGGGACCGAGCAGGTGGAGCGCGTCGCTGCAGAGACCTTTCCCGAGGCCCGAATCGCGCGCATGGACGTCGACACCACGTCGGGCAAGTGGGCCCATCAGCGCATCCTCGACCGCGTGGAGCGCGGCGAAGTCGACATCCTGCTCGGCACGCAGATGATTGCCAAGGGACTCGACTTCCCTCGCGTCACGCTGGTGGGCGTCGTGAACGCAGATGTCGGGATTCATTTGCCGGACTTCCGCGCGAGCGAGCGCACGTTTCAGCTTCTGAGCCAGGTTGCGGGGCGAGCCGGCCGGGGCAAGTTGGGTGGCGACGTCTTGATTCAGACCTCCTTGCCCGAGCATTACGCCGTGCGCGCGGCCGTAGCCCATGACTTCGAGGGCTTCGCCAAGCGAGAGCTCGAGGAACGAGAACGACCGCAGTACCCCCCGCATGTGCGTCTCGCCAACGTCGTCGTCAGCAGCCCGGATCAAGGGCTTGCCGCCACGGGGGCCGAGCGCGCGGCCGCCTGGGTGCTCCGTTGGATGTCGAGAGCAGACCGTCGGGGAGACCGTCGAGGGAGGGGAGGTGTCCACTTGGTCGGTCCCGCGCCCGCGCCCATTGAGCGGCTTCACGGACGCTGGCGTTGGCACTTTCTCCTGCGCAGCGCTTCACCTACGGCACTGGGCGCCACCGCCCAAGCGCTCATGCACGGATATTCACTCCCGGCCGGAGATGTACGGCTGGCGCTCGATCGAGACCCGGTGGCGCTGCTGTGACCGCCATTGCAGTCGAAGGGGGCTGCTGGATAAATTCGGGCAGCGGATTTCCACCATGGGCTGCCAGGAGGGGCTGTGGGTTGTTTGGCGCTGAACGCCTCGTTCGAGCCACTTACGATCATCCCCGCTCGTCGAGCGGTCCGGTTGGTCCTCGACGGTAAGGCCGAGATTCTGGAGAAGGACGGAACCAGGCGCTTCCGCTCGGAAACCCGCATCGTTCCCTGTCCCGCGGTGATCCGCCTGGTCCGGTACGTCCACGTCCCGCGCCGGTTCCGCCGACAAGTGACCAACACCTTCCTGTTTGCTCGCGACGAGTACTCCTGTCAGTACTGCGGAAAGCACAAGAAGGAACTCCGTGGTCGCCAGTTCCTTACCCGAGACCACATCGTGCCGTTGTCCCGCGGCGGAGACAACACGTGGGAGAACGTGGTTACGAGCTGCTCGCCGTGTAACAACCGCAAGGGTGATCGGCTCCCTCGGGAGGTGGGTCTCAAGCTATTGAATGAGCCCGGGCAGCCCAATTACGTGCACCTCGTCTGGATGGTCAGGAGGGTGACCGGAGCGCAGGCAAAATACATTCGAATGTTCTATGGCGAGGGCGCGCTCGACGTGGTGTCGCAACGGCGCTCTGAGGAACCGGTGGAAATCAGCTTGTAGGGGCTCGATAGCAGCCCGTGGCAGAAGCTGCTAGTCCTTGAGCCAGGCGTAGGGTCGCTCGTAGAATTGGCCAAACCCGCGCACGGTCCCTCTATGTGCGTACTCCTTACCAGCGGATGATCCACCCGCGCACTTCGTCTTGGCTCACCTCGTATGAGAATCCGGGTTGACTGGAGCGCTCGGCCAGGAACCGTCGGAGATAAGCGGGCATGTTGCTGATGCCTTCGGCCTCGAAGTCCGAATCCGTCATCTCTACGTTCGAACCGCGGATCTCGGACTCGGACATCTTGAGCGCCCGGATCGCCTCCTCTACGTCCGTCTTTACCGGCGCGAGTTCTGGGGACGAGCCTGTGCGCGCCTTAATCACCTTGACGAGCCCGTCCGTGCCGGGCGCTGACAACTCCTCGCGGGCGCCCTGGAAATCGCTCAGGAGCCGCTCGTGCAGGCGAAGGAGTTGCTGGTACTCCCGCTTCGTCTGGTGCTCGGAATTGGATGAGGACATGCCTTAAAGTGTTACCCATGAGGCCCTTACGGCAACCGTCTACTGGCGCCCCGTCTAGCGCAGCGGCCATCGGGTTGCCGACCGCCGCTACTGCATGCTTGATTGACGCCATCACCACCGCCTACCCAGATGCAGCGATGACCGACTCGCGTGACGAAAAAGACGGGCGAACCGACGTGCAGCCTCCCCCGGCGCGCCTGCCTCAGCCGGTGAGAGGAATCACACCTGCCCCGGCCCTAGAGCGTCAGGCACCCGAGCCTGGCAAACCGACGCCGGTACGCGACGTCGCGAAGCCCGTCGCCCCACGTGTTGCCTCCCCGGACGAAAAGCCTGACGACGGCGAGGCTACCGTTGAAGTCGACGGCACGTTGTGGACGGTCCGTGTCCAGGGTCGCTCCGGGGGGGTCTCCTCCGCGAAGCCTCCCCTTTTGCTGTTGGGCTTTTGGAGGGTTGCGACTGTGGACTCCCAGCCGGACCGCGAGGCGATGGTCGTGGGTCGACGGTTTAGTGACCTGACCGACGGCGATTTGGAGACGGCGCTGGCAGAGAGTCGCGACCCCTCCGTCGTCGACCGCAGCAAGGCGTTCTTCTCCGAGGTCAGAGAGCGCCTGCGCTCCTGATTCGGCGCGATTGGCCTCTTCCTCCCTTGCCGATGGCCCTCGGAGGCACCTCCAGCAGGGGCTCCCGTGTCTAACAATACAGACGGTGGCGGACTCCAGAGGGTGTGCGATCCGAACCCTCGGGTGCCCTGAGGCCGTTCCGCGCTGTAGGTTGTTTGCGACTGACGCGGTTCTTCAACAAGGCGCGACTCTGCGGTGTCTTTAAACCGATCCGACATACCGACTGACGGCGATCTGGTCCAGCGAGCCAAACGGGGTGATGAATTCGCCTTCGGGCAGCTCGTGGAGCGGTATCAAACGGCTTCCTATGCGGTTGCCCTATCCGTCACTGGTCGGCACGAGGACGCCGAGGACGCAGCTCAGGAGTCCTTTCTGGTAGCGCTGCAACGGCTCGACGAGTGCAGGAGTCCGGAGCGGTTCGCGGGGTGGTTGATGACCATCGTGCGCAACCGGTCTCGCAACCTCGTGAGGCGAGAGTCATTGCGGCATACGGATCAGGTCCCTCCAGGGGCCCAATCGCTGGTGCCGCTGCCGGATCGGGTTGCTGAGACCTTGGAGTTGCGAGAGATGCTGAGGGAAGGCCTGGCCGCGCTTCCCGAAGTACAACGACAGATCGTGTTGCTGCACGACTTGGAGGGTTGGAAACACCGCGAGATCGCGGATCGGTTGGGGTTGCCGTCCGGTACGGTTCGGTCGCACCTCCATTTCGCGAGGAAAGCGTTGCGGGCGTCGCTTAGTGGGATGCCAGCGGGGCCTGACTTGCAGAGGCAAGTGTTATGAGGGAAAACGTGCATAATGGGTCGGATTACACCGAGGGGCTCAATCAGGAAGACGAGCTAGCTCAGGCTCTGGGTCTTCTCGATCCGGCGCAGCAGGATCCGAGCTACTGGGTCCGTTTCCGTTCGTGGGTTGTCAGCAACGCTGGCGCCGAGTTGGCGCGACGCCGGCTAGTTCGTGAGCTAACGGTGGCGGACGTGATGAGCTCTTGGGCGAGGGCTGTGGTCTCCACCGCCGCTCTAGTCGCTGCGCTTGCGGGCCTATTGCTGGTGCGTGGCGCAGGCCCTCCGGCTCTGCAGCTGGTCGGCGTCGAGGAACTTCTGGTCAGCGAGGTCGAGGGCGAGACGATTCCGACCTTGCTCGCCCCCGAAACCAACGGAACGGTCGCCTTTGCGGCGGAGATTTTCTAATGGAACATGGATTGCGTACCAGGCTCGTAACCGCCGTGATGCTCGTAGTGGTCTTCGCGTCAGGCGTGTTGCTGGGCGTCGCAGGCGACGGCAACTTGGTCGCCGCTGAAAGCCAGGGTAAAAAGCAGAGCATGTACGAACAAGTCGGACCGACGCCCGATCAGATGGTCTTCATCGACTCGATTGTGAAGGACCATAGCGCCGGCATGCGGGCGCTGCACGATGAGTTTCGTAGAGCGTACTACCCGAGCTACCGGGAGCTCATCGAGCATACGCGGGGTGCGATCAAGGAGGTCTTCTCGGAGGAGCAGGCTGCGGAGTACCAAGCGTTGCTCAATGACTTCGATCGGCGAAAGGCTGCCGAGCGAAAAGAGGCGGAAGACCGGGACTAGCTCCATGACATCGATAAGCCGTACCGCGGCCTGCGTACTCACAGGCCTGGCGTTTTTGGCGCCCCACTTCGCCGCCGCGCAGCAGACGATCAGCCTCGACGAGGCCGTTCAGCGGGCCTTGGGTCGCAGCACACAGATGCTGCAGCAGGACCAAATGGTGGACAACGCAGCACTGGCTGAGCGCTCGGCGTGGGGCGCGTTCCTGCCCAATCTGAGCATGAGCACAAGCGGCTCTTTGCGCAGCGCCAACGTTCTCGACCCGAATACCGGGCAGATCGTGCCTAGCAGCTCGGACTCGTACTCGGCGGGAGTTTCGGGCCGCGTGGATATTTTTCGGGGCGGTAGCCGTTTCGTCGAGCTCGACCGAGCGGACGCGGACATGCAGGCAGCCGTGGCACGTCGAGAGAGCCAGCGCTTCGCCGTCGTGCTCCAGACCAAGAACTTCTTCTTCGCTGCGCTGCGACAGGCCGACCTGCTCGAGGTAGCTCTGCGGCGCGTCGAACAGGCGCAACAGAACCTGGAAATCGTCAGGGCGCGTTCGCAGGTGGGTCGTGCCACCATCTCCGATTCCCTCAGGGCGCGCCTGGACGTTGTAAACGCCCGGCAGTCCGTGCTGCAAAACGAGAACGCGCTGCGCGCGGCTCGTTTCTCCCTCGGGCGGCAGGTCGGTGAGGCTGCGCCTGTGGTCCCGGCTCGCCCCTCTGACCTGGCGCCCTCGGAATTGCCGCTCAGTGAGGCGGAGATCATGCGCTTGGCCGAAGACGCGTCACCGACTGTAGTCGCTTCCGCATACGCGACGCGATCAGCCGCCGCTTCGGTGCGGTCGGCACGGACCGGCTATTTGCCGTCGCTATCGATGAACAGCGGGTATAACTGGAATAATCAGGAACGTTCATTCGATGGTGGACGCACGAGCTGGAGCCTGGGCTTGAGCCTGTCCTACCCCATTTTCAACAACTTCCAGCGCGAATCATCTCTTGATCGGGCGCAGTTCTCCCAGAGGGTCGCGCGGCTGCAAGAGGACGACTCTCGACTCGCCGCCCGACAGGAAGCGGACGCGGCATTGTACAATCTGCGCACCGCTGAGCGGGCCATCGAGATTGCTCAGGAGGCGGAGCTCGTAGCAGGGGAGGACCTCAGAGTGGTCCGCGAACGGTATTCCGTAGGCGTAGCGACCATCCTCGACGTTTTGATTAGCCAGAATGCGGCCGATCAGGCCAGCGTCGACGTCGTCACGTCACGATATGACTATGTGCTGGCTCGGGCTGAGCTCGAGTCGATTCTGGGGAGGGTGTTGTGAGCGATTTGATCATCAAGACCGAGGGCCTGGTGAAGCACTACGTGCTCGGCTCGGAGACGGTGCGTGCAGTGCGCGGCGTGGACCTCGAGATTCATGAGGGAGAGTTCGTGTCTGTCATGGGGCCGTCGGGCAGCGGCAAGTCCACGTTCATGAACATGATCGGGTGTCTGGATACGCCCACCGAGGGCAAGTATTGGTTGAGCGGCCAACTCGTCAGTGAGCTGTCAGACGACCAGCTCGCGCGCGTGCGAAATCAACGGATTGGCTTTGTCTTCCAGACCTTCAATTTGCTGCCGCGCGCCACTGCGCTGCACAACGTCGAGTTGCCGCTGATCTACGCAGGTATGAGGGGCAAGGAGCGCAAGGAGCGCGCCGCCGAAAAGCTGGAGTTGGTCGGGCTGGCCGATCGCATGGCTCACAAGCCACCCGAGTTGTCCGGTGGCCAGCGGCAGCGGGTGGCCGTCGCGCGCGCGCTCGTGAACGAGCCAGACCTTCTGCTGGCGGACGAGCCGACGGGGAACCTGGACTCGGTGACGAGCTCGGCGATCATGCGTCAGCTGGCCGAGCTCAACGAGCAGGGTCAGACGATCGTTCTGGTGACCCACGAGCACGACATCGCCGAGTACTCCAAGCGACAGGTGCACCTGAAGGACGGGCTCATCGAGCAGGACTTCTTCACCGAAGCGGCGGGAGCGACGACATGACTAAGCTGATCGGGCGGTTCGCGTTTCTCGCGTTGTTCGTGGTATCGGTCTCCGCCTGCGAGAGCGGAGAGGCGGCCGAAGCGGCCTCGAGCGTCGAAACCGTCGAGGTGGTGCGGGGCAATCTCCTGATCAGCGCGGAGGCCACCGGGACGGTGGAGCCGATCCGCGAGGTCGAGGTCAAGTCGAAGGCGTCCGGAGAGATTCTCAGGCTGCACGCCGACATTGGTGACGAGGTAAGGCCTGGGCAGATACTCGCGGACATCGACCCTCGGGACGTGCAGAACCGTTTCGATCAGACCGAGGCGGACCTCGAAGTGGCGCAAGTTCGGCTCGAGATCGCCGAATCCCAGATCGAGCGATCGACGCTCTTGCTCGAGCGGGAAGTCATCACGGCTCAAGAGCACGAAGGGGCTCGGGTCGAGTACGCCAATTCGAGGGCCAACTTGGTGAAGGCTCGTACGAACCACGAGCTCGCGGTGCTCCAGCTCGAGGACGTGCGCATCACCGCGCCGATGTCCGGCACGATCATCCAGAAGAACGTCGAAGAGGGCATGGTCATTCAGTCGGCGTCCGGCAACGTGTCCGGTGGCACCACGCTCTTCCTGATGGCGAACCTTGGCGAAATGCAGGTTCGCACGCTCGTCGACGAAACGGACATGGGCCAGCTGGAACCCGGAATGGTCGCCAACGTGACGGTCGAAGCGTTTCCCGACCGAACTTTTCGCGGGGAGGTCCAGAAGATCGAGCCGCAGGCGACTGTTGAGCAGAACGTGACGATGTTCGCGGTCATCGTGAGCATCGACAATAGCGGACGGCTCTTGAAGCCGGGCATGAACGCTGAAGTCGAAGTGATGGTGGACGAGGCCGTGAACGTTCTCGTCGTGCCCAACAACGCGATCGTGAAGACGACCGATGTGGGTCCGGCGGCGATGGCGCTCGGTCTCGACGTGGAAAACATGGATCTGACCGCGTTCATGCGCGCCGGCGGGGGTGGCTTCAATCGAGGCCGTGAGGGAGGTCCGGGAGCCGGCCGCGGCGGCGACGGTGCCCAGCACGGCGGCGGCGAGCGTGGTCAGCGGGGAGGTGGCGACGGACAGAGCGCGCGTGGCGGGCAGCGCGGAGGCGGTCCAGGCGGGGCTGCCGCCGCTCAGATGCAAGCGCTTCAAGCTCAGCTCGAGGCAGGTGAGATCACCCAGGATGAGATGCGCGCACGCATGCAGAGCGCGATGGCGGGTTTCGCTGGCTTCGGTGGAGAAGGTGGACCGCCGCGCCGGTCCCGGGCCGCAGTCGTATTCGTAATGGGTGCCGACTCGGTGCCGACGCCGCGACAAGTGCAGATCGGACTGAACGACTGGGACCGCACGCAGATCGTGAGCGGTGTCGAGGAAGGCGAGGTGTTAGTCGTTGTTGGTGCCGCACAGCTCATGGCCCAGCAGCAGGCGTTCCTCGACCAGATGCGGGAGCGCATGGGTGGGGGTAACCCCTTTGGTGGCGGCACGCGGGGCGGGATGGGTGGCGGACGTGGTCGCAGGTAACGGCTGACTCATGCTCGTCTTCGAGATCATCGCGGTTGCGATGGGCGCGATCCGCGCCAACGCCCTGCGTTCGGTGCTGACGACCCTCGGCATCGTCATCGGTGTCGGCGCGGTGATCACGATGGTTGCTCTCGGAGAGGGAGCGCAGCAGCGTGTGCAGCAGCAGATCGAGACCATGGGCACCACGGTTCTCACGATCCGTCCAGGCCAGCAGTTCTGGGGAGGCGTGTCCCGCGGGGAAACGCAGATGAGGATCGAGGATGCCGAGGCGCTCAGGAGCGAGACACTCGGACTTCTGAAGGTCTCGCCTGAGCTGCAATCGCGGATGCAGGTCGCCTACCTTCGCTGGAACTCCAGCAACACGTTGATGGGCGTATGGCCGGAATACTTCGAGATCTACAACCACGAGGTAGTCGCCGGGCGTTTTTTCACGGAGGGTGAATTGCGCGGGCGCCGACGCGTCGCGGTGCTTGGGCACAACCTGCCAGAGAGTCTCGGCGAGATCCCTCCCGAGTTGCTCATCGGCCAGACGATTCAACTTCGCGGCATCCCGTTCGAGGTCGTTGGTGTGCTCGCCGAGAAGGGCGACGCTGCATGGGTCCGGCCGGACGATCAGGTCTTCATACCGCAGTCCACTGCCCAGTACAGGGTGATGGGGGGCCGCGACCGGCTGAACGCGATCTACGCATCGACCGAGAGCACCGAGGAGCTCGACAGGGCGTACGGCGAGATCGATCGAATCATGCGTCGAGAGCACCGCATTCGCCCTGGTGAGGAAGCGGATTTCAACATCCGCAACTCCGCCGACCTGCTCGAGACCTTCAACGAAACCAACGAGACGTTCACGCTTCTCCTTGCCGGCATCGCCGGCGTGAGTTTGCTCGTGGGCGGCATCGGCATCATGAACATCATGCTGGTGTCCGTGACCGAGCGGACCCGGGAGATCGGCGTGCGCAAGGCGCTGGGCGCCACTCGTCGCGCGATCATGATCCAGTTCCTCGTCGAGGCGCTCTTCTTGTGTGTTCTAGGCGGCCTGCTGGGGGTGGTCGTCGGCTACGGAGCTGCGGAGTTGATGACGAGGGTCGCCGAGTGGGAAACCGTCGTAGCGCCTCAGGCGGTGGCAGTCGCGCTGGCCTTCAGCGCCGGCATCGGACTCTTCTTCGGCATCTGGCCCGCGCGCAGGGCATCCATGCTCGACCCGATCGACGCGCTCAGGTACGAGTAGAGCTGCTCGGCTCTCCGCCTGCTATCTCCGTAGCAGAACCGTACTCGTCATCCCCTTGCGCACCAGCGCAAGTGAGATCGTTGCGTCGGCCCGGGCCAGTGCCAGGCGCAGACCCTGCACCGACCGCACGGCAACGCCATCGATCTGGGTGATGACATCGCCCGGCTCGATCCCGGCGGCGGCGGCAGGGGTCTTGTCGGGCACGTCGACCACTAGCACGCCCCCTTCGACCCCCTCGAAATATGTCGCCAACTCTGCCCGCAGATCGATCAATTCTGCCCCTATCGCTCGGTTCTGACCGATCAGATAAGGCGTCAGGGGTCGGAACTCGCCTCTTTGCCCCCTTTCGACTTCTCTCTCCCGCTCACCATCAAACTCCCGGACCCTTCTCGGGGAGACGAGCACGTTGTAACGGTTTCCCGCGTTGGAGAGCGTCGCCTCTTGCATCGACTGCTGCACTCGCAAAGAACGCTGAGAGAGGTCCTCCATTACTGCGCGGAGTTGCACGAGCTGCCGGTCGTTTTCGTTGCCGCGCAGCGTGCCGGAAATGCGCATCAAGTCACGGACCCGCTCCCCCTCACGTGCGGACACCTCACGCAACATGCCGTTCAACTCGTCCATCGCGCGCTGCAACGAGTCGTGCTTCTCGCCGGGAAAAATGAAGAACGGGAACGGTGCTCGCGCTTCCTGGGCCGCCCATCTCCGTACTGATTCGTCGGCCTCCGGGAAGGGCCCCCGGACGTCCGGCCACGCGGATTCGGCCACGCGACCTACGGTGACTTCACGCGTCAAGATGCGGGCGATCAACGGATCCGGGGGTACGACCGTCACGTCAGGGGCGTCGATGGTCAACTCAGGGAGCGCGACGTTACGGCCCTGGGCCTGCACGAGTCGGACGCGGATCGAGCTCATCGCTCGTAGCGCGGTCTCGACCATGGAGTCTGACTGGACGCGAAACCTGTACACGGGTGTAGGCAGGGATGCGGCGCGATCCGCCGCCGTCAGATCGACCTGGTGCCGTTGTCCATTTCTCATGTACACGATCTGCACGGGGTCACCGGCATCCAGGTGTAGCCGATCGTTGACGTTTTGAAACCCTCTCACGTCGTCGATGTCGTTGATGCGGAGAATGAAATCGCCGGCGCGCAGACCGGCAGCGCGTGCCGGCCCGGAATCGTTCAGGCCCGTGACCACCAACACGACCCTTCTCGCGCCATCGCGAGAGGTCTGGTTTCTGACTTCGAATTGAATGCCGATCCATCCCGTTGGGGCTCCCGCGACCTGCGGGGCGACAAATTGCGCCAGCACAGACACTGGCATCAGGATCAGCGCTCCGACGGCCGCAAGGCGGTACAGCGTTCGCATGAGCATCAGTACCAGTTGCTCCGGCTCGCCACCAACTGCGCCGTCGCCTCTCGCTCACCGAGCACCGACACTAGGAACCCGTTCAGGTATGGATCACCTGGAGCCTGCCGCACCGCTGCCTGACTGACCGTGGCCAAGTACTCGAGCGCCGCCATCCGGCTCATCGGATCGCTCCCGGCCTCAACGCCGGACTCCGAGATCAGAAGTTGCTGATAGCGCGTGATTGCCGCGACGTAGTTCTGTTCGGCCACCCGCACCGCGGTCGCTGCCGCCTCGACGCTGGTCGAAGTCGCGAACGTAGCCGCACTGGACGGCATCGCGAGATCGCCCAGCGACTCCGGCGCCTCCGGCGAGGTGAGCAGAGCTCCTGCACCGGCTCCCGAGAGGAAGAGCACTGCTGCGGCTGCGGCTCGCATCCACCCCGGCGTCTGAGCGAGGCCAATGCGGCGGAACCGTCCAGGGTCGTTCATCAGCCCTTCGGAGCGCAAGCGCGCCTCGAGCCCATGCCAATCCCCCTGCGGAGCCCTGATCTCCGGCAGCGAACGCAGCGCATCCGTCTGACTGCGAATCGCCTCCAATTCTGCCGAGCACGCTTCGCACTCGGCGATGTGGGCCGCTTCCTCGGGCTGGGGAGTCTGATCAACCAGCCGCGCCAGAATCTCAGTGTTTAGATGCTCCATGCTTCTGCTCCACTTTCCTGCGCTGCGCCGTCCAAGGCCGTGAGCATGTCTCGCATCTTCGCTCGCGCCTTGAATAGCTGTGACTTCGATGTGCCGGATGTTACGCCCAGCGTGTCTCCGATCTCCTCATGTGTATAGCCCTCCACATCGTGGAGGATCAGCACGCGTCTCATGCCATACGGGAGCTCGTCCAGAGCTCGCTCGAGCCGCTGTTGCAACAATGCGTCTCCTCCGCGAGGCGCGACCGGCACTTGTTCGGGTACCGGTCCTTCCCGCTTCTTTCTGGTCTCCGACTTCCGGAGTGCCTGCAGCGCCGCGTTTACCGCGATGCGGTGCAGCCACGTCGAGAAGCGCGCGTCGCCTCTGAACGTAGGTAGCGCCCGGATCGCTCGGATCCAGGCCTCCTGCGCATAGTCCTGAGCCAGATCGTCGTCGCCGGCGATTCGGCGCACCACGGCGTAGACCCTTGGTGAATACCGGTCGTATAGCTGCCGGATCGCTCGGGCGTCGCCATCGGCGGCCAACCGGATCAGCTGACTCTCAGAAGGTCCCGTCGAGATCTCTTTCATTCCTGTCCTTCGATGCGCCGTCCCCCGTGCAGGGTTGCATCTACGACTGTCGATCTAATAGGCGCCACGGTGGACGTTCGTTACTTGAACGATGCCGCTGGCGCGCCTGAGGTTCAATGGCCTAGTGTCAAACAATGACTCGCCCCGCAAATGGACTCCCTCGCCCGGGACAGGCGCTGGGACTCGTCGCCTTCGTGGCGCTTCTCTTTCTTCTCTTGGGCGTTCGCCTTCAGATCTGGCTCGGCGAGAGCGGGCTGCTCGCCGCCGAGTGGCTCCTGCTCTTCCTACCGGCGCTGCTCTTTGTGTACTTGGGGGGCTTCGACGTCCGGAGCACGCTATCGCTCGGCCGTCCTACTCGGCGCGGCGCATTAGGGGCATTGCTGCTGATAGCGGGTGCCACCCCGGCCGCGTGGTTCGTCGGGTGGCTGCAAACGTTCTTCCTGCCGATCCCCTGGGAGATTCTCGAGGGTCTCGAAGAGCTCGTGACAGCCGACAGCGCGGGGCGCCTCGTGTGGCTACTGCTGCTCCTCGCGGTGACGCCCGCCTTCTGTGAGGAGATCGTTTTCCGGGGTGTGCTTCTCGCGGGTACGCGCAAGCTGGATCCCTGGCGGTTCGTCTTGCTCAACGGCGCGTTGTTCGGCGCGTTCCATCTGTCGTTCCAGACAGTGATCCGGTTCCTCCCGACCGCCTGCTTGGGTATCGTCATCGCTTGGGCTGTGTGGCGCACCGCCTCGATCTGGACCGGTGTGCTCATGCATCTCATCAACAACGCGTCGATCGTCGTACTCGCGTCCATGCCCAGCTCGAGGGAACTGCTGTCAGATCCCGAGGCTCCACCTCCGCTTTGGCTGGTTCCGTTCGCAGTGGCTGCGCTGACGCTGGGCGTCCGCATGCTGCGCGCTGAAGGTGCGGACGCTTCTCATTCAAAAAAAAACGAAAGCGAGACTTGATGTCGAAGCAGTCACACTTCCCCGGCGCCAGCCACCTCGAGTGCACAGGCACCGGAGAAATCGTGGAGAGCTAACAGTTGATTGGGTTGTCGGCTGTGGGCAAACCGCTCTTCGCGCGCTACGACCTGGACGCCGTCGCCGACCGGTTCACGCCGGACGCGGTCGCCGGGCGTGAGGCCGGCCTGTGGCGTTACGAGGAGGTTCTTCCGGTGCGGAATCGTTCCGCCCAAGTGAAGCTGGGGGAGGGTTGGACACCGCTCATCGATGCCCCGCGCTGTGCGTCGCGTCTCGGCGTCAGCAGGGTGTGGATCAAGGACGAAGGTCAGAATCCGACCGGTAGCTTCAAGGATCGCGGTCTCTGCCTCGCAGTTTCGCGGGCTCTCGAGTTGGGCGCGAAGGAACTCGCGCTTCCTTCTGCCGGCAACGCCGGCAGTGCCGCCGCGGCATACGGAGCCGCCGCTGGTCTACGCGTGCATGTGGTCGTTCCTTCTGACACGCCCAGGCCGATCCTCGAAGAGATGGCCGCGTTCGGAGCGGACGTTGAGCTGCTCAATGGCCTCATCAGTGATTGTGGCAAGGTCGTGAGAAAGGGCGTCGAGCAGTACGGATGGTTCGACCTCTCCACGCTCAAGGAGCCGTATCGCGTAGAGGGGAAGAAGACGACGGGCTACGAGCTCCACGAGCAGCTGGGGGGGCGACTTCCCGACTCGATCGTCTACCCTACCGGCGGTGGCACCGGTCTGATCGGGATGTGGAAGGCCTTCGACGAAATGGAGCGTCTGGGCTGGATCGGCTCCGAGCGACCCAAGATGTTCACCGTTCAGGCCTCCGGCTGCGCGCCCATGGTGCGGGCGTGGGCGGCCGGGGAGGAGGAGAGCGCCGAGATGTGGCAAGGAGCTACCACGTACGCCTCGGGTCTGCGTGTGCCCGGGACGGTGGGGGACTTCCTCATCCTGCGGGCTCTCCGTGAGTCTGGCGGCGGGGCGGTCGCGGTTGCGGACCATGTGATGGCGGAATGGGTCCGCCACATTGGCACGGATACTGGAATCTTCGCGGCACCAGAGGGTGGCGCGACGGCAGCCGCGGTCCCCATGCTGATGGAGATGGGCCTGATCTCTACCGACGATGAGGTGGTACTCTTCAATACGGGAAGTGGTCTCAAATACGTTGGAATGGAGCCTATCGACTAGTGATGGCACGCTGATGGTCGCCCTTTTCTGGATCGTCTTCTGGGCGGGACTGGTCGTACTGGCCTTCGCCGCCGGCATCAGTCTCCGGGTGCGCCTGCATAGGCACGTGCGCGCTCGCATTCCCGTGCTCGACGACGAGGCCCTGGACACGATCCTGAACACTGGGATCCTCACCGACGACGATGAACCGCTCGACATCCGAGAGATCGATGAGGAAGAGCGAAAGTTCTGGTCCGAGAGCTGGGACGAGCCTGAGGAATTGTGAGCGGGCGGAGGCTCTTCGGAGCTGCCTCGTCTTCAGCTCGGCTCGAATCGGTAGTAGATGCCGGGCAGCGGAACCCACCTACCGGTGAGCGGTAGCTCGTCCTCGGGGTCGGTGCGCCGAACCCAAAGAGCTCGACTCACGTTCAGGCTGGCACCCAGCGAGTGCGCGCTGGCCAGGTTCCAGTCGACGCCCACGGGCGCCCTCAGCACAGCCGCGAGGCCGAGTCTCCCGTCCGACGGCTTGGCAGCCACCAGCCAAAGGCCGGCACCCACGAAGGGTCTCGCGGCCTTGGCGCCGAAGTACTGCTTTACCGCGATCGAGAGGCTCAGGTCTTGAAAGGCCCAGGTGCCCAAGGTCAGGTCGAGGCTGCGGTTGCCGTCGAAGAACTCGAGCACCAGACCCATTGTGCCCACACCTCCGACGCTGACCCCGATCCGGACGCCAGAGTCGTCCGCGGCGCTCTGACCATTGATGGCCGAAGGGACACAGATCAAGGCCAAGATCACCGCCGCGGGAAGGGCGACACTCGGCACCGAGATGGGGCTGGACATGGAGAGTCGGGTCATGAGAGCCGGAAGGTAGACAGGAGGTCGGGACGGGTCCACGGGCGGTCTCACCTGCCTCGTCCCGCCGGATTTGTCGTAGCCCTGCTGACGTTGGCTGCGCTGGTGCCGGCTTGCGTTCCCCCTGATACGCCGCCTAGGCTCGACACTCGACTTCCAGCGGCGGTCTTCGAGATTGTCCAGCCGGACACGGTTCGCACGGAACGAATCGCCCCGGGCGTCCTGTACCGGTACCTGTGGTCTCCCTTGGGCCCGTGGGCCGTGCATCTGGTCGAGTCGGCACTCGACCAACGCTGCGATGTCGTGCTGGACGTCCTGCAGGCGGAGCCGCGAGAGACGGGGGGGGAAGGCCGAGAGCTCGTGACCAGCATGGTCGAGCGCGTCGGACCCGCGGTGCTGGCTGCGGTCAATGCCGACTTCTTCACGCCCGAAGGACGGACGGTTGGCGCCGAAGTCGTAGATGGCAGGGTGACCGCGGCGCGCGCGCGCCCGGCGTTGGCTTGGAAGCCCGGCGAGCCCCCGTGGATCGGAGTGCCGAGCGTGCAAGGCGCGTGGATCGATGTCGGTTGGCCCATCTCGATAGAGGGTGGGGACGGTCAGACCCAAGCCGTGGGTGGCTTCCCAGAGCTGCTGGACCAGGGCGAGCGAGTTGGAGACCTCGAGGTGCGCGAGCGCGTTGCCTTTGCGGCCTCTCGTCAGCCGCGGACCGCCGTGGCTTACGCCCCTGAACGTGGCCTCCTGTGGCTCGTGGTAGTCGATGGGCGCCAGCCGCCGCATTCGAACGGGATGACGCTGCCCGAGCTCGCGTCCCTCTTCGAGGCGCTCGGCGCGACTGAGGCACTCAACCTGGACGGGGGCGGCTCCTCGGTCATGGTGCTCGGCGGACGGGCCATCAACAGCCCATCGGATGCGGACGGCGAGCGCGCAGTCGTAAACGCACTCGCCATCCGTCGGGACCGAGCAGCGTGTGAAGCTGCGAAGTAGCGATGCCCGTGGCTCCGAGGCCGAATCCGCTGGACACCGACCCTGCGGACTGCTCTTTTCTACGCTCCGTAGGCTCGGGGGGGCGGCCTCTCGAGCGTACGGAGTCGCCCGCTCAGGGAATCCAGCTCCACTTCAGGAGAAGTCATGTACGGCGGAAAGAACAGGAGCCCAAGAAAACCACGGCCCATCGCCATGATCATACTCGTTGCTATGATTGCTCTGACGCCGCCGAGCGGTGTTTTCGCGGCGCCCGCGTCGTCTGCTCCGTTGCTGCCACAACAGAGTGACACGATTCCGCTGGCACCGGTCGAAGTACAGGTTCTGCGGACGCCCATATCGCAGAGCGCTTCACCGCTTCCGGTCTCGGTGTTGACCGGGAGGGATCTGCAGCGCGGGCGAAGTGGCTTCTTCTTAGGGGACGCTCTCCAGCTGCTTCCCGGCGTGCAGGTGCAGAACCGCTTCAACCCCGCCGTCGGGGAGCGGGTTGCAATTCGCGGATTCGGAGCTCGTGCCCAGTTCGGACTCCGAGGGATTAGAGTGGTCGTGGACGGGATCCCGGCGACGCTTCCCGATGGACAGAGTAGCCTCGATCACTTGGATATCGGTTCGCTCTCGCGGGTAGAGGCGCTGCGGGGACCAGCATCTGCGCTGTTTGGAAACGCAGCGGGCGGGGTGCTGTCCTTCACGACCCGACCTCCTGCGACGACGCCGTTCGACACGGAAGTCATGGGCGTGACAGGCAGTGACGGGCTATGGCGCGGCCAGGTGACTGCATCTGGAACGGTGGACGAAACGGGCTACCTGGTGACCGTGTCGGGGCAGAGGTGGAACGGCTATCGTACGATAGCCGCCGGCTCGCCGCGCATCGATACGCTCGGCACGAACTACGGAGGGTCTGATCGGCTCGGGTTCAACGCGCGAGTCACGACTCCGCTCGCGGGAGGCCAACTCTCCCTGACCGCGAATGCGCTGGATCTGGACGCCGAGAACGCCGGGTCGAAGAAGGACGACGCCGACGTCCTCTTCCGTGAAGTCAACGACCTCTATCTCAGGTTCAGGACCGGGAAAACGCTAAAGCAGCAGCAGGCTGGCGTGCGCTGGGCAGGACCTCTCGGGGGTGCGCTTGAAGCCGACTTCTCGGCATACGGCGTGCACCGGACCATCAACAATCCCATTCCCTTCGACGTCATCGATCTCGCGAGGAAGGGAGGGGGCGTTCGCGCCCAGCTGGGCAGTACGGTTGCCGCTGGTTCTGGGGAGTTCAACTGGTTAGGCGGGTTCGAATACAACTTGCAGAACGACGACCGCTCGGAGATCTCGAGAGGCTTCGGGACGGGGCAGCCTGCCGCGGGAGCCACCCCGTTCCTCGATCAGGCTGAGGACGTGCGGAGCGCGAGTCTCTTTTTTCAGGGCACACTGCAGCTACCAAGTGGAGCGATCGCTCTCGCAGGCCTCCGGTACGACAACCATGAATTCACTGCCGACGATCACGTGCCCGTGACTGCGGAGAACGCCGATGACTCAGGTACGCGGACTATGGACGCGGTAAGTCCTTCCATCGGAATCAGCATACCGGCGGGCGAGTCCGTCCACTTGTTTGCTTCGGCTAGCACCGTGTTCGAAACACCAACGACCAGCGAACTGGGAAATCAGCCGAATGCGGCTGGTGGTTTCAACCCAAGCCTCGATCCGATGAGGGGAGAGTCCTTCGAGTTGGGGATCCGTGGCACCGTGGGATCGAATGCCGCCTTCGAACTCACTGGATACAACACGAATCTGCGCAACGAACTCGTCCGCTTTGAGCTGGAGGGCTTCGACGACGTGAGCTACTTCCGGAACTCCGGCGAGTCGCGGCATCGCGGTCTGGAAGCGACGCTGTCCGTCGTGTCGGACGACGGAGCCGTCCGGGCGGATGTGACGTACGCACGCATCGACGCACAATTCGAGGAGTACGTGTTGGGTGGGGACGACCTGAGCGGAAACAAGCTTCCAGGTGTGTCGCCGAACCGAGGCCAGGCTGTTCTCCGCTTTAGCCCCGGGGGGGCGTGGGCCGAGATTGCCGGGACGTACGTGGACGAAGTGCCTGTCAACGATCGCAATACGACGACGACGCCCTCCTACTTCCTAGTGGATCTCAGGGCCGGACTCGACGAGATCGCGCTGGGCACCATGAACCTGTCCCCGTGGGTCGCGCTGACGAATGCGCTGGACCAAGATTACATCGCTTCGGTGGCCGTGAATGCGTTCGGTAGCCGCTTCTTCGAGCCAGGACCCGATATGTCCTTCCAGATCGGCTTCCGAGCATTCTGGGGAGGCAGCCGCTAGGAGGTTCTACCTGCGGTCTTGGATGGTCGCCAGAAGGATCGCAACTTCGGCACCCCGGGGGACGAGCGCGCGCCGTGAGGCGCTCGCCCCGTCCGAGCGCGTTGCGTCCAGACGCAAGCTCGACCCGTGAGGGACGTCACAAAGCAGGAAGATGCCGCCGCGCATCGGTCTTGGTCTCGACCGTCGCACGGCTCCCTTACGACCCGAGTGTCCACTCACGAGGCGTTTCGCCAGCGGGGCCTCGAGGGACTGCGAGCAACTGCGGTCGGTACGAGTCCGTTTCTTCCCACGCCAGCTTTATCACGACGTCCGCTTGGGGCCGACCCGACGCGTCGGTCACTCTGCCGAGTAATGGTGCCGTCTGGGGCGGGCGTAGAGTTCCACCGCAAAGCTCGTCCAACACGTCGGCGAGCGCGGGCACCCGTAGGGTGACGTGCGTCATCTCACCAAGCTGGCTCACGACCTCGGTGACCGGAGCGGGGAGCCCGAGTGTGTCGAGCAGCGTGTGCCGAACGACGAGCTTGTGCAGGCCGCCGGCGAGGCCAGGCAGCAGAAAGGGCCCGTCTGCTTCAACCGCGCGCTCCTCGCCGCTACCCAGAACGCGAACAGTGGCCGAGGCGGCCTCGCCCACTCGTATGGAGTCTTGTGCCGAGCCCGCGATCGTGGCTGTGGACGATTCGAGCACGATCTCGCCTGAACTATCGGCGACGCGCCACGCGATGCCGCCCTCGTCCCGGTACCCGCGTCGACGCAAGCGGCCGCGTCGGTGGACATCCATGATCGGCATGTGGATCCACCACTCCCGCACGATCCAAGTCCCGTTCGGTAGTCGTGTGAAGTTCACGAACCCACCTGGCTCCCCGATCTCCTTGTTCGAGGAGACATTCACGTACGAAAACTCCAGCCGGTCCAGTTCGGCGGTTTCTTCGTCGAGCCATAGCACGCCCTCGATATCCGGTAGCGTCCGACCCTCGACGGGCTCGAAAACCAGGCCGATGGAGCCGGCTTCGCCGCGACGCACTCCCATGCAATGTGTGTCGATGAACGCGTCACTCAGAAACGCCTCGGCGTCCGGGGCGTGGTAGATCGTGCCGGACTCGACATCCTCCTGGACGAAGCCGTCGGCTATTAGCCCCTCCACGGGCACACTCACGAACGGCGCGTTAGTTGAGCCCCGCTTGAACGCCCGATTCTCGTCCAGGATGCGCTCTCCACTGCGGTCGAGGTCCCGAACAAAATGAAGCAGCGTATAGCGGTAGATGCCCGTCGACTGCGTCCATGCCGCGGCCTCGAGAGCTTTTCGGGCCTCCTCCCAAACTCGGGCGGTGACGCGCCCTTCCTCGGGCCGGACTTCGCACCGACGCGATCCTGAGACGTCGAGCCCACGAAGGCGAATGGGGCGGATCGGGACAGCGATGCGTCGGAACGTACCGCGCACGGGCACGTCGAAGGGATCCGTCGTAAGGCTCGCGTACCCGATCCGGTCCACACGGACGTGGTAGCGTCCGGGGTGGTCCGCCCGCATCGTGAAACCGCCGCCGGCGTCGGAGAGCACTCGGTCGACGGCCTCGCCATCGAAGTCGAATAAAACGACCATCGCGCCGGCTAGACGTGTCCCGGTGCCGTCCTCTGCGGCGACACCTCGCACGGTCTGCGCCGCGAGGTGACTCGCGAGCGCCATCAAGCACATCAAGACCAGACATGGAATTCACACCCGTGAACTATACGTCGCGGGCCGGCTCTCCGCCCGCCCGGGGTGCCGACGCCCGGGGGCGGCCGCTAGCTTGGCGCCATGAGCCCACTCCCGACTTTCCACGGACATTTGCTCGAGACCTGCCGACGCAGGCGCGAGGTAGTTCTGAGCCAATTGGGCTCCGCTGTCATGATCCTGCCTTCAGCCTCGCTACGCTACCGATCGAGGGACACCGAGTACAGGTATCGCCCCGACAGCGAGCTGTATTACCTGAGCGGGGCGACCGAGCCGGAAACGCTACTCGTGCTCGTGGGTGGGGACGATCCTCGTTTCGTTCTCTTCGTTCGCCCGCGCGACGCGGGGGCGGAGCTGTGGGCAGGTCCGCGGCTCGGACCGGATGCCGCTACGGAGCGCTATGGCGCTGATGAGTGCTACTCGGTTGCGGAGCTGGACGAAAAGCTGCCCGGTTTGCTGCAGGAGGGCGACAGACTCCATTACCGGCTCGGTGCGGAAGAGAGGACGGACGGCTTCGTTCGCAAGGCGCTCGCTTGGGCCCGCGGCAGCGGCATGCGCCGGGGCACTGGACCCCGCGGGCTAGTCGATCCCGGAGAGATTCTCGATGAGTTGCGCCTTCGTAAGGATGTCGAGGAGGTCGAGGCGATCCGCGTCGCGGCGCGCATCAGCGCTGAGGGGCACCGGTCGGGTGCCGCCGTCATCGCGGAAGGCGTAGGAGAGTGGATCGTGGAGGCGGCCGTGGACGCTGGCTTTCGGGCGGCGGGGGCCAACGGTCCGGGCTTCCCGACGATCGTTGGGTCCGGCACCAACGCCTGTACCCTCCACTACGTGGAGAACCGGGACACGATCGACGATGAGGCGCTGGTCTTGATCGACGCTGGAGCCGAGGTGGCGATGTACAACGGGGACATCACGCGCACCTATCCGGCCGCTGGTGGCTTCTCAGACACGCAGCGCGACGTCTATCGAATTGTCGAGGCCGCGCGTCGCGCTGCGGTGGAGCAGGTCTCCCCGGGGGTCACGATCGCTTCGGTACATGAAGCCGCGGCCCGTACGATCCTCGAGGGGTTGGTGGGGCTCGGGGTGCTCTCGGGGCCAATGGAGGAGCTGTTCAGCGAGGCCGCGTACCGACTGTTCTTCCCGCACCAGACGTCCCATTGGCTCGGGCTCGACGTGCACGACCCCGGCGATTACGCGAAGGCGGGCGAATCGAGAGTGCTCGAGCCGGGCATGGTCTTCACGATAGAGCCCGGTCTCTACTTCCGTCCCGAAGCCTGCGAAGATGCCGCTGCTCGGTTCTCGGGCATCGGAGTGCGCATCGAAGACGACGTGCTGGTGACCGACGACGGCTGCGAGGTGCTGACTGCCGCGCTACCGACGGGCGAGTCTGAGGTCGAGGATCTGGTAGGCGCCCGTTGACGACGCCCGCCGCCGGACGCCACGCCCTCCTGCTCCAGCGCCTGCAGCAGCCGGGCCCGCTCGTGGCAGTGGAGCTACGACCGCCACGGTCGGATCTGGAGCCCGAAGACGGCATGGGCGCATGGATCGACCTGCACCACTCGCTCGGCCGGCTGACCAGCGACGACCTTTTCGTCTTTCTCACGGACAACGCTGTGGGGGGGGCTGAAGAGGAGAACCTTGCGCACGTCGGCGCGAACGTTGGTGAAGATGTCGACTTACGCCGGATTATCCCGATTCTGACCACGAAGCACTCGGTCGACTACTGCATGATGTTCGCGTCGCGCGCACAATCCGAGGGGTTCGATGCGCTCACCGTCCTCGGAGGCGACAAGTCGGTGGGTGTCCCGCGTTGCGTGCCTCACGGACGCGACCTTCGAGAGCTCCTGCGCGAGCGACTGCCCGATCTCGTACTGGGAGGGTGGGCCAACCCGCACCGCGACGCAGAAGAGCAGGTCGCGTTCTTGACCGCGGATGACGCCACCACGGACTTCGCGCTGACCCAGGTCGTTTCGCATCACAGCTTGGCAGGGGTCGAGCGATTCCTCGAGCGGATGCACGAGGTCGGAGCCACAGTACCCACGGTCTTCGGCGTCTTCTTCTACCGCAGCGCCAACCCGAGGACTCTAGAGGCCCTGGGAGGATTCTTCCCGGTCCCGGCCGAAGAAGTGACACACGAATTCGAGAGCGCGTCCGCCGAGGAGATCTGCGCGCGGACGATTCGAGTCCTGCGAAGCGTAGGAGCACAAAAGATATACATCAGCAACCTAGGCAACCGAGGCGCCGGCCGTCGCCTGAAGAGGATCATGGACCAGGTCTAGCCCCTAGGAGCGGTCCCTCTACGGGCTGCCCGCACCCGCAAGACGATTAAGCGGTCGCGCTGACCCCCGCCTCACGAAGCACCCGCAGTGCGACGTCCACGCGTCTGCTAGGCGCGCTGAGGTGATACCCCTGCACATGCGGCCGTACAGCCTCGATCATCTCGAGAGCGATGAGCACCCCTTCCTCGAGCGCTGCCTCTGGACCGCTTTCCTGGGCACCGCGCATGCGCTCCACGATTGCGTCCGGCACTACCACGCCGGGGACCTCGTGCGCGAGAAATTCCGCGTTCCGCAGGCTCAGGAAGGGCCAAATCCCCGCGATCATAGGGATGCTTCCGCTTCCCACGCGTTCCAGGAAGCGCTCCAGCGCTTCTGGGTCGAAAATCGGTTGTGTGACCGCGAAGTTGGCCCCGGCTTCGACCTTGTACCGGTAGCGTTCGACTTCGCGCTCTTGGTCGACCGCGCCGGGGTTGGCCGCGACGCCTTGTACGAACTCCGTGGGCGCCCCGATCGAGTTCCCGCCAGGGTCGATGCCGCGGTTCAGGCCGTTCATGACGTTGGTCATTCCGATGGAGTCGATGTCGAAGACGGCAGTCGCGTCGGGGTAGGGGCCCTGAAGCAGCGGCTCGCCGCTGACCACCAACACATTTCGAATGCCTGCCGCGGCGGCTCCCAGCAGGTCAGAGATCATGCCGAGCATGTTGCGGTCCCTACAGGTGTAGTGCACCAGCGATTCAATACCGACCTCGTGTTCGACGATCAGCGCCGCGGAGAGAGCGCCCATTCGACTCACCGACCTCGGATTGTCGACAATCGCAAGTGTGTCGACTCCCGCGACCTTCAGGCGGCGGGCGGGCTCGATCAGCGCGGCCCGGTCCCAGCCGCGCGGCGGAATGATCTCTACCGATACAACCGGCTCTCCCCGAGCCAGCTTCCGACCCCATGCGGAGCGAACCTCGAGCGGCACGGCCTCTGTCGCTATGTCCACGCCTGCCTCCGCCACGGGCTCAGCGGTGGCGACGGTCTTGGGTTGCAGAGACGCTACAGCCTTACGGATCTGCTTGACGTGGTCCGGGGTCGTGCCGCAGCACCCGCCGACGAAGCGCACGCCGGCGTCGATCATGCGCTTCGCGTATTGCGCCATGTATTCGGGGCTGGCCAAGTACATCTTCCGGTCTCGCACGGTGCGGGGCAGGCCGGCATTAGGCTGTGCGATCAGCGGCAAGTTGGTCGCCTCCGCCATCTCCTCGATGGCATCGAGCATGACTGCTGGGCCGACCGAACAATTCAGGCCGACGACATCGACTCCGAGGTCGGTGAGCTCGCGCGCGATCAATGTCGCATCGTTGCCATAAGCGGTTTTGCCGCCCGGGCCCACCGTCATTTGCGCGATAATCGGTAGGTCGCTCAGCCCTCGCACGGCTCCGACGGCGCATCCGATCTCGCTCATGTCCGAGAACGTCTCAAGCACGAACCCATCGACCCCGCCCTCGAGCAGCCCGTTCACCTGTCTTCGGAAGAAGTTGACCGCCTCTGAACGTGCTGTTGGGCCCCATGGTTCGATGCGAATGCCGAGAGGGCCGATGGCACCGGCCACGCTCGCGCGTTTGCCCGCGGCGGCCCGCGCCAGTTCCGCCGCCGCCCGGTTGATCTCTTCGGTCTGCTCGGCCAGCCCATACGACGAGAGCTTCACCGGGTTGGCGCCGAAGGTGTTGGTTTCGAGGATCTCGGCGCCGGCCGACACATACTCGTCGTGGATCTGACGCACGAGCTCGGGTCGGCGCCTATTGAGCTCATCGTAGCACACGTTGACGAACACGCCGCGGCCGTACAGCAGTGTACCCATCGCGCCGTCGAATACGTGAACGAGTCCGTCCTCGATCAATGCCCTCACGGAGTGTCTCCTTCCGGATCGTAACCGAGATTGGGCGACAACCAGAGTTCCGCCTCGGCAATGCTCCAGCCCTTCCGCCCGGCGTAGTCTTCCACCTGATCCCGTCCGATTCGGCCCACTCCGAAGTACGCCGCGTCCGGATGCGACAGGTACCAACCACTCACGGATGCTGTAGGAGTCATCGCGAAGCTCTCGGTGAGCCGGATTCCGAGAGAGTTCTCGACGTCTAGCAGCTCGAAGAGTGTTCGCTTCTCGGTATGGTCCGGACAGGCGGGGTAACCGGGGGCCGGTCGGATCCCTCTGTACGCCTCTCGGACGAGCGCGTCGTTCGACAGCTCTTCCTTCGCAGCATACCCCCACAGTTCGCGGCGTACCCGCTCATGCATCGACTCGGCCAGCGCCTCCGCGAGTCGGTCCGCTACCGACTTCACCAGGATCGCACCGTAGTCGTCGTTGGCGTCCTCCAACTCACGAGCCATCTCCTCTACGCCAATGCCGGCTGTAACCGCGAAACCACCGACCCAATCGTGCTTCCCGGAATCCGCCGGGGCGACGAAATCCGCCAGGCAACGGTTCACCCGCCCATCCTTCGCGAACTGTTGGCGAAGATGGTGAAGCACGGTGAGGCGTTCTCTGCGGCCAGCGTCGGTGTACAGCTCGACGTCGTCGCCGATCGCGTTTGCCGGGAAGAAGCCGCTGACGGCGCGTGCGCTCACGCGACCATCTGCGACGAGACGGTCCAAGAGTGCCTCGGCATCGGCCTTGAGGCTGCGAGCCTGTTCGCCGACGATCTCATCGTCGAGGATCGCGGGATACTTGCCCGCCAACTCCCAGGCCTGGAAAAAGGGCGTCCAATCGATGTACTGCCGCAGTTCCGCGATCTCCACGTCGAAGACATGAACCCCTTGCTGGAACGGTGCTGGCGGGTCGTATGATGACCAATCCAGCTGCTCGGCCCGCTCTCGAGCCACCGCGATGGGCAGCAACTCGGTTCGAGCGGTGCGCTGCGCACGCCGCGCACGCTCGGACTCATAGCCGGCCCGCACCTCGGCGATGTAGGTATCTCGGCCTTCGTCGTCCAACAGCGCAGACACGACTCCCACCGCTCTGGAGGCGTCCAGCACGTGCACAGTGGCCCCGTTGTAGTGGTGCTCGATCTTCACCGCGGTGTGCACCTTAGATGTCGTCGCGCCGCCAATCAGGAGGGGCGTATCAAAGCCCGTCCTCTCCATCTCCTTGGCGACGTGCACCATCTGAAGGAGTGACGGTGTGATCAGCCCCGACAGGCCGATCACATCGACCTGCTGCGCGCGTGCGGTCTCCAGGATGCGCTCGGAGGGCACCATGACCCCGAGGTCGATCACCGAGTAGCCGTTACACTGCAGCACGACACCAACGATACTCTTGCCGATATCGTGCACGTCACCCTTGACGGTGGCGAGCAGCACCGTGCCCTTGTCGGTCGTGCCCGACTTCTCGGCCTCCAAGAACGGCGTGAGGTAGCTCACCGCCTTCTTCATCACCCGCGCGCTCTTCACAACTTGTGGCAAGAACATGCGACCGCTGCCGAAGAGGTCGCCGACGACGTTCATGCCGTCCATGAGCGGCCCCTCGATCACATCGAGCGCCAGCGGCAACTCCCGGCGCGCTGCTTCTGCGTCCTGCTCGACGAATTTGTCGATGCCTTGCACGAGCGCGTGCTTCAGCCGCTCGTGCACATCGAGCTCGCGCCACGTCAGGTCCTCGTCGGTGCGGTGTTTGGTGGTGCCGGACCGCGTTAGGGCGATCTGAGTGAGTGTCTCCGTCGCGTCCGGAGATCGTACGAAGAGCACATCTTCCACGGGCTCGAGCAGATCGGCTGGAATCTCGTCGTAGACCGGTAGTGCACCCGCGTTCACGATGCCCATGTCGAGTCCTGCGTTGATCGCGTGGTAGAGAAAGGCCGTGTGCATGGCCTCTCTCACCTCTGGGCTGCCGCGGAAGGAGAACGACACGTTGCTGATGCCGCCGCTCGTCAGCGCGTGTGGACACGATTTCTTGATTTGTCGGACCGCCTCGATGAAGCGGATCGCGTATTCGTCGTGCTCTTCGATTCCGGTCGCCACGGCGAAGACGTTGGCGTCGAAGATGATGTCCTCGGGAAGGAAACCCTCTTCGTCGACGAGGATCCTGTAGACGCGCTCACAGATCTCCACCTTGCGCTCCAGTGTGTCCGCTTGACCCTCTTCGTCGAACGCCATGACCACTGCTGCCGCACCATACCGGCGTACGGTGCGGGCTCGTTCACGGAACGCGTCTTCGCCGTCCTTCAGCGAAATCGAATTCACGACGCCCTTGCCCTGAAGGGTCTTGAGGCCGGCCTCGATCACCTCCCAGTCGGAGGAGTCCACCATGACCGGGATGCGCGCGATCTCGGGCTCGGACGCCAGCAGGTTGAGGAAGCGCGGCATCGCCGCGACTCCGTCGAGCAGCCCCTCATCCATGTTCACGTCGATGATCTGCGATCCGCCTTGAACCTGCTGAAGCGCCACCTCGATCGCGGTCTCGTAGTCTTCTTCCTTGATGAGGGTGGCGAATCGCCTCGAGCCCGAGACGTTTGTGCGCTCGCCGACGTTCACGAAAAGCGATTCGGGACCGATCGTGAGCGGCTCCAGACCGGACAGCCGAGTCCGCCGGGGCGGCTCGGGGACCGTGCGTGGCGGACGGCCGACGACGACATCTGCGATCGCCCGGATGTGATCCGGGGTCGTGCCGCAGCAGCCACCCACGATGTTCAGGAATCCTGCGTCCACGAAGTCCGACGTCACGCTCGCCATGTGGTCCGGCGTGTCGTCGTATTCGCCGAACTCGTTGGGAAGCCCGGCGTTGGGATAGCAGCTGATCGGCAGCCGAGCCACGTCGGACAGCTCTTCGAGATGCGGTCGCAGCTGATCGATTCCGAGCGCGCAGTTCAGCCCCACGCTGAGCAGGCCGCTTTCCCGACCCGGTCCGGGATGCACGCCGTGAGCGATGGCGTTGTAGAACGCCTCGGGTGTCTGTCCGGAGAGCGTACGCCCGCTCTGGTCGGTGATCGTCCCGGACATCATCACCGGTATGTCGACCGCCACTTCGGCGAGCACCAGAGAGAGCGCGTACAGTGCCGCTTTCGCGTTCAGCGTGTCGAATGCGGTCTCGACCAGTAGGATGTCCACGCCGCCTTCGAGTAGGCCATGCGCCTGTTCCTGATACGCCCGGACGAGCTCATCGAACGTGACGTTGCGCGCGCCGGGGTCGCCCACGTCGGGCGAGATGGACGCCGTGCGGTTCGTGGGGCCGAGCGCGCCGGCAACCCAACGAGTACGGGATGGGTCGCGCGCGTCGGCGGCGTCGGCGGCTTCGCGCGCGAGACGAGCGCCGGCGCGATTGAGCTCACGCGCGATCTCTTCCAGCCCATAGTCCTCGAGCGAAATTCGGTTGGCGTTGAACGTATTGGTCTCGATCAGGTCCGCGCCCGCCTCCAGGTATTCGGCGTGGATATCGCGGATCAAGGCGGGCTGCGAGAGGCACAGGATGTCATTGGCTCCGAAAAGATCGGAGTCGGTGTCGGCGAAGCGTTGACCCCGGAAGTCCTCTTCACCGAGCTCGTGGCGCTGAATCATCGTGCCCATCGCGCCGTCTAGGACGAGGATCCTGTGCTGCAACTCTTCCCGAATCAAACCGGCCCGGCCAGCGGATGACGCCATGGATTCCTCGACAAAAAAAGGCCCCTCGCGACGGTGCGCGACAGGGCGGTGGTCTTTTAGCTCGTTCGCGGGCTCGTCACACTGGACGGGTCCCGCGGGCCGCAATACTCCTCAAATCGCCCCAGATCTACTCAGAGGAAACTAGCGTCACTCACGGGGAGCGCCAAGTTACAGGAAACCCGCGACGCTCTGCTCCGCCATTGGCGAACGAATCCAGCCGACGCTGCTCGAAATGACGATGAACCGCTGGCCGGCTCGACCGCATGTCGGCACCTCGTTCTACAAGGCGCACGGCCTGGGCAACGATTACCTGGTGTTCCGAGAGGGTTCCGGCTGGTGTGCGACTCCCGACGCGATCCGAGCGGTGTGCGACCGACATCGCGGGATCGGTTCGGACGGCGTGGTGGTGCTGCTCGCCAACCAGGACGACGACCTGCTACGCCTGCGCATGTTCAATCCGGATGGCAGTGAGTTCGAGCGCAGCGGGAACGGACTGCGCATCCTCGCGTCCTACCTCGCTCGCGAGGGCCTCGTGGGTGTGGAGCCCTTCGCGGTCGAGGTCGGTGGGGCTCTGGTCGAGATGACCGTGCACGGAGTTCAGGGCTCCACGTACGATGTCTCAGCTGACATGGGGCGCTGCTACGTCGGGCCCGAGGCCGTCGGACTGAACCAGAGCGCGCTCGACGAGCATGGTGGGTTCGCCGGTCCGGATGGCGCGCCGCTCCATGTCGTCCCGGTGTCGGTGGGCAATCCACACCTGGTTGCGCTCGTGCCCGAAGCGACCGAAGCGCTGCTCGAGTCGATCGGCCCTTTCTTGTCGTCCCACGCCGCTCTCAGCGAGGGAGCGAACGTGCAACTCGCGACGCCGTGCGGTCCCGGGCACGTGCGAGCCCTCATTTGGGAGCGGGGCGTGGGGCGCACCAGCGCCTCGGGTACCAGCGCCTGCGCGGTAGCGATCGCGGCGGTCGCTGAAGGGCTCATGGAGGCGGGCGACGTCAACGTTGAGATGCCCGGCGGCTCTCTCGTCGTATCGGTGACGTCGGAGTACGACACCGTGCTGCGCGGGCCCGTCGAGGAAATATTGAGTGGCCAACTAGCGACCGAGTGGGTGTCGCGGCTCGCACCGCCTACAGGTAACTAGGCGAGTAAGCTGCGCTATGCGCCAAGGCCGGTCTGGCCTACGTACGCACTCGCGCCAAGAGTACCAGCGCCGCCCCGAAGAAGACGAAATTGGGGAGCCACGCCGCGGTAAGCGGTGAGATCGCGCCCGCTCCACCGACTGCGCCAGAGATCTTGAGCATCAGGATATAGACGATCACGGTCCCCAGGGAAATCCCGATCCCGTAGGCGTTTCCACCCCGCTTGTTGCTCGTCGCCAGTGGCGCACCGAACAAGAGCACGACGAGCGTCGCGACGGCGATCGACAGCTTCTGCTCACGTCTCACCAGCAGCTCGTCTGCGTTGCCCCCTGTCCGCTCCAGGATGCCCGCCAGGTGATCGATCTCGGCATAGGTCATCTCGTCAGGCTCACGCGGAGCTTCCAGCAACTCATCCGGTCTCTCGACCATGTCGCGCATGACGAGGCGATTGAACTGGATGGACTGCTCCGCCGAATCGGGTGTGAGGGTGCGCAGGTATCCTCTCTGCAGCCGCCAGCCTTGGATCGAATCCCAGACCGCGGATTCCGCGAGTACGTGTAGTCCGTTGGAACCGTCCACGGGTGGTCGCTCGATCACAACGGTCGACATGTGTCCGTCGCCTGCCGTGAGCCGACCGATCTGCCATGTCATGCCGCTCTCCGAGCGATAGACGAAGCCGGAGCGCCACGAGCGTCGCGGGTCCTCGTTTCTGAGGATCGCCGCCGCGATGCGGTTACCGTGCGGCTCGAGCTCGGTGAGCGCTAGCGCCACCCCGGTGAGTAGCACGCCCATGACCACGATCGGCACGATCACCCGGTGAAACGAGATGCCCCCGGCCTTGGCGGCGACGAGCTCACGGTGGGTCGTCATCCCGTGGACGGTGAAGACCGCCGCGATCAGGGCGGCGAAGGGGAACGACCACTTGATGAACATCGGCATCATGAACACGTAGGCCTGCGCCACCTCGGCGACGGACAGGCCCCGATCGATGAAGTCGTCCATGTTCTCCGTGATGTGGCCGATCACGAGCAACGGCGGGCCGGCGATCACGAAGACGGAGAAGTGGCGCAGGAAGGTCCCGGCAACGAGCCGGTCGAGAATCCGGATCACGGAGCCATACCTTCTTTTCGGCCTCGTAGAAGGCGTGCAAGGCTGTCGCCGAGGTTGCCCATAAGGTCGTCGAGCTTGCCGCCGCGGACGGTGGATCCCGCGCGTCCCATACGGCTGACCAGGACGATGCCGACGATGAAGAAGACCACGTTGGCCGTCCACATCGTGACCGCGGGGCTCGCGATCTTCCGGTCCGCCAGGATCTCGCCGCCTATGAGTCCGGTCCAATAGATGCTGAAGATCAAGCTCGATGCCAGCACGACCATCCCGACTCCACCCCTCGGGAAGCGCAACGCGAGGGGCGGTCCGAGCAAGGTGAAGACGATGCACGCGAAGGCGATTGCGAGCTTCTTATGGATTTCGACCTGGTAGCGATATGCGGTCTGTTCCAACGACTCTCCACGAATCGACCGCGTGCGGCTGGAGATCACGGCGCCTTGC
The DNA here is from genome assembly GCA_015664885.1 of Gemmatimonadota bacterium. GTDB lineage: Bacteria > Gemmatimonadota > Gemmatimonadetes > Longimicrobiales > Gaopeijiaceae > UBA1138. The sequence continues at coordinate 89,768 of DQPL01000122.1, forward strand.
GTGACCGGATCCCGGGAAAGCAGGGTTTCACCGTCTCCGGTGCCTGCGACCAACCCGCGCGCTCGGCCGGCACGAAGGTCCCAGGCGGCGGCCGAGTCGTTGTCGGTGGGGCGCCCCAGAGCCAGTCTCACGGCCTGCAGCGTCGTGGCATAACTCGCGGCCTCAACGGAGTCGAGTTCGATCTGTCTCGCCCTTGCGTTCTCGGCGAGCAGGGCGAAGCCCATCTCACGATCCGAGCGTTCGGCTCCACCGGCGCGCCTCACCAATTCGTTTCCGACGCCGCGTAGCGGAATGATCTGTTTGTCGAAGAACAGCCGCTGGAAGCCCCCTATGCGGTCGCTCTGTACCTCGTGCACTACGCCGTCGTAGAGGGTCAAGTATAGATCCGTCTTCTCTTCGTTGAAGACCATCTCGCCACGGGCGGCGTAGGTCGTACGCCGACGGACCGGATTATTCCCGTCGAAAATCGTGACTTCTTCCAGCGTATTCTCGAGTCGGTCGATGTGAGTCGCGGTCAAAAAATACCTGTCGAGCCCCGATTCGGTGGGGATCTCATTTACGACCAACTCCCGTAATTCGAGCGTCGGGCTCTTGCGAGCGATGTCCACCATGAGGTTTCTTAACCGATGGTTGGATGCCGGCAGCACAACGTCGTTGAAGTAGAGCATGACGCCGGTCATGAGCGCGCCCATCGCCACGAGAGGAAGGATGAGGCGCGCTGGCCGTATGCCTCCGGCTGACATCGCGGTGATCTCATTCGCCGAGGTCATCTCGCTGAATGCATAGAGCACAGCAACGAGCACTGACATCGGGAGGGACAACGCGATCGTATGAGGTAAGGAGAGGGCCAGAAACTCAACCACCACCCTCCACGAGAGCCCTTTGCCCAGAAGCCCTTCGATTCGTTGCGCGACCGCGTTGAGAAAGATGAGCGCGGTCAGCGTCGAGAGGGCGAACAGGAAAGGGCCGACGTGGACCCTGATCAAGTATCTGGTAAGGACTCCCATGCCCATCGCAGCGTCCGAGAAATCGTGGCTTATGACGTGTCGGCCACTCCCTACCCCCAGTCCGGCCCGTCTGTTCGGCCGTTAGGGGAACTCGTGCGCGTTCTTCACCTCTTTCTCGGGCTGGCGCTGCTCATACCCGTGCTTCCGGCCAGCGGCGGAACGCCCGACCGTACGGAGGTTCCGAGCCTCGAGATCGAGCTCGACACGATTCTGCGCGGCGACTTGTCGATCCCGCCGACGACGGTTCGGGCGGGCTTGGTCGCCGCCCCGGATGAGCCCCATGTTCGGCTCGGGCTGAAGCGGATCCCCGTATATGATGGCCGCCTGGGGCTTCGAGTGGTCCGTGAAGTGCCCGGATTGGTGCTTGCCAGGCTCCCATCCGACATCGCCGCCCCTTTGCTCGACCCCACGCAACTCTGGAGAGTGCTCGCTTTGGGGCAGAACCCAGCCGACTCGGCGTTGTTCTTGCCCGCTCCCCCGCCACCGCTGCGTCCGGTGATCGAAGCTCCACTTGGGCAGGAGGCGACGCCTCGGTTTCGTAGCGAATACGCCGACCTGGCTCTCAACGTCACGAGCCGGATGGAAATCGGTGGCGAGTGGGCGCGGTTTCAGCCCTGCGACGCACAGTTCAAGGTCAGCTGCAATCCCAATCTCATACCCCAACTGAGCCCTGAGCTGCAGTTCGGCGTGCAGGTCGATGGCACTATCGCGGATCGCATCCGCGTGGACGTGGACTTCGACCAATCGCGCGAGTTCGATGCCTCGAACCGCATCAACATCTTCTATGAGGGACGGGAGGACGACATCCTCAAGCGCCTCGAGGTTGGCGATGTCGACTTCCGGTTGCCCACCAACTCCCGCTATCTGACCGAGGGCATCCCTGCCGGGAACTTCGGATTCCAGGCGGAGGGCCAGCTCGGCCCGCTCGAGTTCCAGTCGGTGTGGGCGCAGCAACGGGGCGACCTGAACACCCGCCAGTTCAGGCTAACGGGTCTTGGCGACCAGCGGGGCTTCGTTCAGCAGGACACGCTGGTGCTCGATGACGCGGATTATGTTCGCGGTCAGTTCTTCTTCCTGGTCGACCCGCGCGAGATAGACGAGTACCCGCACGTGGACGCGTTGGGATTGGATCCTGCCTCTGCGCCGCCGTCGGTGGTGCCAGGATTCGATCCGATTCAGTTGTACCGGTTCGAGGATGATCCGGTCTTCCAGCAGCAGGTCGCGGGCTTCATTCAGGCGGACGCGGTCGCGGAAGGCGAGGGCGGGACGGTGACGGAGTCCGGGTGGTTCCGCTACCTCCAGCCCGGACTCGACTATTCTGTGCACCCGAGCGGACTCTGGGTGGTCTTGCGTGCGCCGCTCAGAAGAGACGAAATGCTCGCCGTCACGTACGTAACGGCGCTCGGCGATACCGTTGGAGACTACAACCCTGAGAGACTTCACAATGCCGGATCACGCCCCACGCTCAAGTTGCTCAAGGCGTCTGGGGCGAACCATCAGCCCGGCCGCGCCACCTGGGATCAGGAGATGCACCAGGTCTATCGCGTTTCGGGGTCTCCTGACGTGGAGCATTCGTCGGTGGATCTCACGATTTCACTCGGTGAGTTGTCCGCCGGCCGGACTTTCAAACGGGGCCCGACGGGTGAGGACGTAACCTTCATGAGACTCTTCGGCCTGGACGAGGAGGCTCCCGTCGACGCCATCGACCCTTCGTTCGTGTACTCGCCGGGCGCGGAGTTCTTCCAGGAACAGCCACCGGTGCAGGGCACCTTCATCGTGTTCCCGACGCTGCACCCTTTCGCGGAACCGCCGCCGCTTCCGGCGTCGGGACTAACCGACGTCGAAACCAGCCGGATTCTCGCTGAGGACGCGAACGAGCGGATCTACGACGAGGAGGATCCGGTCGAGCGCGACAACGCAGGGCGCTTTCGACTCACGCTCGCCTATCGTCTGCGCAGCGAGGGGGTCATCTCTTCGTTCTCGCTGGGGGCGTTCGGTATTCGAGACGGGAGTGAACGCATATTCCTCGGAGACCGATTGCTGACTCAGGGGGTCGACTACGAGATCGACTACGATGTCGGTCAGGTGCGGCTGCTCGAGCCCGAGCAACTCTTCTCATCGAACCCCGATGCTCCGATTCGCACGACTTGGGAGCAGCGCGCGCTTTTCCAAGTCTCGCCCACGCAGGTGTTCGGCATCAGCACCCACGCCGACCTCGGTACTGGCGGGGGCATCGACGTACTGGGGCTCTACCGTTCGGAACGCAGCGTGGTCACGCGGCCGATTCTCGGGACCGAGCCCGGAGCGGCGTTGCTCGGTGGCGTGAGCGGGTCCTACCGGACTCGGCTGGAATGGGTCGACGGCGTTCTCGACCGGCTTCCCGGGCTGCGCCTCGACGGCGAGACCTCGGTTTCGGTGAGGGGCGAGGTGGCCGTGTCGTTGCCGAACCCCAACACGGCGGGTCAGGCGTTTCTCGATGACTTCGACGCCCGCGCTCAGCTCCCGGTGTCATTGCTCTCTCACAACTGGGCGCTCGGCAGCGCGCCGACGCTGCGGGACGGCGCGCGCACGATTCTGCCGCCGACGCTCGACGCCTCGACTGCCGTTTCGCTCGTATGGCAGCACTCGTGGGTGGAACAGTCGTTGGTCGGCGACAGCGTCGGCGTGCACGAGGGATTCTTCCCCAAACGTGACATCGATCGGCAGATCCGAGTCGCGGGTGCCGAGGTGCGCGAACCGGGGATGATCCTCTCGTTCGGAAGTGGGCCGGTGCAAGAGCCATCCTGGCGATCCATCACGACCTCGCTTTCCACGAACGGGCTCGACCTGACCAAGACGGAGTTCATCGAGTTCTATACCGCGGGGGCAGAGGAACTCACGCTGGTCATCGACCTGGGCACGGTCAGTGAGGACGCCTTCTTCGTCGACTCCCTCGGTAATACAAGCGGTATGCGTGCAACGACGGGCGAGGAATGGGGACTCGACCAACTCGATCAAGAGGCCGATCCCCTGCTCGGTGAAATCTGGAACGACCAGGCCGACTCGCGCGGCGTCTGGGTTGAGACCTGCGAAAGCGAGCGTGGTCGCATTTTTGCAATCGGCCAAGACGAGGCGACGTGTACCCGAGGGAACGGGCGCCAGGATACAGAGGACCTCGATCGGGACGGCAATCTGGACACTAACGAGCGCCATCTGCGCTACCTGGTGCGCCTCGACGGTAGCTCGCCCTTCTTGGCCCGCACAAAAGCCGAGACCGGCACCGACTTCCAGCTGTATCGGATCCCGGTCCGGGGCACCGACGCGGTCGAGGTTGGCGGTGTGTTCAGCGACGCCGATTTGCGCGCCGTGCGGCACATGCGCTTGACGCTCACCGGGGCCCACAACCGGCGCCTGCGGATCGCGCGCATGCGCCTGGTCGGCTCACGCTGGATCAAGCGCGCCGGAGAAGGCGTGCTGACTGGCATCATCGGAGACACCCTCGCGGCCTTCGGCCGAGTGGAGGTCGCCTCGGTTTCACGAGTCACCGAAGGCGAGGAATACGCTTCACCACCGGGCGTGCTGGAAGAACTCGTAGACCCCACTTCGGCGTTTTCGGGGGAGGGCATCGAGTTCAACGAGAAGTCGCTCGGCTTGCGCTTCGAGGACGTGCCGCAGCACGGTCGCGCCGAGGTCTATCACCGCTTCGCTCAGCGGCCGCGGAACTTCTTGGCCTACCGGCAGGCTCGGCTGTGGGTGGTGCCGCGCGAGGGCGACTTCGGACCCGACCAACCGCACTACTTCTTTTTCAAGGTGGGGAGCGACGCCGAGAACTTCTATCTCTTCCGAACCCCGCTTCAGCCTCCGGCGAGCGTCGGCGGGGTCGCTGCAGGCGATTGGCTACCGCAAATCGTGATCGACTTCGACGAGTGGTTCGACCTGCGCCGTCGTGCGGAGGAGGCGCTCTTGCTCACGCCCCGGGGGCCGGGCGACCCGCCCGTGACGGTGTGGGCCTCGGACTCGACCTACGCGGTGGTACTCAAAGACCGTGGACGCGCGCCCAACCTTGCAGCGGTCCGGGAGATGTCGCTGGGGGTGTGGAACGAAGGCATGCTACCGCTGACCGGTGAGATTTGGATCGACGAGCTCCGCCTCGGCCGCTCTGTCCGGGACGCCGGCGTGGCGACGTCTCTGGACTTCGAGCTGGACGGCGCCGGTGTGCTCACGACCCGGGCGAGCCTCACCAGCCGAGGTGCGTACTTCCGTCAGCTGCGAGACGCCCCGACCTATCAGGACGACCGTACGGTCAGTGTGAACTCGAGGCTGGCGCTCGACCGGTGGATGCCGGCCGAGTGGGGGATCGACCTCCCCGTCACGTTGGACTATGACCGCACGACCCAGGCGCCGCGCTTTCTCGCCAACTCCGACATCGAGGCGGAGAGCTTGACAGGGCTGCGCGCCACGGACGCTCGACAGACGCGCCTAGGTCTCTCCTTTCGCAAGCGGACCCGGTCCGCGGATCCATGGGTCGGACTGCTGGTCGACGGACTCGATGCCCGGCTTGCCTATTCGTCGATCGCTGGATCCTCCGTCACGACCCAACACGACTCCAAGGCCGTCGACGCCGGCTTGTCCTGGGTACGAGACCCGACCCTGCGCGACTTCGGAATCGTTCCCGGCTTTGCGACCGGGGTTGTGCGCACGCTCCTGCCTGGCTTTCTGGAAGACAAGGTGCTGGGCTCGCGTCTGCGCTGGAGTCCCGAACGGGTTTCTGTCGGCACCAGCTATTCGAGAATCGACAGCCGCATTCAGCGCTTCGACCGCATCATCGAGCATGCGGACGATTCCTTGGCTCTCGTGACCCGTGCTCCGCGCGAAGCCTTGCAGACTGCAGCCGATGTCCGGTTCAGGCCCTTGCCGCCGCTGTCGGCGAGCTTGACGATCGCGACTGTGAGGGACGTGCTGCCACCTGAGGACGCCGTCACAGACCGGCGCGTGCGCGCGCTCATCCAGGACAAGCGCACTCGTGCCGCCGGCCTCGACCTCGGGTGGGAGACCAATCGCTCTCTGGAAACCCGCGTGTCCTACCGCCCGAGCGTCTTCACGTGGCTGAGGAGTGACTTCGATTGGAGCACGGTGTACCGGGCCGACCGCAACGCCAATCTGCTGGACCGTCAGATTCTTGGGCAGGACACGACGCTTGCGCTCGCTCGCAACGCGAGCGGTCGGCGCGACTGGCGAGCGAATTTCTCCCTCGACCCCACTCGGATGGTCGAGTCGTGGCTCGGTGCAGGCCAGGAGGACGATCCCGTGAGTATTTCCGAGTTCCGGTCCGTGGTCGGCGCTCTGCGTCCAATCACGGTGGCGTACCGGGATGGAATCATCTCACGCTTTAACCGTGACCCGGTCGACCCGGGGCTCGGCTATCAGTTCGGTTTCGGAGGACCGGAGGGTTTTCGACTCATGCAAGGCGATACGGCAGCGACCCTGACGGACCGGTCCGCGTGGACGTTCGGCTCGGGCGTAGTGCTGCCGGGCGGATTCGGTATCGACGCCGGATTCGAACGGACCGAGGCCACGACGCTGGATACGCGAAGCGACCGGCGCACGGTGCTTAGGCGGTGGCCCGACGTGCGCGCTCGGCTACCCGCACTGACCCTGCCCGCCGCGACCAGGATCCGGTCCGTCAGCCTCTCTTCGGGCATCACGCGCATCGAGCGAGCAACCGAATTCGGCGGCCAGGGCCTGCAACGCCGCTTCGATGAGGACGTGCAGATTCCGCTCAACGTCTCCGTGGCTTGGCTCGGCACTCTGGTGACGAGCTACCGCGGAGCGTATCGAGAGGGGCGGGGCGTCGATCCAACGGGCCAGACGGAGCGGGACCGACGAGAGCACCGTATCACGGTGTCTTCGCTGTTCGTTCCGCCCGGGCGGCTCGCTAGCCACCTCGATCGTGCCGTTAGGGTCTCGCTGCTCGCGGGATACGCTTCGGAGCGCGAGTGCCGCACGACCACGGCGCGCGAGGAATGCGTCGCCTTCATCGATCAAATCCTCCGCAGCGTCAACCTGTCGCTCGACACCAGCGTCAGCGGTTTCGAGGTGGGCGTTCAGATGAGTTACGACGACCGTCAGTCTTTCGTCGGGCAGCGTACCGGCTCGACGCAGTTCCAGCTCATGCTTTGGGGGCAGCTCCAGTTCTCGGCTGGCATGATCCCGAGGCGCTTGCCCGGTCTATAGCAGCGGGAGTACCCGGCTCCTCGGGACATGCCCGTGTCCCCTGGGCGACGCCAGTTTTCTAGATGCACGAATCCGAGACCCGAGCGCTGCGTCGGACCGTGCTGTTGTTGTTCGCCGTGAGCGCCGTGCGTTTCGTATGGCCGGTCGGGGCTGTGGTCCCGGACGTCGAGGAAGTGACCGATTCCTTGCTCGCCGCCAGCCAGGAACGACTTGCTGACGCGGAGCGCAGGTCCCGCCTACTCGAGCTAGGCGAGCGCATCGACCCCAACCTGGCGTCTGCCCAGGAGCTGGATCGTGGTCTTCCTGGGGCCCACCGACCTCGCTACCTCGACTGGTGAGGAGGGTCCCAACGCTCGGAGGGTCGAGGCACTCGTGCAACAGGTGCTCGAGGTTTTCGTCGCGAGGGGCGTCCCCTGTGGATATCCCATCGTGGCGCGCTCGCACGAAGACGCCGAACGCGAAACCGCGAGACGGCTCGCAGAAGGCTTCAAGGTGCTGGCGGTCATGACCATCACACGCTAGGCGAGCCGATCCTGCCTACATCACGCTTCGGACGCCGATCTCCTAGGGCGTGATGATGCCCGAAAACTGGATGTGAATCAGTGGCCTGACCCTCATCAGGCCGAACATGACCACCGGTGGCTCCACGCCGTAGGTGGTCATGTCCAACGCCAGCTCCCCCTCCATCCGGACACCCGCCCCGGACGGCGTCAGCGAGAGAGGGAAGCTCACCTCTTTCGTGGAATCGAGGATGGTGAGCGTGCCGGTCGTAGCTGCGCCCTGGCCACTCGCCTCGTAGCCTCCGAGCCGGAAGGTGATCTCCGTGAACTCGTCCGCCCTCATCGCCTCCAAGAGATGTTCCCTCATCTCCTCCTGAGGACACACGAAGTCCTTTACCCGCAGACTGAGCGTGGCGGCCTGGACTCCATCCGCGAGCCCTCGCACCGCGGTCGACGATCCTGCCGTGACCTGGGCGGTGCCCGGCACCGTGCAGGTCCAGCCCCGTATGGTCGAGCTCCCGGAGACCGTGAAGTCGATAGTCGCCTCCTGCGCCGCAGCCGTGCCGCCCTGCAACAGCGCCAGAGCAACGACGCCAGCGGTCACGATCCGTGCAAGACGCGTTTGGCTAGCCGTGGACATGACCTCCGCATTCACTGGCCTCACAGCCCGAAGCCCCACTGGTTGTGCCGCATCATGATGGGATTCTTTGCTTCCATCACGAAGCGGGAGGTGATCTCGTCGATCGAGTTGGTCCGAGTCTGCCGCATGACCATGCGAAACTCGGCCATGATCAGATCGATGACCTTCTCGACCCCGTCCTCGCCAAACGCGCCGAGTCCCCACACATAGGGACGCCCGATTCCGACTGCGTCGGCGCCCAGCGCCATGGCCTTGAAGACGTCGGTCCCGCGACGGACCCCACTGTCGATCATGACGGGGACCCGTCCTCGTACCGCTGCGACGACTTCAGGCAAGGCGTCGATCGTCGACCACATACTGTTCACCGCGCGCCCACCGTGGTTGGACACGTAGATCGCGTCGGCGCCGTGTTCGACCGCCAGCTCTGCCTCCTCTGCGGTGACGATGCCCTTCAGCACGAGGTTCATGTCACTCGCGTCCTTGAGCCGCTTGACATAGTCCCATGTGTAGGGAGGACGCTCGCCGGAGGTCCCCTCGAGCCCACGGTTCATGGGCCGCTGGTAGCCCTGCTGATGATTGTGGCAGCTCTGGCAGAGCTGGAAGTCCATGCCCTCGCCAACGAGAGACCGGCGGTTCAGCTCGCGGTTGCTTCCGCCCAACAGGTCGATGGTCCACACCAATGTGGGGCAACCCGCGCTCGCCACACGGGAGATAAGCCGCTGGTTACGGTTCCAGTCGGGCGTCGTGTAGATCTGGAACCAGTGCGGCTCGCCCCGCGCCTCCGCAATCTCGTCATACGAGTTCGAGCTCACATGCGACTGGAGCTGCAGCACGCCCCTGCGTCGAGCTGCCCGCCCGGCGCCCGCCTCCCCCTGCGTGTGGTAGGCCTGTAGGGCCGCCACCGGGCAGAGGAACAGCGGTGCATCGAAGCGCTGTCCGAGAATGTCTATCGAGGTGTCGAACCCGGTTGGGGCTGAGGAGGGGAGCCGTCGGGGACGGAGCATCAGACGCTGGAATCCCTCCCTGTTCGCGACCCGGGTCTCGAAGTCGTCGACGCCCATATGCAGGTAGTCCCAGTGCTGGGCCAGGCTGTTCTCATGGAGCACGCTCTCGAAGTCCCACACGTTGGTCGCATCGTCGGGGGATGTCACGAGGCTCCCCGTCAACTGTTCTTCCTGGGCTTGTTGCGGAGGGAGCTGCTGGGTAGGAATTTCCTGGAGGGCGCGGCTCTCGCGGACGTAGTCCGATAGCACCGGCTCGCCGCAGTTGACGCAGGGGACCGGTGGCGGTGTGTGGGTCGGTACTTCGGCCGCGACGGGCTCCAGCCAGCTCGGCGGTACGGCGGAGTAGGCCAGGGCCGCCAGCGGACTCGCGGCCAGGAACTGGAAGAACCTGCGCCGACTTGTCCCCTGATCCGGGAGAGACGTTGGCGATCCCTTCTGTGTCATGTCCGGTCTCCTCGAGTGCGCGAGCCGTATGCCCACCGGCTTCGTTCCGAAAGTGGAGGCGGGCTGCTAGCGGTGCAACATGCGGTCGCGCTGAGCTCGTGGCCCCTCATCTTACACGCCAGACAAGAGCGGCAGATGCTCCGTGTGGGGTGGGTCGCTTCGACCTCGGCGGTTCCGAGCGAGTGTGGGGGAGGAGACGTGTTGTCGGAGGAGCCGCGACTTGTCCGCCTTGGCCCGCGGCACGTGCTTTTTTGTGCGCCGGGACTCACGGGCGAAGCCGTCGCTTCGTCTGCTGGCCTCGTCGGGGCGATCAATCGACTCGGTCAAGAGACGTAGTTATGGCATCGTGGTGTGAAAGAGGAGGAGTGGTGGGGTCCGTGCCTCCCGCGGTGGAATAAGCCGCGGCCGTGCTCACGCTGGCCGCGCTTCTCGGCGCGCCCTCAGGGGCCGCCGGCCAGGAGATCCCCGACTCCGCGATCGTCACTGTCATCGCACAAGGCCTCCAGACCGTGCGGGCCCTGGCTGAGGCGCCCGACGGGTGCCTCAGCGTGACGGAGCACGGGGGCCTCGTTCGCACGATCGTGGAAGGCGAGCTCGCCCACGAGCCGTGGCCAGAGCTCGCAGTGCACGAAGTCCTGGGAGACGAAGCCGGGCTGATGGGGGTCGCCATCGACCCCGACTTTGCTTCGAACGGGTTCGTCTACCTGTGCTACTCGATGGAAACGGCACCGAGGACTGTCGTGAACCGCGTGGTTCGAATGCGGGACTCCAGCGGCGTCGGCGTGGAGGAAACGGTGCTTTTGGACTCCATGCCCGGCGGCTCCTATCACGACGGATATGCGCTCGCATTCGGTCCAGACGGCTTGGTCTACGTCTCGACTGGGGACGCGTACGACCGGTCGACTCCCCAAGATCTCTCGTCGGCCGGAGGGAAGATCCTTCGCATCGACCGGGACGACATGTCTCCCTCGGACAACCCGTTTCCAGACTCTCTGGTGTGGGCGCTCGGGCTGCGGAACCCGCAAGGCTTCGGTTGGGACCCTGAGAGCGGGCTCATGTTCGCCACGGACCACGGACCACGGCACGAACGACATCAACGAGATCAACGTGATTACGCGCGGTGGAAACTACGGTTGGCCTGTGGTCTCCACGGAGCACCAAGTTCCGGAGTACCGGTCACCGCTTCTCGTGCACGATGTGCCGCCGGCCGGGCTGACCTTCGTGGTCGGCGATCGCTATCCAGAACTCAGCGGAAATCTGATCTTCGCCGGACTGGGCGAGGGGTCGTTGACCAGGGTCGTGCTCACGGAAGGCTCAGATCCGCGTGTGCTGAGGATCCAGCCGCTGCTGGGCTCTGAATTCGGGAGGATCCGCACGGTCATCCAGGGCGCTGACGGCTACCTGTACTTCGCGACCAGCAATCGTGATGGGCGGGGAGATCCTGGTCCGGCCGACGACCGGGCCTTTCGGGTTAGCTCGTTCGTGTATTGAGGCCCTGATCCAGTGGCTCCGCGATTCTCTGGTCGACGCCTCCGACCCTGAAGTCGGAGTGGAGGAGCCACACGTGGTCCTCGTTCTCAACTGGTTCGAAGAGCTGAAGCAGCGCGTCGGGAACTGAAGGCCTAGATCGTCGGGCTCGCGTCTGCGGAAGGAGTGCGGATCGTCGCACCCCCCGCACGGAGCCCATCCCAAAGAGCTAAGCCAGCCCCGTCCCCCAGGCAGTCAATACCAACGCCACCACGACTGCCACCCAAACCGCAGGGTGAGCCCACACCGGCCGTAGCTCGCGCTTCACCTCCTTGAGGCGATTGTTGTTCAGCGCGATGGCCATGTGGCCCTCTTCATCTTTGTGACCACTCACGAGGCGCGCGGACAGGAGCTCGTTGACAGCCTTCTGGTACTTCTCGGGCTGTTGCGAGAAGCCGGGGATGCTTCCCGGGCGTGTATACTGTCCGTCGTTCGCCTCGTACTGGCGCGAGAGCTCACGGAGAATGGCTTTCTTTGGGGACATCCTAATCTCGATCTCGTTCTAAAAACGGCTGTAACTTCCGTTCAGTGGACACTACTATACGGAAGAAAGGGTTCCGGAGTTTGAGACCATGAGACGCTGCGGAACTACGGAGAGTTGGACTGTTGGCTGGGCGACTCGGAGCAGTGGCGCGCAGCCCACTGGCGTGAGTTTCGGCACGTCACAGTGCCCGCATAAATATGAGGTCCGTAAGGCGTTGGAGGGGAACGCGTTAGATGGCCCGTTTCAGGCCCCCTTTTTCGCTTTATATGTTTTTTGCAGATCGTCCCTCTTTGTGACAATTTCCGGCACGATTTGCGGGGCACCACACCGGGATCGATGAACTTCCTTGTATGGAGGGACCTTCGTATGCGATGTAGCAACAGCCTCAAATGGCTTGCCGCCTTTGCCGCTTTGGCAGTCGGTACAGCCGATCTCGCCGCTCAGTCCAGTGCGACCCTGATGGGGCGCATCACGGACGAGACCGGCGCTGCAGTCTCCGGCGCCCAGATTGTCATCACCAACCAGGTGACAGGCACTCAGAATGGGGGCTTGTCACAAGCTGATGGCCGCTACTCCGTTGCCGGTCTTCGCGCGGGCGGCCCCTACCTGGTGTACGTGCGCATGATCGGGTTCGGTCGCCATGCGGTCGACGACATCACGTTGGCAGCTGGTCAGTCGATGTCGCTGGACTTCCGCCTCAGCCAAGAGGCCATCGCGATCGACGCGCTCGAGGTCTTCGCGACGCGCGCGATTGAGCGAAAGACCCCGGTGGCATTCTCCAACGTCAGTAAGGTCCAGATCCAGAACCAGCTCGGTTCGCGCGATCTGCCCTTGGTGCTCAACGTGACGCCCAGCGTGTATGCTACGGCGCAGGGTGGTGGCGCGGGTGACGCGCGCATCAACGTGCGTGGCTTCAGCCAGCGTAATGTCGCCGTGATGATCAACGGCGTGCCCGTCAACGACATTGAGAACGGCTGGGTCTACTGGTCGAACTGGGACGGCCTCGGCGACGCCTCCACCAGCATCCAGCTCCAGCGCGGCCTCTCGGCGGTGAACCTGGCTACGCCATCGATCGGTGGCACGCTCAACGTCATCACCGATCCTTCGGCGCAATCCGGCAGCTTCTCCTACAAGCAGGAAGTTGGTCTCGGCGACCTCGATGACGGTAGCTGGGGCCTTGGTCGCAACCTGCTGAAAGAGACCTTCATCGTGAACTCGGGGGAGCACAATGGCTTCGCCGTGACGGCGTCCGTGGTGCGCAAGACGGGTAGTGGAGTCTTCCGCGGCTTCACGAACGGTGACGCCACCTGGACTGACGCCTGGTCCTACTACCTGGCCACGTCCTATCAGATCAACGCGCGCAACCGACTCGAGTTCTACGCGGTGGGCGCGCCGCAGCGGCACGGGCAGAACCTGTACAAGCTGAACATCGGCACGATCGATCAGGACTTTGCTCGCTCGCTGGACGACTACGACCCGGCGGCTCTGGGCAAGTTTGCGGTAGAGGGTGGCCGGCGAGGCAGCCCGAACGTCGGGCCGGTTAGTTCCTCTTATACAGCCCAGCAGTTTGCCAGCACGGGCCCTGATGGTGGCGGCCTGTTCGACCGCCACGACCCGAACTTCATCAACGAGCGGGAAAACTATTTCCACAAGCCGCAGGTCAACCTGAATTGGTACTCCTACTTCGGGAACGGCCTCACACTGACGACCGTCAGCTACTACTCCGGTGGTAACGGTGGCGGCACGGGTACCTACGGCTCGCTCGGGTGGGACTACACGTACACGCAGCGCTTCGCGGATTGGGACGCGACCATCGCGCGCAATGTCGCGAACGGCGCCGGCGGCTCGCGCGGCATTCTGCGCAACTCGGTGAACAACCAGTGGACCATCGGTGCAATCTCGAAGCTGCGGAAGGACTTCCAGTCGGGCTTCACGGGTGAGATCGGCGTCGATTGGCGCACGGCCAACATCGAGCACTACCGCGAGGTGCGGGATCTGCTCGGCGGCTCCTTCTACGACGACTGCGGCCGCGGCTGCAGCTCCGACTTCTGGAGCGGGAACGACGGCCAGCGCGGCCTGGGCGACAAGATCGCCTACTTCAACCAGAACGACGTCAGCTGGCTCGGCGCCTACGTCCAGGGAGAGAAGACTTCCGTGGACGGATCGCTCTACGGCATGGTCGGTTTGTCCCAGAACTCGTACACGTTCGAGGACTTCTTCGCTCGCGACCCCGCGACGGGCCAGCCGCTCGTGCTCGAGAGCGGCAACATCGCCGGCCTGCAGGTCAAGGGTGGGGCCGTGCGTAACGTGACCAACGAATGGTCGCTGTTCGGGAACGCCGGCTACGTGTCGAAGGTTCCGATCTTCGACGCCGTTATCGACGACAACAACGGCGTCATCAACGCGAACCCGAAGAACGAGAAGTTCCTCTCGTTCGAAGGTGGCGTACAGTATCGGTCGATGGACCGAGGTGTTTCGTTCGACGCGAACTTTTACTACACGAAGTGGAACGACCGGACCTACAACCTCTTCGTCCGGAACCTCGAGGGTGACGGCCGCGACGGGCTCGTGAACCTGCTGGGCGTGAACGCGGTCCACATGGGCATTGAGACCCAGGCAGCGATTCAGGCGTCGGACATGCTACGCTTCGACGTCGCGCTGTCCGTAGGGAACTGGAAGTATCTGAACGACGTCCAGGGCACTTACAAGCCGGACGACCAGGCGAGTGAGACCGAGACGCTCGACTTCTACATCAAGGATCTGAAGGTCGCCGACGCGCCGCAGACTCAGCTTGCCGTCAGCGCGTCGCTGTTCCCGGTGGACGGCATGTACCTCTCGCTGGTCTCCAAGCTCTATGGGAACCACTACGCGGCGTTTGATCCGTTCAGTCGTCAGGACGCGTCTGATCGGGCCCAGTCCTGGCAAGCGCCAGGTTATGGGACGTTCGACCTGCACGCTTCCTACCGCCTCGGTAACGTACTTCCGGGCGCGGGAGACGTTCGTGTTTTCCTGAACGTGTACAACCTGACCGACAACGTTTACGTGCAGGACGCGGTCGACGATTCGCGCTTCAACGCTTACCGGGACAACGGCGGACACGACGCGGATTCCGCTGAGGTCTTCCTCGGGTATCCGCGCAACATCAACCTCGGCTTCCAATTCAACTTCCGGTAGGTTGACCATGGGCGCACCAGCGCCCTAGCGCAGTCGGTTGGCCCCGTCACCTTCGGGTGGCGGGGCCTTCCCTGTGCTGGCGGATGCCATGACTCACGACATCACGACCATCCTCATTCTGTTTGGCGTCGGCCTGGTTGCTGGCACCATCAATGTGATCGCCGGCGGGGGATCGATGATCACGCTCCCGGTGCTGATTCTGCTCGGATTGCCGCCCAATGTTGCGAACGGCACGAACCGGGTCGTGATCCTCGTACAGAACACGGGTGCCACATGGAGCTTCCACAGACTTGGGCTGGCCTCGGTCCCGTGGCTTCGACTCGCGTTGGCCCCCGCGCTGGTCGGTGTCGCCTTTGGTACCTGGGCCGCAGTGCACGTCGGCGACCTGGCGTTTCAGAGGATCCTGGCTCTGGTCCTCGTCCTGGCAGCGGGCTGGATTTTCTGGCACCCCACGGACTCGGTCGCTGACGCGAAGATGTTTCCACCCGAGGGCACGGAGCCCTTGCTCCTGAGACTGATCTTCTGCGGCGTGGGTTTCTACGGTGTGGGTTTCTACGGCGGATTCATTCAGGCGGGACTGGGATTCATCACGCTCGCCGTGACCTCGTCTTACGGTTTGGACCTCATCCGTTCCAACGTGGTGAAGGTCTCACTCGTCTTGATGTTCACGCCGCTCGCGCTCGCCATATTCGCATACAACGGACGCGTGGACTGGGCGACGGGCTTCCTGCTCGCGGCGGGCACCTTCGTCGGCGCGCTCGTCGGAGTGCGGCTGCAGGTGCTCAAGGGCCAGAGGTGGGTACGGGGCGTGCTGACCGTGGTCGTCGTGGCCTTCGCGGTCCGCCTACTCATCGGCGGGTGAAATACGTGGGGGAGCGCCGTTTCCGACGCCCCCCGTAAGCCGCTTACGTGGCGGCGATGCTTCCAAGGCCTGGCCGCCGCTAGTACCGGTAGTACTCGGGCTTGTAAGGGCCTTCCTTGGGCACGTTGATGTATGCCGCCTGTTCGTCGGTGAGCACGCTCAGCTTCGCCCCCAGCTTGTCGAGGTGCAGCCTCGCGACTTTCTCGTCGAGGTGCTTGGGCAGCACATACACCTTCTTCTCGTAGCTCTCGTTGTGCGCCAGCTCGATCTGCGCGATGACCTGATTGGTGAAGCTGGCGGACATCACGAAGCTCGGGTGGCCAGTCGCACAGCCCAGGTTCATCAAGCGACCCTCAGCGAGGATCAAAACGGAGTGTCCGTCCTGGAAGGTCCACTCGTGGTACTGCGGCTTGATCTCCTTTTTTTCTATCCCGGGGAACTTCTCGAGACCCGCCATGTCGATCTCGTTGTCGAAGTGCCCGATGTTCGCGACAATGGCCTTGTCCTTCATTTGGGCCATATGCTCGGCCGTGATGATGTCGCGGTTTCCCGTGGCACTAATGAACACGTCGGCGGTGCCGAGCACGTCCTCCAAGGTCTGCACGGAGTAGCCCTCCATCGTCGCCTGCAGCGCGCAGATCGGGTCGACCTCCGCGATGGTGACTCGCGCGCCCTGCGCCTTGAGCGCCTGAGCGCACCCCTTGCCGACGTCACCGTACCCGATCACCATCGCCGACTTTCCCGAGAGCATGACGTCAGTTGCCCGGTTGAGGCCGTCGATCACCGAGTGACGGCACCCATATAGGTTGTCGAACTTCGACTTCGTGACCGAGTCGTTGACGTTGATCGCGGGAAAGAGAAGCGTCCCAGCCTCCTCCATCTCGTACAAACGGTGCACGCCGGTAGTGGTCTCCTCGGAGACGCCACGCACCGTCGATGCGATACGCTCCCACTTGCCCGGATCGTCGGACAGGGTCGTACGCAGTAGCTCGAGAATCACTCCCCACTCGGCGGGATCGGAGTCGACGTCGAACGCCGGAACGTTGTCTACGGTGCCGTACTCCGAGCCTTTGTGCAGCAGTAGAGTCGCGTCACCGCCGTCATCCACGATGAGGTCTGGACCCGAACCGTCGGGCCACGTGAGCATCTGGTCGGTGCACCACCAATACTCTTCGAGCGTCTCACCCTTCCAGGCGAATACTGGCACGCCACTGGGAGCCTCAGGTGTTCCATCGCGTCCGACCACGATGGCGGAGGCCGCGTGGTCCTGTGTCGAAAAGATGTTGCACGACGCCCAGCGAACGTCGGCCCCGAGGTCCACGAGGGTCTCGATGAGTACCGCGGTCTGCACCGTCATGTGCAGCGATCCGGCGACCTTGAGTCCCGCGAGCGACTGTTGCGGGCCGTACTCGGCACGAGCCGCCATGAGGCCGGGCATCTCGTGCTCGGCCAGGCGTATCTCGCTGCGTCCCCACTCCGCGAGCGAGATATCCTTCACTTTGAAAGCAGGCCGAACGGCACCTTCCTTTTGCTCGGGCAGAACTGCGGTATAAGTCATGGATTCCTCTCAGCTAGGTAGGTCATTCAAGGGAAGAGTGTCGGATGAAGTGGCCGAGTCAGGAGCGTTCGGCCGAAGCAAGAAAGAGCAGGGGACCTGAGGCTGACGCCTCCGGGCGTAGCGGCTGCGTCCTCGCGGCGTCGAAGCCGGCGTCCGCGAGCCACTGTGCGACCTGACTGAGCTCGAAACCCGGCCACACGTGACCCATGTCCTCGGCGTATCCGTGCCCGCGCTCGTGAGCTCGCATGTCCACGACAATGACTCGGCCGCCCGGTCTGAGTGCGCGGTGCACCTCGTTCAGGACGAGCGCCGGATCGACGACGTAGTGCAGGACCAGACCGAGCACGGCCAGGTCGAGCTCGCCGTCCGCGATCGGTAGCAGTTCGAGGTCTCCTTGCCGCAGTTCGACGTTGTCGGCCGCTTCGAGCCGCAGCCGAGCGGCTGCGAGCATCTCCGCGGAACGATCGATACCGATGACCCGGCGAACGAAGGGTGCCACCATCTCGGAGAAGGCACCCGTTCCCGCTCCCAGGTCGCCCACCACCCAGTCTGAGTCCAAGAGCCCGAGCAGAGGCCCGAACGACGCGGAGGGGCCGAAGAGTTCCTCGCGAAGCTCGTCCCAGCGCCCAGCCGCGTCGGCAAAAAAGGCCTCCGATCGGCGGCGCCGCACGTCCCTAACCGCGCCGGCGCGCTCGGCGTCGATTGCGTAGATGCCCTGCCCAGCGACCTCGGTCCGCACCAGTGACCAGAGCTCTTCCGCACCCCTGTCGAGCGTGGGCGACAGGCGGTAGTGGCGGCTGCGACCGTCAGCCCGCCCCTGCAGCCACCCTTCGGACATGAGCGTTTTGAGGTGTCGGCTGACGTTGGGCTGGGGCGCCTGAAGTACCGTGCAGAGCTCAGAGACTGTGAACTCGCTCTGCTGCAACAGAGTGAGGATGCGCGTGCGCGTCTCGTCGCCGAGCGCAGCGAGGTGGTCCAGGATCGAAGTCGCAGTTGTATTCATAGATGCGGATACAAACATATATCAATACCCACTGGCCGCAAGCAGGGCGTGCATGGGCTAACCAACGCCCGTCCACGTGCCGATCCTTGAGTCATCGCTCGCGGCCCGTCGCTCCACGGTCCGGAGCTCCCCCGAATGGGAGAATGGAGTGCCCAAAAATCACCCGCACGCGCCGCACGACGACATCGTCTATCCGGCCGCGATCCCGTTTGTCCTTGTGCATGTCGCGTGCTTTGGGGCGATCTGGACGGGGGTTCCCAAACAGGCGCTGTGGGTTGCTCTGGCGCTGTACTTCGTGCGCATGTGGGCGATCACGGCGGGGTATCACCGCTACTTCAGCCACCGCTCCTACAAGACGAGCAGGCTCTTCCAGTTCTGTTTGGCGTTGTTGGGACAGAGTTCAGCCCAGCGGGGCGTGATCTGGTGGGCCGCGGTTCATCGTCACCACCACCTGCATTCGGACAACCCCGAGGACGTGCATTCGCCACCCCACCACGGCTTCTGGTACTCGCACGTGCTCTGGATCTTCAATCCCAAGTATGGCAAGCCAGACTATTCGGCGGTTCGCGACCTCACTCGCTTTCGTGAGCTCGGCATCCTCGATCCCAACCTATACGCACCGGCGGCGCTTTTGGCGTTTACACTCTTACTCTGGGGCGGCTGGTCGATGATGGTGGTCGGATTTTGTTGGAGCACCGTGCTGCTGTTCCACTGCACGTTCTTCATCAATTCACTCGCGCACGAGCACGGCTCACAGCGGTACCTCACCGGTGATGATTCTCGGAACAACTTCTTGCTGGCGCTTATCACGCTCGGCGAGGGGTGGCACAACAATCACCATCACTATCAGAGCTCGACGCGACAGGGCTTCCGGTGGTGGGAGATAGACGTCTCCTTCTACGTCCTGTCCGCGATGTCGTGGTTCCGCCTCGTCTGGGACTTGCGCGAGCCGCCTGAAGCGATCGTGCGGGGAGAGAGACCGGTGGGACGAAAGGTGCTGGAGAAGGTCGCCGCCGAACTGGCCGGCACGTTCAGTGTCGAGGCGATCTGCGACCACCTACCCACGGTTCCCGAGTTGCGAGAGAAGGCCGAGCAGATGTTCGAGGCGGGCTCCTCGCTCGACGCGATCGTGGCGCGTGCCCACGAGATCCTGGCTCAGGCGGTCGCAGCCCACCTAGGCGATAAGGCGGCAGTGCGCGCGTAAGAGCGCACGGTCGAGCCCGTAAGCAGTCGGAACGTGTCATTGCTTGCCCCGCTAGGCGACCTGGCACATTCTTCGTCGCCCTGCTTCCGGGACGCACCAGCCCCGGGACATGAACTGCCAAATCGGAAACACGCATGAACTGGCTACAGACCGTAGTCGACTTCGCCCAAAGATGGGTCATCGACATCGGAATCCCATACGGGGACGAGGTCATTCCGCTGATGGTGATCCTCCTGCTCGGCACCGGATTCTACCTCACGGTGCGAACAGGATTCGTGCAGCTCTCCCGGTTGGGACACGGTTTCGGGGTGACGTCCGGTAAGTATGATGATCCGGACGATCCGGGTGACGTCTCGCACTTTCAGGCGCTGACCACGGCGCTCTCGGCGACCGTCGGAATTGGCAACATCGCCGGCGTCGCGATGGCGATTCATTGGGGTGGCCCAGGTGCGCTCTTCTGGATGTGGGTGACAGCGTTCGTGGGAATGGCCACCAAGTACTCGGAGGTAACGCTGGCTCAGAAGTACCGCGTGGTCGACGAAGTCGGGAAGGTGGCGGGTGGACCGATGTACTACATCGAGAAAGGCCTCGGTCCGCGCTGGAAGCCGATGGCGATTTTCTTTGCGGTCATGCTCGGGTTCACTGCGTTCCTGACCGGCAACGCCGTGCAGGCCCAGACCGTCGCGGACTCGATGTTCGACGCGTTCAGAATCCCGCAGATGTACACGGGCTTCTTCACGGTGACGGTTGTCGCCGCCGTCGTTCTTGGCGGCATCGGTCGCATTGGAAAAGTGACGGCGGTCTTGGCCCCCATCATGGCCGCGATCTACGTATTCGGCGCGCTCGTCATCATCGTGCTCAACATCGGGGCTCTCCCGGCTGCGGTGGGTCTGATCTTCACGGAGGCCTTCAACCCGCAGGCAGGCGTCGCCGGCGTAGGCACTGGTGTTTTCCTCATTACGCTCATGTGGGGGGTCCGGCGCGGTCTGTTCTCCAACGAGGCGGGGCAGGGTTCCGCCCCGATTGCACACGCCGCGGCGAAGACCGACGAGCCTGTATCCGAAGGCGTGGTCGCGCTGCTCGAGCCTTTCATCGACACCATCATCATCTGCTCGTTCACAGGTCTCGTCATCATCATGACGGGTGTCTACTCGGCGCGTTTCCCCACTGAGCTGACGCTGGGCGGAGGCGATATCACGTATACCACGATGACTGCGGATAACCACTCCGAAGGCATCACCCCCCCCGCCGAGATCGCGATCGCCGAGGGGCTGCACGTGAATTCTGGCGTCGGCGCAAGCCTCGTTTCATGGCATGAGGCCAGCGTCGAGCCGTTGTACACCGACGAGGCGCGCACGCAACTCTTCACGGGGACGGTCTATCCGGACCGAGGCGAGGCCATCGCCGCCGACGGCGATGTCTTGACGTCACTCTACGGTGAAGCGGTAGAGGCAGGTGCTCCACTCACAATGGCCGCCTTCAACAGGGGGCTGCAGCCGCTGGGCGACTGGGGTCATTACATCGTGGTTTTGGGTGTTCTGCTCTTCGGCATCTCGACCGCGATCTCGTGGAGTTACTACGGAGATCGCTGTGCCTACTACGTGTTCGGCGCGCGCGCGATCTTACCCTACAAGATCATCTACCTGGGCATGCACCTCTTTGGCGCCAACGTCGCGGCCGTGGGTGTGATCTGGGCTTTGGGAGACGTCGCTCTCTCCATCGTCATCTGGCCGAACCTGATCGCCTTGCTGCTTCTGGCGCCGGTCGTGGTGGAAGAAACCAAGAGCTACTTCGACCGTCGTCCGTGGGAACGTCGTGCTGCTGGCGGAGGCGACTGAGGTCTTAGCTCCCTACAGCCTCAATGAAGGCCGCGGCCCGGCCCGGATCGACTCCGGCGCCGGGCCGCCCGTCGTTCATGATCGCGCTGCCGACGATGGCACCGTCCGCCAGGGAGAGCAGCTCAGATGCATGCTCCGTCGCTAGCCCACTTCCGATCAGTACTGGTGCCCCGCCGCCGGTGTCCTTGACTACGCGCAGATCGTCGGCGCTCGCTGCGTGGTTCGTCCCGGGCCCGCTCACGATGAGCGCGTCCGCCAGTCCTCGGTGCCAGGTGTCGGCTGCGGCGTCGCTGAGCGTCGATCCAGCGGGAGAGGACGCATGTTTGACGTGTACGTCGGCCAGGATGCGCACGTCTACGCCCAGGTCCGAGCGCCGGCGGAGCGTGTCGTATGCCTTTCCCTCGATGAGCCCCTGGTCGGTGTACATCGATCCGGTGTGTACGTTGACGCGAATGAACGCAGCCCCCGTTACCGCGGCGATCGCCATCGCCGCAGCAGCGTCGTTGCGCAGCACGTTCACGCCGACGGGTAATGAAACCGTGGCCATGACTCTGAGTACGGCGGCGGTCATGGCGGCCACGGTTTCCGCGGGCACCGAGTCGGCGAAGAAGGGCACGTCGAGGAAGTTCTCGACCAGGACTCCGTCGAAGCCCGCTTCCTGCAACGTATGCGCGTCGCGCGCTGCCCGGTCGAGCGCGGCGTCCGTGGATCCGATCCACCGCGGCGACCCGGGTAGCGGCAGCAGATGCACCATCCCGATGAGCGGCTTCTTGTCGGGCCAGACATCGGCGATTCCTTGCACCTGCTCGCCGCCCGTCACTTGGCGTCCCCCTTGGGGACTCTCGGCGCGTGATCGTCTTCCACGAGTCGCCCCGGCATGACGGCCTCTCGCCCAAATCGGTTCCTCAGTTCGTCGACCGTGCGCGAGACCGTTCGCTCGCGCTCCGTCTCGCCCGCGACGGGTTCCGCGAACAGGCCCAACTGGGATGTAGCACTCGATGCCACGAGGCCGGTCAGGCCAACACCGAGTAGACGGGCGGGAACCCGCCTCTTGCGGCGGAGCTCCGCGAGCAACGTCTTGGCGACCCCGTAGATTGCGTGGTCGGACTCGATCGGTTCCGGCACCGTGCGACTGTGCTGGCGCGTCTTGAAGTCGTGGTCGCGCAGCTTGACCGTGACCGTCTTGGCTCGGAATGACTGTTGTCGCATGGTCCGGGCCACCGACCCGGCCTGCCGCATCAACCGTCGCTCCAACTCCTCGTCATCGTCGATATCCGCGAAGAAGGTGCGTTCGGAGGAGATCGACTTGCGACGTTCCCGCGGGTCCACCTCGCTCGAGTCGACCCCGCGGATACGCCGATATAACCACGCTCCCCGTCGCTCTCCGAACCAGCGTTGCAGCCACTCGATCTGCACCGCGTAGGCGTCCTCGACACGCACCAGGCCCCGTTTCTCGAGCGCTGCCGCCAACGAAGGGCCGATGCCGGGCAGGTCGGCCAAGTCCAGTCCGCGCAGAAAAGCCTCTTCTTCACCGGCGGGCACGATGTGGACTCCGGCGGGCTTGGCGAAGTTGGTCGCCAACTTGGCGATCACCCTGCGCGTGCCGCCACCGAGCGACACGGAGACTTTCGTGCGCTCGAGCACCGTCTCGCGGATGCGCCACGCGGTTTCCGCGAAGCTCTCGTTCTGGAAGAGGCGCTCGGTGCCGGTCAGGTCGAGATAGAACTCGTCGACCGACGCGGCTTGCACGACTGGAGACAAATCCATGAGGGCCTCTTTCACCGACTGACTTCTGGCACTGACCGCACTTCGCGGCACGCCGACGACGGTAGCGTCGGGGCAAAGGCGTAGCGCGTGGGCCGTTGGCATCGCGGAGCGCACGCCGTAGGCCCGCGCTTCGTAGGACGCGGAGGTCACTACTCCTCTCCCCGTCGGCGAGCCACCGACGATGAGAAGCGGTGCCTTGCCGGCCCCCTCCGGGTCCTCGAGTCGAGCGACTTGCACGAAGAAGGCATCGCAGTCCACGAGTAGGATGCGTTTCACGGGCGCTGATTCCGGCAAGATGACGTCGGCTCGGGTCGGATTGCTGATGGCCATCATGAGGCGTACAATCTCCGCGCCTACGACAACAAAGCCAAGGAGCCCGGCAGATGGCCTATCCGTTCGCCCTTCCCGACCTCGCATACGCGCACGACGCGCTCGAGCCAACCATCGACGCACGCACGATGGAGATCCACCACGGCAAGCACCATGCGGCTTACACCAGCAAGCTGAACGCGGCGCTCGAGGGCCATCCCGACCTCCACGGTAAGTCTGCCGAGGACCTGCTCGCCGGGCTCGACTCGTTGCCCGACTCCATTCAGGGCGCGGTGCGAAACAACGGCGGCGGATACGTGAACCACACGCTGTTCTGGGACGTCATGACGCCGGGTGGTGCCAGCGCGCCTTCGGGCGATCTGGCTGCAGCGATCGACGCCGCATTTTCTTCCCTCGATGACTTCAAGGCCAAGTTCCAAGCGAACGCCGGTGGGCAGTTCGGCTCCGGATGGGGTTGGCTCTGTGTCGATGCGGACGGAGGCTTGCAGGGTTTCTCCACCGCGAACCAGGACAGCCCGGTCATGCGAGGGCTTACTCCAATTCTGGGCGTGGACGTGTGGGAGCATGCCTACTATCTGAACTACCAGAACCGGCGCCCAGACTACCTTACCGCCTTCTGGAACGTCGTGAATTGGGATATTGTGGGGGCACGCTACGATGCGGCTCAAAGCTGAGTCGAGTAGGGCTGAAAAGACCAGCTTGTGTATCGGCAAACATATGTTTACATATGTGAAGGGTGATAGGACGAAGGGCCGGTTGTAGCCGGCCGTTGTCCGTGGGACCTCAGGGACGAGAGCCGGAGTGACTCAGCGTACTTCTC
The DNA here is from genome assembly GCA_015664885.1 of Gemmatimonadota bacterium. Classification (GTDB taxonomy): domain Bacteria; phylum Gemmatimonadota; class Gemmatimonadetes; order Longimicrobiales; family Gaopeijiaceae; genus UBA1138. The sequence goes on from DQPL01000122.1 coordinate 114,143, forward strand.
ATTCGATCGCGCGATGCCTCGCCGTTGCGGCTTCGTTGGTGGCGCTGTCCGCCGCTCCGGCGTCGAGTCAGAGTCTCAGGGGCTCCGCCGCGTCGCTCGACCTGCAGAACAGAGTCGCCCGTCAGCACGATTTCACCTTTATCGACACCTCCGAGCGCGTCCGTCGTTTTGCATCCATGGGGCTGCTGGTACGCTTGAGACCCGGACGAGACTTCGAGCTGCACTCGGTGTCGTTCCCCTATTCACGACCCGAGGTGGCGCTCTTCGTCGAGCGGCTATCCGGCCAGTACCGTGCCGCCTGCGGGGAGCAGCTGGTGGTCACGAGCCTCACTCGGCCCACGACCAGGCAACCGCGCAATGCGTCTTCGCGCTCCGTTCATCCGACGGGAATGGCGGTCGACCTGAGGTACAGCAGGAATCGGAACTGCCGCGTGTGGCTGGAGCGTGTGCTCACGCAGTTGGAGGCCACGGGTGTGCTGGAGGCCACGCGAGAGCGCTACCCGGCGCACTACCACGTAGCGTTGTTCCCGAAGCCGTATGCGGCGTACGTCCAGGGCAAGTCGACTCGGTCGGCCCAGCGCGTGCAGCAAGTGGCCTACACGGTCCGGTCCGGCGATTCGTTGTGGACGATCGCTCGCAAGCATGGCACCACCGTCGAAGTGCTCCAGCGCACCAACGGGATCCGCGGTAGCAGGATCTACGAGGGACAGGTCCTGGACCTTCCAGGGAGCCGGTGACGCTCAACGAACTTCCTGGCGTCGGCTGTCCCGTCACCTCTTCAACAGCCTTCTAGTGAGTGACGCACCCACGGCTCGCACGATCGATCCGGATGAGATCTCGGGTCGTGACCGGTATCAGTTGCTCACGTCGCTCGTCGTGCCGAGGCCGATCGGCTGGATTTCGACCTGGGGTGTGAACGACGAGCCGAACCTGGCGCCGTTCAGCTACTTCAACGCCCTCGCTTCCACCCCCATGCTGGTTGGGGTATCGATCGGGCATCGTTCGAGCGGCCCGAAGGACACCCTCGTCAACATTCGCGATCGGCGCGCTTTCTGCGTCAACATCGTGACCGAGCCGTTCTTGAATGCGATGAATTCCACGTCGGCCGACGTGGCGCCCGGCATCGACGAGTTCGGCTTGGCCGGTCTCGAGCCGGTTCCATGCAAGCGGGTGAGTGCGCCGTTCGTGCACGGCTGTCCAGCGGTCATGGAATGCGAGCTGCAACAGGAGGTCTCTCTTGGTGATGCGCCCAACACGCTGATGATCGGGCGCGTAGTCGTTTTGCACTTGGACCCTAGCCTCGAGGCCGTCGCGGGCACCTCCGCCATCGATCCGGAAGCGCTTCGACCTGTCGGGAGGCTATGGGGGGCCAGCTACGCTACGCTGGGCACTGTGATCTCCGTCCCTCGGCCGGAATAGAGCACCTCTGTCTCGTGCCTGCGTTCTTCTACCTCGGGCTGCTGAGATCGACCGTGCCGCCCCAACTCGAGTGAGGAGGTCGCGTCATTTTCGCGGGAGCCGCAGGATAACCCCGGAGTCCTGATGGAGCTGCAACGGCTCCTGTCCGAGGGGGCCCGAGCCCGGCACGATTTGAACAATCCGCTGACATCAGCGCTCGCCTCACGATTTCGGCCGTGGTTACTTCTAGCTGGCGATCACGCGAGTGCCGGTGACACATTGGCTGCACTCGCGGCTCTCGACTCGGCCGATGCTCGTGCCACTTCTCCTGCATGCCTCGACGCGACTCGGCAGGTCCGGCTCGCGCTCGCTTCATCCTCGAACTCCAATTAGCTCGACTGACATGTCCAATCATCCAGCTTCCGGCGTCAATTTTCCTGGCCTACCAGCCACGGAACTCCCTTGGGATCGTGTCACCCTGTCCGTCGTGATTCCCGCGTACAATGAGACTGCGACCGTCGAGAGCCTTTTACGCCGGGTGCGTGAGGTACCGCTCAAGCTCGAAGTGATCGTCGTGGACGATGGCTCCACCGACGGGACCCGTGACCTGCTCGAAGAGCTCGAGGGTGAGTTGATCGATCAGCTGATCTTCCATGAGAAGAACGCGGGCAAGGGCGCTGCGCTGCGCACAGGCTTCGGAAGAGCAACCGGGGACGTCGTCGTCGTCCAGGACGCGGACCTCGAATACGATCCCTACGAGCTTCCCATCCTGCTCGAGCCGATCCTGAGCGGAAGAGCCGACGCGGTGTACGGTTCCCGCTTTCTGGGTGGGCCCCACCGTGTGCTCTTTTTCTGGCATTCAGTGGGCAATCGCTTGCTCACACTTCTCTCCAATATGTTCACAGACCTCAACCTCACGGACATGGAGACGGGCTACAAAATGGTGCGCACCGAGCTCCTGCAGTCCTTACCGCTATCCGCGTACCGGTTCGGAATCGAGCCCGAGTTGACCTCGAGGCTCGCGCAGGCGGGTGCTCGCATCTACGAGTTGCCGATCAGCTACCACGGACGCTCCTATGCCGAGGGCAAGAAGATCGGATGGAAGGACGGCGTGTCTGCGTTCTGGTCGATCCTCAGGTACAATATTTCGCCACCTCGCGTACCGAAGTGGACTCCGCCGTCGACCGATCCGTGGAACGAGCCCGATCGTATCGCGGCTGGCTCCGAGGGCGCCGCTGAGCCCGAAATCGGGTCCGGGTCCTCTGACTCCGGCTCCCCCGAGTCTCGCGAGAACAGCTAGAAGCGAAGTGCCGACAACGCTCCCGAGGGCGCGAGTCCCCCTGCTGTTCGTCGCTGCCTCGGTGTACGCGAACTCGCTCGGCAATGGCTTCACGTTCGACGACAACTGGCTCATCGTCGAGAATCCGGTGGTCACGGAGGGCAGGGTCGCGGACGCGTTCACTGCTCCCTACTGGCGCGGTGCGCGTGTCGGAACGGAAAACTATCGTCCGATCATGCTCTCGAGTTTCGGGCTCGAGTGGGCCGTCTTCGACGGGAGTGCCTTCGAGTTTCACGTCGTGAGCGTGCTCGTGCACGTGCTCGTTTGCCTGTTGGTGCTCGCGCTGCTGACCCGTTTTGTGTCGATTCCTGCGGCGTTTCTCGGAGCTCTTCTCTTTGCCGTGCACCCCGTGCACGTGGAGGCCGTGGCCAATGTCGTGGGGCGTGCGGAACTCTAGGCGGCTCTGGCGTACCTCGGGGCCTGCCTTTTTGGACTGGTGCTTGCTAATCTCCATCATATCGCAGAGCCGCATTTCATTCATTTTTTGGAGTTTCAGATCATGCGAGACAAGAAGGGTTTCACCCTTATTGAACTCCTGATCGTGGTCGTGATCATCGGAATCCTGGCGGTAATCGCCATTCCGAAGTTCTCCGCCACCCGGGAGAAGGTGTACTTCGCAGCGATGAAGTCGGATCTCAATAACCTGGCTAGCCAGCAGGAGATCTACTACGCGGACGCGTCTGCGTACTCGACATCGACCACGGATCTCTCGTTCACGAGTTCCGCTGGTGTCACCGTGGCTTTGGCCGCTACCAGCTCCGGCTGGTCCGCGAGCGCTGTGCACGCCGCGCTCGGAACGACTGAGGGTTGCGTCATCTACGTCGGTACGGCTGCCAGTCCTGCCACACCGGTGACGTCGAGCGCTCCAGGTGAGGTTGCCTGCACCAGATGATTTGCTGATGCGACAGCGGATCTCCTCCGCGACGCCGCGATAATCAGAGCTGCGGGTGGGTGGTCCGGGCCTGAGGCCCGGGCCGCCCAGTGCAGCAGCCACCGCCCCACCTTTCCCTTCTCATCCCCTCGAGTGGTGCTCATGAACTCGACCCGCTCGGGCTTTACCCTGGTTGAGCTGGTAATCCTGATCGTCATCCTGCGGGATCATCCGTCCCGGAATTAGCGACTGGCGGCGATAGAGCGCGACGCCTGCCCTTGGTGCGCCCGAGCGCCTTGTCTATATATGCTCAGGTACCGTTTGGCCGAGCCGAACCACAACTCGTAGGCGAGCATGAAGCGCATTTCGTTCCGCACCGCAGGCGAATCCCACGGACGGGGGCTTACCGCCCTCATCGAGGGAATCCCCGCGGGCCTGGAGCTCGACATGAAGCGCGACGTCGATCCCGAGCTCAAGCGGAGGCAGGGCGGGTACGGTCGGGGTCGGCGCATGCAGATCGAATCCGACCAGGCGGAGTTGCTCAGCGGCGTCCGTCTGGGCGAGACGCTCGGATCCCCCATCTCCATGACGATCTGGAATCGGGACTGGAAGAACTGGACGACTGCGATGAGCCATGAGCCGCCTGCCGAGGACGCGAATCCGAAGGCGCTGCGGCCGCACTACCTGCCACGCCCTGGACACGCGGATCTGGTCGGTGCGCTCAAGTACGACCGCCGCGACGTGCGTGACATCCTAGAACGGGCTAGCGCTCGCGAGACCGCGGCCCGCGTCGCATGTGGCGCGGTAGCGAAGCGCTTGCTCGCCGAGTTCGGCATCTCCATCGGGAGCCACGTCGTCTCGATCGGCCCGGTAGAGGTGGAGATCGGCGAGCTGCCGCAGGACATCAACGCGGCCGCCGATCCCAACCCCGTACGGTGTCTGGACGACGATGCCGCCACGCGCATCATGGAGGAGATCGATCGGGCGAAGGAACGCGGTGATACGCTCGGAGGCATCTTCGAGGTAGTGGTCACGGGTGCCCCCGTTGGGCTCGGAAGCTATGTCTCATGGGACCAGAAGCTGGACGGTCGGCTTGCCGGAGCCGTGATGTCGATTCAGGCGGTAAAGGGGGTCGAGCTCGGGATTGGCTTCGAGGGTGCACGACGTCCAGGCTCTCAGGTTCATGACCCTATCGTGCGTGCCGAGGAGAAACCGCGCTCGGGCGCCATCGGGCGGGCGTCGAACAGGGCTGGAGGGCTGGAGGGCGGCGTTACGACCGGAGAGCCGGTCGTTGTCCGTGGCGCGATGAAACCGATCTCTACGTTGAGGAAGCGGCTGCCGAGCGTGGACTTGCGAGACGGCTCGGAGGGTGACGCGGCAGTCGAGCGCAGCGACGTGTGCGCGGTACCGGCCGCTGCGGTCGTAGCGGAGGCGATGGTCGCGTTGGTTATTGCGGACGCGTTTTTGGAGAAGTTCGGCGGAGACTCGATCAGCGAGATCAGTCGAAACTTCGATGGTTATCTCACCTATCTGACCGAGCGCGGATTCGGAGAACGGTGATCGCCTCTGGCCCCCTGCGAATACTGCTGGTGGGATTCATGGGATCGGGCAAGTCCACTGTCGGTGCGGAGCTGGCGGCTCGATTGGGCTGGCGCTTTGTCGATACGGACGATGTGGTGGAGCGAGAACAGGGCCTTCTGATCGAGCAGATCTTTTCGACGCTCGGTGAGGCGCGATTCCGGGTGCTCGAGCACGAGGTCATGCAGGCCCTCTTGCAGCAAGAGCAACTCGTCGTCGCTAGTGGCGGAGGCTGGGCCGCATCTCCGGGTCGGCTGAGTGACTTGGGTGCTGGCACCACTACTGTCTGGCTGAGGGTGAGTGCGGAGGAGGCAGTTCGTCGCGCCCAGGCTCAGTCGCACGACCGGCCTTTGCTGAGGCGGACGGACGCCCTCCGTGCGGTACGGGAACTGTTGCTTTTGCGGACGCCACTTTACGCCAAATCACAGTATGAGGTAGACACGGAGAGCTTCTCCGTAGAAGATGTGACGATCCGGGTTATGGAGCTTCTGGGGCTCACTGGACCCACTACTAGAGACTGAATGAGCGACAACGGCGGCAGGCAGCTGGTCATCGTCGAGTCCCCGGCGAAGGCATGGACAATTGGAAAATACCTCGGAAAGGGGTATGAGGTTGTGGCGTCCGTAGGCCACGTCCGGGACCTGCCCACCAAAGAACTGGGCGTCGATATCGAGAACGGCTTCGAGCCCAAGTACGTGACCATCCGTGGTAAGGGCAAAGTGATCACGGAGCTCAAGAAGAAGGCCAAGGGCGTCGATCGCATCATCCTCGCGACGGACCCTGACCGTGAAGGTGAGGCGATCGCGTACCACGTCGCGGAGCAGTTGGGGTACGAGAAAGACCGAGAGCGTTTCCAGCGGGTCACGTTTCGCGAAGTGACCAAGAGCGCGGTCCAGGCTGCTCTGGCCGCTCCTGAGGAGCTGGACACCAAGAAGATCGAGGCTCAGCAGGCGCGCCGCATTCTCGACCGGTTGGTGGGATACCAAGTCAGCCCCATGCTCTGGAAGCCGATCCGGCCGGGGCTCTCGGCAGGCAGAGTACAGACCGTGGCGCTCGGGCTCATCTGCGAGCGCGAGGACGAGGTCAAAGCGTTCGTCGAACGAGAGTACTGGTCGATCACCGCGCACCTGCGCCGCGACGAGCAACCGTTCGAGGCCAAGCTGCACCAGATCGACAGCAAGAAATTCACGCTTGAGAACGAAGAGGCTGCTGCCGACGTGGTACGCGACGTTGCCGACGTACCCTTCGAGGTTACCGAGGTCAAGCGACGCGAGCGGCGGAAGAACCCGGCCGCGCCGTTCACGACATCTACGTTGCAGCAGGAAGCGGCCAAGCGGCTTCGCTTTTCGGCCCGCAGAACAATGTCCAACGCCCAGCGGCTCTACGAGGGTCGTACGATCGGTGGCAGGGGCCAGATAGGTCTGATCACGTACATGAGGACGGATTCGACTCGGGTGTCCCCGAGCGCGGTCGATGAAGCGCGTTCGTGGATCACATCAGAGTTCGGAGAGCCGTATGTCCCGAAGGCGCCGCGGCTGTATGGCGGCAAACAGCAGAGGGCGGCGCAGGACGCGCACGAGGCAGTGCGCCCAACAGATGTCACGATCCACCCTTCGGAAGCCTCACAATACCTCGAGCAGGACCAGGCAAAGCTGTACGAACTCATCTGGCTGCGCTTCGTCGCGAGTCAGATGTCGCCCGCGGTCTACGACACCACGACTGTGGACTTCGACCTAGCTGGCGCCTCAGAGCGACATTTCCTGTTCCGCTCGACCGGCTCGATCGTGAAGTTCCGGGGATTCACGCGGCTCTACCTAGAGGCGACCGAAGCCGGAGAGCACCGGCGTCTCGACGATCTGGAGCCTCTCCCTGATCTGAACAGTGGGGACGTTGCCGAGCTCGCGCGCACCGAGCCCAAGCAGCACTTCACCCAGCCTCCGCCGCGGTACTCGGAAGCGAGCCTCGTCAAGGAGATGGAGAAGCTCGGCATCGGGCGCCCCTCCACATATGAGCAGACCATTTCGGTGATCATCGACCGGGGCTACGTGGAACTCGAAGAGCGTCGATTCCATCCAACCGACCTCGGCGAAGTCGTCTCGAAGTTGCTCGTCCGCCTTTTCCCGGATCTGTTCGACGTCGAGTTCACCAGCCGCATGGAAACCGAGCTCGATCGTGTCGAGGATGGTGAGGTCGAATGGCGCGCCCTGCTCGAGGACTTCTACCCACGACTTCGCGAGCGCATCGAAGCAGGCGAGGCAAACTCCGACGCGATCATCAAGGAGATCCTCGCGGCTGAGGGAGAGGATTGCGACAAGTGCGGTCGCACCATGCTCGTACGATGGAATCGATTTGGTCGCTTTCTCGGCTGTTCCGGGTACCCCGAGTGCAAGAGCACCCGCTCCCTGGACGGCTTCAACCCCGAGGGTGACGAGCTGGGTCCGCATCCCGAACACGGACGTATGGTCCGACTCAAGTACGGGCCCTATGGCCCGTACATCGAACTCGAATCGGAGGAGGAAGGCAAGAAGCCCAAACGCTCGAGCCTGCCCAAGGGCAAGCAGCCTCAGGACGTGGATCTGGAGTATGCGCTGAGGATGCTCGAGCTACCGCGCGCGATCGGCGTGGACCCCGAGACCGACGAAGAGATCGTCGCGGGCCTCGGCCGTTTCGGCCCGTTCGTACGCAGGGGCAAGACCTTCGCGAGCCTCAAGGACAACGATCAGATGTGGTCGGTAAGCCTGGAGGACGCGGTCGAGTTGATTAAAGCCAAGCTTTCCGGAAAGCGAACCACGCTCAAGCAGCTCGGTATGCACCCCGACTCGGGCGACGAGCTGGTAATACTCTCCGGGCGGTACGGTCCGTATGTGACCGACGGAAGCATCAACGCGACGCTGCCCAAGGGCACGGAGCCGGAGGACGTGGACCTCGACCTCGCGGTCGATTTGCTCGCCAAGAAAGCTGCCCGAAAGGGCGGAAAGAAGGGCCGCCGGGGCAAGAAGTGACGGTCACGGTGGTCGGGGGTGGGCTGGCGGGCTGTGAAGCCGCGCTTCAGCTAGCTCAAAGAGGACACGAGGTCCGCCTCCTCGAGATGCGTCCTGTGCGCAACACCGAGGCGCACCAGACCGGGGACCTCGGCGAGCTCGTATGCACGAACTCGTTCAAGAGCGAGGGCCCCGAGAACGCACACGGCCAGCTCAAGAGGGAGATGAGAGCGCTCGGATCGGTTCTTCTGCGCTCGGCCGATCAGTCGCGCGTGGCGGCGGGATCGGCGCTCGCTGTGGATCGGAGCCTCTTCTCACAGGCGATGACCGCAGCGGTGGAGGCGGAGGCACGAGTCCGGGTCGTGAGAGGGGAGTGCACCGAGCTGCCGGAAGGTCCAGCGATCATCGCCACGGGGCCGCTGACCTCGGACGCTCTATCCGGTGCCATTCAGACGGTTCTCGGCGATGGCGGCCTCGCGTTCTTCGACGCCATCGCCCCGATCGTGCACCGTGACAGTGTGGACGAGAGTGTGGTTTTCGAGGCAGGTCGATTCGACGAGGACTCCGACTATCTGAATTGCCCGATGAACGAAGAGGAGTATGTCGCGTTCATCGACGCGCTGAACTCGGGCCAGGCCTACGAGGGCCACGATTGGGAGACGGTGCCGTATTTCGAGGGGTGTCTGCCCGTCGAGGTCATGGCGTCGCGGGGTCTCGACACGCTTCGCTTTGGACCCATGAAGCCGATCGGTCTCACCGACCCTCGGACGGGTGATCGACCCTGGGCCGTAGTCCAGCTCCGTCGCGAAGATCGCGCCGGCCAAATGTGGAATATGGTCGGTTTTCAGACCCGTCTACGGGTCGGCGAGCAGCGCCGTATCTTCGCCATGATTCCGGGGCTTGCCGACGCGGAATTCCTGCGCGTGGGCTCGATCCACCGGAACAGCTATCTCAACTTCCCGGAGCGGCTCTCGTCGTATGGCGCCCCGGCTTCTCGTCCGGACGTGATCTTTGCCGGCCAGCTGACCGGCGTGGAGGGCTACACCGAGTCGGCCGCGAGTGGAATTCTGGCGGGGATCAACCTCGCTCGACTGCTGGATGGCGAAGACGCGATCGTGCCGCCCGCGACGACCATGATCGGCGGGCTCTTCCAGTACCTGAGGGAAGCCAAGCCAGGTCACTTTCAACCGATGAACTCGAACTGGGGTTTGGTCGAGCCGTTGCAAGAGCGGATCAAGGGCAAGAAGCAAAGGCGACAGATGCTTGCCGCGCGTGCCCAGGAACACTTTCTGGCCTGGATGGGGGGGCACGGACTGAGGGCGGTCTCCTGAACCCTCATGCGGCGGGCCAGGAGGTTCGAGACTTTCTGCGACACCTAGCCGACGAACGGCAACTCTCCCGCCACACGGTCACGGCCTATGAGCTCGACCTGCGCCAGCTGACCGAGTTCTTGACCGAGTATCTCGGCCATGGGGACTGGCGTTGGGCCGACAAGGAGGTAGACCGTCTCGCTCTGCGGGGCTTCATGGGCTGGCTCGGTCGCAGGGGACTGAGCAGGCGCACGGTCGGTCGAAAGCTTTCTGCGACCCGATCCTTCTTCAGATTCTTGCATGGCGAGGACCGCATTGCCAGCAACCCGGCTGGTGCCGTTCGGGCTCCCAAGACCGCAAAGACGCTACCGGGACATCTGACTCGTGGTGACGCATCAGACGTGTTCACTGAAGCCGAGAAGCGAGCTGAACAGAATACGCTTGCTGCTGCCCGGGATCTCGTCATTCTCGAGCTTCTATACGGCAGCGGTTTACGGCTCTCCGAGCTGTACGCCCTCGACCTGGACGCGATTGACCGGGGCTCGAAGCTGGTGCGCGTGATGGGCAAGGGCAGAAAGGAGCGCATCGTTCCTGTTTCTGAAGCGTCTCTTGCGGCGATCGCCCACTACGAGCCACGGCGCGCGGAGGTGCGGAACCGTGCGGACGATGCGCTGCTGGTGAACGCGCGCGGCGGACGGCTCTCTCGGCGCTCCATTCAAGCCGCAGTGCGCGCGTGTTTCGAGGTTGCTGCCGGTGCACGCGGACTCTCCCCCCACGCGCTACGCCACTCCTTCGCGACGCATCTGTTGGAAGCGGGAGCCGATCTGCTCGCGGTCAAGGAGCTGCTCGGCCATGTGTCGCTGTCCACGACCCAGATCTACACCCACACCACGAAAGATCGCTTGCGTCGGGTCTACAAGGACGCGCACCCGCGGGGCGAGTAGCCGCACCAGCCCGGACTGCCATTTCGGCAGCTTCTGCATTAGATTCGTGGCCCCACGCTTGCACCCTGCGCCTCCGTTCAGCCGTGCGGCGAGGAATTCTACAAGAGCCAGGACAGATGAGTCTATTGGAAGTTCGAGCGACCACCGTGCTAGCCGTCCGCCGTGACGGTCGAGTCGCCATGGGTGGAGACGGACAAGTCACGATGGGTGATACCGTCGTGAAGAGCAAAGCGCGCAAAGTCCGAGCCTTGAAGGACGGCAGCATCCTCGCGGGATTTGCCGGAGCCGTCGCGGACGCGTTCACGCTCTTCGAGAAGCTGGAGGAGAAGCTGGAGCGTTATCCGGCCAATATGCGTAGGGCCGTGGTCGAGCTCGCCAAGGACTGGCGCACCGATCGCTACCTACGCCGCTTGGACGCGCTACTCGCGGTGGCGGATAAGGAGCACTTGTTCCTGCTGAGCGGTACAGGTGACGTCATCGAACCCGATGACGGGGTGCTGGCGATAGGCTCCGGCGGCTCTTTCGCTCTGGCCGCCGCCCGCGCGCTGCAGGAGCATTCGAGCCTCGAAGCTCCCGAGATTGTCCGGCACGCGTTGGAGATCGCAGGGGACATTTGTATCTACACGAATCGGGACATCGTCGTGCTCGAGTTGGGCGAAGACCATGATGGAGGGGAAAAATGACGAGCAACGCGCTCGAATCTCAGGGCCCGCCAGAACAGGCGCTGACATCTGAGTCAGAGCCCCAGGACCTCGTCTGGCTCGACGAACTCACTCCGAGTCAGATCGTCTCCGAGCTCGACAAGTACATCATCGGACAGGACGATGCCAAGAAGGCGGTCGCGATCGTGCTGCGGAATCGCTGGCGGCGGCAGCGTGTCGAGGAGGAGATGCGGCACGAGATCGCACCCAACAACCTCATCCTCATCGGCCCGACTGGCGTGGGGAAGACAGAAATCGCACGCCGCCTCGCAGGCCTTGCGGGGGCCCCATTCCTGAAGGTGGAGGCCTCCAAGTTCACCGAGGTAGGATATGTGGGTCGAGACGTCGAGTCGATGATCCGTGATCTGGTCGACATTTCCATCAACCTGGTGCGCGCGGATCGCGAGTACGAGGTGCAGGAAACCGCCGGTAAGCGTGCAGAGGAGCGCATTTTGGAGCTGCTGTTGCCCGTGTCGAATCCGGACCCGGAGCCGCCTACGGGTGATGAGCGGCCGCACATTTTCGTTGCGGGGCCGACGGGCGTGGCCGAAGAACAGGAAGAGGGGGTGCTCGAACGTCGCCAACGCACCAGAGAGAAGCTGCGCAAGCTCCTCATAGACGGAAAACTCGAGGACCGCGAGATCGAGATCGAAGTGAGCCAGGCTCCGAACATCGAAGGCATGATGATCCCCGTGGGCGGTGGCGACGGGCTCGATCACAACTTCACCGAAATGTTGCAGGACATGCTGCCCAAGAAGACCAAGCGCCGGACCGTTTCGGTCTCCGAAGCGAGGCGGATCCTCCTGCAAGACGAACTGGACAAGCTCGTCGACATGGACGAGGTGGTGAACGAAGCGCTGTACCGTGCTGAGGAAATGGGGATCGTCTTCCTGGACGAGATCGACAAGGTGGTGGGACTGCGGGGCGGGCAGGGGCCCGACGTGAGCCGCGAGGGCGTGCAGCGAGATCTGCTTCCGATTGTCGAGGGATCCACGGTCTCGACCAAGTACGGCCTGGTACGCACCGACCACATTCTCTTCATCGCTGCAGGTGCGTTCCACGTAGCGAAACCCTCCGACATGATTCCGGAGCTGCAAGGTCGCTTTCCGGTTCGCGTGGAGCTGCAGAGCCTGGGAGAGGAGGACTTCGTGCGCATTCTGCAGGAGCCAAAGAACGCGCTCCTGGAGCAATACCGTGCCATGATCGAGACCGAAGGCGCCAAGATCGAGTTTACCGACGATGCCATTGCGGAGATCGCGCGCATCGCGACGGAGCTCAACGAGCGTCTTGAGAACATCGGTGCGCGCAGGCTGCAGACCGTGATGACGACCCTGTTGGAAGAAGTGCTATTCAAGCTCCCGGAAGCGGGCACCGACGCCATACACGTCGACCCCGCCTTCGTACAGGACCGGCTCGCCAGGATTTCCGAGGACGAAGACCTCATCCGCTACATCCTCTGAAGTCGGACATCGTGGCCAAGAAGCGAGACTTCCTCGCCATTTCGGACTTCAGTCGGGACGATCTCAAGCAACTGCTCGAGCGTGCGTGCTCGCTGAAGTCGGGGGTCGATAGAGCGCAGCTTACAGGTAAGACGCTGGCGATGATTTTCCGCAAGAGCTCCACGCGCACCCGAGTGTCGTTCCAGGTGGGCATGAGCCAGCTCGGGGGGCACGCGATCTTCCTCTCGGACTCAGACAGCCAGATCGGTCGTGGTGAGTCCGTGCACGACACCGCGAAGGTGCTGTCCCGCTATGTCGACGGCATCATGATTCGCACCTTCGCGCACGCCGAGGTGGAGGAGTTTGCGCGGCACGCTTCGGTTCCGGTGATCAATGGACTTACGGACCTCTTGCATCCGTGTCAGATCATCGCCGACCTGCAGACGATGGCTGAGGAGTTCGGCCGCGAGCATGCGGCGCGCACCGTGGCGTGGATCGGGGATGGCAACAACATGGCCAATTCGTGGCTGAATGCGGCGTACCGCCTTGGCTTCTCGCTGCGCCTGGCGTGTCCCGAGGGGTATGACCCCGAACCTGAGCTACTGGCGCGGGCGCAGCGCGAGGCCGACGTCGTTCTGACTCGTGACCGGTCCGAAGCGGTGCAGGGAGCCGATGTCGTCACGACCGATGTCTGGGCTTCGATGGGCCAGGAAGAGGAGGAGGCCGAGCGCATGGAGGCCTTCGAGACGTTTCTGGTGGACGAGTCCCTCATGGGCCAGGCGGCGCCGTCGGCGATCTTCCTCCACTGCTTGCCCGCCCACCGCGGGGAGGAAGTCACCGCGGGCGTCATCGACGGACCCCAGTCACGCATCTTCGACGAAGCCGAGAATCGTCTGCACGCGCAGAAAGCGATCATGCTGGAGCTGATGGCATGAGCGAGCAGCTCGAGCGCACCCCTCTTTACGACCGTCACGTCGCGGCCGACGCAAAGATCGTTCCCTTCGCCGGCTTCGAGATGCCGGTTCAGTACCCGACGGGGATCACCGCGGAACACCGTGCTGTCCGAGAGGGGGCGGGGCTCTTCGACGTCTCGCACATGGGTGAATTCGTCGTGCGCGGTCCGCAGGCGCTGGAGTTGATTCAACACGTTTCGGTGAACGACGCTGCCAAGATGGAGGTCGGCCAAGCTCAGTATTCGGCGATGTGTCTGGAGGACGGCGGCATCATCGACGATCTCCTGATCTACCGCTTCCGCGGGCACTACATGCTGGTCGTGAACGCGTCCAACTTGGCCAAGGACTGGGCCTGGATCGAGCGCCAGTCAGAGGCGTTCGAGTGCGAGCTGGAAGACGTGTCCGAGCGCACTGGGCTGATCGCGCTACAGGGCCCTGCGGCACGAGAGATCCTACGGCCGCTCGCGAGCATCGATGTCGATGACGTGAAATACTACCGCTTCTCGGAGGGCTCGGTCGCCGGCGCTCCCGCCGTCATCAGCGGGACTGGCTATACTGGCGAGGACGGGTTCGAGTTGTACGTGGACGCGAACGATGCGCCTCGGGTGTGGGACGCGTTACTGGATGAGGGCTCCGGCGCCGGCCTGATCCCGGTTGGCCTCGGGGCTCGTGATTCGCTTCGCCTGGAAATGGGATACGCGCTCTACGGCAGTGATCTCGACGAGCAGCATACGACGCTCGAAGCTGGCCTCGGCTGGGTGACGAAGCTCGACAAGGGGGACTTCGTCGGTCGTGACGCGCTCCTCGCTCAGAAGGAAGCGGGAGTGGTGCGCCGGCTCGTTGCGATGTCCCTCCAAACAAGGGGCTTTCCTCGGCCGGGCTATGATGTGACGCATGGTGGCGAGGTGATTGGCAAGGTTACGAGCGGCACCGTCAGTCCTTCGCTGGGGATTGGGGTCGCGATGGGCTATGTCCCGACCGAGTTGTCCAAGCCCGGTACCATGCTCCAGATCGACGTACGGGGACGGCCAATCGAGGTCGCGGTGCAGCGCGCGCCGTTTTACACCGGGGGCTCGATCAAACGGTGATCCGCATCGGCATCCTTACGGTGAGCGACGGATGCGCGCGCGGTGAGCGTGAGGACCGCAGTGGTGCTCTCATCGACGTCTGGTGCACCGAGAAGGGACATGAGGCCGCGGCTCGTGAGGTCGTTCCTGACGAGACCACGGACATCGTGCGTCGTCTCGTGTCCTGGTGCGACGATCTCGGCTTGGACGTGATCGTGACCACGGGCGGCACGGGCCTCACGCCTCGCGACGTAACACCCGAGGCGACCAAGTCCGTGCTCGATCGGGAAGCGCCGGGAATCGCCGAGCAAATACGCGTGGTCGGTCTCGAGAGCACTCCGTACTCCGCTCTGTCGCGCGGGGTGGCTGGCACCCGAGCGCGAACTCTCATCGTGAACCTGCCGGGGAGCCCCGGGGGCGTACGAGACGGCCTGGCGGTGCTCGGTCCGCTGCTCGTGCACGCGGTGGACTTGCTGGGTGGCGAAGGGCGGACTCACGAGCCACCGCCCGACGGGTCATGACCGAGGACCGGGTTCTCATCTCGACGCACGACCTGGCGCGTGCGGGGCAGCTCAGGGACGGCTTCAAGTCCGCCGGTTACTCGACGGATCTGGTGACGCCGGATGAAGAACTGACGACCGACGACGGCGCGGTTTTGCTTGTGCTCACCGGAGGGCTCGCCGAGGGTGGGGGAGCCCTGGCTAGACAGGCGAGGCAGGTGCTCGACATTCCGGTCTTCGCCCTCGCGTCGTCCGCGGAGTTGGCGCCGGCGCTGCGACCTGGCTTCGACGAGGTCTTTCCGGCTACGTCGCACGTCGACGATGTGGTTCTCGTGGGCAGTCGACTCATCGAGCGGGGGCGGCTGCAGGCGCTGACGGGCATCATCGGTGAGACCGACGCGATGCGTCAGGTGATGGAACGCGTGGTACAAATCGCGCCGGTCGCTTCGACTGTGCTCGTCACCGGCGAGTCGGGCACCGGCAAGGAGCTCATTGCCCGCGGCATCCACTTGCTCTCGCCACGTCGGCACAAGCCCTTCATCCCTGTGAATGTGGCCGCGCTCTCGGACACGCTGGTCGAGTCTGAATTGTTCGGGCACGAAAAGGGCGCGTTCACGGGCGCGATCGACGCGCGCAAGGGCCTCTTCGAGCTGTCCGACGGCGGTACGATCTTCCTGGACGAAATTGGCGACATGCCACTCGCCACACAGACCAAGCTTCTGAGGGTGCTGGAGCAACGGGAGTTTCACCGAGTCGGCGGCGAGAAGAGCATCAAGGTCGACGTCCGCATCGTCGCTGCGACCAATCAGGACCTGAGGCAACTCATCGCGATCGGGGAATTTCGGCGCGATCTGTTCTTCCGATTGAACGTCTTAGGTATCGAGCTTCCGCCGCTCCGGGATCGCCGTGACGACATCCCGCTTCTGGTCCAGGCCTACGTTGAGGAAGTATCGGAGCGTCTCAAGCGCGACTTCCCGGGCATCTCGGCCGAAGCGATGGAGATGCTCACTGCGTACTCCTGGCCGGGGAACGTTCGCGAGCTGCGGAATCTAGTCGAGTCGATGGTCGTGCTCGCACCCGGTCACATCATTCGCAGCGAGGACATTCCGGACGAGGTTCGCGCGGGCCGTGGTCCGTCGTTGTTGCCAGCCCCGATCCCCAGAGCCACGAGGGAAGGCACAGGTGATCTCCGGCCTGAGCTCGAATTCGTGTTTCGCACGCTCGTCGACCTCCGAGTCGATATGGACGATCTGCGCCGAGAGTTCGATGTGTATCGACGAGGGGAGGGCATTGCGTTGCCCGGCGAGCCCGTGCTCGGCCGGGTGGCTCCGGTGCTCCCCTCCCGTCACGGCATCGAGATCGGAGCTTATTCTCGCGGCGCCGATACCAGCGAGTTCGACGACGTCGTCATTTCGACCGAACACGCTGCAAGCAGCGTGGTCCCCGACGTACAGGGCGCGTCACCCGGCGCACACGGCGTGTCACCTGCCGCACACGGCGTGCCGGTGACCGACTCCGATAACGTCGTGGTCTTCCGTCCTGGCATGACGATGGAGGACCTCGAGCGTCAAGCGATCACTGCGGCGCTTTCGTCGGTAAACGGAAATCGTCGCAAGGCGGCGGAGCTGCTCGGAATCGGAGAGCGCACGCTCTATCGGAAGATCTCAAAGTACGAGCTGGACGACTGAGGCTCAGTTTCGCTCTGCTAGCCGTTTCCGGAACGGCCGGCGCGGGCGCGCGCGCGCGCCCGTTCGGCCTGGATGCGGCGTAGGATCACACTCCAGGCGGCCGTCTGCTCCAGGCCGTATGCCAGGGTGAGGTCCGACTCGAGATCGACGTTGCTGCTGAACGCGTAGACCGCCATTTCGGTGACGCGTTGGCGCAGGCGTCGTTCGCCCCAACTGGGCGTGACCGCGACGATCGACGTGGGTCGGAGCCTGATGCCTCGCGACACCAGCTGCACCTCTTCGGGCACGAATCGTTCGTCGGGCTGCTCGGAGAAGAATGACACGAGAAAGAGCGTCGCCGACTCCTCGATGCCCGGAGCATTCCTATGAGCGTTGGACATGCTGGACAAGCGGCGATACGTGTCTGGCGCCGTCACGCGCGTGGCCGACTCCTCAAGCGGAGTTACGAGGATGCGCAGCGCACCGCTCGTGAGCGAAAGCGAGATCTCTTCCTGCCGCAGCGTGCCATGTCCCGGCGGAGGTAGCCTCTCGAACGAATCCGTGGCGGCACTGCCGCCCTCCATGCCCGGTGGAACCGCGCAGCCGCTCATGTAGGAGCCCACTACGAGCATGAAGGCCAGAAATACCTGCGCTGTCGGCCGCATCAGGCTTCTTCCGCGTCCAGGACGAGTTCGTCGAGAGCTTCGAGCAGGACCTCGCGTCCCTCTCCCGTCTTCGACGAGAAGGGAACGACCTGCTCCTCCCCGACGCTCAGTCCTTCGCATATGCGCTGGATGGCTTTCTCACGTTGCGTCTTCTTCAGCTTATCCATCTTGGTGAGCACGACCAACGTAGGTACGCCCAACTCTGAAAGGTACGTGATCATGTTGAGGTCGTGATCCGTAGGATCTCGCCGTGCGTCCATCAAGTGCACAAGGCCCTGAACCCCACCCGAAGCACTCAGATACCATTCTATCAGTTCGGACCAGGCTTTGCGCATCGCCTTCGGCACCTTCGCGTACCCGTAGCCGGGCAGGTCGACGAGGAAGAATCGCTCGTTCACCAGGAAGAAGTTGATGGTTCTCGTCTTTCCGGGAGTCGCAGAGACCCGCGCGATCTTCTTTCGCGTCCGGCGCAGCAGAGTGTTGATGAGCGACGACTTCCCCACGTTGGAGCGGCCGGAGAACGCAATTTGAGGAAGGGTGCCTGTCGAAGCCCCAGCGGTCGAAGCCCCAGCGGGTGAAGCCCCGCCCGGCTGAGCAATCGTACCAGCGTACTCGACCGTCTTGATTTTCATCCGTGGGGGAGCGGCGTTCCGAGCCCAACGGCGTGAGACGCCTGATGGCGGCGGAGGGGGCTGTCGAGCAGTACGGCGTCCATCACCTCGTCCATGGTGCGTACGAGTTCGAACGCCACGCTCTCCTTGACCTCTGCCGGCAGAAGCTCCAGGTCCGACGCGTTCGCGGCCGGAAGCACGACCTTGCGCATGCCGTTCCTGAGTGCAGCGACCGCTTTCTCCTTGATTCCGCCAACGCCCAATACCCTTCCGCGGAGCGTGATCTCACCCGTCATTGCGACGTCGGCGCGCGTGGGCCTGCCCATCAGTGCAGAGATCAAGGCAACCGCGATGGTGATACCGGCGGAAGGCCCGTCCTTCGGCGTCGCACCCTCGGGGATGTGGATGTGCACGTCGATCTTCGAGTGGAACTGAGGATCGAGTCCGAGCAGCTCCGATCTGGAGCGGGCGTACGTCACAGCGGCGTGGGCCGACTCCTTCATCACGTCACCGAGCGTCCCAGTAAGTCGCAGTTCCCCGCCACCCGGTATCACTGCCACCTCGACATCGAGCACCTCGCCTCCGGCAGCAGTCCAGGCCAAGCCATTGGCGATGCCGATGCGCTCGCTGTCCTCGTCTCGATCAGTCGGAGAATAGGGCGGGGGTCCGAGCAAGTCCTTCAGGCCCTCCGGCTCGAGAGTCGCCGCCATCGCTACGCCGTCTGCCACGCCTCGTGCCACCTTTCGTGCGATGCGCGCTAGGCGTCGGTCGAGCTCGCGCACGCCGGCCTCTCGCGTGTACCGGAGGATCACGTCGTGGATCGTGGCGTTCGAGAGCGAGAGCGCACCCGGCGCGAGTCCGTGGCGCTCGGCTTGCTTCGGCCACAGGAACCGACTCGCGATCTCACGTTTTTCGGTGTCCAGATAGCCGGGAAGGCGGATGATCTCCATGCGGTCGCGAAGCGGCTCCGGGATCCCCTGGAGTGTGTTCGCGGTGGTGATGAACAGGACTTCGGACAGGTCGTATTCCAACTCCAGATAGTGGTCCGAAAAGGTGCGGTTCTGCTCCGGGTCGAGCACTTCCAACAGCGCGGCGCCGGGATCCCCGTGGAAGTCCTGGGCGATCTTGTCGACCTCGTCGAGCAGGAAGACCGGGTTCCGCGTCCCACTCCGGCGCATGCCCTGCACGATTCGGCCAGGCAACGCCCCCACATACGTGCGTCGATGTCCTCGGATCTCGGCCTCATCCCGTACACCGCCAAGGCTTACGCGCACGAACTCGCGTCCCAGCGCCTGAGCGATGCTTCGGCCCAGGGAGGTCTTCCCGACGCCCGGGGGGCCAACCAGGCAAAGGATCGGCCCCCGCATTTCCTTGACCAGCGACAGCACCGCTACGTGGTCGAGGATGCGCTCCTTGACCTCCCCCAGGCCGAAGTGCTCAGACTCGAGGATGCGCGACGCATGTTCAACGGAGAGGTTGTCGGCCGAGCGCGCGGCCCACGGCAGCGCAACGATCCAGTCGAGGTGTGATCGAATGACCGCCGCCTCCGGTGCCACCGGATTCAGTTTCTTGAGGCGTGAGAGTTCTTTGTGCGCCCGCTCCTGGGCGTGCGGCGGCAGGTCGGCGCTGTGTACTGCCTCCTCGATCTCTCGCCACTCAGCGTCCTCGTCCTCTGCGGGCTCCCGGTGGATCGTGCTGAAGGCGGCGCCGACGTCCGGCACACGCTCGCTGCCCAACTGGAGCTGGATTTGGCGGTCGAGCTTGGCCTCGATACGCATGATCTCGAGTTCCCGTACCAGGCATTCCTGCAGCAACTCGAGTTGTTCCGTCGCTCCGGTTGCTTCCAATAGCTCCTGTTTCTCCAGCGACGGCAGGATCAAGTGCCCGGCGACGAGATGCGCAAAGCGCACTCGGTCCCCCTCCGCCGACAGAATGCCGGAGAGAATCTCCGGAACGCGCTCGTGCAGCCGCGCGTACTCGGCGTAGAGGCTCACCACGGTTCGCGTGAGCGACTGCAATTCGGTTGGGGTCGGGCCGGCTTCTTCGGTCTCCCGGTCCGTCAGCAGTTCCACCGATGCTCGGAGGGCCGCCGTCGTCGTGGTCAGTCGACGGATCCGTGCCCGACCGAGACCCTCTAGCACCACACGAAGCGTGCCGTCCGGCAGGCTGGAAACCTGCACCACGCGCGCGACAGTACCAACGCGAAAGAGATCGGCGCTGCCAGGCTCGTCGATCGCCGGATCACGCTGAGCGACCAGGAGCACTAGATCGTCTCCTTCACACGCCTCGTCGAGCGCGGCCAACGAGCGGGCCCGCCCGATGAGCAGGGGCAGCACGATGTAGGGGAAGAATACTAGATCCCGCAGCGGGACCACGGGAAGGCGATCGGGCAATTCTACCTGGTCCTCGACCCTGATGAGGTTCGGCATGCGAAGCAGCTTGTGCAGCGAGGGGCGTCGGCGCCTATCGTACCCCTTGGCGGGTTCCAGCAACAGGGACGCACCGCTGAGATAGGCGCTGAGGCCATTGTTGTCGTGCGGGCAACAAGTCTAGGCCTGAAAAGTACTGCTACGCCTTGAGCTTCTCTTCTTCTGGGTGCAGAACGAGCAGGGGCGCTACGCCGTGCTCGACGCTCTCTGGTGTGACCACCACCTCGCACACGTCGTTTCGCGACGGGATCTCGAACATGACGTCGCGCATGATGCCCTCTATGATCGATCGCAGGCCCCGCGCGCCCGTCTTGCGCTCCATGGTCTTTTTCGCGATCGCCTTGATGGCCTCACGGTCGAAGGTGAGCCCGATGCCCTCAAGCTCGAACATCTTCTTGTACTGCTTCACGAGAGCGTTTTTGGGCTGTTCCAGGATGAGCGCGAGCGCCTCTTCATCCAGGTCGTCGAGGTGGACGGTCACCGGGAGACGACCCACGAGCTCAGGGATCAGGCCGTAGCGCTGCAGATCTTCCGGCTCGACCCACTGCATGGTGTTGCCTTCCTTCCGTTCGACGTCCTCGCCGGCGAAGCCTATGCGACGTTTGCCGATGCGTCCTTCGACGATCTTTTCCAGCCCGTCGAAGGCTCCCCCGCAAATGAAGAGAATGTTGCGGGTATTGATCTGGATGTACTCTTGCTGCGGATGCTTACGTCCGCCCTGAGGCGGCACGCTCGCCACCGTGCCTTCGAGGATCTTCAGCAGTGCCTGCTGTACGCCCTCCCCCGAGACGTCGCGCGTGATGGAGGGGTTCTCCGACTTGCGCGCGATCTTGTCCATCTCATCGATGTACACGATGCCGCGTTCGCATTCGGCGACGTTGAAGTCTGCCGCCTGTAGCAGCCTAACGAGAATGTTCTCGACGTCTTCGCCGACGTACCCGGCCTCCGTGAGCGTGGTCGCGTCTGCTATGGTGAAAGGCACGTGCAGCATGCGTGCGAGCGTCAGCGCCAGCAGCGTCTTGCCCACGCCCGTCGGGCCCATGAGCAGGATGTTGGCCTTGTCGATCTCGACGTCGTCGAGAACGCCCTGGTGGTTGACCCGCTTGTAATGATTGTAGACGGAGACGGCCAACGTCTTCTTCGCCGCCTCCTGACCGATCACGTATTGGTCGAGGACCGCCTTGATCTCTTCCGGAGTCGGGCTGGGAACGGTTTGTTCCTGAGCTTCCCGCTCCTCCTCCTCCGCGAGGATCTCGTTGCAAAGGGAGATGCACTCGTTGCAGATGTAGACGTTCGGCCCGGAGATGAACTTCTTGACGCTCTCCTTGGACTTTCCGCAGAAGCTGCAGCGAAGGTGTTTGTCACTCGTCATGGCTAAATATCGCGCGTTCGGCTATTCGCCGCTATCCGAGTCCGCAGGTTTTCCCTCGGTCTGCGAAACTGGGCCTTCCAGGACATGGTCGATGAGACCGTATTCAACCGCCTCCACGGGGTCCATGAAGCGGTCGCGATCGACGTCGGATTGAACAGCCTCGACGGTCTGTCCCGTGTGCTTCGCGATGATTTCGTTGAGCCTTTGGCGCACGTGCAGAATCTCTCTGGCTGCGACTTCGATGTCGGCCGCGCTGCCTTGGAAGCCGCCGGACGGTTGGTGGATCATGATACGCGCATTCGGAAGCGCATTCCGCTTGCCTTCCGCGCCCGCCGCTAGCAGCACCGCGCCCATGGAGGCTGCCATGCCCACACAGAAAGTGGACACGGGCGCCCGCAAGTGCTGGATGGTGTCGTAGATGGCCATGCCAGCGTAGACGCTCCCGCCCGGAGAGTTGATATACATGAAGATGTCGCGTTCCGGGTCTTCGGCGTCGAGAAAAAGCAGTTGGGCGAGGATGATGTTCGCCACGTCGTCGTTGATGCCACTGCCCAGGAAGACGATACGGTCCATGAGCAGCCGGCTGAAGATGTCGTAGCTGCGCTCGCCACGGCTCGTGCGCTCGATCACGTAGGGTGGGTAAATCGGCATGTCAGTGCTCTAGTTCAGGGTGCCGTGCTGTTTCAAGGGGCTATGCTGTCGATGATCTCGGATTGTTCCTTCAGGAAGTCGAAGACCTTCCGCTCGGTGAGCTCGCGCTCGAGCATCTCCAGGCGGCCGGCTTTTTGCAGACTCGCATACACTTTCGCGGCCGTGCTGGCGTTGGCCTCGGCGATCTCTTCGACACGCGCGTCGATGTCGTCTTCGGTGGCCGCCAATCCTTGAGTATCGGCAACCTTCTCGATGATGAGAATGCGTTTGACCGCGCGCTCCGCCTCCACGCGGATCGAGGCGCGAATCTCCTCGAGCCGCTCCGGGTCGAGATTGGGCTGCTCGCCGATCACGCCGTCGGCGTAGCGATCGACCATGGATGCTGGAACCTCGAAGGGGTTGGCATCGAGCAGCATGTCTAGCAAGCGACCTCGCACGACGTTCTCGACTTCCTCGCCGGCCTCTTTGTCGAGGTCCTCACGAACCCGCGTCTTGAGGTTGTCCAGCGTCTCAAAATCTCCGACCTGTTTGGCCAAAGCGTCGTCTAGTTCCGGTAGCTCCTGGACCTTGCGGGCGACGAGGGTGATGTGGACGCGTTCGGTCTCGCCTCTGCGGGCTTTGTCCGGAGAATCCTCTGGGAAGGCAACGTCGAACTCGCCGGACGCGCCCGCCTCGAGTGACTTGATCGCGGTCTCGATATCGGGAA
Source organism: Gemmatimonadota bacterium (assembly GCA_015664885.1). Lineage (GTDB taxonomy): Bacteria > Gemmatimonadota > Gemmatimonadetes > Longimicrobiales > Gaopeijiaceae > UBA1138. The sequence goes on from DQPL01000122.1 coordinate 137,325, forward strand.
GCGCATCGCCCTGCCCGAGAAGGAACTCGTACTCTTTGCCTTCGTCCGTGGTTTCTCCCTCCACTTTCTTGATGCGCACGGCAACCAGGTCGCGATCCTCTGGCTGACCCTGCGCCACAGGCTTCCACGCTCCGTTCTGTTCCTGGATTCGGGCGAGCACCTTGTCGACGTGTTCGTCGTTCACCTCGGCCACCGGGCGCTCGATCGCGAAGCCACCTAGCCGACCGATTTCAATCTGCGGCTGGATGTCGAAGGAGATCGAGAATACGAGATCCTGCTCAGGCTCGTAGCTCAACTCCTGAATCTCTCCCTCGCTGATCGGTGTCAGGTCCTGTGCGGCCAGCGCGGTTCGGTACGCTTCGCCGACGAGCTTGTCGAGGGCCTCCTTACGGAGCGTGCCGCCGAAACGGGACTCGATCACCTTCGCGGGCACGCGGCCCTTTCTGAAGCCCTTCAAGCGAGCACGCGACGCCAACTGCTTGGCGGCACGTCTCTCTTCCTGTTGCACTACGGAGGCCGGGACGGTCACGCTCATACTACGGCGCCACCGCTCTTGCTCCTCAACGGACACCTGCAGGCTCGATGCGTCTACGGTCATACCCTCACGGGGGCTAGGGAGTCAGCGTTCAGGGAGCCCCGAAAATGCGAAAGGGGGGACTCGAACCCCCACGGCTTTTAGCCACGGGATCCTAAATCCCGCGCGTCTACCAATTCCGCCACTTTCGCAAGGCTCGGGAAAAGATAAACCCGTGGCCGAGAGGGGTTCAACGGCAGCGCTTCTTCTCGGAACGAGCAAGCGCGGGCGACCTACCGCCGCCCGCGCCTACAACCCACACGTCAACCCACACGTCGATCTAGTTCGGCATGCGTACGTTGACGACTCGAACGTCGCCGGTATTGTCCTCAAAGTGTAGTGACACGATCTGGTCGCCGCCTACGTCGTCAAGCGCCAGGCGCACATCGTCCGGCGTTTCGATCACGCGATCCTGGACCTGAACGAGCCTCTGTCCGACATAGCCCCCCAAGCGGCGTCGATCCGCCGGACTGCCGCGAGCGACTTGCGTGAGAAGGACTCCACGAGCTCGTTCGAATCTCCACATCTGTGCCAGCTCGGCGTCCATGGTCTCGACGTTGATGCCCAGGCGTTCCTCGGCGTGGACGGCGCGGTCTGCGACCACGGTCGCGATCTCGTTGATCGGTGCCTCGTCCAGCCTGAGCTGGACGTCGATCGGACGGGAGTCCCGATACACGGTCACGGTCACTCGGTCACCAGGCCGATGTTGCGCGATGCGCGCCTGGAGTTCGGCGACGTAGCCGACCGGGTTGCCTTCGAGTGCCACGATCACGTCCTCGGGCTGCAGTTGCCCGGCTGCGGGGCCCCCGGCGGTGATCGTCTGTACGAGGATGCCCGAGACCGACGGCAGTCCGTACACTTCCGCGTCTTCCGCGGTTGCGTCCGCGATACCCACGCCCATTCGAGGTCGCTTCACGTGCCCATACTCTATCAGGTCTTCCATGACGCGCCGCGCGAGGTTGATCGGGATCGCGAAGCCGTAGCCCTGATACACGCCCGTTTCAGACGCGATGGCTGAGTTGATGCCGACGACCTGGCCCCTGAGGTTCACCATGGGGCCGCCCGAGTTACCGGGGTTGATAACCGCGTCGGTCTGAATGAAGTCCTCGATCGCGAAGCCCGCTGCATCCGGGCCATACCGCGGATCGTTGTATAGGTCGTTCTGTAGCAGTGACAATCCCCGTCCGAGCGCGCTGACGATTCCAGCGGTCACCGTGAAATCGAGCTGGGCCGAGCGGCCAATCCCGGGGTTCCCAATTGCCAGAATCCACTCGCCGACCCTGGTCTCGTCCGAATCGCCTAACGACATCGCTGGCAGTGGCTCTTCGACGTCGATCTTGAGCACTGCGACATCCGTGAACGGGTCATTCCCGACAATCTGAGCCGTGAAGTAGCTGCGGTCCGGGAAATAGACCGTGACTTGGTCCGCGCCCTTGACTACGTGGTTGTTCGTCAGGATGTAACCGTCGGGGGACACCACGAAACCACTGCCCCCGGCGACCACCCCCTGCGACGGAGGTTGCCGTCGATCCCGAGGGTTGTCGAAGAAGCCCCGCAGCCCTTCCGGAATCTGCTGCCTGGTCTGGGGCGCCGGACGCCGGGCTTCGATCCGCACCACCGCGGGCGTCACCGCATCCGCCAGATTCGTGAAGGCCTGACTGAGGTCCAGCGCCGGCTGTACGGCCTCGGCGGCCACCTGTGGTGCCTCGTTGACCGTCGGCATCGCGTAGGACGGACTGGTCCAGCCGAGTCCGCTGGCCATTCCCAGACCAAAGACGAACACGACCGCGCTGTAGAAAACCACTTTGGTCTTGGTACGAAGGGGGTCGTACATCTCGGCGCTCTCCCGAATCTTTCTGAATATGGTGATCGGCCCAGGTCCAGAGCCGGAGTATGCTGCTACACGGGAAGGCCGGACCCGGTCCGGCCTTCTACACCTGTTTGAGATGCGCCACGAGGGGCGCCGGGTTGCCCCAGCGCCCCTCCATCGCATGAGACGCTAGCTACGCCTCTTCATCTACGATCTCGTAGTCGGCCTCGACGACGTCATCGTCGGCGGCGCTATCCGATGCGCCCTCTTCGTCGCCGCCCTCCTCCGAGCTTTCGCCATCCGCATCGTCGTCCCCGTCCGCGTCTTCGTCCTTGGCGGATTCTGCTTCTGCCGCCTGAGACTGATACATCTCCTGCCCCGCGGCGCTGAACGCCTGCATCAACTCATCGCGGGCGGAGTTGAGCGTGGTGAGATCATCGCCCTTGAGCGCCTCTTTGGCCTGTCCGACCGCCCCGTCGAGACGCTCCTTGGTGTCTTCTGACACCATGTCGCCCCACTCGGCCGTATCCTTCTCGACCTGATAGACGAGCGAGTCGAGCTGGTTGCGGGACTCGACCTTCTCCCTGAGCTCTTCGTCCTCGCCGGCGTGCTCTTCGGCGTCCTTGACCATGCGCTCGATTTCGGCGTCTGAGAGCCCGCTCGACGCTTCGATGCGGATCTTCTGCTCCTTGCCCGTAGCCCTATCCTTGGCCGACACGTGCAGGATGCCGTTTGCATCGATATCGAACGTCACTTCGACCTGAGGCATGCCGCGCGGTCCCGGCGGAATTCCGGTCAGCTGGAATTTGCCGATGGTCTTGTTGTCCACCGCCATCTTGCGCTCACCCTGCAGCACATGGATCTCGACCGTGGTCTGGTTGTCCTCCGCGGTGGAGAACACTTCGGCCTTCTTTGTCGGGATCGTCGTGTTTCGCTCGATGAGCGCCGTCATGACGCCGCCCAGCGTCTCGATTCCCAGCGAAAGGGGAGTCACGTCCAGCAGGAGCACGTCGGTGACGTCACCGGCTAGTACGCCACCCTGGATGGCGGCGCCGACGGCGACGACTTCGTCCGGGTTCACGCCCTTGTGCGGGTCCTTACCGAAGAACTCGGTCACGACCTCCTGCAGCTTGGGAATCCGCGTCGAACCGCCAACGAGGATGACCTCGTCGATGTCGTCGGTCGTCAGCCCGGCGTCCTCGAGCGCCATCTTCATGGGCGGGATGGTCCGCTGAATCAGGTCGTCCACGAGCTGCTCGAACTTGGACCTCGAGAGGCTGTAGTTTAGGTGCTTGGGACCGTCCTGGGTCGCCGTGATGAAGGGCAGGTTGATGTCCGATGTCATCGTCGTGGACAGCTCCATCTTCGCCTTCTCGGCGGCCTCTTTCAGGCGCTGAAGCGCCATCGAGTCCTGCGCGAGGTCGATGCCCTGATCCTTCTTGAACTCCTGAACGAGCCAGTTGATGACGCGCTGGTCGAAGTCGTCACCTCCCAGGTGAGTGTCACCATTGGTCGACTTGACCTCGAAGACCCCGTCGCCGAGCTCGAGAACCGAGATGTCGTACGTGCCTCCACCGAGGTCGAAGACCGCGATCTTCTCCTCGACCTTCTTGTCGAGGCCGTAAGCGAGCGCGGCCGCGGTCGGCTCGTTGATGATACGCAGCACCTCGAGGCCCGCGATCTTGCCTGCGTCCTTGGTCGCCTGTCGCTGCGCATCGTTGAAGTAGGCGGGGACCGTAATGACCGCCTGGCTCACCTTCGTGCCCAGGTAGTCTTCGGCGGTCTGCCGCATCTTTTGCAGGATCATCGCGCTGATCTCGGGCGGCGTGAACGTCTTGTCCGCGTTCGGGATCTTCACGGTCACGCGACCCTTGGCGTCGTGGCCCACGTCGTACGGGACGAGCTTCTCTTCCTCCGCGACCTCGTCGTGTTTGCGACCCATGAAGCGCTTGATCGAGAACACAGTGTTCTCGGGGTTCGTGATCGCCTGGCGCCGCGCGACCTGACCGACGAGGCGCTCACCGTCCTTCGTGTGCGCGACGACCGAGGGGGTCGTGCGTCCTCCCTCTGAGTTGGGGATCACGACGGGCTCACCACCCTCCATGACTGCCACCACCGAGTTAGTGGTTCCCAGGTCGATCCCGATGACTTTGCCCATGCTCTCCTCTTCTCGTTGCTGTTGGAGCTCCGGGGGCCGGTCGGCTCCCTGCGAGCGAGCGATCTATTTGGAAGCGCCGGCCAATGGCCAGCCGATGTGCGCGGTCCGTAACGAACTGGCGACACGGCACGAGAAGTGCAATCCCCATGCCGGTAGGATGGGCCGAAAGGCCGCCGCTATGGCGGTCTTATGGAACAAATACTGCCAAAATGGCATGTCCCGGGACCCGATCTAGTCGGGTGGCGGCAGGAGTCGAAGTCGCAGCGTCTGTAACAGCCGGTCCTGGTCGACTCCCGATTCGTTACTACTCAGCACGATCGGGGTCCCGGACGTGCGCAGGTTGATGCGCGCGGCCAGGCGCCGGAGCGGGCCGTGGCGCTGGAGGAGTGCATCGGCGTCGACGACATCGATCGCGACGTTGTTCTGCTTGAGTGTGCGCGCTCCGGTCACTTCGGACCAGGGGATCGTCAGGCCGGCCACCTCGATTCCGTCGGGCGAGAGCACCAACGAGGGGTGTCTGGAGATGAGGCTTCGTGCGCCGGCCGCGCCAACGGCGAGCCATAGGGCGCCGCAAGCCCAGGCGAAGGGCTTGATGGGTATGATGGAGAAGAGAAAGAACGGGAGTCCGTCCATGGCTTCGACGGCGTCGGGACCCAGAATCTCACCGAGCCAGAACAGCAGAACCGCTACAACGACGCCTAGGACGACCTAGAAGGTCGCGAGGCCCCAGTGAGGCCTGAATTCGAGCCGTTCGATGGAGTCGGCGTCGGTCATCTGGGGGTCTCGGTCCTGGGCGCGAGGAATGCCCTCAAGATACGGTGACGAGCCGGTAACTGTTCACGCGAATTGCAAGTGGATCCAATCGTGACGGCTGGTGGCGAGCGCGCGCGCGGCTGATATTGCGCCGACTCGACCCACCGCCCATTGGGACTTTGCCTGAATGAACCGACCCAGTTCGAGAATCGCCGTCCTATGGACGTGCGCCGCGATCCTGCTCGTCACCGGTGCCTGGGCGTCACTCGGTGCCGAGCCCGCATCGGTGACGCCGACCGCCGAGATTCAGGCCAGTGCCCAGATCAGCGTTCCGCAGGGCGCGCTCGACACGCCGTTGCTCGACCGGCTGCGTTCGGTGCTCGGACTCTTCCTGTTGGCGTTCGCGGCTTGGCTCATGAGCGTCGATCGCAAGAACATCGCCTGGCGCGTGGTGATCTGGGGCATCTCACTGCAAATCCTCTTCGCCTTCCTGATACTGAAGACGCCCGTGGGAGGCGCGGTTTTCGGAGTGATGAACGACGTCGTCATCGCGTTGCTCGGGTTCACTGTGGAAGGCGCGAGGTTCATCTTCGGCGACCTCGTCTACAACAATGTCCCGGTGGGCGCGGGGACAGTGGGCCAGGGCGATTTTGCGGCCACGCCGGGTCAGGTAGCGAATACCGGCGCGTTCTTCGCGTTCAACGTACTGCCGACGATCATCTTCTTTTCGTCGCTGATGACGGTGCTGTACCACCTAGGCGTGATGCAAGTCGCAGTGAAGGGCGTGGCCTTCGTCATGCAGAGGACGATGAAGACTTCGGGTGCGGAGACGTTGTCCGCGGCAGGCAACATCTTCGTAGGCCAGACCGAAGCTCCGCTGTTGATCAAGCCGTTCATCGATCGCATGACAAATTCGGAACTGATGGCGGTAATGACCGGTGGTTTCGCGACTGTCGCGGGAGGTGTACTCGCCGCTTACGTGGGAATCCTGCTGGCCTATTTCCCCGATATCGCGGGCCACCTCATGGCCGCATCGGTGATGTCTGCTCCCGCCGCGCTCGTGATCGCCAAGCTGATGTATCCGGAGAGCGAAACGCCGGAGACGGCGGGGAAACTCGGGGTCGACATCGAGAAAGCCGATGTAAACGTCATCGATGCGGCCGCGCGCGGGGCTTCGGAGGGTCTCTATTTGGCGCTCAACGTCGGCGCGATGCTGCTGGCCTTCATGGCGTTGGTGTACTTGATGAACGGCATCCTCGGGTGGGTCGGTGGCCTCGTCGGACTCGAGGCGCTCACCTTCGAATGGTTGCTCGGATGGCTGCTGGCGCCGCTCGCTTGGCTGATGGGCGTGCCGTGGGTGGACGCGCCGGTGATTGCGTCCCTTATGGGCGTGAAGACGGTGCTCAACGAGTTCGTCGCCTACTTCCAGCTTGCCGCGATGCTCGGAGGTGAGCACCAACTGCAGCCGCGCTCGATCGTCATTGCCACGTACGCGCTCTCCGGGTTCGCGAACTTCTCGTCGATTGCGATTCAGCTCGGAGGCATCGGGGGTATCGC
>DQPL01000053.1 GCA_015664885.1 Gemmatimonadota bacterium
CGCGCCGCCTCGAGGGTGTTCTTCCGAACGGTGCGAAAGCTCTGCGCGAGTTCCTTGGATCCGTAATGGGCCATGCGTTAACTCCTGTTGACGGGAGGGCTAGGGGCTAGTTGCCGTCGGGCGGATTCGCCTCTATCCACTCGCGGGACAGCCGTTGGGCTCGTGGAACGTCGCTGAAGCGAAGGGAGTCAACATCATGTCGACCAGCTGGCGACGACGTCTCGCGGTAGGATCGGAGCCGTTCGCACAGATCTGACGCCTCGGGACTACGACCCGCCCCTCAAGTCGAATAGCGGCTCAGCGAATGTCATGTTCGCACGATACCGCTCGGCGGCCGCCACGACTGCATCAAACGCCTCCGGCCGCTCCGCCGCCACGTCGAACCGCTCTGACGGGTCCTGGTCCAGATCGAACAGCAGTGGCGTATCGTGATCGGTGCGCTCGGGCGGTAGCCCATAACGTCCTTCCGTGACGAAGTGCACCTTGTAGCGGCCCTGCCGAAACGCGTAGAGTTCACCCAGCCGGTAGTACGCCATGACGTCGCGCGGACTCGGACCCTCATCGAAGAGCACAGCGCTCAGATCGACGCCGTCGATCGGCCGGTCGTCCGGTACCTGCCCGCCCGCAAGCGCGATGGCCGTGGTGAACAGATCCATCGCCGAGCCGATCTCCTGCGTGACGCCCGGCTCGATCGTGCCGGGCCACCAGAAAATGCCAGGCACGCGCATCCCGCCCTCGAACGTGGTGCCCTTTCCGCCCCGTAGCAAACCAGATGTGCCCCCATGCGTCTGGAAGCTGAGCCAGGGGCCGTTGTCGCTGGTGAACACGACTAGTGTGCGTTCGGAAACTCCAGCGCGGTCGAGTGCCGCGATCACCTGCCCGACGCTCCAGTCGATCTCCTCGATGACGTCCCCATAGATGCCAGCCGTGCTTTGCTCGCGGAACTCATCTGAAGCGAACAGCGGCACGTGCGGCATCGAGTGCGGCAGGTAGAGAAGGAAGGGCCCGTCGCGGTTTGCTTCGATGAAGGCCACGGCCTCTTCGGTATAGCGACGCGTCAGGGTCGTCTGATCGGTGGGGCGTTCGAATTCCGTCTCGTTTCGGATCAGCGGCACCTGCCAATAGTCGATCTCCGGCTCGAAGAGCGCCGAGCGGTTCGTCAGGCCCTCCGGCAGGTTCTGGTCCATATCGTTGGAATACGGGATGCCGTACCAGGAGTCGAAGCCGTGCCGCGTCGGCAGGTACTGGGGCAAGTGGCCGAGGTGCCACTTACCGACGATACCGGTCGCGTACCCGAGTTCCCCGAGCGCCTCGGCCAGCGTGACCTCCTCGTCGGGGAGACCGGATCGGGAGTCTGGGAAGAACACCCCTTGGCGGCGCCCGAACATCCCACTTCTGACATGCACTCGACCGGTGAGCAAGGCCGCCCGACTCGGTGAGCAAACCGGGGCCTGGGCATAGAAGTTGGTCCAGCGCTGCCCTTCGGCCGCCATGCGGTCGAGATGGGGTGTCCGGATGTTGGGGTGTCCGTAGGAGCCGAGGTCGCCATAGCCCATATCGTCGGCTGTGATGATCACGATGTTGGGCGGTTGATCTAGCGTCGGCGTGCGTGGCGTTAGCTCGCAGGCCGCCACCAGGAGGGTGAGGCCCGCGATTGCCGTCAAACGGTGCCGCCTGTGTCGTCCATCCATTTGTGCCGAAGGCTCCTTATTACCGGACCCGCTCGAAGCGTAGGTCCCATACCCGGCCGCTGACGAGGCTGACTGACGTGACCCGCCCGCCCTCGCTGTGGAAAACCCAGGTCCCGCCCGCACCGACGAATGCGTCCGGCCCGGATGGCCGGACCGGAATCGCCCGACCGTAGCGGTCCACGCGTGCGAGGCTGCCCTCCCTAACCTTGAAAGAATACGTGACCTCTGCTTCCGGACTGGAGTATTCGCCCGTGAATTCGGCGAGATCGTCCGTCGAAGGGTCGAAGTCCTCGACGGGCTCCATTTGGAAGACGTCGCCGTCCGGGGTGGTAAAGACGGCGCTCGGTCGTTGCTCGCCCGACTCAACATCGAACTCGAAGACAGCCTCCTCGAACGCGAAGCGGTTTTGCGCGATTGGGACGAGTGCCGCTCCCCCCAATCTCAGGGCCCCGTCGACCACGCTGAAAGCCCTTCGCTGTTGGTTCCGCGTCAGTATGTACGCCCCCGTGAACCTCTCGAGATCGGCCCCGGACACCTCGACTGCCTCGACGGTCGGGGCGGCGGGCTCATCTGTGACTATTGCCTCTCCCAGATAGAGGTCCGCGACCTGACGGGCGAACCTACCGGGATTCGCGTTCCCGGCGTTGCACATCACCGCGACCGCCAGGTCCTGGTCCGGAAAGCGTGTCAGAAACCCCCGGTATCCGGCCGTACCTCCCGAGTGCTGGACCTCACGAACGCCTTTGTATTTACCGACGTTGAGACCACTGGCGTAAGCGATCTGACGCCCGGAATTCAGAACACCCTGGGTGTGCATCTCCTTCAGGAACTCGGGTCCCCATAGTGCGCCCGTCTGGAGGTTGTGCGTGAACTTCAGCAGGTCTCCCACCGTGGTGAGCAGGCCTCCGTTCCCGTGCACGTTCTCGAACGGCATGTTCTGACGGAACGATCCCTCACGCGTGGGGCTGTACGCAACAGCCCGGTCCTTTACGATCCGGTTGTAGTCGTCACGCCACTCGGTCTTCATCATGCCGAGGGGCTCGAAGACCCGCGTCCGCGAAAACTCCGCGAACGACATACCGCTCACGCGCTCGACCAGAACCGCCTGCAGGTTGTAGCCGGTGTTCGTATACGAGTAGAACTCGCCTGGCTCATAGTTCAGCGACTTCTGGCGGCTGACGATATCCAGCATGTGCGTATGCGTGTGCACCCGGGTGGTCCGCGGCCAGCCTTCGATTCCCGCGACCGAGCCCCAGTCGCGAAGCCCGCTAGTGTGGTTGAGCAGGTGGCGGATCGTGATCGGCTCGCCGTAGTCGGGAACTTCGGGGATGTACTTCCGGATGTCGTCACTCAGAGAGATCTTGCCGTCCAGCGCCAACAGGATCGTGGCCGCCGCCGTGAATTGCTTCGCCACTGAGCCCGGCTCCAGGACAGTCTCCAACTTGTTCGGCACGTCGTGCTCCAAGTCAGCCATGCCGTACGCGCGTCCCAGCACGGGCCTGCCTGCTTCGCTGACGGCCACGGTACAGCCGGGGGTGTTCGGGCCGGAGAACGCCGCGAAGATCGCATCGACGTCGGAGGTGGAGACCTGGGCGGTCGCCTCGGTCGGCGGCGCGCTGAGAATGAGGAGGGATGCGACTGCGAAAAGGAAGGGACGGCGGATCTCGATCATGTAGCACCTCGACTGAAACGGCCGCGCCGGCACTCGACTCCACCGGCGCTTAGGCCCACAATAGGCCCCCGAGCGTCGTCGGGGCCACCTCTTGAGCAGGACAAGCGAGTGATCGAGGATCGATGAGTCAAACCGGAACGGAGACTTCCAACGCACGTCGTGCTTCGATCATCGTGGCGCTCATCGCCGCCGGCGAGGCGGTTTTCGTGCTCCCCTTCGTTTTGACTCGCGTTTTCCGCCCGACGTTTCTCGACGTGTTCGGGATTACCAACCTCGAGCTCGGCACGGCATTCTCTTTCTACGGCATCGTCGCCATGGCGGCGTACTTTGGGGGAGGTCCGTTGGCGGACCGGTATTCCGCTCGGCGACTCATGGCAGCCGCCCTGCTCGTGACGGGTCTGGGCGGAGTAGCGCTTGCCGGGATCCCGTCCCCTCGGGGCTTGAACATCCTGTGGGGGATCTGGGGGCTCAGCACGATCCTCCTGTTCTGGGCGGCGATGATTCGGGCCACCCGTGAGTGGGGTGGCATCTCCGGACAGGGCCGGGCGTACGGCATACTCGAGGGTGGCAGAGGCCTTCTGGCAGCCGTGATCGCGTCGGTGACGGTCGTCGTCTTCGCCGCGCTTCTGCCCGCTGACGTCGCGTCGGCCACACCCGCCGAACGCGCATCAGCATTCCGCGCGGTCATCTGGATCTTTACCGGCCTCACCCTCAGCATCGCTCTGCTCGTCTGGGTGGTCGTGCCGGACATCGCGCCTCAGGACAAGGGCGAGCACGAGCCGAAGCTCTCATGGGACGGTATTCGTGGAGCGTGCCGGATGCCGGTCGTGTGGTTGCAAGCGGTGATCGTCGTGTGCGCCTATGTCGGCTACAAAGCAACGGACGACTTCTCGCTTATGGCCCGAGACGTGTTAGGCTTCGACGAGGTCACCGCCGCGGGCATAGGGACGCTGACGTTCTGGATCCGCGCCATCGTGGCCGTCGGCGCCGGCTACCTGGCAGACTTGGTCGATTCTTCGAGGGTAATCGCGTGGGGGTTCGCGATCCTCCTCGCCGGAAGCGGGCTCATCGCCTCCGGGCTGCTGGCCCCCGGAGTGGCATGGATGCTGATTTCGACGATTGTCGCGACCAGCGTGGGCGTCTACGCGCTCAGAGGCGTTTATTTCGCACTGCTGGCGGAAGGCGCTGTGCCCTTGGCGTTCACGGGAAGCGCGGTCGGCGTCGTATCCCTGATTGGGTTCACGCCGGACGTCTTCATGGGTCCCCTCATGGGTGTGCTGCTAGACAACTCTCCCGGCGCTCTGGGCCACCAGCATGTGTTTACGTCGGTCGCGGTGTTCGGCGTCCTGGGCCTGGTGGCGACCATCGCGTTTCGGCGGATCACCCGTAGGACCTGATCGACGGGCTCCTTCGTCGTGCGCCTGGCGGATCGTGCCCGTATCATGGCCTGATGACTGATATCACAACGCACCCCGCCTCCGCCCAAGAGGCGGACCGAAAGACCCACCTGCACCCCTTCACTTCGGCGGCTGAGCATGCGGAGGAGCCTCCGAAGCTGATGGTCGCGGGCGACGGAATTCACGTTCGCGATGCCAATGGCAAGACGTATTTGGATGCGATGTCGGGCCTATGGTGTGTCAATGTCGGCTACGGAAGAGACGAAATCGTAGACGCGGCCGCCCAGCAAGCCCGGCGGCTGCCCTACTACCACACGTTTGCCGCGATGGCCAACGAGCCTGTGGCTCGATTGGCCGACCGGCTCATTTCGCTGGCGCCGGGCAATATGAGCAGGGTCTTCTTCGGAAGCTCCGGCTCCGATACCAACGACACACAGGTCAAGATCGTCCGGTATTACCACAACGTTCTGGGGAAGCCTGAAAAGAAGAAGATCATCGGCCGACTGGGTGGCTATCACGGATCCACGATGGCTGGGGCCAGCCTTAGCGGGCTGCCGCACATGCACGCCGCCTTCGATTTGCCTCTGCCCGGCTTCCTCCATGTGGACTCGCCTCATTACTGGCGCCACGCCCCCGACGGCCTCAGCGAGCTCGAGTTCTCGCAATTGCTCGCGCAGAACCTGGAGCAACGCATCGTTCGCGAGGGGCCTGAAACGGTGGCGGCGTTCATCGCCGAACCGGTCCAGGGCGCCGCCGGCGTGATCCCGCCACCCGAGGGCTACTTCGAGGCGATTGTCCCGATTCTGCGCAAGTACGACATCCTGTTCATCGTCGATGAAGTGATCTGCGGGTTTGGGCGACTGGGTGAGTGGTGGGGCTCCAACGTGTATGGCCTCGAGCCCGATCTGGTGAGCGCGGCCAAGGGTCTGACCAGCGGATACGTGCCCATGTCGGCCTGCATCATCTCTGAAAAGGTCTGGCAAGCCCTGCGGGAGGGATCTTCCCAGTACGGGCCCTTCGCGCACGGATACACGTATTCGGGCCATCCCGTGGGGGCCGCGGCTGCGCTTGCGAACCTCGACATCATCGAAGGGGAAGGGCTGGTCGCGAACGCGGCCGAAGTGGGGGCCTATTTCCAGTCCAGCCTTCGCGAAGCCTTCGCCGATCATCCGCTGGTTGGAGAGATAAGAGGTCTGGGGCTCATGGCCGGTATCGAGCTGGTGGAGGATCGGGAGACCAAGAAAGCGTTCGATCCGGACTTGGCGGTTGCCAAGCGGCTGCAAAGCCTCCTGATGACCGAGGGTCTGATCTGCCGGCCGATGTTCAATTCTCTGGGGTTCTCACCCCCGCTGATTGTCTCCAGGAACGATGTCGACTCCATCGTCGCAATGTTCTCCGCGGGTCTGGAGAAACTGACCTCGGAGCTGGGGGCAGGGGGGGCTTGAGCGCCGACCCAGGAGTATCCACCGCGCGACCGGAGCTGAAGAAGGACATCAGTGGGTTCGGGTTCTTTGCGCTCGCGTTCGGCTCCATGATCGGCGTCGGTTGGATCACCGCTCTGGGCGGCTGGTTCGAACAGGCCGGCCCGGTGGGGGCGATCGTCGCGTTTGCGGCGGGCGGCACGCTCATGCTCATCATCGGGCTCTGCTATGCCGAGGTCACGCCCATGCTTCCGGTGACGGGCGGAGAGGTCGCGTACGCTTATAAAGCCTACGGCACCTCCAAGGCCTTCATCATCGGGTGGTTCCTGGCGTTCGGCTATCTGTCCGTCTCGGCGTTCGAGGCGATTTCGGTGGGGCTGGTGCTCTCATTTCTGTTGCCCCAGATCGACGTTTTCCCGCTCTACGAGATCGCCGGCTCGACGGTCTACGCGACGCACCTGCTGTTGGCCTTCGTGTTCACCGGCCTCATCACGGGCATCAACTATTTCGGTGTGGGCATCGCCTCGCGGGTCCAGATCGTGCTCACGGTGCTCTTCCTTCTTTGTGCCGTGCTCTTCGTCGTTTCGGGAATCGCAAGTGGCGAGGTGGGCAACCTGGCGCCCTACTTCGGGGACAGCGCTCTCGGCAGTGGCGGTCTGGCGGGCATGCTCGCCGTTTTCGTGACCGTGCCTTTCTGGTACGTGGGCTTCGACACGATTCCCCAGGCTGCGGAGGAACGCCGAGAGAATTCGCCCCTCCACCGACTCGGCCTCTACGTCGTACTCGCCATCATCTGCTCTACGCTCTTCTATATCGCGATCATATTGGGCGCCGGCATGGCGGGACCTTGGCGGGACATCGTTGGCGAAGAACTGCCCACGGCCGCGGCATTTTCAGCGGCGTTCGAGTCCCAGTGGCTCGTGAGGCTCGTGCTCATCGCCGGCCTCATCGGACTGCTCACGAGTTGGAACGGATTCTTCCTGGCGGGCTCTCGTGTGCTCTTTTCACTGGGGCGCGGGCGCATCATCCACGAATCGTTCGGTCAGGCGCACGCCAAGTACGGGACACCCACAACGGCCGTTCTATTCAGCGGCCTGGTGACATTCCTCTCGGCGTTGCTGGGGCGCGGGGCGATCATCGCCTTCGTCGACGTCGGCTCGTTTTGTATCGCGCTCGCATTCTTGGGGGTGGCTCTGTCACTCATCCAACTGCGCAAGAAGTTCCCCGATTTGGAGCGCCCCTACAGGATGCCGGGTGGGAATGCGCTCGCTTATGTGGCTGCCGCAGGGTCGCTGTTCATCCTCTTCGTCATGCTCGTCCCTGGGAGTCCGAGCAGGCTCGTGTGGCCACTGGAGTGGCTCATCCTAGGCACACTCAGCATTACCGGAATCGGATTCTGGTTCGCGGCGCGAGGGTATCGGCAGCGGGTTTCCGAAGACGACCGGGCGCGGCTGATCTTGGAGGAGTACGCTTCGTAGCGTATTTTTCTACCCCGTAACCCCAAGGCCCGCCTAGCCCAGCCCCACCACAAACCGCCCACGCGCCTCGCCCGCGAGCAGCGTGGAGAATGCTTCCGGCAGCCCTTCGAGCCTGATCTCCCTGGCCACTGCGGAGAGCTTGCTCGGCTTCATGTCCATGGCGAGTCGCTGCCACACCTCGAGCCGGCGCTTCATGCGACTCTCCATGGGTCTTCGACTCTCTTTTGGCGGAGGGATCACAAGCTAAGGCGGACAGCCCTCGGCGTGCGACAGTGCCTAGC
>DQPL01000046.1 GCA_015664885.1 Gemmatimonadota bacterium
CCTCCGAGATCGAGATCACCTTCCCGTGGCCGGGGGCCACGACCGCGCCGGCGTCTTCCGGAAGCACGGGCGTCGGGTCCCGAAAGAACCAGAGCGTGAAGAGCGACAGGACCGAGAGCAGCGCGGCAACGCCTCGTAACCATGGCCCACCGATACTTGCTGCGACTCCGACCCACGCGAGGCCCGCCAAGAGCACCCCGATGGCCACGAACGGGTACCCTTCGCGGGCAAAACTCACCGATCGGTCCCGAACAGCGGAGGTCGGTAGTCAGCCAGCTCAATGCCGGTCAGGCGGTGGAACACGTCTTGGTAGCGGTCGCTGGTGGCTGCCACGACGGTATCCGGCAGGTCCGGCGCCGGCGGGCTCTTGTTCCAGCCCTGCAGCTCATCGAGCCAGTCGCGCACGGGCTGCTTGTCCAGCGACGGCTGTCCGCGGCCGACCGAGTAGCTTTCTTTGGGCCAGAAGCGAGAGGAATCCGGCGTCAACACCTCGTCGATCAGCAGCAGCTCTCCGGCGGCGTCGAAGCCGAACTCGAACTTCGTGTCGGCGAGGATGATGCCGCGGATGTCCGCGACACCCCGCCCGTATCCGTAGATGTCGAGGGACAAGTCACGCAACCGGTCGGCCAGCTCTGTGCCCAGCAGCTCCTGGGCCTGGGCGATGGTGATGTTCTCGTCGTGCTCGCCCTGCTCGGCTTTGGTGGCTGGCGAGAAAATCGGCGGGTCGAGCCGCTGGCTCTCCAGAAGACCCTCCGGCAACGGCTCGTTCGCCAGTGTGCCGTTGCTCCGGTATTCCTTCCATGCCGAGCCGGTGATGTGGCCGCGCACCACACACTCTACGAGTACTGGTTGCGTGCGCGTGACCAGCATCGCCCGCCGCGCCCATGTTTCTCGGCTCGTGGCGAGATCCGGATGACGCGCGATGATCGCGTCGGGGTCGACAGCGATGAGGTGGTGCGCGAGGCGGTCCTCCAGCTGTTCGAGCCACCACGCGGTAACCAGCGTGAGCACTTCGCCTTTGTGCGGGATGGGCTGGCCCAAGATGACGTCGAACGCTGAAATGCGGTCGCTGGCGACCATCAGGAGCGTGCGGGCGTCGACCTCATACACGTCTCTTACCTTGCCGCTGTGCAGCAGTAGCAGGTTTAGTTCGGAGTCCTGCTGCGAGCCTTCGTCAGACATGGAGCTCGGCCTTCTGAAGCTGCTGCGCTTCCTGCGAGAGGCGTTCCAACACGGGGGCCACCGTTGTGTCGAGGAATCGTGCGACCTGTTCGGGCGCCCGCCCCACGAACCGCACGGGATCAACGAGCGCCTGCAGCTCATCTTCGTCGAGCCCGAAGGCCTCGTCTCCCGAGATCCGCGCCAGAAGGTCGGCCTGTGCGCCGCCCTCCTTCATGCGGGCTGCTGCGGCCATCGAATGCTTGCGAATCCGCTCGTGAAGCTCCTGCCGGTCGCCCCCGCGTGACGTGGCTTGCATCAAAATTGTCTCGGTTGCCATGAAAGGAAGGTGTTCAGCGAGATTGCGGCGCACGACTTCCGGATTCACGATCAGACCCGTGGCGACGTTCTCGGCGAGCACGAGGCAACCGTCGAGGGTCAGAAACGCGTCCGGCACCGACAGTCGCCGGTTGGCCGAGTCGTCGAGCGTGCGTTCGAGCCATTGCGTGGCCGCGGTGAATGCCGGGTCCTGCGCGAGCACGATGACGTGGCGGGCTAGAGCGCACATACGTTCGGCGCGCATGGGGTTGCGCTTGTACGGCATCGCGGACGATCCGATTTGCTCGGACTCGAACGGCTCCTCTACTTCACGCAAGTGCGCGAGAATCCGCCAGTCGTTTCCCATCTTGGAGAGTGAAGCTCCGACCCCTGCGAGCGATGCCTGTACCGCGAAGTCGACCTTTCGTGGATACGTCTGGCCGGTCACTGCATATGTGCTCTCGAAGCTCATGCGCTGGCCCACCGCTCGGTCGAGTGCGTCGACCTTGTCGTGTGCCCCCTCGAACAGCTCCAGGAAGGAAGCCTGCGTGCCTGTCGTGCCACGCACGCCACGGAAGCGCAGAGCGTCGATACGATGATCGAGCTCTTCGATGTCGAGCAGCAGGTCCTGAATCCAGAGCGTGGCGCGCTTGCCCACGGTCGTCGGCTGAGCCGGCTGGAGGTGCGTGTATGACAACGTGGCCATAGACGCGTGTTCCCGAGCGAAGTCCGCGAGTGCCGCAACGCAACGAACGAGCCGCTTGCGGATCAGACCCAGAGCCTCCCGGTGAAGGATTAGATCGGTGTTGTCCCCAATGAAGGCACTGGTGGCGCCCAGATGGATGATGCCCTTGGCCTCCGGCGCGTCGTCCCCGAAGAGGTGCACGTGCGCCATGACGTCGTGACGGAAGCGCCGTTCGTACTCGGCCGCGCGCTCCAGGTCGAGCGAATCCAGCGAGGCGCGCATCTGCTCGAGCGCGGTGTCCGAAATGTCGATCCCGAGCTCGGCCTCCGATTCCGCTAATGCCAGCCAGAGCCGGCGCCAGGTCCCGAAGCGTTTTCGCGGCGAGAAGATCTGCTGCATCTCACGCGACGCATATCGCTCGGAGAGAGGGTGGGAATATCGGTCGTGCGATGTCATGTTCACCGTCTCCAGTAGAACTCGCGCACGTATCGGCCTCCGTCGTGCTCGAAGATGATCGCGACGCGACCGGTCCCGCGGACTGCCTCGAAGGCCTGTGCGGTTTCGTCCGCAGTGCGGACACGCATGCGGTTGATCTGCAAGATCACGTCGTTCTCGCGCAGTCCGAGCTGCTCGGACAAGCGATCGGAGATGGCGGTCACCAGCGCGCCTGACTCGCTCACGAGATCTCGCTCTGCCTGGATCTGCGGTGTCACCGAAATGAGCTGAATGTCGCGTAACACGGTCACGCGCTCTGCGGTCACGGATGGATACGATATCGTTTCCAGCGAGACCGGTCGGTTCTGGCCTTCCACGTTCAGCGTGAGGCGGTCTCCTGCCCGGAGATCGAGCAATACACCCTCGAAGTCCAGGGGCCCCGTGAGCGTGCGCCCGTTCGCGGTGAGCAATCGGTCCCCAGGCTCGAGCCCGGCGACACCTCCCGGCGAGCCGTCGACGACGCGCGAGATTCGAACGCCGTGTGTGCGCCCCCATTGGTCTGCATCGAGAGGCTCGACCTCGATGCCCACCCAGGCGCGGATCACCTCTCCGGTGCGCACGAGGTCATCCGCGATGCGCATGGCGCGGTCGATCGGGATCGCAAACCCGAGCCCTTCGCTTCCACCGCTGCGTGAAATGATGGATGCGTTGATGCCGATCACCTCTCCCGCGGCGTTTACCAAAGGACCGCCTGAATTGCCTGGATTGATCGAAGCGTCTGTCTGGATCATGCCGAAGTAGAAGCTGGCGTCCTCCGAGGAGGGGACGATGTTGCGACCCGCCGCCGAGATCACTCCGGCCGTCACGGTCGGCTTGGTATCGGAGGCGTAGTTACCGAGAGGGTTCCCGATCGCGAGTGCCCATTCCCCGATCATGAGCCCCTCGACGGTGCCGATAGGGGCGGACGGCAGATTCTCACCTACGATGCGCAGTACGGCAATGTCGGACACCGGGTCGCTGCCGATCACCGTGGCGTCGAAGTCGCGCCCACCCGGCAGGGTGACTCGGATCTGGTCCGCTCCGGTGATCACGTGGTCGTTGGTGAGCACTATGCCGTCGCTGCGCACGATCACACCGGAGCCGAAGCCCGCGCTGCGCTGCAGTGGAGGCATGAAGAGACGCTCATAGCGCGTCCGGGCCGGAACCCGCTGAGTGCGGATCACGCTGATGCTGACAACGGCCGGAGCAACTCGCTGCGCGGCGCGAACGATCGCTGTTGTCCGGCTCTGCTCCAGCTCGCCGGCTACCCCGCGAGGACGCTCCTGCACGGCGGGTGCGGCGCCGAGCGAGGCGTTTTTGGCCGGAGCGAGGTCTGCGGACGCGGAGGGTTGCTCGTCCTGCGTGGTGGACGCGGCGGCGTCAGCCAACTCCTGTGAGCACGCAGAAGCGCACACCAGAGCGGCCAAGAGGCCAATCGCGGCGACGCGTCTTCTATCCGTCATGCTAAACGCGTGATCGGAACGGTGGACAAGGCGCTCAGATTTCCGCGCCCAACTTGTTCCAATCCGCCAGGAATCCTTCGAGGCCGCGGTCGGTCAGCGGGTGCTTGCTGAGTTGCCACAGAACCTTGGGGGGCATGGTGCAACAGTCCGCGCCAAGCATCATGGACTCCACCACATGCACCGGGTGGCGAATCGAAGCGGCCAGGATCTGCGTCTCGTACCCGTAGGTGTCGTACACCTGACGGATCTGATGGATGAGGTCCATGCCTTCCCCCGATATGTCGTCGATCCGGCCCACGAACGGAGACACGTACGTCGCGCCGGCTTTGGCGGCCAACAGTGCCTGCGAGACGGAGAAACAGAGCGTCACGTTGGTGGAGAATCCTTCGGAGCGAAGGTCGCGACAGGCCTTCAGCCCGTCCTCGGTGAGCGGCACTTTGACCACCGCGTTCTCGTGGATGGCCGCCAACTTCCGTCCTTCCACGACCATGGTTTCGCGGTCGGTTGCCACGACCTCGAGGCTGATCGGGCCGTCCACGATCTCGCAGATCTTCAGGTAGATCTCCTTGGGGTCCCGGTCGCCCGCGACTTTCGAGATGAGTGACGGATTCGTCGTGATGCCGTCGACGAGGCCGGCGTCTGCTGCGCGGCGGATCTCGTCCAGGTCGGCAGTGTCCAGGAAGATCTTCATGCGGTGGCGGTGCTCCGTGAAGGTGAGGCCGGCGTCTCATCGGCCAGCGGGGCGCTCTCCGGGTACTCCACCCGCGCGAGGAAGAGCCCTTCCGGCGGCGCGGGTGGCGACGTGGTCAGCTCCGCGTGGCCCGAGAGCAGCGCGGCGATGTCCTCGCTCGCTCGGCGGTGGCGCGCGATGTCGATCATGGTGCCGACCAGGTAGCGCACCATGTGGTGCAGGTAGCGGTCCGCCGTGATGTCGAACCGCACGCCCAGATCCCAATCGGTCCATGCGGCCTTCGCCACTTCGCACTGGTATCCGCGTTCCGGCTGCCCCGATTTGGCAAAGGCCTCGAACGAGTGTTTGCCAAGGATGTGCGCAGCCCCAGCGGCCAATGATTCCGCGTCGAGTAGCTCGCAGAGCGCCCAGCACTGTCCTCGTTGGAAGGGAGACCGGGCCTGCTCATCGATACCCACGCGATAGGTGTACGTCCTGGCGATGGCGTCGTACCGAGGATGAAAATCGGGCGGCGCTTGGCGTACCGACTCGATCCAGATCTCCCGCGGCAGCGTCGCATTCAACGCCTTCAAGAGTCTTGCGGAAGTCCAACGCTCCGGCATGTCGACCGAGGCGACTTGTCCGGTGGCGTGCACGCCCGTGTCGGTGCGGCCTGCGCCGATGACCGTGCGGGGAGAACCCGCCAGTTGGGTGAGAGCAGCTTGCAGGTCGCCTTGAACGGTCCGCTGCTGGGGCTGGTACTGCCATCCGTGGAACGCTGAGCCGTCGTAGTGAACGGTGAGCTGCAATCGGTTCGTCTCGGGGGCTTCCACCGCGAAAAGTTAGATTGGTGGAGGCGGATGTCAAGCGAGGCCGACAGGGCGTCGATTGGCCGAAAAACGGCTCGGAGCTTAGGATTTCTGCCTACGGGCGGCGGTTCGCGCTCCCCTTCCGAGCGCCTTCGAGAATCTGGAGTGTGCGTGTGTCCGACCAGCCCCATGACCTGGACTTGAAGGGACTCATCGCCAAGGTCGTGCAGGGCGTTCACCTGAGCGCCGAGGAAGCCGAGGGCGCGTTCGACCTCTTCATGGCGGGCTCGGCCTCCGAGGTGGAAATGGCGGGCCTGCTCGTCGGTCTCCGAGCCAAGGGCCTCCAGCCGGCGGAGGTCGCTGGAGGCATTCGCGCGCTCAGGAAGGCCATGGTGCCGGTGTCGTCGTCCGACCCCTCCACACTCGTGGACACAGCCGGCACAGGTGGCGGAGAGGTCACGACGTTCAACATCTCCACGGCGGCGGCGCTCGTAGCGGCCGGTGCAGGTGTGCCGATGGCCAAGCACGGGAACCGCTCGTTCACCTCACGATGTGGTAGTGCTGACGTACTCGAGGCACTGGGGGTCAAGATCGACCTCACGCCTCAGCAGATGGGGGAGGTGCTCTCCGAGGTGGGGATCGTCTTCATGTTCGCCCCGCTGTTGCACCCGGCCATGCGGCACGTCGGACCCGTCCGTCGCGCGCTCGGCACTACCACGGTCATGAACATCCTTGGTCCGCTCACGAACCCCGCGGGCGCCCAACGCCAGGTCTTCGGTGTCGCGGACCCGGAGCTCATCGATCTCGTCGCCGACTCTCTGCAGGAGCTCGGCCATATTCGGGCGCTGGTCGTACATGGGGAGCCGGGTATGGACGAGATCAGCCCCTCGGGCGCAACGAGCGTCGCTCAGCTCACCGAGGCCGGTCTCACCCGTTTCGAGGTCACGCCCGAGGCGCTGGGCCTCGAAACTGCCGACCTGGCCTCGCTTGCCGGTGGAGAGCCGTCGCAGAATGCCGAAACGATTGAACGAGTTCTGGGCGGCGAACAGGGTGGGGCCAGAACCGCGGTCGTGCTGAATGCGGCGGGAGCCATTTTCGTGGCAGGTTCGGTCGAATCCCTCGACGCCGGGGTCCGCGTGGCCGAATCCAGCATCGACGATGGGCGTGCAACCCAGGCCCTGGATCGACTCAAGGCGGCCACTCAGGCGCGGAGCTGAGCCCCCCGCGCGGCATGGGCCGGCCCGGGCGGCTCGGCCGTCAGTACTTGCGGATGACTCCCACTACCACGCCTTGCACCCGAACATCGGTAGCATCGACGACGATGGGCTCCATGGTGGGGTTCGCTGGCTGCAACCGTATCCGTCCGCCGGGCTCCCGGTAGAGCTTTTTGACCGTCGCCGCTTCGCCCGACACGAGCGCAACGACCATTTGCCCGTCCTCCGCCGACTCCTGGGCTTGCACGACGATGTAGTCTCCGTCCCGGATCTGCTCCTCGATCATCGAGTTGCCCTCGACCCGCAGCACGTAGTTGTCCTTTCGGCGGCGTACCATGTCCGGAGGCACGGCAAGCGTCTCGTTGTCTTGCACAGCCTCGATGGGCAGGCCCGCCGCGACCGCTCCGAGTAACGGCAGTTCGATAGAGGGCTCACCCTGGCCGGGTCTCACGAGCTCGATGGAGCGGCTCTCATTGTAGGACTTTCTTATATAGCCCTTG
The DNA here is from genome assembly GCA_015664885.1 of Gemmatimonadota bacterium. GTDB lineage: Bacteria > Gemmatimonadota > Gemmatimonadetes > Longimicrobiales > Gaopeijiaceae > UBA1138. Next base: position 7,292 of record DQPL01000046.1, read on the forward strand.
CGCTCCAAATTGCTCAGGTGCTCGTGGACCGTCGCGAGCGATGCGTACCCGAAGGACTTCGCGATCTCCTCGAAGCTCGGGGCATAGCCCTGATTGGCGATGAAGTCGCCGATGTAGTCGAGGATTTCTTTTTGTCGCTTGGTCAGGGGCATTCCCTTGCTCTCCATTCCCAGGTGAACCCGAACAGGAACCGAAGTAAGGTTACCCGAACGTTGCCCGAAACACAAGATCCTGCCTCGCTTCCTGGCGTCCTCGCGGACATCGTGAGTACCAAGCGCGCGGAGCTGCGGGCGCTTCAGGACCGAGCGCCCGAGCTCGAAGCCGCGCTCGAGCAGGCGCCTGAAGTGCGCGACTTCCGGGCGGCCATCTCGGTCCCTGGCACGGTTTCTCTGATTGCCGAGTGCAAGCGGCAGTCCCCAGGCGCCGGGCCGATTCGTCCCGCGCTCGAGCCTGCCGAGCTCACGAGGTCGTATGAGAACTCGGGGGCGGCTGCGCTCAGCGTCCTCACCGACCAGGAGTACTTCGGGGGCTCCAACCTGGACCTCGTCGAGATCCGGGGTGCGACGGCGATCCCTGTTCTTCGCAAGGACTTCACGCTCGATTCTCTACATGTGATCGAGGCGCGGGGGGTGGGTGCCGACGCGGTTCTGCTCATCGTGCGCATCCTGTCCGACGACGCGCTGCGCGGGCTCTTGAGGCATGCGGAGGCACTCGGCATGCACGCTCTCGTCGAAACACACGATGCGTACGACCTGGAGCGCGCCATGGCGGCCGGCGCGAAAATCATCGGGATCAACAACCGAGACCTGGCGACATTCACCACCGATCTCGAGATGACGCTGAGACTCGTGGAGCAGATCACAGGCGACGCTGTCGTGGTGTCCGAAAGCGGGATTCGCGATGCCGCCGACGTGGCACGCCTGGGCCAGGTCGGTGTCGATGCGGTGCTTGTGGGGGAGACCCTGCTCAGGGCTGCAGACCCCGGGGCGGCGGCCGCGGAGTTGTCCCGGGTCGCCCGCGTGGAGCGTGTCCATGCGTGAGACCCCGCTCGTGAAGATCTGCGGCCTCCGGCGCCGGGAAGACGTCGTCATGGCGGACGAGCAGGGCGCCGACTTTCTGGGCGTCGTAATGACCTCGGGATTCTCGCGCAGCGTCGAGCCGCGAGCCGCCCACGCGTTGATGGACGGCGTGCGCGCCCGACCGGTAGCCGTGTTGGTCGACGAGTCCGCGGACGAAGCAGAGAGAATGGCCGAGGCATTGGGTGCCCACGTGATTCAGCTGCATGGGCGCGAGCCTCCCGAAGTTCTGGAATCGCTGGCTCGACGAGGACATTGGTCTCTGTGGAAGGGCGTCCGGGCGCGAACCGTCGACGATGTCGTGGGGGCGCTCGACGAGTATCGCGGCCTTGCCGACGGGCTGCTGCTCGAGGGATGGAAGGAAGGCGTCGTAGGCGGTGGTGGTGTCCGTCTAGAGCTCGAGCCCGAGCCGGTCCACGAGCACATGTCCGATGCTCAATACCTGATACTGGCGGGTGGACTGCCCCCCGCCACAGTACGAGCAGCGGTCGCGCGCTTCCGACCCGACGTGGTCGATGTGTCCTCCGGCGTCGAGTCCGAGGTCGGGGAGAAGGACCCGGAACTGGTGCACGCGTTCATCTCCGCTGCTCGGTCGGCGAGCTCGGCTGCGGCCCACCCCTCCGAGCAGGAGGCTCCGCCATGAGTGCTCCGACTCCTTCGCTGACGGGGCGTTTCGGGGAGTTTGGCGGCCGTTATGTGCCCGAGACGCTGATCAGCGCGCTGGACGAACTCGTCGTCGCTTACGAGGAAGCTGGACGGGACCCAGGCTTCGCGGCCGATCTAGAGCACTTGCTGACCAACTTCGTGGGGCGGCCCACCCCGCTCTACAAGGCCGAGCGCCTCGGCGCGGAAATCGGGCACCCGGCCGTCTATCTCAAACGCGAGGATCTCAATCACACCGGCGCGCACAAGATCAACAACACGATGGGGCAGGTGCTGTTGGCTCGGCGCATGGGTAAGCACCGGATCATCGCGGAGACGGGAGCGGGGCAACACGGAGTCGCGACCGCGACCGCCTGCGCGCTATTCGACCTCGAGTGCGTGGTGTACATGGGTGAGGAAGACATCGAGCGCCAAGCGCTCAACGTCTACCGAATGGAACTGTTGGGTGCCGAGGTCCGACCGGTTTCGTCGGGTACGCGGACCCTGAAAGACGCGACCAACGAAGCGATCCGGGATTGGGTCACCAACGTCGGCGATACCCACTACATCATCGGGTCGGTTGTCGGTCCGGATCCCTTTCCACGCATGGTGCGCGACTTCCAGTCGGTGATCGGTCGAGAAGCACGCGCTCAGATTCTCGAGGCTGAGGGCCGCCTTCCCGAAGTGGTAGTCGCCTGTGTTGGCGGAGGGTCGAACGCGATGGGTATGTTCTCGGAGTTCGTCCCGGAGGAGGGCGTTCGACTAGTCGGTGTGGAGGCCGCCGGGGAGGGCGTCGAGACCGGCCGGCACTCCGCTTCGCTCAGCGCGGGTAGGCCAGGTGTCCTGCACGGCTCGCTGAGCTATCTTCTGCAAAATTCGGACGGACAGGTGGCTCCTGCCCATTCTATTTCGGCAGGACTCGATTATCCGGGTGTTGGGCCTGAGCACTCGTACTTGAAGGAACAGGGCCGCGCGACGTACACGTCGGTCACGGATCACGAGGCGTTAGAGGCCTTTCGTCAGCTCTCACAACTGGAGGGTATCATCCCCGCGTTGGAGTCTGCTCACGCCATCGCTTATGTGCTCCGTGAAGGCGCGTCGTACAGGGATGGCGGACCGTTGTTGATCTGCCTCTCAGGCCGTGGCGACAAGGACGTCGCCCACGTAGCCCGCGTCGAGGGACGCGGCATGCTGCTGTAGGCGATGGTTTGACGGACGTCGCGATCGGAGTTGTCGCGCAGGTCAATTCCGATCTGAGCCTGCTGCATCGACCGACCATCCGCCTGATTTCGGACCCGCAGGGACAACCGCTGCCGAGACCTCGCACGGTCGATCTGTCCACGGCCGACCCGACTACCGGTCAGGTGCGGAAGATCATCAAGACCACAGATCCACAGAGGTACGGGATCCGCGTCAGCGACTACCTACTGGCTTGATCTCTCAGGCGTTCGAGGCTCGCCGTTCGCAGGGTCGAGCCGCCCTCGTACCCTACGTCACTGCCGGATATCCTGCGATCGATTCGACAGTGCCGCTCTTGGAGGCCCTGGCGTCGGCCGGGGCAGATGTGCTCGAGTTGGGCATTCCGTTCTCGGACCCGCTCGCCGATGGACCCACCATTCAGCGCTCCTCGTTCGCTTCGCTGGAGGGCGGGACGACCGTGCGTTCCGTGCTCGCCGACCTACGCGTGTTCCGCTCGCGAAACGCGACGCCGGTGGTGCTGATGACCTACCTGAACCCGGTGCTGCGCTACGGAATCGATTCCTTCCTGGCGGATGCCGTCGAGGCTGGAGCGAACGGCCTCCTCCTCACCGACCTGCCGACCGGTGCCGATCCAGGTCTGGAGGAGCGGGTCTCCGCGTCACCGCTCGACCTGATCCGACTCGTCGCGCCGACCACTGATCCGGACCGAGTTCCCGAAGTAGCCGCAGGCGGTTCGGGCTTCCTGTACTACATCTCCCGCACGGGCGTCACCGGAGCGACGTCCGAGCTGAGGGATACTATCGGTGACGAGGTCGGCCGAGTGCGTGCGGCGGTCTCGCTACCCGTTGCTGTCGGGTTCGGGATCTCGACGCCGAAGCAGGCTGGGGAGGTCGCGGCGGTAGCTGACGGGGTCGTCGTGGGAAGCGCGCTGATTCACCTGCTCCAAGACGGGGAAATCGATTCTGCCGCCAGCTTCCTGTCATCCCTCCGATCTGGCATGGACGCCGCTCGATCCGATCATTCTTCGTGATCGGCATCGTCGAGCGTTTCGAGCACGCGCTCGTCTGGTTCGACAAAGAGCGTGCGTACGCGATCGGGCAGAACCGAGCCTGGCTTTGCCCCGCGCGGCTTGCGCACATACTTGCGCAACGTCCAGTCGACCGGCGCACTGCCCGACGTGCGGGCCTTCGAGTGTAGCGCTGCCAGGATTGCCGCCTCCTCCAGGTCACGGGCCGGAGGATTGCCAGGTCCGTTCCACCTCAGAATCACGTGGGCTCCCGCCGTGTGGCGGGCGTGCAGCCAGATGTCGGTAGGCGCGGAGTGATGAAACGTGAGGTCGTCGTTGTGGCGCGCGCCACGTCCGACACGAATCTCGATGCCGCCAGAGCTGCGGTAGCGGCGGTACGGGGGTAGCCGTTCGGTCTGCCCCCGTTGCCCGGGCAGTACGTCATCCGGAATGGCCGCCTCGATCTCGCTCGCCTGCGCGTCCCCAGAACCGGCCCGCTCGACGAGCGAACGCAAGGTCGTGAGCCCGGATTCGGCATTGGCGATAAGGGACGGCAGCCGTGCCCGGGCTCGCGTAGCCTTGCCGGCGCGATCGTAATAGGCGCTCGCGTTGGCGTGGGGGGCTAGAGCGGGATCTAGCTCAACCACGACACCATTTCCTTCGAAGTCCTCGAGGCTCACGCTGGTGACACCGCTGGGGATTTCGGAGAAGCGGGCGAGGATGAGGTCCCCGATCGTGCGTAGAGCGTCCTCGTTCGGTAGACCGCCCAGCTCAGCAATCAACCGAGTCACTCTACGCTCCGCCTGCTCGATGGCGCGCTCGAGGCGGCGAAGCAGCTCCGGATCGAGCAAGGCGGCCCGCGAGCCGTCGGTACCGTCCTGGTCGGCCATGCGCTCGAGCCCGGCAATGAGCGACGCCACCGGCTCGGCGTCCTCGTGAGGCAGCCGGAAAGGGTACGGCTGCAGCCCTCGCGGCGACGGCAGCAGCACGGGCTCCGGTTCGGCGTCCGCGGACGCCCACAGCCGCCAAAGTGCCAGACCGCCCTTCTCCAGCGATTCGTCGAGAAAAGCGCCGGCGTTCAGGGGTGACGTCCACGCGACGTTGGAGATCAACCGTTTGCGACGTTTCTTCTCGTCCGGCCCCGAAGTCAACTCTCGCCACTCGTCGATCGTCATGACCCCGTCGGCGCCGCTTCGGGCCGAGGGGGCTGGAAGGGCGTAGGGCTGTCCCACACGCAGAGTGCGCTTGCCAACGCGCGTGTGCAGAACGTGCCGGATCACTTGTTCTTCTCCCTCCGTCACAATGCAGTTCCACTGATTCCCGAGCAGCTCGATCATGAGGTCCCGGGACTTGCGGCGACCACGCACCGGCATCAACTCGAAGACCAGAAGCCGCTCGTCCTCGGGTGCGTAGACCCGACGGACTCGCGTCGGCAGCTTGATGGCGCCCGGCCCAGGCTCGGAGGCGGCGAAAGTTTGGAGATATCCGTGCTTCGGGTGGAGTCGCCACAGGAGTGTCGAGTCGCGGAAGAAGAGCACGACGTCTCGCCGGACTCCGTCCAGACGGATCGCCGTGAGCCGCGCGCGTGCGAGGCGCTCGTCGAGCTCGTGCGCCGTATGCCGCACAAGCAGTGCGTCCCATCGCATCGACATGCACAAAGCTAACCCGGTCAACGAGCCTGGCGGCCCGACTTCTACCCAGGGCCGGTAGCGGCCATGTTTAGCCGTGAACAATTGTCAACACCCCCTCATCGAGGCCGCAGCCCAAGGCACGTTGCCCGAATGGGCGGCGGTGAGCCCGGGCCGGCGTGCGCACATGGCTCGCGTTTCTGAGCTGCTGGATGCGTGGGCCGCCGCGCTCGGACTCCCCGAGTCGGAGCGGTGCCGGTGGCGCGCAGCTGGCTTTCTGCATGACGCGCTTCGCGAGGTAGCGCCGGACGCGCTGCGGGCCAAGGTGCCCCGCGCGCAGTCTTCACTTCCTGGGCCGATTCTACATGGGCCAGCAGTAGCTGAACGGCTGCGTGCGCAGGGCGTGTTGGACGGAGAGCTGCTGTTCGCGCTCGCCTATCACACCTTGGGGAATGCGTCGCTGGGCACGCTGGGCCGAGCCCTGTACGTGGCGGACTTTCTGGAGCCGGGGCGAGGCTTCATGCCGGAGTGGAGGGAAGGACTGCGGGCGCGAATGCCCGCGGAGCTCGACTCTGTCACGCGCGAAATCGTCGGAGCGCGTATCCGATACGTCGTCGATCGTGGCCTCGATCTGCTTCCAGATATAGTCGAATTCTGGAACGTCCTGGTGACAGAGTGATTGCTGGCTCTCGCGCTCGAATCATCTGGAGTCTGGTGCTCGTGGGGGTCGCCGTTGGGGTGGGCATCTCGGTCGCTGGATTTGGAACGGCGTCCCCGCCAGAAGTCGGGGACGTGCAGCGAAGTCCGATGCCGACCACGCGTGTCAGGGTAGAGGTCTTGAATGCGGGCGGGATCACCGGTCTGGCGCGCGACGCCACCGAATACCTGCGCGACTCCGGCTTCGACGTCGTGGGCTTTGGGAATGCTCGGGACTTCGATGCCGATAGTTCGGTTGTTCTGGACCGCGTGGGTCAGGGCGAGATAGCGAGGGCCGTTGCGGACGTTCTCGGAATCGATAACGTCCGGAGCCAGCCGGATTCGAATCTCTATGTGGATGTGTCCGTACTGCTGGGAAGTGAATGGCGGCACCCGGACCTACCCGAGCCCGATTGCTGCGAGCAGCCCGCATGGTGGGATCCGCGCGGTTGGTTCGGCCGGTAATCGACCACCCATGACCACGGAATAGATGGCGAACAGCGAGGCCAAGGCGGGACCGGCTGGAGGGAAGCGCGGTGGCGAGGCCGGAAAGTCGAAGAAGGACGCGCCGCTGCAAAACACGGTGGCCGAGTGGACAAAGTCGATTGCTATCGCCGCGCTGCTCTTCTTTTTCCTTCGTTCCTTCCTCGTGCAGACCTTCGTCATCACATCGGGCTCGATGGAGGAGACCCTGCTGGTAGGGGACATGTTGATGGTGAATCGCGCCTCCATCGGGTCGCATATCCCGTTCACCGATGTGCGAATTCCCGGTTACTCGACGCCCAAGCGCGGAGACGTACTGGTCTTCGACCCACCGCACGAAGAGACACTGAAGCTCGTGAAGCGTCTCGTGGGCATGCCAGGCGATACGCTCTCCATGAAGAATCGCGCGCTGTACGTGAATGATGAGGCGCTCGACGAGCCCTACCTCAAGCACAGCGACGTCGCAGACGAGATGCACCCCTGGATGGTGTGGCAGACGGAGTTTCTGCTGCCCGGCGCCGATACCCAAAGCTATGCGCCGACACGGGACAATTGGGGGCCGCTCCTGATCCCCGAGGATCGATACTTCATGATGGGGGACAACCGCGAGACGAGCCTCGACTCCCGTTACTGGGGCCTTCTCGAGGGGTGGCGCCTCGAGGGTAGGGCGGTCTTTACGTACTTCTCCTACAACAAGGAATCGTACCGGCCCTTCCCGTGGCTACGCGAGATTCGCTTCGGCCGAATCGGTCGCGCCATCAGGTAGTCGCGCTACCTCGACCCTTTTCGAGCTGCACGAGCGTGTGCCCTCGTAGCTGTCCGCATGCGGCGTCGATGTCGCGTCCGCGCGTCTCCCGCACCGCCGCGGAAACGCCGGCTGCTTCCAAGACGGCGGCGAACGCCCTGATCTGCTCCGGGGGGGACGGCAGCCAATCCTGATAAGGAATCGGATTGAAGGGGATGAGGTTGACGAAGGCGCGGACCTGGTTCGCGATCTTGGCGAGCTTGGGTGCGAGCGCCAAGTCGTCGTTGATTCCCCCGATCATGGTGTACTCGAAGGTGATCCTCTTGCCGCCGCCATCGTCGAACTTCTTAAGGGCTTCCAGCAGCTCGGGCAGCGGGTGTCTCTTCTCCAGCGGGATCAGCGAGCCTCGAAGCTCAGTTTCCGGAGCGTGCAGAGAGAGCGCCAGCCGGAACTGTTCGGGCCGTTCTGCGAGCTCGAGGATGCCCGGCACCATACCGACGGTCGACACCGTGATCCGTCTGGCACCGACCCCGTAGCCCTGGTTAAGGATGGTGAGCGACGGAAACACGGACTTCCGGTTCGCCAGCGGCTCCCCCATGCCCATGTACACGATGTTGGTGATGGGGCCGCGCTCGTTCTTCTCTACCCACCGCCGGGAGGCCCGGTACTGGCACACGATTTCGCCCGCAGTGAGCTGTCGGTCGAAGCCACCCCATCCGGTCGCGCAGAACGTGCAGCCGATCGCGCACCCGGCTTGCGACGAGATGCACAGGGTCATGCGCTTCCTGCTCGGGATCAGCACCGATTCGATCAATTCGCCATCGGCGAGCCGCCAAAGGTGTTTGACGGTGCCGTCTTCGCTGAGCGCGACCTGCGCCGCCTCTGCTTCGACCATTGCAAAGCGATCATGGAGCGCTTCCCGCTCGCCGACCGGCAGGTCCGTCATCTGCTCGATCGACGGCGCGAGTCCCTCGTAGATCCACCGCCTGACCTGCGCGGACCGATACGCTGGCTGCCCCCTGGCTTCGAAGTGCTCTTTCAGGGCCAGGTCGAGCTCGTCAGGTGTCAGCGAGAGCAGATCTGTGGCTTGCGTAGGAGGCATTGTTTAACTTAGCGGCCGACCAAAATTCGCTGAAGGTGAGATGATCGACATAGAAAACGAACGGACTCAGCTGCGCTCGCGCATGGTGGGTGGCCTCCGGGCGGAGCACGCTGGCGAGGGCATGGAGTTGGTGGGCTGGGTCCACCGTCGTCGAAACTTGGGCGGCCTGGTCTTTGTGGACCTGCGTGACCGCAGCGGTCTATTGCAGGTCTCCTTCGGTCCGGACTGGACCGATGCGGCGAGCATGGAGATCGCGGGCGAAATCGGGCACGAGGATGTGATTCGAGTCGTCGGGACGGTCGAGGTTCGGCCCGAGGGTGCCAGCAACAAGGACATCGAAACCGGCAAGATCGAGATTAAGGCGACCAGCGTGGAGATCCTTTCCGACGCCGAGACGCCGGTCATCCCCGTGTACCGGGCGCCGGAAGACGAGTTGCCCGCCGAAGAACTTCGCCTGCAGCACCGCGTCCTGGACCTGCGACGGCGGGAGCTTCAGCAGACGCTGATTCTCCGGCACAAGCTCATTCTGGCGACACGCAACTACATGGACGAGCACGGCTTCATTGAGGTCGAGACGCCCATCCTGACCAAGGCGACGCCGGAGGGCGCGCGCGACTACGTGGTGCCGAGCCGTGTGCACAAGGGTGAGTTCTACGCGCTTCCCCAGAGTCCTCAGATCTACAAGCAGATTCTGATGGTCGCGGGCTTCGACCGGTACTTCCAGATGGCGCGTTGCTTCCGCGACGAGGATCTGCGCGCGGACCGTCAGCCCGAGTTTACCCAGATCGACGTGGAGGCGTCCTTCGTAGAGCCCGAGGACATCTTGGCACTGATGGAAGGGCTCATGGCTCGCCTCTCCGAGGTCGCCGAGATCGACGCGTCGCTGCCGTTCCCCCGCCTCACGTGGGCGGAGGCGATGGACCGGTTTGGATCCGACCGTCCCGACTTGCGCTTCGGCCTCGAGATCGAGGATTGGACGGAGGCAACGGCCTCCCTGGACTTCGGCATCGTCCGGTCGGCGGTGACAGCTGGGGGCCGCGTTCGGGGCCTTCGCTTGAGCGGTGGAGCGCGGCTGTCCAGAAGGCAGATCGAGGCGATCGAAAACGAGGCCAAAGCGACCGGAGCTCCAGGTCTTCTTTGGGCCAAATGCACCGAAGAGGGTGCATCGGGGCCCATCGGGAAGTTCTTGCAGCCCGAGCACGTCGTCTCTATGGGCCTACAGGCCGGCGACCTCGCCTTGGTTTCCGCGGGCGCCGACCAGGTCACGTCGCCCGCGCTGGCGGCGGCGCGCATGGCGGCCATTGCGGCGCTCGAGCTAAAGCCCGAGAAGGAGCATGCTTGGCTCTGGGTTACCGAATTCCCGGTCTTCGATGAAGAGGACGGAGTCTTGTCCGCGAGCCACCACCCGTTCGTGATGCCGCACATGGACGACGTAGACTTGCTCGAGACGGACCCGGCAGCGGTGCGGGGAACCGCGTATGATCTCGTGTACAACGGAACCGAATTGGGCTCCGGTAGCATCCGGATTCATCAGCCTGAGCTGCAGCGGCGCATTTTGCGGGCACTCGGGCTGGGCGACGGGGAGATCGATGAGAAGTTCGGGTTTCTACTCGGCGCTTTGGCCGCGGGAGCGCCACCCCATGGGGGCATCGCGTTGGGAATGGACCGAATCGTGCAGCGCTTCACTGGATCAGGTAGTCTGAGGGACGTGATTGCGTTCCCGAAGACCACTGCTGCGCGTGCTCTTTTCGAGGGCGCGCCCACGGCAATCGATGACGCGCAGCTAGAAGCGTTGGGTATCACCGTCACGAGGAGAAACGAGGAAGGCTGAGGCTTTCCAGGAGAGACTTTGGCCAACGGCGAAACGATCGTAGAGCATCGACTCGATGCGGAGGGAGCAGACCCCCTCACGCTGACCGGGGTGACCGATCGAAACCTGCAGGAAATCACTCGACTCTTCGGCATCCGAGTCGTCATGCGCGGCGATCATCTCATCCTCTCCGGCAGTCTGGACTCGGTGGAGAGGGCTGCGCCGGTCGTGCAGCACATGATCGAGCTTTCTCGTTTGCGTGCGCCGTTCGACGTGGCCGACATAGGCCGATTCGCCGACGGCGGCGATGCGCTCGGTCCCGAGGGCATCGTGCACCCCGACGACGAAATACGCATCGCGATCCCAGGCTCGCGGCGGGTCATCGTCCCCAAATCCGACGGCCAGCGGCGGTACGTGCAGCGGATCACCAACAACGACATCGTGATCGGCATCGGTCCTGCCGGGACGGGGAAAACGTACCTCGCTGTGGCGTGCGGACTCGATGCGCTCTACAAGAAGCGTGTGCGCCGGATCGTGCTGGTACGCCCAGCGGTAGAGGCGGGTGAGAACCTGGGCTTTTTGCCAGGGGACCTTCAGGAGAAGGTCGACCCCTATCTGCGCCCGCTGTACGACGCGCTCGAGGACATGATGCCGCCCGATCGCATGCGGCGCGCACTGGAGGAATCGACGATCGAGATCGCCCCGCTGGCGTATATGCGCGGCCGCACCCTGTCGGACGCGTTCGTCATTCTCGACGAAGCTCAGAACGCTACCACGGCACAGATGAAGATGTTTCTGACCCGCCTGGGGCTGAATTCCCAGGTTGTGATCACCGGAGACAAGACGCAGATCGATCTTCCGCGCAAGATCGACTCCGGTCTCTTGGAGGTCGAGCGTATTCTGTCGGACATCAACGGCATCTCGATCGTGTACCTCTCCGCCAAGGACGTTATCCGGCACCGGCTCGTGAAGGACATCATCAACGCATACGCGCGGGCTTCGGAGGAGGACGACGAGCCGTCGTGAGTCGCCAAGACGACCGTAACGGGGGCAGTTCCTTACTGCGTAGGCTGTGGGGAGAGCTTGGTGTTTCCTGGGGTGAGCGCATTCTCCATCACGGCGCGCGCGTCCTGTTGGTCGTGGTTCTAGCTGGATTACTCACCTCGTTTTTCCTGCCCGCTGAAGGGCCGGTCGTCCAGCCTTACGACTCCTGGAGCGTTGCCCCTGAGGACGTCATCGCCCGGTTCTCATTCGACGTCCCCAAGACCCCTGCCGAGCTGGAGGCGGAGCAAAACTCGGTGCGCGAAGGAGTGCCCCCTACGTTCGATTTCGTCCCCGAATTCGCTGACACGATGAGGGCCGAGCTCGAACGCTTCTTCGATCAACTCGACTCTGCCGTCGTGGCCGACGACCGCGCGCGGGTACAGTCGATCCTCGAGGGAAGTCGGATTACGGCCAGTGCGGCTCAGGTGGTCGACTTCATCGGGGACAGCACGTTGCGCCATACGTTCCGTGCCTCCGCAGTAGCGGCGACGCGCGGGCTTCTCGCGGAAGGTGTGGTCGACGTCACAGTGATGGGTGAAGTCACCACCAACACGATCTATGTGCGCGTAGGCGGCGATATCCCTGAGCGCACCAGGCCCTCCGCAGACGTTGCCACATCGCGAGACTTTTATGACCAGGCGGCTCTCGCGCTCCCGCCTCTCACCACGCCCGACGAGTCTGAGCTGTTCCGCATGATCTTGATCGGGCATATGCAGCCGACCTACTTGCTCAACGTACTCGCGACGGAGATCGATCGGGAGGCGCAGGCGCGGGCTGTTCCGCTCATCAAGCAAAGAGTGTTGGAGGGGCAGGCAATCGTTCGACAGGCGGATCCTGTAGGTCCGGAAACGTTGGAGCGACTGCAAGCCTACGCCGTGCAGCTGCGAACTCTTGGCGAAGGGGAAACGGCTCGGGTGTCTGCCGGGGCCGTAATCGGAGCGGCTTTGCTCAACGTGATGCTGTTTTCTCTGTTCGGCCTGCTGCTCTTCTTCAACCGCCCCGAAGTGTATGCCAACTTCCGCTGGCTACTGTTCATCGCGCTGCTGGTTGCGGCGTACTTCACGGCGGCGGTGGGCATCGACCGCGGTAATATCTCCGCGGAGTGGCTTCCCATCGCGTTCGTGGCGCTGCCAGTCGCAGTGTTGTGGGACTCGCGTATGGCGCTATTCCTCGTACTGGTGGTCGCAACGATCACGGGGACTTTGCCTCCCTTCGCCGGTTACGGGACCATGCTCGTGGTCATGGCTACGGGCGCCGCCGCCGCGATGAGCGTGCGCGCCGTGCGTCGCCGTTCGGAGACCTGGGTCGCGATCGCGATCATTTCCGCGGCCGGTGGCCTGATGCTGCTGGCTCATGGACTGACGATGTCTCACCGCATGATGGACATCGCTCAGGACACCGCCATCGTCGCCGTAGCCGCCACGGTGTCGGCGCTGCTCGCGACGGGTTTCCTGTTTGTATTCGAGCTCTTCACGGGCATCACGACCGACCAGACGCTGCTCGAATGGGCCGATCCGACACGACCGCTGCTTCGTCGCCTGTCCCTCGAAGCGCCTGGTACCTACGCACACACGATCAACGTTGCCAACCTCTCCGAAACCGCCGCCACCGCGATCGGTGCGAACGGTCTCTTGACCCGGGTCGGCGTCCTCTACCACGACGTGGGAAAGATGCTCAAGCCTCACTACTTCGTGGAGAACCAGCAGGGCGGGCGGAATCCGCACGACAAGCTCAAGCCTGAGACCTCGGCCGGCATCGTGCGCGAACACGTGACCGAGGGTGTCCGGCTTGCCAAAGAGGCGAAGGTGCCCGAATTGCTGATCCAGTTCATCCTGGAGCACCACGGCACGCAGAGGATCGGATTCTTCTACGAGAAGGCCAGCGAGGAAGCCGACGGCGACATCGACGAAGAGCGCTTCTCCTATCCGGGTCCGAAGCCCCAGTCCATGGAGACCGCGATCGTGATGCTCGCGGACTCCTGCGAGTCCGCGACGCGTGCCCTGCAAGACCCGACGCCGGAGCGCGTGCGCGACCTGATCGACAATGTCGTCGAGGGAAAGATCAGTGACCGGCAGCTCAACGAGGCTCCACTCACTCTGCGAGAGATCGCGCAGGTGAAGGAGCAGTTCGTCAACATTCTCTCGGGCGTGCTTCACAGCCGCATCGAGTATCCGTCCACGAAGCACCTGACGGAGGGCGAGGAAGAGAACGATGGCGGAGAAGGCGAAGAGTCGGACGCTACGGAGGTCGCCTGACAGTTCAGGTCAACCTAGGAGTCTTCGACGGGGTTGAAGAGGCGCTGTTGGAGGCTGCGGTGAGGAAAGCGCTCGACGCAGACGGACGCGAGGCCGAGCTCTCGGTCACGCTGGTCGACGACGCGGAAATCACGCGTCTCAACCGAGAATACCGCGGCAAGGATCGACCTACCGACGTGATTTCCTTTTCGCTCGGCAGTCCGGATCAGCCGCTGGGAGACGTCTACGTCGGGGCAGAGCAGGCCCGTCGGCAGGCCGAGGCGCTGGCAGTGCCCTTGAGTGAGGAGTTGGTCCGTCTCGCGATCCACGGCACGCTGCATGTGCTCGGGCACGACCACCCCGACGGCGATGACCGCTTTTCCAGCCCCATGTACGTGCTTCAGGAGCAGCTTGTCGGCGAGGTCCTGAGTCGGAGCTAGCTGCCCGCGGTAGAAGTACAGTGGGCCGCGTTGCGGTGCCACGGCCCTAGATCCTAGGCGGGGCGACGACGCCATAGCCGTCGCTACGGCTAGGAGCCCCAACGACGGAGATGGGGCCGTGCCACCGCAACCCACACACAGTAAAGCGTTACCAAACATGGTGTTGGGCGCAGGGGGGTCGCGGCCCAATAGGTCGTTACTCCTCCTCGCCGTAGAACAACTACGACTCGTCGTCGTGCCTACTATTGAACTCGCGAGACCCCTGCGCGCGGCCCACTGTACTTCTACCGCGGGCTGCTAGCCGGCTGTCCCCCATTGCCTTGCGGGCGTCACGCGCCTCGGGGATCTTCTTCAATGGGCACGTCTGAGCACGACATCGAGCAGCGCCAAAAACGCCTGCAGGCCCTCGCGGCCCGTGGCGACCTTGCAGGCGTGCGCGAGCACGCGGCCGAGCTTCATCCGTCCGACCTGGCGGATCTGGTCGAGTCGCTGGACGAGGCTCAGCAGATCGAGCTGCTTTCGGCGCTGCCGACCGAACTTGCCTCCGATACACTTGCCGAGATGGAGGAAGGCGAGGAGCGCGGCGACCTTCTGGCCGCGCTCACGCCCGAGAAGGGTGCAGAGCTGCTGCATGATCTGCCTGACGACGACGCGGTCGACCTCATCAGCGAGCTCGAGCCCGACGAGCAGAGCAAGATCCTCGCAGAGTTGTCCGTGGATGAGGCCGGCGAGCTCAAGGGCTTGCTGCAGTACGACGAAGAGACCGCCGGCGGGCTCATGACCACCGAATTGGTAGAGTTAGAAGCGAGGCTGACCGCGGGCCAAGCGATCGAGCAAGTCCGCGCGCAGGGGCAGGAGGTCGAGGACTTCTATACGGTCTTCGTGGTCGACGCGGACCGCAGGCTCCTGGGCACACTGCGACTCGACGATCTCATCATCGCCCACCCTGAGGAGAGCATCGAAGCGCTGGTCGAGGAGCCTGTAGCAACCGTTATGCCCGACGTCGATCAAGAGCAGGTGGGGCGGCTGATCGCACGCTACAACCTTGCCGCGATCGCGGTCGTCACGGAGGCCGGCGAGCTGCTCGGTCGCATCACCTTCGACGACGTCATCGACGTCATCGAGGCCGAGCAGACCGAAGACATTTTCCGTCTCGCCGGGGTCACGGACGAAGACGAGCTCAAGCACACATGGACCCAGTCGGTACGGACTCGCTTGCCCTGGCTGCTGCTGAACCTGCTCACGGCCTCACTGGCCGCTTCGGTGATCCTCTTGTTCGAAGAGACGATCGACGCGGTGATCACGCTCGTGTTCATCGCGCCCATCATTGCGGCGATGGGGGGGAGCTCGGGCACGCAGTCGCTGGCGGTGACCATACGCCGGATCACCATCCAGGGATCAGGCTCTGCCAGAGGCTTCGTGGCCAAGGAGATCCTGATCGGTCTCGTCAATGGCGCCGTGCTGGGAGGCGGGATCGCAGCGATCGCTTTCGTGCTGGACGGCGACCCCATGCTGGGTATGGTCGTCTTCTTGGCGATGTGGGGGAATCAGGTCGTAGCCGGTTTCGCCGGCGCCTTCATCCCGACGACGCTCGACCGCATGGGTGTAGACCCCTCGGTCGCGTCGTCGGTCTTCGTGCACACCCTAACCGACCTGTGCGGTTTCTTCCTGCTGCTGGGCCTGGCATCGAAGCTCTTGCTATGAGGATGAGATGAGTCACGAAGCCGGGGGGCTTTCACCAGCCTTGAGCTCAGTGCTCGAGCGATTCCTCAGCGGGGAAGTGACGGCGTTGGCTCGTGCGATCTCGATCGTTGAAGACGAGCGCGACGGTTTCGAGGACCTCCTGCACCGCGTCTTGACTGTTGGGCCGAGCACGTGCCGAGTGGGGTTCACGGGTCCGCCCGGAGCGGGCAAGTCGACCTTGGTCGCGGGCGCGGCCGCGTCGTACCGGGAGCACGACGAGCGCATCGGAGTGATCGCGGTCGATCCTACATCCCCTTATTCGGGAGGCGCGCTACTGGGAGATCGGATCCGGATGAACGACCTGACGACCGATCCCGGAATCTTTATCCGCTCCATGGCCACGCGGGGCTCTCTGGGCGGGCTGGCAACCACCACCAAGGAAGTGCTCGACCTCATGGATGCCTTCGGCTTCGATCGCGTGCTCGTCGAGACCGTCGGGGTCGGCCAGACCGAGCTCGCGATCACCGCAGCGGCGGACACGGTCATCGTCGTGCTGGTGCCCGAGTCCGGAGACGCGATCCAGGCGATGAAGGCGGGCTTGATGGAGATCGCCGACATCTTCGTCGTGAATAAGGCGGACCGCCCGGGGGCGGATCGGCTCGCGAAGCAGATCCGACAGGCGCTACACCTAAAGGCGGGCCACGCGCTCAAGGACATACCGGCGCACCATGGCGTGGATCTCTCGAACGCCCTCCGTAAGGAGCGCACCACCGACGCGGAGGCTGTGGAGCAAGGGGGGTGGTCGATTCCGGTGCTCTCGACCGTTGCCCACAGCGGCGAGGGCTTGCCCAAGCTGCTCGAGGCGGTCGAAGCCCACCGCGCCTGGCTACAGGCCAGTGGTCAACTCGAGGCCTGCCGTCGGGCTCGAGCCAGGAACCGAGTTCAGGACGTAGTGGAGCGGGAGATGCGGAGAGTGGCTCGGCGCTCCGAGTTCGCCACCGAACTGCTCGAATCGGCGCTCGATGACATCGCGGAGCGCGTGGAGACGCCATATTCCGTCGCACGCCGAATCCTGGACGGCCTTCTGCGTTGAAGCCTTTTCGCGGCTAGATTGATCTTTGCCGGGCTGCGGGAACCTGCACGAGTGTTGTTGAGGAGTACGAATGTCGACGATCGAGAAAAATGTCCCAGGGACGCGCGAGCTAGCGGACCTCGTGCGCGAGCAGGAGGAGGAGCTCGCGCACCTGAGAGCGCGTCTGGCGGAGTGGGAGCGTACCTACGACGCCACGCCCCAGAGGGACGCGCTCTTCTCGACTTCTTCGGGCGCCGAGGTCAGGCCTCTGTACACCGAGCTCGATCGCGAAGGCAGCGATCCCGGGAACGATCTCAGCCTCCCCGGTGAGTTTCCGTTCACACGGGGTCCATACCCCACGATGTACCGGACCCGTCTTTGGACGATGCGCCAGTTCGCGGGCTTTGCCACGGCGGAGGAAACCAACGAGCGCTACAAGTACTTGCTGGCGCACGGCCAGACCGGCTTGTCGGTCGCCTTCGACTTCCCCACGCTCATGGGCTACGACGCCGACCACGCGCGTTCGTTGGGAGAAGTGGGGGTCTGTGGCGTCGCGATCTCGTCGCTCGACGATATGGAACGTCTTTTCGTCGGCATTCCGCTGGACCAGGTCTCGGTCTCGATGACGATCAACGGTCCGGCCATCATCCTCTTCTGCTTCTATGTCGCCGCGGCCGAGAGACAGGGCATCTCTGCCGAGGTCCTGCGCGGCACGGTGCAGAACGACATCCTCAAGGAGTACCAGGCCCAGCACGCCTGGGTCTTCCCCCCGGAGCCCGCCCTACGATGCATCATCGACATGTTCGAGTGGTGCAGCGAGAACACGCCCAACTACAACCCGATCTCGATATCGGGCTACCACATTCGAGAGGCTGGGTCGACCGCGGTGCAGGAGCTTGCGTTCACACTGCGCAACGGCTTCGAGTACGTCGAGCGCGGCATTGCGCGAGGTCTCGACGTGGACAGCTTCGCGCCTCGCCTCTCCTTCTTTTTTGATATTCACAACGACTTCTTCGAAGAGATCGCCAAGCTGCGCGCGGCGCGGCGCATCTGGGCGCGGCGCATGCGGGACGTGTACGGCGCGAAGAAGCCGGAGTCTTGGCGGTTGCGCACGCATGCGCAGACCGCTGGTGTGAGCCTCACCGCACAACAGGCCGAGAACAACATCGTGCGGGTCGCCTACCAGGCGATGGCGGCCGCGTTGGGTGGCACGCAATCGCTGCACACCAATTCAATGGATGAGACACTCGCTCTGCCTACGGAGAAGGCGGTGCGCATCGCACTGCGGACGCAGCAGGTCCTTGCGTTCGAGTCCGGCGTCACCAACACCATCGACCCCCTCGCCGGATCGTATTACGTGGAGTCGCTCACCGATTTACTCGAGCGCGAAGCGCTTGACATGTTCGACGAGATCGACGCGTTGGGCGGTGTCGTACCTGCCATCGAACAGGGATGGTTTCAGGGTGAGATTGCCGCGTCTGCCATGCGACAGCAGCGCGAGATCGAGTCCGGCGGGCGCGTCGTCGTGGGCGTGAATCACTTCATGGAAGGCTCCGAGAAGATCGAGATCGATCGGCTGAAGATCGATGAGTCGGTCGAGCGGCTTCAGGTCGCCCGCATGGCGGAATTGCGTGCCAGCCGGGATTCGGCGCGCGTCGATCAAACTCTCGCTGCCTTGCGCCACGCGAGCTCGGGCGCGCAGAACCTCGTACCAGCGATTCTGGACTGTGCCCGCGCGTCGTGCACGCTCTACGAAATTCGACACGCCATGGAAGAGGTCTTTGGCTCGTACAAGGAGCCTGTCTTCTTCTGAGCCGGGAGGCCCATGTCAGAGAGCATTCGCAAAATTCGAGTACTCGTAGCCAAGCCTGGACTGGATGGCCACGATCGCGGGGCGAAGGTCATCGCTGCTGCGTTTCGAGACGCCGGCTTCGAGGTCATCTACACGGGTCTGCACCAGACGCCTGAGATGATCGTCAGCGCCGCTGTTCAAGAGGACGTCGACGTCGTGGCGATGTCGGTGTTGTCCGGCGCGCATCTGACGCTTTTCCCCCGCGTAAAGGCACTGCTCGACGATGCCGGAGCCGATCATGTCCTGCTCACCGGCGGCGGTATAATCTCCGAGGACGACATGGCGGCGCTCGACGAGCAGGGAATCGGGAAGCTGTTCGGTCCGGGCACGCCCACGACCGCCGCGATCGACTACATCCGCGAGTGGTTCTCTACGCACGAGGCGGTGTGACCCAACCTCGCCGCCCCCGCGGCCGGATGGCAGAGCTTTCCTTCGATCTACGAGAGCTCCGTGACCGCTTGTACGATGGGGGTGGCGCCGAGCGTATCGCGCGCCAGCACGCCCAAGGGAAGCTGACCGCGCGTGAGCGAGTCGACCTCTTGCTGGACGACGGGGAGCCCTGGCTCGAGATCGGGCTCCTCGTCGCCTACGACCTCTACGACGGGGCGGCACCGAGTGCAGGCGTGGTCACCGGCGTCGGACGCGTGTCTGGGCGCGAGGTCGTCATCGTCGCCAACGACGCTACGGTCAAGGCGGGGTCGTGGTGGCCGGAGACGATCACCAAGATCCTGCGGGCTCAGGAAGTCGCGATGCGCTGTCGTGTCCCGATTCTCTATCTCGTGGATTCGGCCGGCGTCAATCTCCCTTACCAGGGTGGCGTGTTTCCGGGTCAGTACGGCGCCGCGCGCATCTTCTACTACAACTCCGTGATGCGGCATTATCTGCGCGTGCCCCAGCTTGCTGCGGTCATGGGGCCGTGCATTGCCGGTGGCGCCTACCTGCCTGCGCTGTCGGACGTAATCCTCATGGTCGAGGGCACGTCGTTCATGGGGCTCGGTGGGCCCAACCTCGTGAAAGGGGCGACGGGCCAGGTCGTGGGCGCAGAGGAGCTTGGCGGTGCGCGCGTGCACACGGAGGTCAGCGCGGTAGCGCACTACATGGTCGAGAGCGACGAGGCGTGTATCGCTCGGCTGCGACAGCTCGTCGCCGAGCTACCGAAGAGCGACGTGGTCACGGTGCGCACCGCAACCCCACCCAAACGGTTGGCGTACGAGCTCTACGACATCATGCCAGACGATCATCGCCACCCCTACGACACTCGTGCCGTGCTCGAGTGCATCTTGGACGGTGAGGAGCTCGACGAGTTTCAACCCGGCCACGCGCCGGAGATGATCTGTGGTACGGCGTTCCTCGACGGCCACCCCGTCGGGGTCATCGCCAACGCCCGGGGTATGTTCAAGAACCCCGACGGTCCCCCGCGGCTCGGTGGCATCGTGTATACCGAGAGCGCGAGAAAGGTGGCGTACTTCATCGAGACCATGAACCGCCACGAGACGCCGATTCTGTTCATTCAGGATGTCTCAGGCTTCATGGTGGGTACGGAGGCCGAGCACTCCGGAATCATTCGGGCCGGAGCGGAATTCGTGGAAGCGATGGCCACCGCCACGGTGCCCAAGCTCGTGCTCACCCTCAACCACGCGTCAGGGGCCGGGTACTACGCGATGGCCGGGCAGGGCTTCGATCCGGATTTCATTCTCTCGCTACCTACGGGCCGCATGGGGGTGATGGAGGGCGAGAGCGCGGTCATGGCGCTCTTCAGCGCCCAGATCGAGCGCCTCAAGGAGGCAGGCGAGCTCCCCGACGAGGACCTGACCACGCGGATGGACGAGGTCCGGGCAGAGTACGACCGGCAGCTCGACGCCCGCTTCGCGGGAGCCCGTGGGTTCGTGGACGAGATCGTCATGCCCGAAGAACTACGGCCGGCGCTGGCACTCTTGCTTCGCACCGCGCTCCACAACCCAGGCCCGCACCTGGGTGCCTTTCAGATCCCGGGCGTAGCCAAATGAGCGACAACGGTCGCGTCGTGCGCGTCGCCAGTGGACAGGGTTTCTGGGGCGACGATCTCGAGGCGCCCGTGCGCCAAGTCGAGGGCGGACCCATCGACTATCTCATGTTGGACTACCTCGCCGAGGTGACCATGTCCATCATGCAGAAGCAGCGCGCTCGCGACCCGAACGCCGGTTATGCTCGGGACTTCGTGTCGCTGATGCAGCGCATCTTCCCGGCGTGCATCAAGCAAGGGGTGCGGGTCGTCACCAACGCCGGGGGCGTGAACCCCAGGGGCTGCGCCGAGGCGCTCGCCGAGGCCGGACGTACGGCGGGTGTCGCCGGGCGCGCGACGGTCGGCCTCGTGACCGGTGACGACCTGATGGATCGCCTCGACTCACTTCTCGGGGAAGGGCACGAGCTGAGACACATGGAGACCGGCGCTCCCCTCTGTGAGGTACGCGAGCGAGTGCAGAGTGCGAATGCCTATATAGGGGCGGCGCCCATTGTGCGCGCGCTCGAGTTCGGTGCGGATGTGATCGTTACGGGACGCAGCACCGACACGGCGCTCACCTACGGCCCACTGATGCATGAATTCGGATGGGCCGTGGACGATGTCGACCAGATCGCTGCCGGCGTCGTGGCCGGCCATATCAACGAGTGCGGAGCCCAGTCCACCGGTGGCAACTGCATGATCGACTGGTGGCAGGTTCCGGACCTCGCGGCGGTCGGTTTCCCGATCGTCGAGGTTGGCGCCGATGGCGCATTCGTGGTGACCAAGCACCACGGCAGCGGCGGTTGGGTCACGCGAGCTTCGGTGACCGAACAGATCCTCTACGAGATGGGCGATCCCACCACGTACATCACGCCAGACGTGATCGTGGACTTCACCAGCATCCAGCTCGATGATCAGGGCGATGACCGCGTTCGTGTTCACGGGATCACGGGCCGGGCCCGAACCGATTTCTTGAAGGTGTCGATCGCGTACTCCGCCGGTTGGAAGGCCACCGGCACGCTCACCTATTCGTGGCCGGACGCGGCGGCCAAGGCGAAGGCGGCCGATCGAGTTCTGCGCGAGCGTCTGGACCGACTCGGACTACGATTTGACGAAATGCGCACCGAGTTGGTCGGCTGGGATTCGACGCACGGTGCGCTCGCCGGCGAGCCGCCCGCCGATCTGCCGGAGGTCCAACTTCGCGTCGGCGTGCGAGCCGATGAGCGCGCGTCTGTCGAGCGATTCACCCGTGAAATCGCACCGCTGGTACTGACCGGGCCACCGTCGGTGACCGGCTTCGCGGGTGGACGCCCTCGCGTTCAGGAGATCATGGCGTACTGGCCGGCGCTCATCGAGCGTTCGGTGGTCGAACCACACCTGGTCGTCGACGTGAAGGAGGTGTGACACCCATGGCTCGAGTTCAGCTGGTGCACGTCGCGCACACTCGCTCAGGCGACAAAGGTGACACCGCCAACGTGGGAGTGATCGCCTATGACTCCGAGCACTATGATCTGCTTTGTAGTCAGCTCACGGCCGACCGTGTGAAGGCCCACTTCGGATCGATGGTACGCGGCGACGTCGAACGGTTCGAGCTTCCCAACTTGGGGGCGCTCAACTTCCTTTTGCACGGTGCTCTGGGAGGTGGCGGCACCATGTCGCTCATGAACGATGCGCAAGGAAAGGTGTTCAGTACGGCACTGTTGAGAATTGAGATCGAAGTCCCCGATGAAGTCGCGCACGCCGTGCAGGGGCGGGGCCGCATGCCGGCTGACGGGGCAATGCGAAGAAGCGAGCGTACGCCGTGAACGCGTTCCCAGTTCTGCCATACACCGTCGACAACGGCATCGTGACGCTCACGCTCAACCGACCGGACAAGCGTAACGCGCTCAACCAGGCCATGGTCAAATCGCTCAAGGCGTTTCTCGCGCGCGCGGCGGATGATCCGGCGGCGACGGTGGTGGTGATCACCGGACGGGGGAAGGACTTTTGCGCCGGGGCGGACCTCGCGGAGCTCGAGCAGATGGTCACGCTGGGTCAGGAAGAGAATCTTGAAGACGCGCTCTCGCTCGGTGAGCTCTTCATCCAGATTCGGCGGCACCCGCTGCCGGTGATCGCGCTGGTAAAGGGGCGTGCACTCGCGGGCGGCTGCGGGTTGGCTACCGCGTGCGACATCGTGATCGCGCGCGACGACGCGGAGTTCGGCTATCCGGAGATCCACCTCGGCTTCGTGCCCGCGATGGTGATGGCGATCCTCCGCCGGAAAGTGCCGGAGGTGCAGGCCTTCGAGCTGGTCACCAAAGGCGATCGCATCTCTGCCCAGGAGGCGAAGGACATCGGGATCGTGACCCGAGTATTTCCTGCGTTCACCCACACGGAGAACGTGAAGCAGTACCTGCAGGTGTTCGGCCAGAAGTCTCGCGCCGCACTCATCCGCACCAAGAAGCTTCTCTACGATCTCGACGGTATGGACTTCGAGTCCGGCATCCGCCGCGGTGCCGAAGTCAACGTGGAAGCGCGCATGAGCGAGGAGTGCCGTGACGGCGTTCGGCGCTTCCTAGAGAAATCGGAAGACTGAGTGTCTCTCTTCCTTAGCCGGTCGAGCAAGCCCAGTCACATGCTCGAGTGGAAGGTGCGCGTATTCACGGTGGGTGCGGCCATGGCGCTGATGGGCATCTTTCTGGAGCAGCGCTGGCTGACGGGTGCGGCGATTGCGGTCTTGGTCGCCGGTGCGCTGCTGCGCTTCCCGTTTTCATCGGATGCTGCGGAGGGCGGTGAACCAGGATCGACGGAGGAAGAGGGCGACGCCGAGGACTGATCCTGGCAGTACCGCAGCTGACTTGGGCACAGATCGGCGGACCTAGCGTTGCACGATCCTGACATCTCCCTGACACACCAGCAACCGCGCCGCTCAATGGAGTGTCCGACCCAATCCGCGTAGGTGTGCATGCACGGGCGGATTTCACCTGGGCCAACGAATTGCGCCGGTCTGCCACTCTCAAGCTCGATGCCGTCGAACGGTACGCGCGGGCACGGGGATGCCGACGGTCCGCGCTTCTTCGTTACTTTGGAGAGGCGTCGCCGCGTACATGTCATGCTTGCGACCGCCGCCATCCCACGTGAACACACCTCCCATCAACGAGCTTCCATGCATCGCTACCTCAACTCGGACCACGTAGCCTTACAGGCGCGGGTACGCCGTTTTGGGGAGAACGCGATCGCTCCGGTGGCTCGAGAGCTCGACGAGACCGCAGAGTTCCCGTGGGAGAACGCCAAGTTGATGGCCGAGATGGGGCTCTTCGGAGTTCCCGTGCCCAAGGAGCTGGGTGGCCTCGGCCTCGACTACTTGAGCTACATCCTGGTAGTGGAGGAACTGGCCAAGTTCGACGCCAGCCACTCGATCACGGTCTCCGCGCACACGACCCTGGGCACCTCACCGATCGTGGCCTTTGGCACCGAGGACCAGAAGAGGGAGTTCATACCGCCGTTGGCCAGCGGTGAAGTGCTCGGCGGTTTTGGGCTCACCGAACCGGGGGCGGGCTCGGACTCGGGAAGCACGCGGACCCGGGCCGTGCGTGAGGCGGGTGGCTACCGCCTGAACGGATCGAAGATCTTCATCACCCATGCGGGTGTGGGTGAGATTTTTGTGGCGACGGCGGTTACGGACCCTGACATGGGACGTCGGGGCATTTCGAGCTTCATCGTCTGCAAACCGACCGTGGACCTTGCGCGGGCAGAGGCGGTGGGCTGGGGCCACCGGCCGGACTTGCCGTTTTCGCAGGGCCTGAGCGCGGGGGAGCAAGAGGACAAGATGGGCTGGAGGGCTTCGGATACGCGCGAGTTACTTTTCTCCGACGTGCTCGTGCCGGTGGAACAGCGTCTGGGTGAAGAAGGGCTTGGTTTCATCAACTTCATGAAGACGCTCGATGCCGGACGTATCGGAGTAGCCGCGCTCAGCCTCGGCCTGGCCGACGGCGCGTTCCAGACCGCTTTGCGCTACGTGAACCAACGGCAGCAATTCGGCCGTAAGGTTTGGGAATTCCAACAGGTTCAGTTCCGGCTCTCGGATATGGCCACGGAGATCGAGGCTGGAAGGCATCTCGTATACCACGCTGCCTGGTTGAAGGACCGTGGCGCTGCGTTCTCGAAAGAAGCGGCCATGGCGAAGCTGTACTGTTCCGAACTCGCCATGCGTGCCACGTTGGGCGCCATCCAAGTAATGGGTGGTGCCGGATACACGAGTGACTACCCCGTTGAGCGCATGATGCGCGACGCTAAGATCTGCGAGATCGGCGAGGGTACGAGTGAAATTCAACGGTTGGTGATCGGTAGGCACATCGTTGCCGAGCTGATGACGGACCGAATCGAAGAACCATCCCTGGCGAGCTCACGAGAGCCCGTGGGGGCGGAAACAGACTAACAGTTCGACCCGCAGCGGTAGGGGGCCGGCGCAGCCTCGGGAGGAGCCCGAGAACGCCGACGCCACCGCGCCCGGGATGCCGAGGGCCAGACGGTCGCCGGACTCGCTCACCAGACCGAGGTGGGAGGGTTCGGGACGCGGACGGCACCGGTTCGGGAGACGCGGATCGACAGAAACAACGGAGTATTATTTTGAGGAGAGAAATCCTCTTGAGCGCGACCCCGCAAGAGTCATGGGTGGCGCTCCTGGAAGACCAGCAGTTGGTCCAGGTCATGCTGGACCGTCCCGATCAGGGGCGATCGCTCGGCGACATCTTCATAGGCAAGGTCGAAGCAGTGCTTCCGGGCATCCAAGCGGCCTTCGTCGACATTGGGGCCGAGAAGGCCGGCTTCCTTCACGTCTCGGACCTGAACTACGGCGACGACGAAGACCCGGACGCCGAGAATGGGGATGGGGACGGTAACGATCGAGGCCGTGGACGCGGTCGCCGACGCCCGAAGAAGTACCCCCCGATCCAGGAAAACGTCCAGAAGGGCCAGAGCATCCTAGTGCAGGTCACCAAAGAGCCGATCAGCACCAAGGGATCGCGCCTGACCGCGCAGGTTTCGTTGCCGGGCCGCTTTATGGTGTACATGCCCTATACGTCACACGTGGGAGTGAGCAGAAAGATCGAGGGGCGTGACCAGCGCTCGAAACTGCGCAAGATGGCGAAGCAGATCGTGAAACCGGGAAGCGGCGGCATGATCGTGCGAACCGTCGGCGAAGAGGTCACCCAGAAGAAGCTGGCCCGAGAGTACAAGCTGTTGCACGAGAGCTGGACCAAGATCCAGAACCGCGCCAAGGGCCGGAAAGCTCCAGCTTCGGTACACCGCGAGGCGCAGTTGATCAGCGGCGTGATCCGCGACCTGTTCAGCGACAAGTTCGACGCGGTCCGGATCGATTCGGAGCCGATGTACAACGAGGTGCTGGAATACGTCAAGAGCGTGGATCCCGACCTTCAGGGTCGCATCCACCTGCACTCGGGTCCCGAACCCCTCTTCGACCAATTCGGGATCGAGGAAGAGATTCAGCGGGCGTTCCAGCGTAGCGTGCACCTCAAGTCCGGGGGGCACATCGTGATCGAGCCGACTGAGGCGCTGGTCTCGGTCGACGTGAACACAGGCCGCTTCACCGGGAAGGGCAAGAAGGACCCCGACGAGACGATCCTGAGGACGAACCTGGAGGCTGCGCGGGAGATCGCGAAGCAACTCCGACTTCGGGACATCGGCGGTATCATCGTCGCCGACTTCATCGACATGGAGTCCCAGGCCCACCGCGACCAGGTCTTGAACGAGTTACGTACACAATTGGGGAAGGACCGAGCTCGCACGAAGGCGTTCAGGGTCTCCGATCTAGGCTTGATCGAGATGACGCGACAACGCGTGCGCCCCTCGCTCTATCAGTCCTTGACGTCCGAATGCACGTTGTGCGGTGGGATGGGGCGGGTCTACACACCTGCGACCGTGGTTCGCCGGATCGAGCGCTCGCTGCGCCGGGCGGCATCCTCCAAGCAGGAGAAGCAGATCGTCGTGCGAGTACACCCTGAGGTGGCGCTGAGGGTGATCGAGGAGGAACCAGGGCTGTTGAAGAGGCTGCGCAACCGGACTCGCCTGCGACTCGATCTACGCGACGACCCCCTCATGAGGCTCGATGAGTTCAGATTGCTGTCCGGCCCCGCCGAGACCGACGTCACCAACAAGTACGTGGCGGCCTGACCACGGGCCCGACCGCGCGAATTCTGGCGGCGACGTCTTGACCGCATTCCTGATCGGATCGACATTTACAGGCTCTGCATCAAAAAAAGCCGAGAAGGCACTCAGGAAGTCACTATGTACGCTGTATTCCAGACGGGCGGTAAGCAGTTTCGGGTCGAAGCAGGCGTCCGCCTTCGCATTCCCTCGCTCGATATCGAGCCTGGGGGTACGGTCACGTTCGACAACGTCCTGCTTGCCGGCGACGGTGAGCAGAACATCCTGGTGGGCACGCCCACCGTGGATGGGGCCTGGGTGAAGGCGGAAGTGATCCGCCACGGACGTGCCGACAAGATCATCGTCTTCAAGCGTAAGCGCCGCAAAGGCTACAGGAAGAAGCAAGGCCACCGGCAAAACTTCACGGAGATCAAGATCGAGGAAATCGCGCTCGCATAGCGCGCCTCCGGCGCGCCCGTGCGCTTCTCGAACCAGCTCGCATAGACGGGTAGGACCTCATGGCACATAAGAAAGGGGTAGGCTCCAGCCGCAACGGTCGTGACAGCAACGCGCAGCGCTTAGGAGTGAAGCGCTTCGGGGGGCAGGAAGTCACCGCTGGCTCCATTTTGGTGCGCCAGCGCGGCACGCGCATTCATCCCGGCCGCAACGTCGGCCGCGGTAGCGACGACACGCTGTATTCGCGCGTCGACGGCATCGTGACATACGAGCGCATGCGCGCTCGGAAGGTCGTATCGGTTTACCCGTCGGGCTCCACGGCTGAATAGTTCTGCCAGCCGCGAATAGGGGTCCGGTC
The DNA here is from genome assembly GCA_015664885.1 of Gemmatimonadota bacterium. Classification (GTDB taxonomy): domain Bacteria; phylum Gemmatimonadota; class Gemmatimonadetes; order Longimicrobiales; family Gaopeijiaceae; genus UBA1138. The sequence continues at coordinate 34,944 of DQPL01000046.1, forward strand.
CCGGTGGCGTAGCCACCGGGCCGGACCTCTTCGCTTAGCGCTCTCAGCGCGGGCGGTACCGCCTGAATTCCTCCTCTGGACTTCGATTCACAACACAATCCTGCGATACTCGCATGGGGGACAGGCGACATGGAAGGAGGTTCACTATGTCAACGCAGAAGCACCGCGAGTCGCTGACTCGTACGAATAGATGGTGGTATGCGATGCCGGTCCTATTGGCGCCCTTTTTGTTCATGGGCGGCGAGCGTGAGATCGAGCCAGTGGCGACCCTCGTGCCCGCGGTCACGCTCGAGGCGCTCGGCACACGCCTGCCGCTCCACGTAAACGCACGTGTCGAGCGCTGGATGGAGCGATTCCAGACCACACAGAGGGCGGAATTCGAGACGCTGCTGAAGCGGCGCAGCGTGTACGACGAGCTCGTGCGCGGGAAGTTGCGCCAGCGCGGCATGCCCGAGCAGTTAATCTACCTGGCGATGATGGAGTCCGGATTCGAGACGCGGGCCGTTTCCAAGGTCTATGCCGTGGGCCTCTGGCAGTTCATGAGCCCTACCGCGCTGCAGTACGGATTGCGTGTGGACGAATGGGTCGATGAGCGACGGGATCCCGTGAGAGCCACCGACGCCGCATTGGACTACCTCGAGTGGCTTCACGATCGCTTTGGCTCTTGGTACCTCGCCGCCGCCGCGTACAATGCCGGACCGGGGCGGGTGGAGCGCGTGTTGAACCTGCATGCCGAAGGGCGTACCGGCGACGAAGACGTCTACTGGGAAGTTCTCGATCATCTGCCTCGGGAGACCCGGCACTACGTGCCTAGGCTCGTGGCCGCCACGATTCTCGCGGAAGACGCCGAGGCGTACGGCTTTGTCGTCGACTTCTCCGATCCCTACCGCTTCGATCGGGCCTTCGTCCCCGGAGGCACCACGCTGGCAAGTGTGGCCGCGAGCCTCGGAGTGGACGAGCGCGTGTTGCGTGACCTCAACCCGCACCTGATGAGACGCGTCACGCCTCCCGATGAGATGTACGGTGTACGCGTCCCCGTCGGGGACGCCCGACAAGTGGTGGCGCTCCTGAATCGCGACCTGATGACGAGACGCGCCGACGACTGACCCGGTCAGCTCTCAGCCTTCGTCGGCTCCCAGAGGAGACGGAGCGCCTGAGTCATGCGGAAGGGGTGGCCCCCACCGGGTCCGCCCCTCCTGCGTATCTCTCGCCGAGGCGATGATCCTCCAGATCACGTCTCGCGTCAGTTCTTCGTCGACTCCGAGTTCGCGCGCGAGCTCGGCTGCCCTGCGCACGACCTTGGCCTCTTGCGGCGGGTCGAGCACCGGCAGCCCGAGCGCCTCTTTGGCCTCTCCAATCTCGATGACGAGGTCCTTCCGTCGGCCGATGAGCGCAACCAGCTCGCGATCGACCGCCCGGATCTTCACGCGCAGCTCCTCCAGGTGCTCATCGCTCACTGGAAGAAGCCCTTCAGATGGTCTTGGTCCTGTCGCGGTGTCATCAAGCTGACGGCTATGAGCGTGGGCACGTGCACGATGAGACCCAGCACACCTTCATGCATTTCGAACGGGCTGAGCTCGGGGTTCAAGTAGAAGAAGAGTGCCGTTGCCAGACCCGCGAGCAGCCCCGCGATCGCCCCACTGGTGGTCGCCCTCCTCCAGTACATCGCGGCTACCACGGGAGGCGCAAGCTGAGAGATGATGGCATAGGCCGAAAGGAGAAGCACTACCAGCGACGAATCCGGGTCCAACGCAAAGTAGTACGCGATCGCGCCAGTGAGTAAGACGACGCTCCGCATGAGCTTTCTCTGGGCGCGATCGTCGAGCTCCACGTACTGCGTTACGCCGTCTTGCACCAGTACCGACGCGGAGGCGTGCAAGAGGGCGTCTCCGGTCGACATCGACGCCGAGAGCGCGCCGGCACAGAAGAGCCCGACGACGATCGCCGGCAGGCCGGTCTCGAGGATCATGAACGGCAGGATGAAGTCGGGCGCCTGCGGCTCCCCCGCGAAGAGCACACCCGAAAAGCCGATGAGGAAGATCGGGATCAGGAAGAGCTGGAAGGTCGGGAACAGGATGACCGTCCGGCGCAGCGTGTCGTCGTCCTTTGCGGTGAACGCCTTCATGAACAGATGGGGCCACATCATCAGCCCCACGGCACTGACGATGATGACCGTCGAGTACGCACCCCAACTCCACGGCTCGCCGGCTGCGGTGAGTCCCGGCAGTTCCAAAAGCTCGGGCCGTTCCGAAGCGATGCGCTCGAACATCGGCCGGATGCCGCCGTAGAGCCGAAACGGTAGGTAGAGCCCCAGCGCCCAGGCGATCACCACCATGAAGATGCCCTGGAACGTGTTGGTCCATCCGACCGCCATGGCGCCGGCCGAGAGCACGTACACGATGACGATGCCGTAGGCGACCGCCGCGCCGAGCCAAATCGGCACGTGCCCGTCGGTGACCGCATTGATCACGATGCCGGCACCGCGCATCTGCAGCGTGATGTACGGCACGAAGGCCACGAGGCTGACCAGTGCGATGAGAGACGAGAGGCTTTTCGAGGGAAAGCGGCCTTTGACCAGCTGCGCTTGCGTCACGTAGCCGTGTCTGCGGCCGAGCGATGCGGCGCGCGGCCCCATCCAATAGAACGGAGCCATGCCTAGCGCGCCGTACGCGAGGATGTAGAACGAGGCCGCGCCCCGGGAGTATGCCCATCCCGGGCCGCCCAGGAAGGCGAACGCGCTGAAGACGGACGCCCCCGTGACGAAGTACATCACCAGCAGCCCGAAGCTGCGGTCGGCCGCGACGAACCCCGCCACGCTGTCCGAAGAGCGCCGACCGGCCAAGAGGCCGACCGTGAGGGTAAGCAGCAAGTATGCCGCGATGATGATGGAGATGAGCACCCATCGCTCCATCAGCGATCCCTCCCTCGAGCTGGATCTCCCTCTGAGCGATACCGTCGCTCGACTCGATCGAGCAGATAGAGCACGAGCACCGAGCCCGAAACCCAGCCCGCGATCCATGCCATGCTGAAGGGGAGGCCCAGAACGAATGGTTCGACGTGTGCGAATGGCAGCAAGCCCGGCCAGGTGACGAAGAACGTCATGAGCGCCAGGTAGACGACCGTCAGTGTGCGCGCTGTCTTCAAGCTCATGGCGTCTGCTCCCGTGACACGTAGCCCTCCGAAAAGAGCAGAAGGGTGCCCGAGCGTCCGAGGTTGGGGCCGAAGAGGATGCCAGAGTCGATGGGACGCAGGAAGACAATCGCGCCAATCGTGTAGGGGTCGATGGTATCGAACAACTCAAGCGGGAAAGGCGCACCGTCCAGCATCACTTTGGCGCAACCCATTGCGCGGGCCATGACGCAGACTCCCTTGTCGAAGCTGTAGGTCACCGTCGCCGCCAGGTGTGCCCACCTCATCATCGACACGATGTCGCTGCTCGACTCGCGGATCCGCTCGAGCTCCTCGCCCATGACGACCTTCCCGGACAGCGAGGAGGGGTCCATCCCGACGATTTGCCGCACCCAAAGGCGCACCTGCTCACCGCGCACTGTGACCCGGATGTCACCGATGGGCAGCGGGGCCGGACGTACGGCGAGCTCCAAATCGTAGTTGCGGTCGACGCCGATCTCTAGAAGCAAGCTCGTCATCGGTTCATAACCGAGCCGTTGCACATGGAGGAAGTACTCCCCGGCTTCCGGGACCTTGAGCGCGAAGCGGCCAAGGTCGTCGGCGATCGACTCACTAACCCGGTTACCGCTGCGCGTCAGCAGTTCCACGCTCGCTCCCGGAACCGGAATGTCGTTGGTCTCATCCAGGACTGTGCCATGCACCGTTTGGGCCCGGAGCGATCCTGCTGGGGTCAGGATCGAGGCGATCAGCGCCACCATTGCCAGCGCGACTCGCGGAAGCGAAGCGCCGGTCCTCATCGATCGCGCACGCGCGCGATCGCCGCGTCGGCAAGCAACCGTCGTAGCGCGCATCGGTCCTCCCTTGCAGTGGCAACCGTGCAATGCTAGCCCGTGTAGACGCTCTGCCGCTACTCGGTCCAGTCGTAGAAGCCGCGCCCGCTCTTTTTTCCGAGCCTGCCCTCGGCCACCATGCTGCGGAGTAGGGCAGGGGGTTCGAATGCGTCGGACTGGAGCGTGGCGTGCAGGTATTCGGCGATGCCGAGGCGTATGTCCAGCCCGACGAGGTCGGTGAGCCTGAGCGGGCCCATGGGGTGGCGGTATCCGAGCTCCATCGCCTTGTCGATATCCTCGGGGCTCGCGACGCCCTGCTCGACCATACGGATGGCTTCCATGCCGAGCACGATACCTAGGCGCGAAGACGCAAAACCGGGCGCGTCGCGCACCACGATCGGCTGCTTGCCGAGCCGAAGCGCAAAGGCCACCGCGGCGTCCCGTGTCTCATCAGAGGTCTCAGGGCCCCAAACCACCTCGACCAGCTTCATGATGTGCACCGGATTGAAAAAGTGCATGCCCACGAAGCGGCTGGCGTCCGAGACGGCTCCGGCGATCTCGCCGATCGACAGCGAGGACGTATTGCTCGCCAAAATCGCATGGTCGGGCGCGGCGCCGTCCACCTCGGCGAAGATCTTCGCCTTCAGCTCCACCAATTCCGGTGCGGCCTCGATGACGAGGTCGACGCCGTGCACGGCATCCGCGATGACCGTTGCGATCGAGATGCGGGCCAGTGCGCTGTCTCGCTCTTCCTCGGTGACTTTGCCGCGCGCCATTCCCTTGTCGAGGTTCGCGCGCACACGTTCGGCGCCCGAGCTCGCTGCTTTTTCGTCGACGTCGAAGAGGCGGACGTCACATCCAGCCATGGCACAAATCTGCGCGATGCCGTGCCCCATGGTGCCCGCACCCAGTACCGCGACGGTGTGGATTGCGCTCACGGCGCCTCGTAGAGGCTCGCGATTCCCTGGCCCACGCCGATGCACATGGTCGCGAGCCCACGTTTGACGCCGCGCCGCTTCATCTCGTGTAAGAGCGTTACGACGATCCGTGCGCCCGAACAGCCGACCGGGTGACCGAGCGCGATCGCTCCTCCGTTCACGTTGACGATCGCTTGGTCGAGGCCGAGTTCGGACATGCATGGCACCGCCTGAGCCGCGAACGCCTCGTTCAGCTCGACGAGGTCCAGGTCGTCGACGCTCCATCCCACTCGGTCGAGTGCCTTGCGCGTCGCCGGAACCGGCCCGATGCCCATCCGTTGCGGCTCCACGCCCGCGACCGCGCCACCCACGACTCGCACCATGGGCTCCAGACCCAACTCCTTGCCGCGCTCGGCCGAGACGACTAGGAGCGCGGCGGCACCGTCGTTGATTCCGGAGGAGTTGCCCGCGGTCACGGTGCCCCCCTCTTTGAAGACCGGACGGAGCCGCGCGAGCGCCTCGAGCGTCGAGCTGGGGCGCGGGTGCTCGTCGACATCGAAGATGACAGGGTCTCCCTTCCTCTGTGGGACCGAGACAGGGACGATCTCGTCGGCGAATCTGCAGGCGGCGATTGCCGCGGCCGCGCGCGCCTGACTCTCGGCGGCGAAGGCGTCTTGAGCCTCCCTGGACGCGTTGTGGTCCTGCGCGACGATCTCCGCGGTCTCGCCCATGCCGATCGTCCACTCCGGCGTGAACTTCGGATTCGGGAAGCGCCACCCGAGCACGGTGTCCGCCATCGACGGATGGCCGCGCTGGTATGCCACGGACGGCTTGAGCATCACGAACGGTGAGCGACTCATGCTCTCCACGCCGCCGGCGATGAAGACGTCGCCCTCGCCGGCCGAGATCGCATGGAACGCGGAGAGCACCGTCTGCATGCCCGATCCGCACAAGCGGTTCAGGGTCTGCCCCGGCACCGTGACCGGAAGACCCGCGAGCAGGAGCGCCATCCTGGCGACGTTTCGGTTGTCTTCGCCTGCCTGGTTGATGCAGCCGAAGAGCACGTCGTCGATCGACTCGGGATCGATCCCGGTCCGCTGCACCAGAGCCTTGATGGCCACTGCGGCGAGGTCGTCCGGACGAACTGACGCCAACGCGCCACCGTGTCTTCCAATCGGGGTCCGTACCCCGTCGACGATCCAAGCTTCAGCCATGTCGTTCCGGTCCCGGCTATTTGCCTTGGAATTCAGCTTTCCGCTTCTCGATGTACGCGTTGAGTCCTTCCGTGGCGTCGTCGCTCGCGAATAGCTGTGCCTGCAGTTCACGCTCGAGCGCGAGCGCGAGCTCGAAGGGCATTTCGGAGCCCGTCTGCACCGAGCGCTTGATGAGGCCGACGGCCTTGGTCGCCTTGTTGGGCGTCGTGAACTGTGCCGCATACTCGAGCACTGCTGCCAGGAACGAGTCGCGGTCCTCGCTCTCGTAGATCTCGTTCACGAGCCCGAGTTCCAGCGCTTTTTCGAAGCCGAAGGTCGAGCCTTCGGTCATCAATTGGATGGCCTTCGACTTGCCCACCATTCGTACCAAGCGCTGCGTGCCGCCCGTGCCCGGAAGCACGCCTAGCGCGACTTCAGGAAGGCCGCACTTGCCCGCGTCTTTACGCGCGATCCGGATGTCTGCGGCCATCGCGATTTCGAGACCGCCGCCGACCGTGTGGCCGTTGAGTGCCGCGATCACGAGCTTCGGTGTGTGCTCGAGGCGATTGAGCGTCTCGTTGGCGTGCAGGCAGAAACAATACTTCCAGTCGGGGTCCGCTTCGGAGAGCATTCCGATGTTTGCGCCGGCGCAGAAGAACTTCTCACCCGCGCCGGTGATCACGATCACCTCGACCGCTTTGTCGAAGCGAGCCTTTACGACGCTCTCGTCAATCTGCCGCATCATCTCGTGCGTATATGTATTTGCGGGCGGATCGTCGAGCGTGAGAATCGCGATCCCGTTCTGCACCTCGTACTGGACCAGTACCTTCTCGGACATCTGCGCTACCTCAAGTCTTTAGATCATGTTTAGGGGCGCACCGTATACACGCCGGAGAGCCGGTGTTCCGCCCCTCGGACCCGGCGAAACGTCAGTCGTGACGTGGGGTTCACGGCCTCTCGGCACGCCGGATGTCGTGGAGGAAAGGCCGACCGACTCGGGTCAGGGTAGCCACGGGGCGGTGGATGGCACGAACTTCTAAGTATGAGACTCCGTTTGCCGAACACTCCACGGCTTCTGAGGCCTGGCTCGTTTGTGATGATGGCCGCTGTGCTCGGGACGCTACTCGGGTGCGAAGACGCGACGACCGACCCGCTGGCTCGCATCGTTGCGGGGGAGACCGCCGGGGCGCTCGCGCTCGGAGTCGACCTTCCCCATCCGGGCTCGTGGACCGTGCCGGATGACGCAGCTCCCGAGTCGGCGGATGCGCTCGTGCGCTGGCTGACCTCCTGGGACCTGCCCGGCGACGAGGGTCGAGGGGTTCGTAACCTCACGTATTCGTCGCTGGCGACGCTCTTCGTTCCAGAGCTCGGCCGCGGCGGCATCGGCGAGCAGCTCGACCGACTTGCCGAAGGCGTGAGACGAGCCCTGCTGCTGCCCGAAGAACAGCTGCCGGAACGCATCCGCGTCCGTATTTCGGAAGCCGCGAACGCGCACGCGCTGGCGCTCGACGCGCTGCGGGCCGAGAATCTACGGGACGCCATGGTGCAGTTGCTCGCCGGGTCCGATGCGCTGCGTGAGGTCGGACCGGAAGCGGTCGCGAGGACGATGGTGTCTGAAGTGGTCGCCGACCGCCGAAACATTTCGGCACGTGACTCGTACTCTGAACAGGATCTCGAGCGTCTCGACCGTCTGCTGCGTGGGGGGCGAGAGGCTCTGTCGGACCAGGATTGGGTGCGCGCGATCAGACGAGCGTACTATGCCAGAGGGCTGATGGTACGTGATGGCGCTTGAATTCAACGTAGGACGTCGTACGGGAGGGACCGCATCATGAACCGCCGTCAACGTGTTTGCCTGCTTGCCTCTGCGGTCGTGCTCGGACCACTCGCGCTGCCTGTACCGGCCCAAAACAGGCACACGGTCTACCGCGTGCCTGTTACAGGTGTGATCGAGCTTGGTCTGGCTCCTTACATCGAGCGTAGCGTGAGCGAGGCCGCCGCCGCGGGCGCCAGTGCGATTGTGCTCGACATCGATACGCCGGGCGGCCGGGTGGACGCCGCGGAACGCATCGCGGATGCGCTCTCCGACTCCGAGGTTCCCGTGTACTCCCTGGTGAATCGGCGTGCCTTCTCGGCGGGCGCGCTGATTGCGCTCTCGACGTCACGCATTTACATGCGGCCCGGATCGGTCATCGGTGCCGCGACCCCGGTCGACGGCTCCGGCAAGAAAGCCCCCGAGAAGATCGTGTCCGCGATGCGCAGTGAGATGCGCGCGCTCGCCGAAGCCCAGGGTCTCGACCCCACCGTCGCCGCCGCGATGGTGGACGAGGACGTCGAGATCGAGGGTGTCGTGGAGTCCGGCAAGCTGCTCACATTGACAACGTCGGAGGCCGTAGCGCTCGACTATGCCGTAGAGATCGAGGACCTCGACGCGCTGCTGGCCGCGCTCGGCTACAGTGGCGCGGACGTGGTCACGTCCAAGGTCAATTGGGCTGAGCAGTTGGTGCGTTTCTTCTCCAACCCGATTGTCGCTCCGTTCTTGCTGTCCCTGGGGTTCCTGGGGCTGTTGGCGGAGATCAAGACCCCGTCGTTCGGCATGGCCGGCGCGGCGGGTGTGATCTCGCTGAGCCTTTACTTCGGCTCGCATCTGATCGTCGGACTGGCCGGCCTGGAGGACGTGCTCATCTTCGGTGCCGGCGTGGTCCTGCTGGGTGTGGAGGCACTCGTCATACCCGGGTTCGGGCTCTTCGGAGTCGCTGGAATCCTAGCGGTCGCAGCCGGCTTGTTCATGAGCATGCTGGGCTCGCTTCCTACGGCGTCCGAGTACACGTCGGCCGGCATGATACTGACGACGACTGTGTTGCTGGTCCTCGTCTCGGCGTGGGTGCTCATACGTACGCTGCCGAGGACCTCGAGGTTGGCCAAGAGCGGCATCTTCCTGTTGCAGCGGACCGACCGCGCGATCGGGTACGAGTCCGCCGAGGTACGAGACGACTTGATGGATAGCGTCGGCACCGCGATCACCGACCTGCGTCCGTCGGGCACCGCGCTGTTCGGCGACGAGCGCATCGATGTCGTCTCCGAGTCGGAATGGATCACCGAGGGCACACAGGTGCGTGTCATCAGCGCTGAGGGATATCGACACATCGTCCGCGCCGTTTCTGCCGATGAGGCGGAGAACGTCTGAGGGCGCCACGAACAACACTCACCAATTGAGGCTCTCTTAATGGAACCCGCACTCGTCTTCCAGTGGTTTCTGATCGCCGCGATCGCCGCGGTATTTTCCATCGTCGTTTGGTTGGTTCCGCTCCGCCTGTATATCGAGGCGTTTTCAGCGGGTGTGCATGTGGGTTTCGGCAACCTCATCGGCATGCGCCTGCGCAAGGTGATCCCGTCGGGCGTGGTTCGCCCCCTCATCACCGCGACCAAAGCCGGTATCGACCTCGACATCAACCAGCTCGAGGCGCACTACCTCGCAGGCGGTGATGTGCATCGCGTAGTCGGGGCGCTCATCAGTGCCGACAAGGCGTCGATTGAGCTCGCGTTCAATCAGGCCGCGGCCATCGACCTCGCCGGACGGGACGTCTTCGAGGCCGTACAGGTTTCGGTCAACCCCAAGGTCATCAACACGCCGAAGGTGGCAGCGATGGCCAAAGACGGTATCCAGCTCATTGCCATCGCGCGCGTTACGGTGCGCGCGAACATCAACCGACTCGTCGGTGGTGCTGGTGAGGCGACGATCCTGGCACGCGTCGGTGAGGGCATCGTATCCACCATCGGTTCGGCGGAATCACACAAGAAGGTGCTCGAGAACCCGGACGCGATCTCCAAGACCGTGCTCGCCAAAGGGCTGGATTCGGGCACCGCCTTCGAGATTCTCTCCATCGACATCGCGGACGTGGATGTCGGCAAGAACATCGGTGCCGAGCTCCAGACGGATCAGGCTGAGGCGGACAAGCGCGTCGCGCAGGCGCGCGCCGAGGAGCGCCGCGCGATGGCGGTCGCGAAGGAACAGGAAATGAAGGCGCTGGTTGAGGAGATGAGGGCCGAGGTCGTGAAGGCCGAGGCGGAGGTCCCGCTCGCGCTTGCAGAGGCGTTCCGTGCGGGGCATCTCGGGGTGATGGACTACATGCGGTACAAGAACATCCAGGCGGACACGTCGATGCGGAAAGCGATCGCGGGACCCGACGATGGTGGATCCAGCACCATTGAAGGCGACTAGGCGCAGCTCATGGAAGGACTGGTCTTCCTCGTCGTGATCGTGGTCTTCTCCATCTTGGAGAGCGTTCTCAAGAAGCGGAAGGCTGCGCAGGCCCGGTTGCACGGCGAAGCACCGGAGGACGATCTGCACGCGCCGACCTACGACGCCCATCCCTCCTACGACGATGACGCATCGTACGACGACGGCCCATCCTACGACGAGGGACCCTCCTACGACGACCAGATCGACGACGACGTTCCGGAG
>DQPL01000098.1 GCA_015664885.1 Gemmatimonadota bacterium
CCACCCGCACCCCCACGGAGACGAGCGGACGATCGTCTACTACAACGAGGAGTACCGGCCAAACTTCTTCGCGCACATGGCGCTGCTGAACCTCGTCTCGCTGGTGACGCCGTTTTACGTCGGCTACGAAGGGACGGCTTATCGCGAGCTGTACCCGACGAACGCCGCGGTGCTCGAGCACGTGCACGAGCAGGGCGGGATCGGTGGCTACGTCCACCCATTCGGGCTGAGCCACCGCGCGCCCGACCCCGCAGGACCGAGCGGAGCACGCGAGCTGCCCGTCGACGCTATCCTCGGTCTGGCGGACTTCGTCGACGTCGCCTGCATCTGGAGCGACGAGCTCGGGACAGCCGAGATCTGGTACCGGCTCCTCAACACCGGCTCGAGGATCCCGGCTACGGCAGGCACCGATGCCATGAGCGACATCTGGAGGCACCCGGCGGTCGGGACGACGCGCTCATACGTCTACACCGGCAGCGAGACGCTCGACTACGACGAGTGGGCCGACGCGATGGCGGCCGGCCGGGCGTTCGTGACCAGCGGACCAATCCTCACTCTCGACGTCGAGGGGCGGGGCATGGGCGAAGAGCTGCCGGTCTCGGGAGGCGAGACGGTCTCCGTCGCCGTCACGGCCCGGTCGCTGTTCGAGATGCACACGCTCGAGATCGTCCAGAACGGGGAGATCACGCACACGTTCGAAGCCACCGGAGACGGCAAGTCGTTTGACGTGGAGGTCGAGGTCCCTATCGACAGCAGCGTGTGGATCGCGGCGCGCACGCTCGGCCCGCCGCAGCACGGCGCCATGGACAGCTATCTGTTCGCGCACACGAACCCAGTGTTCGTGATCGCCGACGGCGAGCCGATCCGCTCGAGCGAGGACGCGGCGTTCTTCGTGGCCTGGATCGAGGAGACGCTGAGCGATCTCCGGAGGATGGATCGCTGGGACGACCCGGCCCACAGGGACGAAGTCCTCGCCACGTTCGAGGAAGCGCTCCGGCTCTACCAGGATCAGGCCGGGGGGGGTCGATAGGCCTACCGCTCCGGAGGAGGCCCGAAGCCGGAGCGCGAAGCGCGTCAATCCAAGAAACTCGTATCAGACAAAGGCTTCCGAATCGGTCATAGAACCAGGCCGCAGCCGCCATGGAGTATCCGGCACTTGCCGCCACAAGGTCATCACTATCCATCGACCACATCTTCGTCAGTTGATCTTCTGACGCCGCTCGGTACGCAGACCACTCCCGACTCGACTCAACTGTCGGCACGAAGTCTCGGATGCCGAATACGGACACCTCGACATTTACGACTCCCTTCAGGACCCCGTGTTGAGCGAGGCGAGCCGCGAACTCGAAGATCTCCGTCGTGGTACCCGGACGGGGATCGGCGGCATAGCCGGCGTCAGGACACTGCGGCCCGCACAACGACCGTGACCTCCACGTCCGAGAATAATCCTCCATCGTCCGCCCGACCCCGGAGCACATAAGTCCCCGGCTGAGTAAACGTGACCTCGCTCACCCACCGTCCGTCCTCCGGAAGCTCAGGGGCCTCCCACACGCGCGCCCACGGTGAGTTGGCGAAGGGCCGCGTGTCTTCCCACGGCTTGATCTGGGGAGGGTCGAACTCGACGCCCTCCTCGGGGCCTCGGTAGATGAACCAAGTGAAGTGCAGCCCAGACCTCTTGCTCACCGTTACGGTCGCCGTCGACGACCGGAGGGCGCTCGCCAAGAGCTGCCTGGGCGTGGGCCCCGCGTCCTCTTCCTCTTCTTCTTCTGGCGCTGCTGCTTCGTCTTCTTCCTGAGCGTCCTCTTCGTCGTCTTCGTCGTCCGAACTGCCCCCCCCGGAGAGCACGAGCGACGATCGATTCGGCTGGCCGTCGTCGATGACGATCGCCTCGAGCCTGAGCGTCTCGCCCGCGCGCACGCTCCGCTCCATCCCCCCTTGCAACTCGACTGCAGGCGGCACGTTCGCCCGGATCTCAGGGTTGCTGCTTCCCGCCCCCAATGCGCCGGTCTCGGACATGATCACGACGTTGTCGACGAAGAGATCTTTACGGAGTGAGCCATACGCTTTGAACTCATGGCCGTTCGCACGCAGCGTCCACACGAGCTCGTCGTCTTCCTCGAAGTCGGACGGAATCCGCACCTTGAAGACGAAGCGGTTGCGTCGCGGAAGGAAGTGCGTGGGCTGGCCCTGGTCCGCGGTACCCGGCGAGAACTGGTTGTCGGCTCCGATTGGAACGTCGAGCAGCTGCTCCCAGTTCTGGTTCATGTAGCCGAAGAGCATGTCGATCGAGCCGTCCTCGTTCTGCTCCCAGCCCTCATAGGCCGGGTAGAGCGGCTGGCCCTTCGTATACGTGTGCCTCTGAGCCTCGGCCCCGTCAGGGATCGAGATCGAGACGGCCGCGAGCAGCAGGACCGCAAACCGCCCTATCATCCACCCTCCTTGGTCGCCGTTCCAGAAAGGGAGAACCCGGCCAGGTCCACTACTGCGTTCATGGTGTTAGCCTCGTCCCCTGATGTCAGCGTGATGGTGGCAGGTATGGACGAGCCAAACGCGGTCAGCGTGAATTTCAGAACGAGGCCATCATCGGACCGGCGAATGCTCGACGCGTCTTCTGGCGGGCTCGTCGGCGGGTTGACCGACGCAGCGAGCATCCCGTCGTCTCCCTCCGAGAACTCGAGGCCGATGTTGAACGTGCCCTGGGGGCTCTCCAGGGGCAGGGTCCACGTTCCCAGGAACTCCGCAGCGGCGCTCGCCTCGACGTCCGATACCACGATCGGCTCGCCGCCCTCCTCTTCCACGATGTCCGGCAGCAACGGGATCTCGGCCATGCAGAGCGGACATCCGATCACGTGATCGTTCACGTCGAGGTCGAGTACTTCGCGTCGCTTCGCCATCTCGGCTACGAACTCCTCGTCGCTCAGCCTCAATTGGATGCCCAGGTCGATGAACATGTTCGCGACCGAGCGATTGCCCGAGCCCTGCCAGTTCCTGGTATCGGGGACGTTGGAGTTGGACTCGGTGTTGTTCATGTAGCCCGTGATGTGCAGTACCGTCCCCTTCGGCAGCAGCGGCTCGTAGTTCTCCGCGAAGGAGTACGTGCGCACCCAGTTATGGTCGTAGCCCACGCAGCTCAGCGTCTCGATATGTTGTTTCCAGATCGCCTCCAGGCACATGCGGTCGCCCGGCGCGTGCAGGTGCGGCTCGAACGCGATGATCTTGAGGTTGTCCTCGAGCACGTTGTACGCGTGCAGTTCCTGGCCGTTCTGGTCCGGAGCGATCGAGATATTGAGCCCGTCGCCGATGCCCAAGCGCGCGGTCTCGTACTTCGGCACGTAGTCCTCTGGGAAGAACTCGAAGCCGAACTCGAGGTGGGCGCGCGTATCCGTCCCATTGGAGTGGAGGTGCGCAGACTCGGAGGTGATCTGCGAGCCCGCCTTCAGCAACCGGCCCGCCTCCTCGCTGAAGAAGTCGGGATTGCGGCCCACCTCGTGCACGGGCCAGCCCGTGGCCTCGAGCAGATGCGCACCGGGCACGCGCGAGATGTAGATCAGATGGTGGAAGACGTACCGGGCACCCACGGTTTCCCTTCCCGAGCCCTCCGAGGGTAAGTCGTTGACCTCGCGTATCTCCACTGCTTTCACATACCGGTCATGCTCGAGGGGGATGTCGATCGGCTCGATCTCGCCCCACCAATCTGCGACTCCACCCTCGACGAAGACCTCATTCGATTTCACGACCAGGTCCGGCTCGATCCGCCAGCCGTCTTCACTCACCGGATCCAGCTCCACCTTCAGGTCCGCCGGGTCGCCCTCCGGCGCGCCGTTGTTGGCCCAGGCCTGGATCTTCGCGAGCTCCTCGTCCGTCAGCGACGGGTCCTGCTTGTAGTGCTGGATGCCGATGTCCTTCTCGACATACCACGGCGGCATCGCGCCCATGCGGTCCCGGATCGCCGTCTTGTTGCGGATCCTCGGGGCGTACCGTCTAACTTCCTGATAGTTGGTGAAAGCCATGGGGCCCGCCCCGCCCGCGCGGTGGCACTGCACGCAGCTCCGTGCCAGAATCGGCGCGATGTCCTTCGTGAACGTCACCGCACTGGGATCGATGCCGAAGTCGGCGGCCGCGAGGATGTGCGGCTCGTGCAGCTCACCCGGCGTGTGGGACTGCGCCGTCAATCCCGTCGGTGCGCACAGAAGTGCGGTAGCCGCGACGGCGACGCCAATCGCAGTGATCGCCCCGGGAATGAGTCCGTCGAAAGCTTGGCGATGGATCGTCATGGGACGATTCCCCCCACTGAAGAGAAGTCTTGAACCATCAGCGAATGTACCTCAGGGTATGGTTGGCCGCACGCGAGCACGGTGGGAGCTGCCGGTGCAGGCGGGCCGCCAGGCGTCGTGCGACCCAGACCACGCCCCAAACTGCGCCAAGAACTGCGCCGACGCCCACCGACGCTGGCCGACGCAACTGACGCAAGAACCGAGCATTTCCGACGCTGGCCGACGCCCACCGACGCCAAAAAGTGGGTCCCAAAGTAGGTGCGCTACCGGACTGCGCCACGCCATGTAAACTGTTATTATACAATATCTTACACCGATTTACTCCAAATGGGTGAACCCGAACTGTGCCAACTCTAACTTGCCCTGCCTGCCCGAGCGTATGGGTTGTAGCTGGTTGGCTGATGCAGACCCTGGGAAGACGCGCTCGCGACCGTTGGGCTACGGGCTTGGGACGCCGACCGTGAGAAGACACACTGCCGGGCTTAGCCGAGCCCGCCACCGTTAACGCCCAGCACCAGCCAACGACTTCCGACCGGGCGCTCGCACCTCGGCCCCTTCGCGCCCGGTCAAGCGGTCGCCGAGCGTGGCGCGCGCGACTTCGGCGATCTCATCGAGCCTTCGCACCACGTCGGGGTGGAGGTCGGACACATCGGTCGTCTCGCCGATATCGTTCTCGAGATCGTAGAGCGCGGTCGGCACGGTCGGTTGGGCGTAGGGTCCAGGAAGGCCGTCCATGCCTGGTTCGACACCGACGTAGGAGCGGGTGCGGTGCTCGAAGACGCGCTTCCACTTTCCCTCCCGGACGCCGCGCAGCTCGGCAGCGTAGTAGAACCAGAAGACGTTCCTGGGATTCGCGTCCGGCTGCCCCTCAAGCAGGGCAAGGATATTCACGCCGTCGATCGGTTGCGGTGGTAATGCCGCGCCGGTGATGGCCGCCAGGGTGGGCAGGACGTCTAGCGTGGACGCCATGCGCTCGCACACCGCTGCGGGCGGGATACGGCCCGGCCACCGCATGATCGCCGGCACGCGAGGGCCACCCTCGAAGGCCGTTCCTTTGCCCTCGCGAAGGGGGCCGGTGGAACCGGCGTGGTTCCCGAAGTTGAGCCAGGGACCGTTGTCACTGGTGAAGATCACGAGAGTGTCCTCGGCCAGACCGTTCCTGTCCAGCGCCGCGAGGACCTGTCCCACCGACCAGTCGATCTCCTCGATGACGTCCCCGTACATGCCCTGCTCACTGTGCCCCCGGTACTTCTCCGAGACCCCGAGCGGCACGTGCGGCATCGAGTGGGCCAAGTAGAGGAAGAACGGGGACTCTGCGTTCCGATCGATGAAGTCGAGCGCGCGCTCGGTGTACCTCGTGGTGAGTTGGTCCTGATCCGCGAGCTCGTCGACGATCTCGAGCACCTCATTTCCCTCGATGAGCGGGAGCGGTGGCCACCGGAGCTTGTTGCCGCTGGTTGCGGGCGTTCCGTCGTAGTCGACGGGCCACATGTCGTTCGAATACGGCAGGCCCAGGTACTGGTCGAAGCCCTGCTGCAGCGGCAGAAACTGTGGGGCGTCCCCGAGATGCCATTTCCCGAACGCCCCGGTCGCGTATCCGACGCCACGCAACAGGTCTGCGATTGTGATTTCCTCGGGGTTGAGCCCGACCTGCGCTCCGGGGGTGAGCGCGCCCCTGATCGAGACCCGAGGGGCATAACAGCCGGTGAGCAGCGAGGCTCGCGAAGCGGAGCACACGGCCTCGGACGCATAGAAGTCCGTGAAGCGCATGCCTTGGGCGGCCAAGCCATCAAGGTGGGGCGTGGTGAAGCCCTCGGCGCCGTACACGCCCACGTCGGCGTAGCCCTGATCGTCCGTGAAGATCAGTACGACGTTCGGGGAGCGCCTGGCCACCCCCTCGCACGCCGCGAGCCAACCGGGGGTGCCGAGGCAGAGACCAGCGAGCCCTGTTCGCTGCAGAAACTCTCGTCGCGTAGGTGTCACGTCTGTGCCTCGGAAGCTGGTGCAGCAGCGATCCGCATCAGCCGAGATTCGACCGGAACCGCACATCCAAGTATAACTAGCGGGTGATTCAGCCCTACCATGTAATGCTCAAGCCTCGGGGCGCGATTTGCGACCTCGACTGTAGCTACTGCTACTACCTGGATAAGGAGGAGCTCTATCCAGGCTCGGACTTCCGCATGTCCGAGCAAGTGCTGGAGGCGTTCACCCGTCAGTACATCGAGAGCCAACTCAGCTCCGAAATCGTGTTCGGCTGGCAGGGGGGCGAGCCCACGCTCATGGGCATCGACTTCTACAGGCGTGCGGTCGAGCTCCAGCACCAGTACGCGAAGCCCGGCACTCGCGTCCTCAATACGCTGCAGACGAACGGCGTCAGCCTGGACGACGCGTGGTGCGAGTTCTTCGTGGAGAACGGCTTTCTGATCGGGATCAGCATCGATGGGCCCCGAGCTCTGCACGACGCCTACCGCGTAGACAAGGGCGGAAAGCCCACGCATACACGCGTGATGGCCGGGCTGGATCTACTTCGCAGACACGGGGTCGAGCACAACGTCCTGACCACCGTACACGCGGCGAATATGGCGCATCCCCTGGAGGTGTACCGGTTCTTGAGGGACGAGGTCGAGACGAGCTACATGCAGTTCATCCCGATCGTGGAGCGGCATAGTCCAAGCCGCTCTGTGACCGGCCTCGGGTACGGCGAATTTCTGATCGCGATCTTCGACGAATGGGTGCGCCGGGACGTCGGCTCCGTGTTCGTTCAGATCTTCGACGTGGCGCTCGCCGCCTGGGTCGGACAACAACCGGGGCTGTGCATCTTCGAGGAGACGTGCGGACGCGCACTCGCGTTGGAGCACACGGGGGACCTCTTCTCTTGCGATCACTTCGTCGACCCCGAATTCCTGGTGGGCAACGTGCTTCGCACCGAGCTCCCGGTGCTCGTCGAGGGCGAACAGCAGCGCGGCTTCGGGCAGGATAAAAAGACCTCGCTTCCACAGTACTGCCTGGACTGCGAGGTGCGCTTCGTGTGTAACGGAGGGTGCCCGAAGAATCGATTCACGATCGCGCCCGACGGTGAGCCGGGACTAAACGTACTTTGCGAGGGCTACCGGCCGTTCTTCAACCACATCGACCCAGCCATGCGGTATATGAAGAAAGCCTTGCAGCACCAGGAGCCGCCCGCCGGTATAATGGATCGGCTGGAGAACGGGACGATCGAAGCATTGAGCGCTGCCTACGGAAGCACCCTGGAGACGAGCGAATGACAGAACCCTCCGATCGCCCCCGCGCCGCGCCCGATCACGCGCCGCTCGGCACTCGGACGTGCGGCCCGCCTGGGAGCCGGCGCGTACGCGCTCGGTTCACTCCCCCTGCTCGCCCGCTGCGCGCCAGCCATGGGTCGAGAGCGCCCGAACATCGTCTTCATCTTCTCCGACGATCACGCCACGCAGGCCATCTCGGCCTACGGATCACGCATCAACCAGACACCAAGCATCGACAGGATCGCCAACGAAGGCGCGGTTTTTCTGAACAGCTTCCCCACGAACTCGATCTGCGCGCCGCGGACCAATCCTGCCAGGACCGCCGGAGATCTGCCCGACTGTAGGGCGAGCCCCCGCGGCAGCTCTCTAGCTCACGATCCTCCTATTCTGCAGCACCTTCTGCATGTACTTCTGGAAGAAGAACTTCTGGATGTCCATCATGTCGATCTCGCGGCCCTGGATGTAGGTCTGCTCGATATCGCTGGTCATATCGAGCGGGGTTCCCGTGGTGATGAGGAGCGTCGCCTGCTTGCCGGGCTCCAGTGAACCGACCATGTCGCTGATCCCCATGAACTCGGCGGCGTTGATCGTCACGGCCTTGAGCGCTTCTTCTTCGGGTAGCCCAAAGGCCACGGCGACGCCCGCTTCCCATGGCAGTCGGTTCGTGTAGAGCGTCCCCGAGCCGCCGGAAATGGCGAACTTCACACCCGCTTCGTGGAGGCGGGCCGGCATGGAGTATGCTCCGTCGTATCCCTCGTATTGACGGCCTGGCGCCGCCATGGTCGAGGTGATGATCAAGGGGATATCGTTGGCCACCAACCGGTCTGCCACGTGAATCGCATCCCTCCCCCCACGGATTACGAGGCGCAGTCCCTCTTCTTGTGCCCAGGTGATGGCGTCGTTGATCTGGGCCGCGCCGTCTGCTGAAACAACCACAGGAATCTCCGCGTTGATCGCGGGAATCATGGCGATGTAGCGCGAGTCGGTCCGGGTTTGTTCACCAGCGGCGGCTGCGTCGCGATATGCGCGCGCTTCGGCGAAGAAATTCTTGAGCTTCTCCACCTGCTCGGCATAGGTGGGCGGCGGGCCCTGCGGCGGGCCCCCGCGCCCTTGTCCGAAGCCGCGGCCCCTGCCCCGCCGGGGGTTGGGATTCGGCCAGTTCACGTTCAAGGCCGCCGCCGACTTCATCGACATTTCTTCCCAATCCCACCCCTCGAGGCTCATTGCCGAGGACATGCCGGAGATGAGGCCGCCCCCCGGTGTGGTGAGGGTCACGAGCACGCCGGCGGATCGGGAGGTGCCGATGTGGCGGCTCTCCGCATTGACTGCGATCTCGGCTCGAATGTTGGGGTTGAAGTCGCCCAACTCGTTGACGTCACTCGAGACGTCCACGGCGCCGATCTCGCTGATCCCGACTGTGCTGTAGGCGTCGATGAGGCCGGGGTAGATGTGTTTGCCGGAGACGTCCACCACGCGGGCCCCCGCGGGAATCTCCACGTCGGTGCCGACGGCGATGATCACCCCGTTCTCGAACAAGATGGTGCCGTTTTCGATCACACCGTTGGTCACGGTGTGGATGGTGGCCCCTCGTAGCGCCACCGGTTCGGACTGGGGCGGGACGGTCATGCGCACTTGTGCGCTCACCGAAGTCGGCGACAACAGAGGGGCGGCCGCAGCTGCGATCGCTACGGCTAGCGTAAGGGCGGACACACCGCCGGCCCGGGACAGATAGCCCGTCATAACTCCTCGCTTCGTCATGGTCGTGGTCGTAGTCATGGTCAATTCCTCCCGGGCCGGCGGCGCCTGCCCCTGTCCTCGTCCTCGTCGTCGTTCTCCCCGACGGAGAGGATGGCTTGTATTAGCTGGGTGCGCTCCCGATCGATCTGCACGCGCATGGCTGCATCCTCCTCGAGGGAGAAGTAACGTCGGCCGTCCACCCAGGTCTGCTCGGCCCGAGTGAACTGAGACAGCGGGTTGCCGCTCCAGATCACGAAGTCGCCGTCCTTGCCTGCCTCGAGCGAGCCCACGCGGGCGTCGATGGCTACGGCCTTCGCGGACCCGTTGGTCACCGTCGAAAGCGCCTGCTCCGGCGTGAGGCCGGTGCGCAGCAGTTTGCCCGCCTCCCAGTTCATGCGGCTGGCGATCTCGTTGTTGTCAGAGTGGAGCGACGTCACCACGCCCGCTTCGATCAGAATGCGAGCGTTGTACACCGTGGCGTCGTACGCCTCGAGCTTGAACGCGCCCCAGTCACTCCACACGACTGCGGCCACGCCAGAGGCGGCCAGCTCGGGCGCGATCTTGTAGGCCTCGACCCCGTGCTGCAGGGTCTGCACCCGGAAGCCGAACTCCTCTGCCAGGCGGACAAGGGCCAGGAACTCGTCGGCGCGGTAGCCGTGAGACGAGATCAGCAACTCCTGGTTCAGGATGTCGAGGATCGCCTCCATGCGCAGGTCGCGGCGGGGGGGGATGCCCTCGCCGTTGGCCTCCCAGCGCTGCCACTCCCGCTCGTAATCGCGGGCTGCCAAGAAGTGGTCGCGGATGATCTCCTGCGTCCCCATACGGGTGTCCGGGTACCGTCCCTGACGCCGCTTGGGGTTCTCCCCCAACGCGAACTTCACCGTCCGGGGCGCGCCTTCGAGCTTGAGGTCCTCGGGCAGGGAGCCCCAACGCATCTTCACGAAGACGTTTTCTCCTCCGATGGGGTTTGCCGAGCCGTGCTTGATGTGAGCGGTCGTGAGCCCGCCGGCGAGTTGGCGGTACATCCAGATGTTGTTGTGCGTGACGACATCGCCCATCTGCACTTCGGGAACGATGGCAAAGCCACTTTCGTTGACCGAACTGACCCCGGAATGGATGTGGGGGTCGATGAGCCCAGGTGTCACGTGCTTGCCGGTAGCGTCGATCTCTATCGCCCCTCTGGGCGCGTCGAGATCAGGACCCACCGCCACGATCGTTCCGGCCTGGATCAAGAGATCGGCATTCTCCATCAGCCCCAAAGGCCCCTGGCTCCATACGGTGGCGTTACGCACCACCACGGCAGCGGGCTGCTCGGGGATGGCGCTCACCCCGTACTCCATCATGGGTCGAATGAACGGGAGGTCGATCTCGGGGACGTTCATAGCTACCGTGCCCCGAGTGGCTCCCTCGAACGCTTCTGTGCGGGACCCGCGGAACGACGGGTTCGCGCCGTTGGGGAGGGACGTCCACCCGTAGAACTCCTCACCCCGTACCGAACCTGCCAGGAGGGCGACTCCTTCGTATCCCAGGTCCTCACCATCGAAGCGCACCTCGATACGGCCGGTCTCGGCCACGACCTCGGCCGAGGCCAGGTCGATGCTGGCGCCATCCGGCCCCGCGACATCGATGGACCCGCGCAGGCGGTTCAGCGGCCCCTCGAGACGGAGTTCCGCCTCGAAGCCCCACTCGTCGTCGGACGTGATGAGCCAGGTTCCTCGAGGGTCGATCTCGGGCGGGCGCGTGACCTCGTAGGCCCGCCCATGCACCCAGACGTCACGGACGGTGGCCTCTTCGGTGAAGAGGTCGCCTTCGCTCACGACGAGGTTGGCTACCCTGCCCTCCTCAATCGTGCCGTGGGTGTTCTCGAGGCCCAACAATGCTGCTGGCGTAGTGGTAAGCGCCGCCAGGGCGTCTGATGTGGACAGCCCCCGCGCCACCGCGATGCGCAGGTTGGGCAGGAACTCATTCAGCGACGAAAGCCCGCTGGAAGTGATCGCGAAGCGGATGCCGGCATCCGCTAGCTGCGCGGGGCTCGTGGGCGCCAGATACCAATCGCGCAGGTCGGCCAAACTGGCGTTCAGCGCCGACTCCGGGTCATCGACGTCGGGGGCGTCGGAGAAGCTCAGGGGTATGATGAGCGGGTCGGTGCGTCCCCGGAGCACATCGATAATGCGGTACTCTTCACCGCTTCCCCGGTACCATGCGTCCACGCCGTACTCCGCGGCAAGCTTGTAGGCCCGCAAGTACTCCTCCTCGCTGCCGGTCTCGAAGACGATCGGTTGATTGCCCTGCACCGCGTCCGCGAGGGCCGCCAACGCCTCGCTGGTCTCGGGCGGCAGGAATGCGCGGCCACTGTCCTCGTAGGCGCCCCACGCCCTCATGTACCAGTCGGTATCCATGAAGGTCTGCTTGATGAGAGCAATGGTCCCCATGGACGAGTTGGGGTAGGCCCCACCCAAACTGAAGGAGCGCTGGAATCCCACAGCCTGGACCAGGTCGGAGCGGAGCACTCGGTCCCGGACCCCGGCGTCGCCCAGGTTCACGACCGAAGCTGTGCCTCGGAAGATGCCCTCCGTGGGCACGACCAGCGCCGTTCCAAATCCTTGAGAGCGGAGCGCCGCCCGGCGCTCGGGGTCGTCCTGGAGGTTCCTCGTAGTGCTGAACCAAGCCCGAACCTGTGGATTCCAGTGGGTCGGCCCCACGTCGCCGCCTTCGGGGACTGCGTCCATGCCCAGGTCCGCATGTGCATCGATGAACCCCGGATAGATCGTGTGGCCTGTCAGGTCCCAGACGCGTGCCCCAGCCGGGGCCTCCGTGTTGCGACCAACGCTCTGGATGAGCCCGTTCCGGATTACAACAGTGGCGTCGTCCAAAACCTGCCCCGGAGCCGTCACAACCCGGGCACCCACTAGGGCGTGGAAGCCGGTGCCATTGTCCCGGATGCCCGTGACGGGCTGGGTCCGGGTCGCCTGTTGAGCTGCGACTCCGCTAGTAAGCAGGAGGCTGAGCCCCAGGAAGGAGAGGATTGCTCTCACGACGTCCCCCATAAGGAAATAAGATGAACCACCGCGCATCTCCCGCCGGCAGGGACCCGCGGGGGACGGAAAGTACGAAAAGTAATCTTGAGGGCTACGCTCCCGGCGCCGTGCGGTCAAATGGTCCGGCTCGCCCAGATCTCGATCTCAGCCGCCAGCCGTCGCAACGTGCCCAGAGTCGTCGCGGCTTCGCTCGCACCGAGTTCACGCTCAATGCGGTAGCGTCCCTCTAGGGCAGCGTTCAGGCGGGTGGTGGCTTCACTCATGTGCTCAAGATGCGGCGCGGAGCAGCGAACCGCGAGCAGGCGGGCTCTCGGCCCGCCCCTCCCCTCCCTAGTTGGCCCTTCGCCTCTGATACGGCTCCAACGCCCTCACGCGCACCGCCGCAGTCCCGGTCCCCACCATGCCCAGCTTGACCGCCGCGGTATAGCTCACGTCGATGATACGCCGGTCCGGGTCGTGGAACGGGCCGCGGTCGGTCACTCTAAGCACGACGCTGCGACCGTTCGCGAGATTGGTCACCTCGACGTAGCTCGGAAGCGGCAATGTGCGGTGCGCGGCGGTCATCCCGTACATGTCGTAGGTCTCGCCGCTACTCGTCCGCCGCCCGTGGAACGGTTCACCGTACCAGGAGGCGACGCCGCGCTCGTCGTACCCCTCTGAGGTATCGAGCACAGTGTAGACGCCGCCCGACTGTTCGTACTGGGCCATATTGCCGGTACGGCTGGGGGGTTCCGCCCGTGGGATTGCGTCCGGAATTGCGTCTACGGCGGCAACGTCCTCGGCGGTTACGCCCCCGCCTGGGGGCGGCACGCTGGGGCCAGGCGCCCTGCCACCACCGATCATGGTGCACGAGGTCGCGGCCCACACGGTGGCCGCGAGCGCTAATCGCTGAGTCCTGTCCATTCTTTCACTGCCTTGTAGGCCTTCTTGACAAGCTTACGCTGCGTCTTAGGTGTCAGGCGCGCTAAGCGACCACTGACAAAGTGGTTATCATCCGTTACTTCACGTACAATCTGGACACCGTGTGGCGCTTCCGGCAGCGGATCGCTCTCATCCCCGAGCTCGATTTCCATGAGCGCCAAACCGTCCAGGGCGCCCAGAAATCGATCGAGCTCCCAGGGGCCGATCTTCCAGCGAATCTTCTCGACGATGCGGTCCTCGGCGGCCTCCATGAGCCGAACGGCCATCTCTTCGGGCACGACCGTCTCCACCTCTTCGCGACGGATGCCAGAGCCGATCTTGCATGTGAGCACGGCGCCCCTGGGCTCACCGGTGCGGATGCGCACCGAGGGCTCTCCGTTGCGGATGTAGCCTTGGCGGTAATGGTGCCCGTCGCCGAGCGTGTACCAGAGCGTATCCACGACACGAACCAGGAATCGCCGCTCGATCTCCCAGGCCAACCCCCTACCCTCCCGGTTTCCGGCCGAGAACCGCGATGCGTCGCCTCAGAAACGGGACGAACCCCTGAAGCAGGCGTTCCGCGACGTTGAGGCCCGGCAGATGGGATTCTGCGTAGTAGGCGCGCTCAATCTCGAAGCCCTGGTTCACGAGCAAGGCTCTCATGCGTTCCATCGACTTGTAGTCCACATGGCTCACGTCCCTCTTGAGGACAATATCTCTGTTCTTGAGCGCTTCCAGAAAGTGCCCACGGTGCGGAGTCCAGGTGCTGAAGCGACCGCCAGGCCTGAGCAGTCGGTAGGCCTCCTTCGCTACGCGCTCGGAGTCGTCAGGATACAGGTGCTCGAAGAAGTCCGCAGCGATAACCACGTCGTAGGCGGCGCCCTCGAGGCCGGTGTCGCCCCCGTCGGCGCACACGAAACGCAGGCGGTCGCGGGGATCGGCCTCCAGCCGCCGCTTACAGATCTCGATGCTCTTCTCGCTGAAGTCGATACCGATGATCTCTTCTACGCGGTCCGCGAGCTCAAAGCCGAACGTTCCCCATCCGCAGCCCAGATCGACCACCCGATCGCTCGGCTTGGGCTCGTGGATCGAGAGGACTTTGTTTATGCGGTACCGCTGGAAGCGACTCTCGGTATCGATGAGGTGAACCGTACCCTCTTCGAAGTAGTCGCTGGAGTCGTAGAACTCCTTCCCGATGCGGGGCTCGCTCGTCACAGGCGTCGGAACACCTGCTGGAACTTGAGCCACCAGACGCGCCACACGGCTTCGCGCACGATGCGTTTCGACATCTTGGATTCGCCGCTGTCCCGTTCCGTGAAGAGGATCGGGACTTCCGTAAACGTGAATCCCTTGCACCAGGCCCGGAATTTCAGCTCGATCTGGAATGCATATCCGTTCGAGCGCACGCGATCGAGCTGAACCGACTTGAGCACTCTGCGGTGCCAGCAGTTGAAGCCTCCGGTCGCGTCGCGGACCGGCATTCTGGTGATGGTGCGTGCGTAGACCGACCCGAAGTAACTCACCAAGAGACGGCTCATGGGCCAGTTGGAGACGGTGACCCTACCGCCCACGTACCGCGAACCGATCACGAAGTCGTGGTGCTCAGCCGCCGCGATCAGCGAAGGCAGTGCGTCGGAAGGATGCGATATGTCGGCGTCCATCTCGAAGATCAGTTCGTAGTCTCTCTCCAGCGCCCAGGCGAAGCCCGCGAGGTAGGCCTTGCCCAAGCCGTCTTTGGAGGTGCGGTGTAGCACATGCACACGCGGCTCCTGGCTGGCCATCTCGTCAGCGAGATCACCGGTGCCGTCCGGAGAGGCGTCATCGACGACGAGCACATCGATGCGCTCGTCTTGCGCGAGAATCGTGGGCGCCTTGCGCAGGAGGTTGTCCTTCTCGTTATACGTCGGCACGATGACTAGGAAGCGCCCCTCACTCATGGCTTGCGACCTCCCCTGCTCCGCCGGCTGCGACGTGGCGCACCCAGAACAGCGCGGCGGGAACGAGCTCTACCACTGTGGTCCAGATGCGTGCGATCACGGCGAGTGCGCCGGCCACGCCGACACCTAGATGCGGAGTCAAGAATACGATCAACATTCCCTCTCGGATGCCGACACCCGCAGGGGCCGGGATGAACAGGTATCCGGCGACATAAGCTGCCGCGAAGGCTGAGGCCACGGGCACGATCTCGGCGGACACACCGAAGCTGATCACAAGGACCCAAAACGACAACGCGAGCACGACCCAGTTGAGCGTGTAGAGTGCGAGCCACTGCAGGCCGTGAACCGAGGCCAACTGCGGAGGCGCCTCCGTGCGCACGATGCGGAACCACAGCCGTGCTCCGGCGCGAAAACTGGGAGGGATGGCGATGAGCAACACGGCCAGCGCCACCAGAGCGGCCGCGACCATCCCCCAGGGCCCCACCGACTCCTCCGGTGCCGTAAGCAACGCACCTAGTCCGATCGACGTGGCGGCGAGTATCGAAAGGCCCTGACCGAGCACGGCGGCCCCGGTCGCGGTGATGGGTCGCACACCCCGCGAGCTCGCGAGCGCGGCGAGTCCCGCGATCTGCCACACTTTGCCGGGCAAGTAGCGCCCGAGGTTGGCGATCATGAACAGCGGGACGGCTTGCTTCACTGGAATGTGGGCGCCACCGAGATCCCTGACGACCCGCGCCCAAAGCGCCGCGTTCATGAACATCGCGCTGAGCAGCATCGCGGCCGAGGCTGCCAACAGCACCAAGTTGGGCTGCCACTCGGCCAGGTCGAGTCGCTGGAATTCGGTCCAGTCCAGGCCCACGCGGCCAACGACATACCACGTCACCAGTGCGGTAAGGGCAAGCTGCCCCATTCGGATCAGCCAGGTCTTCAGTGAGCCTCCACGGTGCGGCGGCCGCGCCACAAATCGAAGCCTGCGGCAGCGACGACCGCCATGAAGAGCACCAAGCTGATCCAGATGCTCGTACGCACCAGCGCCGACTCGTACACCATCTCGACAGTGTGCTGCCCCGTGGGGATCGGTACGGCACGAAGGCTATGGTAAGCGCGCAAAACGGGCTGCTCGGCGCCGTTGACTGTGGCCTTCCATGCTGGGAACCAGTTGTCGGAGACCACGAGTAGCGCGGGCTGTTCGGTGGTGACTGAGAAGCGCAATCGGTTCGGGGTTCGCTCCAGCCAGGTCACGTTGCCCTCCACCGCCCCCCCCTGCAGTGCCAACGCGGGAGCCTCGGTCAGCACCACTTCCGTCTCCGGGTCGAAGTCGGGTGAGAGCATGTAAGGGACCGCCTCTTCGTCCGACTTGATCACAGCGCCGCCCACCAGGCGCGCACGCGGGAGCGCGGGCTCGAGAAAGACGGTTTCGTACGCACGACCGTCGTTGAGCTGAGTGCGCGAGAAGACAGGTCCCTCGATCGACTGCCCGACTTCGTAGTCGGGCCACAGCCAATACTTCACGTTGAGTAGCCGGCGGATGTTGCCGTTGAAGAGGTTCTCCGGTACCCCCGACCCGACCATCCCGATCAACTCACGGTAGCGCAGAAGGTCGTTGGGGTGATGCCCGGCGACGAGCTCGATGCCGTGCATTGCCGGCGTCACGTCCTGCCCCGACTGACGAAACGAGAAGAGCCGATAGGGCTCATCGCGTCCGTCTTCCTGATTCAGGATCGCCTGAATGTTGGTATCCGGAGTCGACCATGTCTCGAAGTCGTAAGGCTGGATGAAGGTATTCGATATGCGCAGTTCATCCGCCACGACGAGCAGCACAAGCCCCGCGAGAAGGGCCTTCGGGGCCAGGTAGGCGGCACGGACGGCCCAGGTCAGGCCGGCGAACGCCAGGGCCAGGACGAGCGCGATCAATGCGCCTCGCCCGATGAAGGGTAGCAGTTCGCTCTCCATGAGCTGGAGGCGGCCCGCGTCGACGCCTGCGTACACGGTCGAGCTCCAGACGGACGTCAGAAGCCCGGATGCCGCAAGCATGGCCAAGACCCCCAGCGCGGCTGATGCGCCCCAGAGCACGCGCATGACGCTTCGCCAGCCGTCGTCGTCGTCTTCACGGACGGCGGTGAAGATGCGGTCAGCAC
The DNA here is from genome assembly GCA_015664885.1 of Gemmatimonadota bacterium. Taxonomy (GTDB): domain Bacteria; phylum Gemmatimonadota; class Gemmatimonadetes; order Longimicrobiales; family Gaopeijiaceae; genus UBA1138. Next base: position 17,288 of record DQPL01000098.1, read on the forward strand.
CCAGGCCGGCCAGGGTCGCCACCGCAAAGCCGAATAGGAACATCACCTGCGCTGGAGCCCTGAACAGACTGATACCAGGCACGACCTCGTATAGGACTCGCCAAATCGGCGTGTGGGCCCCGAGCGCGAATAGGAATGCCAGCGCCCCCAGCCCGGTGAAAAACCAACGAAGCCTCGAACGGGCGCCACCGGCGAACGAGACGGCCGCGAGGAGCAGCAGCACGAGACCGGCATACTCGTGGTTGTTCTTGAACGCGTTCCGGCCCCAGTAGGTGTTCTGGGCCCAGTCTGCTGTGCCCCGCGCGTTGTTACCCGCGAACTCGGGGATGACCATTGCCATGGCTTCCTCGGGGTGCATGGCCCACGAGCCCGACCAGGCGACGCTCACTTCACCTTCGGCTGCTCGGGACGTCTGTACACGACGTGAGTCCTTGGTCGCGTAGTCGAACGCCGGGAAGAACTGGAAGCCCGCAACCCCTGCTCCCACGAGCGAAGCCAACAAGAAAAGCGCGAAACGCATGCCTGCCTTTCGTGGTCTCGAAGCGTTCGGGCCAGTGCTGACGCCGTCGGCGGCATCAGCGACGTGCTCCCTGGCGATCTGTGCCGTCCGGAAGAAGGCGTATAGTCCGACAGCCGCGAAGAGGAAGTACGCCATCTGGAAATGCGTCGTCGTGATCACGAGTCCGATGACGAGAGCGATCGAGCTGAAGACCGCCACACGGGGAGCGACGAAGTGGCGCTCGACGGCCCAGAAGAGAAGCGGCGTGAGGGCGATGACGAACATCCTGCCGTCGTGCCCCGGGGTCACCAGGCTCACGAAGAACGGCGCGAGCATGTAGCCGACACCCGCGATGAGCGCGGCCGGTCGAGACGCACCGATCGAGCGTATCCATCCGAACATGAAAAAGCCGGCCGCCGCCACATGGATGACCAGCTTCCAGCCGAGCGCGCGAAACGGCTCCATGACCAAGAGCAGGAAGAGCGACGGCGGATAGAACGAGTCGCCTGCGGAGAGAGCCTCCAGGAACGGCGTGCCGCCCAAGATGTCGGGCGCCCAGCGAGGGAAGGCGCCAAACGTGTGCACCGACTCCGCGTAGAGCGCTCGGGCTACGTAGCCGAGTCCCAGGGTGTCGCTGCCGAACAGCATCTCATTGCCAAAGACGAAGGTTCGAAAGAGAAGCAATGTGAGCCCGATGAAGAGCGCAGGCGGGAACCACGTTGGCACGGTAGGCGGTTCGGTCGATGCAGCGGCTCGGCTAGCGCCCGCGCTGGCGTCTCGTCCCGGCGACCCTTCCGAATCGCCTCGCGGCCTCTTCGCGTCTCGGTCCTTCCGTCGCTTCTTCGCCATCTCCCCCCGCTACGCAGCGTGGCGGCGCGCCACGAGCTCCTCGTAGATCTCCAGATGCCGGTCAGCGAGGCGGGCGTTGCTCCACTTGTCCAAGACTCGCCTTCGCGCTTCGGCGCCCAAGACCCGCAGCTGACCGCCGCCGAGCAGCTCGATCACCTTCGCCGCCAGGGACGATGGATCTGCGGGCTCGAACAGACCACCCACCGCGTCACTGACGATCTCGGGCAGTCCACCGACTCGTGAGGCCGCTACCGGCAATTCGCACGACATCGCCTCCAACGCCGCGATCGAGGTCGCTTCCATCAGCGATGGGAAGATCGCCAGGTCGCCGGACGAGAGCAGGCCGGGCATTTCCTGATTGGCGCGCGCGCCCAGGAAGGTCAGGCGGTCGGCGACCCCGAGTTCTGCCGCCAGGGCGGCGAGCTTCTGCCGTTCCGGGCCATCTCCTACGAGCACCGCCTCTGCGTCGATTTCGCGTGTGATGAGGGGCATCGCACGCACGAAGTATTCGACGCCGTTCTTGTGGAAGAGCCTACGCGGCACGATCAGACGCACGCGCCCTTCGGCAGGCGCGGGCAGAGACGGCTCCACACGCTGAAAGAACGAAGTCTCCACTCCGTTGGTGAGTGACTCGACTCGCACGTCGGGAGCGATGCCTTCGCCCACCGAAGCGATCTCCACACTAGCGGCGAGGTTGTGGTCCGCGGCCTCCAGAAAACGCTTGAAGATGGGACGCCAGAATGGCGACTCAGCTCGCTTGAGGAAGTGACTCGTATGGTAGGTCGTGACGATCGGCGCCTTGCCCACTCGCTGCGCGACCATGCACGGAAGAACCGATGCGATGTCCTGTGCGTGAAGGACGTCGGCGGAGCGAGCGAGGGCACCGAACCGGGGCATCGAGAAGAAGGCATGGGCGGCCCAACCCGGTGCGTTGCGCGCGGGCATCCAGGTGCGCCAGACACGGACGCCGCCCATGATCTCATGATCCGGTAGTCCAGGTTGAGAGCGAGACGTCACCATGTCCACCTGGTGACCGCGTTCGGCGAGTGCCCGGCACAGGTAGTAGACATGGCTCTCGAGGCCACCGACTTCGGGAGGAAAGTATACGCAGTGCATGAGGATGTTCACGCGCTCCAGTCCTCCAAGGAGCGCGCACGCCCGAGCAGGTCGGAGACCACGATGTCCGCGATGCGAGCGCCGGCTCGGCCGTCCCCATAAGGGTTGATGGCGGGTGTGTCAGCGGCCGACCGAGCAAGGGCGGCGCGACTGCGCTCCAGTATCAGGTCGCGGTCCGTGCCCACCAGTTCCGCCACACCTGCCTCGATACCCTCCGGACGCTCGGTCACCTCACGCAATACCAGAACGGGCACGCCGAAGGCCGGAGCCTCCTCTTGAATGCCGCCGGAGTCGGTCAGCACGAGCGCGGCCGACGAGAGCGCCGCGACCAGGTCGAGATAGCCCACGGGCTCGATGAGGTGGATGCGCTCATGGTCCGAGAGCAGTTCGCGCGCGGGTTCTACGACGTTTGGGTTCGGATGCACCGGATACACGATCTCGATGTCGCCGATCTCATCCGCGAGCGCGCGCACCGCCCCGAACACGTCACGGATGGGCGCGCCGAACGATTCACGCCGGTGAGCGGTTAACAGTACCAACCTACGCTCACCCTGAATAGCAGCGCGCAGGACCTCGTTCTCGATCGGTCTCTCTTGCGCGGCCACGCTGTGCAGCGCATCGACAACCGTGTTTCCAGTGACGTAGACCTGCTCTGCCGGCACGCCTTCGGCGAGTAGAGCGGCCTGGGCGTGCGCAGTCGGCGCGAAGTAGTAGTCGGAGACCACATCCGTCAGACGCCGGAAGATTTCCTCCGGGAACGGAGCCCATTTGTCCTTGGTGCGTAGGCCGGCCTCGACGTGCCCGACCTTGACCCGCTCGAAGAATCCCACGAGCGACCCCGTGAAGACCGTGGCGGTATCGCCCTGCACCAGCAACGCATCGGGCCTGAACTCCTGTACGACGCCACGCAGACCCTTGAGCGCGCCCTGAACCACGTCGTAGAGGGTTTGGCCCTCTTTCATGATGCCCAAGTCGTAGTCGGGGTTCAGTCGGAACGCCTCAAGGACCTGATCGACGAGCTGCGTGTGTTGGCCGGTAAGCACGACGCGCGTTTCGACGTCGGCGGCGTAGTTGCGCAGCGCCTCGACGACCGGGGCCATCTTTATCGCTTCGGGTCGAGTCCCCACGACGACGAGGACTCGACGGGACACCCCGACCTGATCATTCAATTCGGTCGTCCCTGCTTCTTCAGCGCGTCGAGCTCGTCCCGCACCTGTGCGATCTGCTCCGAGACGAGCCCGAAGCCTACCAGTAGGAAGCCGAGCGTCTCGCACAGCATCACCAGATACAGAAGCGGCCGGTACCCCATGGGCGGGATGTACGGCTCGAAGCCCAACATGGGGTGCACGAAGCGGAGGTAGCTCGTCACTCCCGCGACGAGAATTCCCAGTCCCGCCAGCAGCATGCCGCTTGCGCCAAACAGCAGCAGTGGCTTGCGCGAGAACATCAACAGGAATCCCACGGAAACAAGGTCGAGCAGCCCGACGATGATTCGAAACGGGCCGGTGAACTTGGATTCTCCTGCCCGCCTGGGGTGCAGCTCAATATCGATCTCGCTCACGGTTGCACCACGAGCGTGCGCCAGCACCACGAAGAATCGGTGCCAGTCATGGCGTAGCGTGAGTCCGTCGAGCACGTCTCGGTGGAACGCCTTCATGGAATTGAGATCAGAAACCGGTACTGAGAAGACTCTCCGGGAGAGCCGGTTGTAGATCGAGGAGACCGCTCTCTTCTTGTATGCACCCATCTTGCGTCCGGTCACGATATCGAAGCCTTCCGCGAGTTGCTTGAGGAAGCGCGGGATCTCGTCCGGAGAGTGTTGCAGGTCCGCGTCGAAAAGCACGAGATAGCTCTTGTCGGTCGAAGCCGCCCCGGTGACCACCGCCTCGGTCTTTCCTTGGTTCGTCTTGTGTCGCACGACCTTGAACGCTTGCCACCCGTCGGCCTCCTCGCGCGCGAGCGACGCGGTGTCATCCGTGGACCCGTCGTCGACCAATACGACCTCACCGTCCAGCCCGTGGCGTTCGAATGCCTGCCTAAGCTCTCGTACAAGATCTTTGATGACGGGTGCTTCGTTGTATGCAGGGACGATGACGGCGAAGTCGCTCTTCGTCATACGCGCTTGCGCATCCGGGCAGGCAGGACCCCGAGTTGGTCCCGGTACTTGGCCACTGTGCGGCGAGCGATCTTCACGCCGTCGATCATGAGCAACTTCACGATCGCCTGATCGGTGAGCGGCTTGGCGGTGTCTTCGTCTGCGACGAGGCTCTTGATCTTGTCCTTCACGCCGCGCGCCGAGATGTCCTCGCCACTCGTCGTGGAGAGGCCACTCGAGAAGAAGTACTTGAGTGAATACACGCCGCGCGGCGTCTGCACGTACTTCTTGTTGGTCACCCGAGAAACAGTCGACTCGTGCATCTCGATGTAGTCGGCGACTTCGCGCAGCGTGAGGGGCTTGAGGTGTTGCACGCCTCGTTCGAAGAAGTCGCGCTGACGGTCTACGATAAAGTTCATGACCTTGAGCATGGTCTGACGGCGCTGCTCGATGGCCTGAATCATCCAGTGGGCCGAATTCAATCTGCTGGAGATGAACTCCTTGTTCTCGCCCGTGAACTGCTTCTTGTCCTGGGCGATTTCGCGGTAGCTCTGCGCAATGCGCAGCCTGGGCAAGCTCGTGTCGTTGGCGAAGACCATGTACTCACCATCGATCTCCTCGACAATGAGGTCCGGCACGACATACTGCTCCTGCTCCGGCGAGTACTTGAGCCCTGGCTTGGGATCGAGATGGCTGATGGCGTCCGCGGCGTCCTGCACCTCGATCGGCTGCACACCCAGCACCTTGGCGAGCTCTGTCCAACGATGGTTGAAGAGAGCGTCGAAGTGGTCGCGCACGATCACGTAGGTGAGCTCGTCCTGCTCGTCCCTCATCCCGAGCTGGATGAGGATCGATTCACGAACGTCGCGAGCCGCGATGCCCGGCGGGTCGAACGCCTGGATGACCTTGAGCATCGCTTCGGCTTCTTTGAGCACGTAGGGCCGGAAGAGCGTCGCGATTTCCTCAAGCTCCGCGGCGCGCTCGGCCTGGTCATCAATCGACTCCGCGGTCGCGATCGCGGTGGGCCGCACCTCGGCTAGCCAACCGTTCACTCCCGTCACCGCTTCATCGAGCCCACACGCGAGCATGCCGTCGTCGTTGATGTTGCCGACGATCTCCTCGCCCATGCGGACTTCTCGTTCCGACAGCGAAAGCAGGTGCAACTGGTCTTGCAGATGATCGTGCAAGTCCCGCGTATCGACCGGCGTACGCTCGAAGTGTTCGGTCTGCTCGTACTGCGCGCGTCGACCCCCGACTTCGAAACCGTCGAGCAGAATTTTCTCCCAGTCGATGCCGTCGTCGCCCAGGAGTTCGTCGTCGGCGTCGTCCTTGAGTTCGACTTCCTGCTCGACGTCCGCGTCGCCCATCTCCAGCAGAGGGTTCTCCGAGACCTCCTGCTTCAGGTATTGCTCCAGGTCCAGCATGGGCATGTAGACCAACTCCATCGCCTGATATAGGCGTGGGTTGATGCGCATCTCCTGTCGGAGTTGCGCGCTCTGATGAAGCTTGAGGAACTGGCTCATCGATGACTCAGACCCCTACTTAAACCCCGGCTGGCTCCGGATACCGGGCCCGCATGCGTGCCGTCAGCGTGGGGCCAAGGTAAATCTCGGCAACTTCATCGTTCCACACCAACTCTGAGACGGTCCCACTCACTCGGATGCGTCCTTCATACATGATGTATGCCCGGTCCACGATCTCAAGCGTTTGCTCGACGTTGTGGTCCGAGATGATGACGCCGATGTCGCGGTCCTTTAGCCCCCGCACAATCTGTTGGATGTCGTTGACCGCGATCGGATCGATGCCTGCGAACGGCTCGTCGAGAAGCATGAACTTGGGCCGCTGAACGAGGGCACGTGTGATCTCGAGCCTACGGCGCTCGCCGCCGGAGAGTGAGTACGCCTTGTGCTTTCGGAGCTGCTCGAGGCCCAGCTCGCCAAGCAGTTGATCGAGGCGCTCGCGCTGCGCCGCCTTGGGCAGCTTTAGCGTCTCCAGGATCGCGAGCACATTCTCTTCGACCGTGAGGCGTCGGAAGACCGACGGCTCTTGGGCCAAGTAGCCGATGCCGCGTCGGGCGCGGCGGTACATCGGCGTGTTTGTGAGGTCGTCTCCGTCCAGGTGAACCGTGCCGGAATGAGGGGGGATCAGCCCGACCATCATGTAGAAGGTCGTGGTCTTTCCTGCCCCGTTCGGTCCCAACAGGCCAACGATCTCTCCTTGGCGTACGGTCAGATCGACCTCATTCACGACCTTGCGCCGCCGGTAAATCTTGGTGAGGCCCTCTCCGGAGAGACGGCTTTCCGTGCCCGGGTTCTCGGCGTCCGTCACGAGCCACTCCCTGGATGATGAGTTGCGGCCGATTCCCTGACGTGGGGGCGGCCATCAGATGAACGTGTAGGCGAGTCCGGCGCGCGCGAAGGATCCGGTGGCTGGGTACCCGGGGGCGAGCCACCCACCGTGGTGGTGTCGCTGGCGGTGGCCGTGTCTCCGACGGTTGCTGTGTCGATTGGCTCGGCCTCGGCGGCGAGGCTGTCCTCGACTCTCGGCACCGGCTCGAGATGCATGCCTCGCGTTTGGCCCGTCACCTCCATGTAGTCCACCTCGCCGTCTGCCATGATGATCGCGATCTCGTCGCCGAGCACATAGTGCACGGCGGGGGCGTCGACACCCGCAACCCCGGTTGTGTCCGCCGGCGGCAGCCGGTACAGACTGCGCGCGTCGCCGCGCGCGACGATCTTGTCGATCCGGTACGCTGACTGCGCCGTGTCCGCAGCCAGCGGTTCGCCCTCGGCGGCATCCACGACAGACTCGACGCGATCGAGCGTGTCCACAGGCACGAACGTTACGATGACCGTATCGCCCTCCAGCCAGTCGGTACGCGCGACCTCCGGCAACAGGTCCACGTTCAAGGAGTCGCGAGCGCGCGAGACGCTACGCGCCGTACCTCCAGCGAAGATCCTTTGCAGAGCCTCGCCGGGTGCGATCACCTCGATCGAGTCCGCTGTGAGCTCGAAGTCATCGGCTTCGGCGAGGGGCCGAGCAGCTGAGGTGTCGGCCGCCACGGCCTCAGGGGCCGCTGGAGCCATCACGGCGATGAGACGCTGCAGCAGATCATCGATCAAGTAGATGCGGATCTCGGGCGACGTGAGCACCAGCTCTTCACCGGTCAGCACCGCGTCGTGAACGGCCTGCACCTGGTCGATATCGTCACCGTCCATCCCGAGCGTGATCGTCCCCCCGACCAGATCGTAGGTGGGTCCATCGACCCGAGCCGATCCTTGAAGCAGGATTCGGCCAGCCACCTGATCGTATTCGACGCTATCCGCGAAGGCATTGAGTGAGTCCCGCTCGATCTCGACGTTGCCGGTCGCACGGAAATAGCCGTCACCCTGGATGAAGATTCGGTCGCCGTCGACGATGTAGGGCGAGCCCGGCTCCACTTCGTCGAGCTCGTCTGGTGCGGTCGCGATCGGTTCAGTTTCGGCCGGATTGGGAAGGTCCGGTGCGACGGGATCGAGCACGACCGGCGCCTCGGCCAGGGCAGCCGCACCGGTCGAGTCGGCCCCGATCGTCGTAGAGTCGGCCCCGATCGTCGTGGAGTCGGCTGCGGTAGAATCTGCCGGCGTCGCCTCGACCACTTCCGGCCTGCGCGCTGCCGGCTTCATTTGCAGGACCGCGTGAGGCCGAAGGCCATCCTCCGCGGTGGTCACGGTCATTTGCTGCTCGTCACGGAAGTCCGTGACTCGCAGATAGACCAAATTCCCGTTCTGGATTGTGAAGCCCTGGACGGTGTCCTGGACGAAGACGTGACCGTGGGCCTGCAGTCGACCCTGCTGGGGGAAGTACCGGGCTTCGTCTGCGTTTAATTCCCCGTTGGCGTCCATGAAGCGCACTGCCCCCATCAAGTGTTGGAGACCCTGGGCGGAGTACTCCACTGCAGAATCGGCCCAGATCTCGACATCGTCCCGGCACAGCATATGGGGGCTACCGACGTAGGTAATCGTGGCACCGCCCGTGAGCGTGGTGAACTGCATGTCGCGCGTCGGGGCCACGAACTCGCAGTCCTCCTGCGCTGCCACACCCAGGGGGACCAGCGTGCAGGCCACCAAGACCAGCCCGGCGGGCCTCCAGCGATCGGGAGCAAGGAAGGACATTGGCGCCGGAACCTACCGGGCGATCGCTCCGCGGATGTTCGTGATGCGCACGTTTGTGAAATCCATGTCGGAGCGGAACGACGACCCCCGTGTTACGCGCCCATTGGCGAGCGTCTGAACCGTCGCCGAATCACTCCAGATTTCGTCCTCGACGGGATCGTAGATGATCTCGGCGCTCTCGATACGCCGCCCGTCGGCGTGCACGATGAGTACTACGTCACCCTGGGCCCACATTCGGTCAGTGTTGCGGTCCCATTCTCCGGCGGTTCCGGTGACCGTCGCCTTCGCCGCTCCGGCCTCGTCGTAGAAGACGATGCGCATCTGGCGCAGCTTCGCCTTCGCGGAGTCCGCGTACATGAAGGCCGTGTCGGCCTCGACCTTGCCTTCGCGGATTCCGTTTGAAGTCATGAAGCTGGTCATTCCGAACACGATGTTGTCCGCTCCCATCTCGAGGAGCTCATGGGACGCAACCGCGCTGCTCGTAGGCGCCTCGCATGCGGCCAGACCAGCCAGCAGCACGAGTACCGCGAACCGTGTCAACGGTTCGAGTGCCAACCGCGCTCGATCCATTACACCACTCCTGCGCGCATGAGATCGTGCAGATGCACGATTCCGACGAGCCGCCCGTCATCGTCCTCAACCGGCAATGCCATGATGCCGTGCGCCTCCATGCGGTGGGCGGCGGCAGACCCCAACTCCTCGGGCCGTGCGGTTTTCGCTTCTCGAGTCATGATTTCTCCGATCGGATGCTCTAGGAAGTCCGGGTCACGTTCCATGAGCCTTGTGAGATCTCCCGCCGTGAGCACGCCGATGATGCGGCGGTCCCCGTCCACGACCGGCACGGTGCCACGCATTTCGGCCAACGGCGCTATGGAGTCCTTCATCGTCTCGGACTCGCCCAGCGAGGGGTATTCGTCTGCTATCATGACATCTGCTACACGGACGGAGAGCTTGGTTCCCAGTGTTCCACCCGGATGCAACGCGGCGAAGTCGTCCTCCTGGAAGCCCTTGAGTTGTAAGACGACCATCGCCAACGCGTCGCCCAACGCGAGCGTCGCGGTCGTGGAGGAAGTGGGTGCCAGATCCATAGGGCATGCCTCCTCGGCTACCGAGCAGTCGAGTACGACGGTTGCGTCGCTGGCGAGCGTGGATTCGGGCCGGCCAGTGATGGCGATGACGGAAACGCCGAGACGGGCCAGGTACCCGGTCAGCCTCTCGAGCTCCGAGCCCTCACCGGACTTGGAAATCAAAATCGCGACGTCGTCGCGGCCCACGATGCCCAGGTCTCCGTGCAGCGCTTCGACCGCGTGCAGGAACGTTGCCGAGGTTCCGGTCGAGGTAAGAGTCGCGGCGATCTTGCGCCCAATGTGCCCACTTTTGCCGACTCCACACACCACGATCCGACCCATAGCGTCGGCGACGATCCGGCACGCACGAACAAATTCCTCATCGATGCGATGCTCGAGCGCCGCAACCGATGCGGCCTCGATGCGGAGGACACGACGCCCCTCCGTGATCAGCGCCTCGGACGAGGGCGTCACTTGCTGCGCTCGTCGACGTAGCGCTCCACGACGTCGTCCAGTTCGCCGCGCGCCGCGAGCAACGCGTCGCAGAATTCCCGAGCGGCGCCGTGCCCCCCGGGCCTGCGCGACTGCCAGTCACAAATGTCCACCACATGGGAGGTGGCGTTGGCGACGGCGGCCTTGAGGCCAACGCGTCTCAACACGGCGAGATCCGGGATGTCGTCCGCGAGCATCGCGACTTCGGACCACTGCAACGCCTTTCGGCGCAGCAACTCCTCCACGATGCCGAGCTTGTGGGCGTGTGGGTCCTGGTGGCACTCCAACACCTCGAGCTCCCGGGCTCGCAGCACGGTCGCCTCCGAAACTCTGCCTGAAACGATGGCGACCTCGAGGCCGGAACACATGAGCATCTTCAGGCCGACACCGTCTTGGATGTCGAAGCGCTTCAACTCGGTGGTTTCTCCGCTTGCGGTGGCCCCGATATAGACCCCCGCATCGGTGAGCACGCCGTCCACGTCGAAGATGACGAGCTTGACTCGACGGGCCAGGTCCGCGTCGATGGGCTGGGCCTCAGTGCTCATGGCGCGTCCCCAGTGCCCAGGCCGCCATCAGCGAGCGCGGCCCGAATCGCGACCACGTGTTGCAGCAACCCGCGCAGTTCGTCGAGCGCCACCATGTTGGACCCGTCCGAAGGTGCGTCGGCAGGGTTCGGGTGGGTCTCGAGGAACAGACCGTCACAACCGGCCGCCACCGCTGCCTTCACGAGCACCAGGATGTGTTGCGGGTCTCCACCGCTCGATCCGTCCGCCTGGCCTGGCCGCTGCACCGAGTGCGTCCCGTCGAAGATCACTGATGCGCCTGTTGCGGCGCGGGTGGCCGCGAACGAACGCATGTCGACGACCAGGTTGCCGTAGCCGAAAAACGTGCCTCTCTCGGTGACCGCCACATCCGCCGCCCCAGCTCTGCGCAATTTGTCGACCGCGCCCGCCATGTCGTCCGGGGACATCCACTGGCCCTTTTTCACGTTCACCGGCTTGCCCGTGCCACCGGCGGCAAGCAACAGGTCGGTCTGACGACACAGGAAGGCGGGAATCTGCAGTACGTCGACCACCGCCGCAGCGCGCTCGGCGTGCTGCGGTTCATGCACGTCCGTGAGCAGCGCGAGGCCCGTCTCCTGCTTCACCGTGCCCAGCCGCTGCAGGCCCTCCGTGATGCCGGGACCCCGCGCGGAATCCATTTGGGACCGATTGGCCTTGTCGAAGGAAGCCTTGAAGATGACCGGCAAAGCAAAGGCCTCACCCAGTCCTTTGACGGCCCGCGCTATCTCGAGGTTCAGGTCGTCGGTCTCGAGAAGACAAGGGCCCGTGATGAGCGTGAACCGGTCGAACATTTCACCGCCCTCTATACCCCCACCGGCTCCTCAACCGGAGCGGTCGCCTTTTTCTGAGCGTACTGAGCCGCCGCTTCGATGAAGGAAGCGAAGAGTGGGTGTGGGCGCGTGGGTCGGCTCTTGAGCTCGGGGTGGAACTGAGCTGCAATGAACCACGGATGGTCGCTGAGTTCGATCATCTCTACGAGGCCGCCGTCCGGCGAGAGACCACTGAGCGTCATGCCGTTCTGAGTGAGCAGCTCCCGGTACTCGTTGTTGACCTCGAAGCGGTGACGGTGACGCTCGGAAACTTGCTCGGCGTCGTAGATCTCCCGAGCGCGTGTGCCTTCCTCAAGCGCGCACGAGTAGGCTCCCAGCCGCATGGTGCCGCCCTTTGTGGTGACTTGCAGTTGGGAGTCAAGCAGGCAGATCACGGGATCGGACGACCCCTCGGAGAACTCGGAGGAGTGTGACTCCTCGAGGCCGCAGACGTTGCGAGCGAATTCGATGACTGCGGTCTGAAGACCAAGACAGATGCCAAAGAACGGCATCTCGTTCTCCCGCGCCCACCGGATGGCGGCGAGCATTCCCTCGACACCGCGGGGCCCGAATCCGCCGGGAATGAGCAGCCCGTCGAAGCTCTCTAGGGTCCCGACGCCTTCGTCTTCGCTGAAGTGTTCGGAGGAAAGCCACTCGATCTCGACTCTTGCGTCGTTTGCGATGCCACCGTGGATCAGCGACTCCTGGATCGACTTGTATGAGTCCACTAGAGCCGTGTACTTGCCGACTACGGCAATGCGCGCGGTGACCGATGAGGGCTTCTTCACGCGGTTGACCATCGCGGTCCACTCGGTGAGGTCGGGCTGCGGCAGGTCGATGCCGAGGTGCTGCAAGATTACATCGTCGAGCCTCTGCGCCTTCAGCGAGAGTGGAACCTCATAGATGGTCTCGACGTCACGGGATTCGATCACGCCCTCAAGCTCGACGTTGGTGAAGAGCGCGATCTTCTTTCGGATCTCCTCGGAGAGCGGGTGCTCGGTACGCAATATGAGCACCTGAGGCTGGATTCCGATCTGCATCAGGTCCCGCACGGAATGCTGGGTGGGTTTGGTCTTCAGTTCCCCTGCGGCGGTGATGTAGGGCACCAGCGTCAAGTGTATGAAGATCGCGTTCTCATGACCCACGTCCGCGCGGAATTGGCGAATCGCCTCCAGGAACGGGAGCGACTCGATGTCGCCGACCGTGCCGCCGATCTCTGTGATGACCACGTCGTTATCCGCGGAGAGCCGGCTGATCGCACTCTTGATCTCGTCGGTGATGTGCGGGATCACCTGCACGGTGGAGCCGAGGTAGTCGCCGCGGCGTTCCTTCGAGATCACCGTCTGATAGATGCGGCCCGTCGTGATGTTGTTCGCCTGCGAGAGCGACTGGTCGATGAAGCGCTCGTAGTGTCCGAGATCCAGATCGGTCTCGGCGCCGTCATCGGTTACGAAAACCTCGCCATGCTGGAAGGGCGACAACGTTCCAGGATCGACGTTGATGTAGGGATCGAACTTCTGCAGCGTCACCCTCAAGCCACGCAGCTTCAACAGCCTTCCGATCGAGGCTGCCGCGATTCCTTTGCCCAGCGAGGACACAACCCCGCCGGTGACGAAGATGTACTTCGTGGGTCTTTCGTGCGTGTCGGTCATGGATTCCGTCATGCGAAAGTGGTGGCTCCTTGCTCGCTCAGCTTATCTTCTATGCGGATAACGTCCGCGGGTGTGTCGACCCCTGGGTCGACTGCTCCCACGATCGCGACCCCGATCTTCAGCCCTGCTTCCAGCGGCCTCAACTGTTCCAACAGCTCCAGGCGCTCGAGCTGCGACGGGGCTAGCGCCACCCAGTCGTGCAGCGCCGCGCGCGTGTACGAGTAGATCCCGATGTGGCGCAGGAATGGCTCGCGCTCCAGTTCTTCTCCGACCGGCTTTTCGTCACGCTTGTACGGGATTGGCGCGCGGGAGAAGTACAGCGCCCGACCGCTCGCGGCGCGCGCGACCTTTACCACGGAAGCATCCATGCGCGCGATGTCGGTATTGAGCGGTGTCGCGCACGTGCCGACATCCCAGCGGCCCTCACGCACGAGGTCGATGGCGGCCCTCAGGTGCGCTTCCTTTAGCAGCGGCTCGTCGCCCTGAACGTTGGCGATGAATTCGAAGTGCCGGTATTCGGGCCGGTCCGCGACCTCGGCGACTCGATCGGTTCCCGACGGGTGATCGGGTGAGGTCATCTCCACGGGCGCCCCCAGCGCCCGGCAGATCTCGGCGACCTCTTCGGAGTCGGTCGCGACGACCGCCTTGTCGAGCACGGACATTTCCTCAACGCGGCGCCAGACCCACTCGATCAGGGGCCTGCCGAGCAGCGGATAGAGCGGTTTGTTGGGGAGCCGCGTCGATGCGAGTCGGGCCGGTACGATGCCTAGAACCTGGCCGCTCAAGGGGCTTTTCCGGGGCCCGAAGGGCGCGTTGAGGATGCAAACTTCACGCCAGGAAAGCTACCTACGGCTGGGGGGGAGGGTCAACCTAGTACCCCAACCCGGGCTGCCCCGCTTGTTCGTGGGCTCCCTAGATCCCCAAGAAGTTCTTCAGCAGCCGTTCCCCATGCTCACTGAACCACGACTCGGGGTGGAACTGGACGCCCCAAAGCGGCAGATCCCGGTGGCACATGGCCTGGACCTCGCCCTCGGCGGCTGGGTCGGTGCTCCACGCCATGGGGATCAACGCGTCGGGCAGCACTGACGAATCAGTCACCAGCGAATGATATCGCGCCACCTCGAACGGGGTTGGGATCCCTTCGAAGAGTGCTCCACCCTCGTGTCGCACTGGGCCCGTTTTGCCGTGCATGATGCGATGCGCCCTGACGGTGGCGCCGCCGAAGGCTTCACCCAGCGCCTGGTGTCCCAAGCAGACCCCCAGCATCGGGATGCCCTGCCCTCCCAAGGTCCGGAAGACTTCGACGCTGACGCCGGCCTCGGCCGGTGTGCAGGGTCCGGGCGATACCACGACTCTGTCCGGCTGCATGGCCGCCAGCTCATCGACTCTTTTTTCGTCGTTGCGCACGACCAACGGGTCCGCGCCCAGATATCCGAGTAACTGGACGAGGTTGAACGTGAAGGAATCGTAGTTGTCGATGACGAGTAGCATCGCGAGAATCTAGTCTGGAACCCGGGGGCGAAAAGCCCCGTTGGCGTGATGAAGGCACAGACCTGACGCGTATCCTGCGTGTAGGGCCCAGTGACTTCTGTCTTGTAGTCCGGGGAAGCGTGTACACGCGCTTCCTGGTTTGCGCCACACCGTTCGAGCCCAACGACGAGTTGGAGTACTCGCCCATGGGGCGACACGTGGCGTACGACCCAGGGTGCGGGCGACTGTGGCTGATCTGCTCTACCTGCAAGCACTGGTCGTTGACGCCCATGGAGGACCGTTGGGAAGCGCTCGAAGAACTGGAGAAGCTGACCACGGACAGGGCGCGTTTGCTCTCGCAGACCGACAACATCGCGTTGCTCAGAGTGGGGCCCCTCGAAGTCGTGCGCGTCGGAAAGGCTCAGCTCACCGAAGAGGCGTGGTGGCGCTACGGGCGGGAGCTGGCGTCGCGGCTGCAGAGCTACAAGAAACTCTCACTTGCGGGCACCGCAGCCGCGGGCGCGGTCGTGCTCGGTGGGTGGGCGACCGGTGGCATGACGCTGCTCGGCATGTGGTCCATCATGGGCCACGCGCCCGACTCCATTACCGACGCCGCGCGCTGGCTCCGGTTCGGGGGCTCGGCCTGGCGGGGTGATCAGGAATGCGCGGGCTGCGGCTATACGTTCACCAAGGTGCCGTACCGTGACCGCGGAAGCCTCGGAATTTTTCCCGGGGCTGAAGCCGGGCAGATCAAGCTGGTTCAGCGGTGCCCCGTGTGCGGCGAGTACAGGAACGGTGGCCTGCGCCTTCAGGGCAGAGACGCGGACCGTACGCTGCGTCGTGTGCTCGCCTACCACCATTTCGCAGGCGCATCCGAGCGTCGGGTGGTTTCCGTCGCCAAGCTCATCCAGGAAGCGGGTTCTCCGCAGGACCTGACCCGCATCGTTGTGAAAGACGGCCGCAGGATCGGCGATCTTCAGCGCACAGGAGCGATCGCGCTCAAGATCGCGGCAAACGAGTCGGCCGAGCAGAAGCTGCTGGAGCTCGAACTGGCCCAACTCGAGACCCATTGGAGGGAAGAAGAGGAGATGGCGGCGATCGTAGACGGCGAGCTGACGCCCCTGGCCCTCCTCGAAAACCTGCGTCGGAAGGTCACGGGACGCGGGTAGCGCTGATCCCTAGCCTCAGCTAGCGGGCTCCATCTTCCAGAAGATGATTCCGCCGGCCTGCTGGCCGACCTCTGCGGATCCCACCATCTCGAAGCTCCCTAGGTCGTACACGTCGACCTTGCCCGGCTCTGCGCCCTTGCCCTCCACGCTCACGAACGCGTAGCGAGAGTCGGGCGTGATCGCCACGCCGTGAGTAACTGTCGTAGAAGAGGGCACCACCGCGAGGCTCTCCCCAGTCGCTGCGTCGAAGAACTGAACTTGGCCAGCGCTCTTCAAGGAGGCGACGAGTACTCGCCCGTCCGGCGTGATTCCAAGATTGTAGGGCCCTGGTCCTGTAGGAAACTTCCGCTCGAGCGTCCAGCTCTCGCGATCGAGCACGAGGATCTCATTGCTCCTGTTGCACGCGACGAACACAGACTTCCCGTCCGGGGTCGGTTGCGCCCAGGTAGGAGAGCATGTCTGCGGCGCGCGGGGTACACCCGAGTTGCCGCTGCCCTGCCCTGCCCGAGTGATCCCGCGCGCGCCCGTGACCACCTCACCTACCTCGTAGCCGATCAACGCCATCTCGTTGCCCGTCGCCACCGAGAACCGTCGAGAGACCTCGAACGTGCGGGTGTCGATCTCTACTACTTGGTCGTCCATCATGCAGTTCGAGTAGAGAAAGAGCCCATCGGGTGCCATGCGTAGCCCGTGTGGCATCGTGCACGTCGCGATCTGATCCACCTCCACCAAATCGGGCGTGTACACGACGGAGACCGTGGACGGGACCGGCTCACCGTGCAGGTTGAAATTGACGATGAACGCGTACAGTCCATCTGGTGTCAGGTCGAGCGTAGACGGAAAGTTGCCGAGCAGGATCGGCCTTGCCACCAGGGTGTCGGGGCCCGCGTCGAACTTCCAGAGCTTGCCGTCGGGTATGCCGTGCGCGGTCGTCATGTACAGATACTGACCATCCGGAGACACGTTGAGCCCGTGCGGCCCCTCGGTCTCGATGGCCATCTCCCCGACCGGCGTGGTCTGGTCCACGCTGACCCCGTCCGGTCCCAGACGAATGCGATGGATCAGATCCGCGGATTCCGCGCCTACATAGACGTAGTAGACGGCGTCGGAGCCCACGCTCATGGGCGCGGACCCTTGCGGAGAGCCCCCATACGATCCGCCACAGGACGCCAGGATCGAGGCGGTCACGAATGCTACGGTTGTTCGAATTGTCATCAATCGCCAAGCTAGCGGGTCGAAGGGATAATAGGCCGAACTGGTAGGTCCTTTTCAAGGGAGCAACACCGCGATGAGACGTATTCGTGACTTCCTGCTATGCGTGGCGCTCGTCATGAGCGCAGCACCGCTGGCGGCGCAGGCCGACCTCAACGCCGGATTGCGCGTCGCTCGCATCACCACCGAGCCGGCGGAGATCGCCTTCGAAGCCGGGTCCGCTGCTTCCGTCGCCATCGTCGCGCTCGATGCCGACGGGAATGTGGTAGATGCGTCGTTGCGTATTCGCGGCAGTCGCGGCCTGAGTCACAGCGACGGAATCCTGAGTGCCGCCACGGGCGGCGACTATCGGTTGATCATCTCCGTAGTATTGCCCGCCGATGCCACGGCTGCGCCCGCGAGTCTTTCGGTTCCGGTGCATGTGTCCTGGCCGGCGGTAGCAACGGTGGAGGTCGGCACTGCCAGCGACAAGCGCCTCTACGCGGGCACGACGATCCGTTTTGAGGCGGCAGCCTTCCTCTCCAGCGGCAACTCGCGCCCGGAAGCGCACTTCGATTGGAGCTCTTCGGACGAGTCCGTAGCGACCGTCGATCTCTGGGCTGCCGTAACCGCACACGCGGCCGGTTCGGTGACGATCAGCGCCGAGTTCGAAGGCGTACTTGGCACGGTCGAGATCGATGTCCGGGACCTGACTGCATCGAGACTGGAGATCCGGGGTGGCTCGGATCAGATCAGGCAGGGTGACGTGCTGACGTTGGAAGCCGTGGCCATGGACGGTGGCGAGGCGATCCGTGACATCCCCGTGACCTGGTCGGTGTTCTTCGAGCCAGACGACACCATCAATGCACCGGGAGCGGCCGGGATCGTCGAGGACGGAAAGTTCGTGGGGGAGGTGCCGGGTCAGTACACCGTGCTCGCGACGGCGGGTGACCTGGTCGCTCGCCGGAAATTCGACGTGCGGGCGCGGGGAGTCGTCCAGGACATCGAACTGGTCGGGCGCGGCAGCGTCAGCGACCAGCGCACGTCCGATCTCTGGATCTACGAAGGGATGGACGGTCGAGATTACGCGCTCACCGGCACATGGAGCGCAAGCGGCTGGGCCTTCTTTTGGGACGTGACCAACCCTGGCGCGATCGTGAAGATGGACTCGATCCAGGTGGACGCGCGCACGGTCAACGACGTGAAGGTTGCCCCTAATGCCCGCTATGCGGCGCTCTCCAGGGAAGGCACTTCGACGCGTCGTAACGGCCCTGTGCTCGTGGATCTGTCGGACCCCAAAAATCCGGTCATCGCGAGCTACATCGATGATCCGCACATCACGGGTGGCGTGCACAACATGTTTGCCACGAACGACTATTTGTTCGCGCTGGCGAACGGCGACAAGTACGTGATCTTCGACGTCACCGACCTATCCAACCCCAAGTTCGTCAGTGAGTACAACCACCCGAACAGTCGTGTGCACGACGTGTGGGTACACGACGGCATCGCGTACTCCTCGGAGTGGGGCACAGGCGTGGTGGTCGTCGACGTCGGCAACGGCAAGTGGGGTGGCTCGATCGAGAATCCGACGTTCGTGACGAACGTGCCCTACCCCGTCGGCCGGACTCACGCCGCGTTCCCATACTATTCGGCATCAGCCGACAAGTTCTACCTGTTCCTGGGCGATGAGATCATGGGCCGCGGCGACCAGGCGTGGCGCGGCACGGGTCTCAATCGTGTGCCTCCCCAGGGGGGCACGCCTGTCGCGTTCAGCGGCTACATCCACGTCATCGACTTCACCGATCCGATGAACCCCAAGGACGTCGCGCGCTACGAAGTCAGCGAGTTCGGCACCCACAACAGTTGGGTTGAGGACGACATCCTCTACCAGGCCTACTACGACGGCGGCGTGCGCATGGTCGACGTGTCCGGTGAGCTCATGGGCAACCTCGCGACGCAGGGCCGCGAGATCGCGGTGTTCAAGCCGTTCGACCCCAACGGCTGGGCCGCAAATGTCAGCGTGGTCTGGGGCGCGCAGCAACATAAAGGCAACGTGTTTTTCACGGACCTCGCCTCGGGGCTCTGGTCGGTGAAGTTGCTGCCGACTCAGCGACCGATCAGCTAGGCTCTCGTAGTTCCGCCAAGGTGGCGACCCGGCCCTTCTGCGCCCAACGGGCCAGGGTCGCCACTTCGGGCTCGAGCCCCAAGCCCCAGGTGGCGTCGGAGATCGCGGTGACCGCGTAGCCTCGAGCTTGCATCCCGTCGACGGCCTGGGTCACGCACACGTCGCGGGCGACTCCGATGACGACGAATGCAAGCGACCCTCCCAGAGCGTCTTGCAGCGCGCCGAGGAAGCTTTCGGTGGCGGCGTTTCCGGTGAAGACGTCGAAACGCGTCTTCTGAATCAGCACTGGCCGACGTTGGGCCACGGCTTCCGCCGCCACCACGCTTGCCGCGTTGGGGCTTGCGTCGTAAGCGAGCACTACGGGATGAGTTGGGCGAATCTCAGGGATGATCGCTGCACCTTTCCGTTCCGACGCATCCTCTGAGCGGCCCATACAGTGCGGCGGGTAGGTACCTGCAAGCGGATCCGGGCTTACCAAATCGATCTCTTCGTCTTCGGGACCATGCCAGTCGGCGGTGTAGACGAGCAGGTCGCACTTCTCACGCATCCAGGCTGCGGCCTCACGCAGCGTATCCACGATCAAGGTCGCACCCGGGTCCGTAGCGTCGCCAAGATCCTTCACATACAAGCGTCCCTGCGGGTCCATGAAGTCGACCTGGGCATCGACGATCCACCCGATGAGGGCGGGGCCTTCATTCACGTAACGCGCTCCAGCCGATCGTTCTCGCGGTACCAGCGGCCCACTTTCGCGAGCGGCTTGCCTTCAAGGCGGACCACGTCGGCGGTGTAATCGTACGATCCCCGAACCAGAGCCGACCCCACGCCGTAACTGTCGACCGGAACGCCCTCGGCCTCGAAGTAGCGGATTTTCTCGACTGAAAAGCCTCCCGACACCACGATCTTGACGTGCTGGAAGCCTTCGGCGTCGAGCGCATCGCGTACGCGCTCGACGAGGTGGGGGTTCACGCCCCTGGGGTCGAAGTCACCCATTTCGTCATTGAGCGAGTGATCCACCAGATCGGCGGACGTGTCGAGGCGGACGCCCCAGAGCTTGTGACCCATTGCGCGCGCGACCGCGAGCGACGCCCCCACCGAGTCGTTGTCGAAGTCGACGAGCGCGATGACGCGCACGTCGTCCCGCGTCGCGTCGGCGAACGCTTGCGTGGCGGCGACCGAGTCCCCGCCGAATGCCGCGATCAACGCGTGCGGTACGGTTCCGATCCCTTCAGAGCCCCACCATGACGCCTGCGCGTCGGTCGAGACCCCAATCGCGCCCGCCACGTGTGCGGCCCATCCGTCCCCCGTCTGCACCATCCAGTGGTCGTGACGCGCGGGGAAGAACATGACCGGCCGTGGCCAGGCGGCCTCGACCACCGCTCGGGTATTGGTCGCGATTCGTGTGCGGCGCGCGAGCACACCGACGTACAGAGTCTCCAGGTGCGAGAAGGCAGCATACGGTCCTTCGATGCGCATTACGGTATCCCACGGATCGGCGCGGTCGCCGTCGTGCAGGGCCAGGACGTCGAGATCGGAGAACGAGTAGCCTTCGCTCAAGCAGAGCTTCAGAATCCCGATCGCCTCGTCGGTGCCGGCGACGAAGGCCTCCTTCTTCTGAAAGACCTGCATCGTGACCACCGGATTCATGCCGTGGTGCAGCAGCACCTCGCGAGCGCGCACGAAATACTTATCCGAGTAGTACCCACTGCGCATCTTCTCGACCGGGAACTGGAAGATCTCGGGCGCTAGGCGCTCAGAACTGCGAATGGGTGGCGGTGGCCCGTTTCGCCGCTCCGGATCGATCATGGGGATTTCGACGCCGCAGGAAGTTCCGTTAGACGGCGCAGGTCATGTCCTGCGCGCAGCACATCGGCGACTTGATCATGCCGTCGCCGTTGGGGCACTTGGATACCTGAACGGTGCTGCCGTCATCCTTCGTGAGGGTGTCGTTTACGAGAGCCGCGCCGCACTTGGCACAGGTCATGTTTACGCTCATTCCGCACTGATCACAGGTGTAGCTCGCCATTCGGGACTCTCCAGTTTTTGGAAGCGACTGTGCCGTCTAGACCGAACACGCGGCCACAGTAACGCACTTGCTCGCTGCGGTCACCTGCAACGATACTCCTCGCCATCATGCCCACGCTCTTGCTTATCCTCGGGCTAAGCCTCGGGATCTCTTTCCTCTGCTCCATCTTGGAAGCGGTCTTCCTCTCTATCACGCATTCTTACATTGCGGTGCTCAAGGAGCGAGGGGAGTGGGCCGGTGTGTGGCTCGAGAGCGTACAGGACAACGTCGACGAGCCGATCGCGGCGATCCTCACGCTGAACACGCTCTCGCACACCGCGGGCGCGACCCTCGCGGGCGCGACCGCCCAGGATCTGTTCGGTAAGCCCTGGGTCACTGCGTTCACCGTCGGACTCACGTTGGCGATCCTCATCTTCTCTGAGATCGTGCCCAAGACGCTGGGTGCGACGCACTGGAAGCGACTCGCGAAGCCCTCCGCGCACGTCCTTCGCGCCATGGTGGTCGCCATGAAGCCGATTCTCATTCCCCTGGGCTGGGTGTCCGGCTGGATTACCCCGGATAAGGATCAACCCACCGTCAGCCGGGAGGAATTGGAAGTCCTCGCCGACATTGGGCGACGCGAGGGCACGCTCGACGAGGACGAGTGGAAGGTAGTGAGCAGCGTCATCCGGCTCGACGAAGTGTCGGTCGGCGAGGTCATGACGCCGCGCACAGACATGAGCGCGGTGCCGGTCGAGTGCTCTGTCGCCGACGCTCAACAGGCCATGCTCGACACCGGACACCTTCGGCTGCCGGTGTACAAGGAGAGCCTCGACCAGATCGTCGGCGTTCTCGTGGCGCGAGATCTGTGGCGTGCCAACCAGTCCGGAGTGAAGTCCGTCGTGGATGTCATGCGCAGCGTTCCGTTCGCTCCGGCGTCCAAGCCTGTCGAAGACCTGATCCCCGAGATGCGAGCTCAACGCGTCAAGTTGGCGATCGTGGTGGATGAGTTCGGGGGCACCGCGGGCCTCGTCACCCTCGAGGATCTCATCGAGGAGATCATCGGCGAGATCCAGGACGAGCATGAGAGCGACGAGCCGATCGCGTTCCAGGCCATGGCGGACGGCCAGCAACGCGTCTGGGGAGGCGCGTCACTTAGAGACGCGAGCCAGCAGCTCGCCTTCGAGCCCACCGAGGACGAAGAGGAGCGCTTCGAGACGATCGGTGGCTTCGTCTTCGGCCGCTTGAATCGAATTCCCGTGCTCGACGATCAGGTCGATATCGAGAGCGGCAGCTTGCGAGTCATCAAGATGAAAGGGCGCCGCGTCGAGTACCTGCTCTTCGTTCCTCGTTCGGACGAGGCGGACTAGCACGGAACCGGCGGCGGGCGCCCGCCCCCTTCAAGCGCTCGGTTCTTCCGCGAGTGGCTCGTTGGGAGGGGCGGTAGGAGGCGCGGTAGGCGCTCCGGCAGCGGCCGACGCCGCTTCGAGCCTGCGTTCCATCTGCTCCTCGAACCAGAAGGAGATCGCGAGCAGCACTGCGCCGCACGTGATGGCCATGTCGGCCACGTTGAAGATCGGAAAGTCCCAGAAGCCGAGGTCTATCGGCCCGATGAAGTCGACCACGCCAAGGTCCCAGCGCACGCGATCCCACAGATTCCCGATCGCTCCGGAGACCACGAGGGAGATCGAAGCAATGCGCAGGAAATCGCGGTCGGCCGCCTGCTTGAAGAGCACGCCGAGCAGCACCAGCGCGATGATGGTGACAGGCACGAAGAACCATCTCGAGTCTTCGCCCAGACGAACCCCGAAGGCCGCGCCTTTGTTGTAGGCCAGCGTGAGCGGCACCAGACCGCCGAAGATCTCGCTACTGCGTGCGCCCAGCGCGTCCAACGCCCAGCGCTTGCTCATGAAGTCGAACACCATGATCAACGGGAACGTCAGACCGAAGATGGCGACCTTCGAACGCACGCGGACGGAACTCCAGACTCGGGTTGAATACGGCTGAGGCAGTCAGTGTACAGAAGCGGCGGTGGTTCGTTCCCGGTGACCGGAGTGCCGCTTACCTACTTCATCGGGTCCAAATGAGTACGACCCCGCACGGATCTCGGGCATACTGCGCGGGTGTGTTCAACCCGTTGTACACCTCCATGGCCTCGACCCATTCGACTCGTATGTCGTCCATGTCCCACTCTTGCATCAACATTCCGTCCAGGTACACAAGCAGTTCACAATTGCCGCCGGTAATACTGGTGCTTCGCCGGCTCACGGGTCGTGCATCGCCCGATTCATAGCTCACGATCACGCCTGGAACGTTTCTGAAGACGTGCGAAACTAGCAGCGGGTCGATCTCGGAGAGTTGGTCGCGCGTGAATTGGGCACCCGATGCACCGATTTTCCGATCGTAGAACCCGTTTCGTTCCAGATACGTGGAGCGTACGGTTACCTCAATGGCCTCGAGCTCGATCGGCTGCGTCGACATCTCGGCCGCGATTTCCACGCTCTCCCCGGGCTGTACGATCAGTGTGGCCGTGCGGGGCGCATAGCCCAGGTGCACGAATCGCAGTTCCACCAGCCCGGGCACGACACCGGTTAGAGTGAAACGGCCTTGTCCGTCGCTGAGCGTGCCGACTTGAGGTGGACGAAGTAGCGTAATCTCTACGTCCGAGAGCCCGCGATTCACCCCTTCCTCCATGACGCGACCCGTGATCCGACCCAGTGCGTTCGGGTCGTTCAACAGGGATCGGTACAGGAGAATCACGAAGGGGCCACTTCCGGGGACCTCCAACGCTCCCTCGAGGACCGTATAGCCGAGCCGCTCTACCCTAAGGGCGTGGATGCCGGGCAAAAGATCGGTCAGCTGAAGTCGTCCCAACTCGTCGGACACGGCTCGGACTCCGAGCTCTGGCAATTCAACGATTGCCTGGCTGAGCGGCCTTTCGGTCTCCGCGTCACCGACGCGGCCGGACCTGGCGAAGCGCTCTGAGTCCGCCCGGAGGCTGCACGCCAACCGTTCGCCTCCCTCGCAGGCGACCTGGTAGAGGCCGGCCGCGCGGGCAACACTCAGAGTGACGCCAGCGCCGACTGCATACATGAGGCCGAGGTTGGTGCAGCCCACCAGTTCGCCACCCTCGCAGGCCATTTCGTAGAGACTGGCGGCACGAGAGAGGTCCCGTGGCACACCGTCTCCGGTCTCGTACATGAGCCCGAAGACATTGCAGGCGATCAAGTCGCCGGCTTCGCATGCCTCCACATACAGCCGTTCCGTGGTCTGCGAGGCGCCCGCACGGGGCAGCAGACCAATGAGTGCGACCAAGAGAATGGATCGTGAGTTCATGCTGTCATCCAGGATTTCAACTGGCCGACAATTTGGGGGGCGTGACCGAAGTGCGCGACCCCGGTACCTGCACGGAGGCCTAGACGCAGGATCCGTGTGCCACGGCCCCGCCCCCTTTCACCGCGCTCGCGTTCATCCAGGCCCCGTCCTACGTTGCCTGCCTTGGCTCGGAAGTGTCTGGCGGTAGCGCCAAAAACGCGCGTCTGGGCACGGAAAAAGGAGAGAACGATGAGGAACACGGACGTCCGGGTGTCTTCTCGGCGACTCATTTGCCTGGGCGTGGTGGCCGCCCTGCTGGCGGTAGCGATCGAAGGGACATCCGTTCCAGTCACGGCCCAGACGGTCGGCACTGCGCCGCCCGACCTCGTGGGGATCTGGGACGGTGGGCCGCGCTCGCGTCGCATCAACGGACCGAACATGCCTTGGACGCCGGACAATTTCCCCGTACTCAACGAGCGTGCGATCGCGTTTCAGCAGGTCTTCGACGAAGCGATCGCACCAAAGTACGACTGCGTTCCGGCGGCGTCGCCGGCGTTGCAATACGACCCCTATTTCATGGAGGTCGTGCAGTGGCCCGATCGAGTCATGTTCCGGTACGAGAAAGACGACCAGCTGCGCATCGTTTGGTTGGACGGTCGCGAGCCTCCCCTGAACGACTTCAGCGTCCAGGGGTTCTCGGTCGGTCGATATGAAGGCGACGCGCTCATCGTCGAGACCACGCACTTCGTGTTCGACATCACAGGATTCGACGACTACAACGGCATCCCGTCGTCTCAGCTCAAGTCGGTGACCGAGCGGTATTGGCGTGACGGTGATGAGCTGCGCTTGACGCTGACCCTCGAGGACCCGTTGTTCCTCAGAGAGCCGGCCTCGTACACGACGCGCTGGCTTCCGGCGCCCGAGGACTACCGGCTTGCACCGTACGCATGTGACGCGGAAGAGGCACGTCGCGCGGTGAAATTCATGATTCCCAAGTACCGATGAAGAGTACGCAACGCCAAGGAGGCGAACCGGTGAAACGAATGCTCTGGATCTCGTCGTTCCTCGCCGTCGTGGTTGGAGGAGTGGCGGTCACGATGCTTCCGGCTGGCGCGCACCATAGCAGCGCGCCGTTCTATGATCCCGAGAAGAGCGTGGAGGCAATGGGTGTCGTCGAGAGGTTCGTATTCCGCAACCCGCATTCGTTCCTCTTCATCAACGGTGAAGATGAGGATGGCGAGCTGATTGAGTGGGAGGTTGAAATGGGCGCCGCGGTGAGCATGCGCCGCCGTGGTTGGAGCCCCGAGACCATCGGCGCCGGTGACTCGATTCGGGCCGTCGGTCAGCCATCGCGCGCACCCGGCACGTTCGGCGTCTGCTGCGCGGAGCTGACCCGGCCGGACGGCAGTTCCATACGACGGTAGCCGAGCGTACCACGCGCGATCCCGCGTTTCGCCAGCTAGCGCGTGCTGCCGGAGAGCGGGCGAGGCGGGTACCAATAGCGCACGTGGCAGACCTCACACGCCGCGTCGAGCACATCGCTGGCGACGAGCAACGCATCGATATCCTGGCTGTCGATCGCCTCCAGCACGCCGACGCCCCCTTCATGCAGCACCGCCACGAACGCCGTCCAACTTGCTCGGTCCGCCTCGAGCAGCGCTTCGATCTCTTCGGGCTCCAGGTCGACGCCCGGCAGCTCCGAGCGCGACCCCTCTGCCGCGACCCGTCGGCCTTCCATCAACAGTAGGTCGGTGGCTTCGATGAGCGTCACCGCGTGCCGCCGCAGCACCATCCAGTCTTCGTCCGTTTCCGGTTCGGTGGTGAAGACGCCGTCGGCCGTGACCTCCGTCACGATCGCATCCCAAACGGCGTCCGCAGAGGGGTCGATCATGTAGCGCATGATCTCCTCCATCGAAGCGGTGAGCCGAAAGGCTGGAAGTGCTTGTACCGCTTCTTCACCTGCCGGCGCGTCTGAGCCACACGAAGCCATTGCCGCGGCCAGACACGTCAGCACCGAGCCGAGAATCGAGACCCTGGAACGCGATCTCACGAAGCGGGCCACGCCCGGACGCGTACTTGGTTCATCATGCGGGATCGTTCCAAGTCGAGGGTGGCGCGAGTGGTGAGTTGGAGTGCGCGACAAGAATGGTATCCGGAAGCATAATGCACGACCTTCATTACACCCGCGCGGCGGCTGACCCGCAAGTCGAAGGCCGCTGTGGCTGCCAACGCGTAACGAACAAGAAAGGCTCAGGTCCGAAATGGTGCAGCGCGACCCCGAGGTTCTCAGCGAGGGAGAGGCAGCGCATTTGTGGGAGCGTGCCGCTCACCTGCAGGCCGAGGCCGCCAGGGGAGTCGAGGTACCGGAGGTACAGGGCGCTGCCATGTCTGCCTCGGGCTATGCGCTCACGCACGTGCGTTCCGCGGCTCTGGAAGCCGGCATTGCCAATGAATTCGTGGAAGCGGCTCTGGCCGACCTGCGAGCGGAGCGCGCACTTCCCGCTGCGAGTGGTAGTAACGTCGCGCGCAAGTTTCTAGGCCATCCGCCCGACACGCTCACCGCCCGCCGAGTCCTGGAGGCAACACCACGCGAGGTGCTGTCGGCAATGGAGGTTGTATTTCCGGACGAGCCGTTTCGCCTAACCACGACCGACCAGAAAGGCGACCCGCTCAATCGAGGCGTACTGGTCTTCGACATCCAAGGACTCACAGCCCCCTTCCCCGAGGGGCTCGCACTGGAAGCCAAGTGGGGCGGTTTTCGGCAGGTATTCGTCTCCCTGCGCCCGGTCGAAGGGGCGACGCCGTCGTGTGAGATGACGGCGCACAGCCAGGTAACGAGCCACAACCTCGGGCTTGTTCAGGGGCTGATCGCCGGGGTGGTCGCCGGAGGAGCGGGCATGGGTGTGGGAGTAGCGCTCGGGGGATTCGCGCTGTTCGTGCTGGGAGTGGCGGTCCCGGGCGCGCCCCTCCTCGGCGCCGGTTTCTTGCTCGGGGGTGGCCTCGGCATGAAGGGATACCGGGCCGTCTATGCCTACTGCATGCGCAGGGGGCAGAAGGCTCTCGAAGGAATAATCGGTGCCGTGGCAGTCCGCTCCCGGGGCGTTTGGGGCGGCTAGCCCCCCCCCTGCCCTTGCTCTTCTTCTTCCTGGGCTTCTTCGGTTTGGGCTCGGGTAGCTCTCGGGCGGTGATCCTCACGAGCTCACTCAGCCATTGGGGATCTTCGATCCGATCCCGAATCAGCAGGCTCAACTTTGCCCCGGGAGGAGTTGCGCCGTTGTCGGTACGCAGCGGAATTTATCCTGAACCATCCAATGGCCAACCCGAGAGTTGAACATGAAATCTTGTCGCCCTTCGTTTGTCGCAGCCTTCGTCACGGTCGCGCTGGCCCTTTCCGTGCTGGCGCTCCCGCTGGCAGCTCAGAGCGGTTCCGAGAGGCCAGAACTCGACCCGACCGATCTCAACCACTGGAAGACTGTGCGGTCCGGCCAACTCACGCCGGACGGGCGCTGGTACGCCTACCAGGCCACCCCGACCGAAGGGGATGCCGAGGTGGTCGTGCGGCCGACGGATGGCGGGGAGGAGCACCGCTTCCCCATCGGGGAGCCGTCGGGCGGCGGTGGCGCACTCTCGTTTTCAACCGCCGGACCCCTGCAACTGTCGGCGGATGGAAACTGGCTGGCCTTCTCGACATTTCCCACCAAGGAGGAAGCGGACGAAGCGAAGAAGGCGGACGAAACGCTACACAACGCCGTCACGATCGTGAATCTCAATACGTGGCAGGAAGCTAAATACGAGGGAGTCAGCCGTTTCGAGTTCGCGGGTGACAACCCACGCTGGCTGGTGATGCGCCGAGTGGCCCCGGAGAAGGCGCCCAAGGACACTGGCTCAGGCCTGCTGCTTCTGGATCTCCAAACCGGCGTCTCCTCTCCCATCGGGGGTGTGAGCGCCTACGACCTCAACGACAGCGGCGAATTGTTGGCGTATAGTACGCAGTCACCGGACCGGGTGGTGAACGGAGTCACGGTCTTGAACCTTCGTACGAACGCGGCCCAACGCATCGACAGCGAACGCGCCCTGTACTCCGATCTGTCGTGGGCAGATGAGGACGGTGAGCGACCGGCTCTTTCTGTTATGCGAGGCCACATCAGTGAGGAGGACGACACCACCTACGTGGCCGTCGGCTTCACGGGGTTTGGGGGTTCTGTGACGACTACCGTGGTGGACGGCACCGAGTTGGCTGGGTTCCCCGAGGCGATGCGGATCACCCCGGAGCGGTCGCCCCGTTGGTCAGATGACCGCTCGGCGCTCTTCTTCGGAATCGCCGAGCACGACGAAGACCCCGATGAGGGCGACCGTCCTGACGTAAAGCCAGCCGCCGGTACCCCTGGCGCAATGCAGAGCCCGGCGCCGGACCTGGATGAGGACGACCTTCCCAGCCTGGTCCTTTGGCACGGTAACGATCCTCGGCTGCAGTCGCGTCAGCAGGTGCAGGAACGCGCGGACGAGCGTTTCAACTTCCTCGCTGCCTACCATGTGGCCGAGGGCCAGTTCGTACAGCTGGCCACCGAGGCCATGCGCACCGTAACCCTGGCCGCAAACCAGCGTTACGCGGTCGGGTATGACGACCTGTCATATCAGCTGCGGGACGGGATCGACGGGGGCCGTCGTCAAGACGTGTACGCGGTCGACGTGAAGACCGGTACAGCGCAGAAGATCCTTCCGGCGTTCACCTGGCGGGTGTCTCTATCGCCGGACGGGGGCAAGGCGCTGTACTACGATGACGGCCACTACCATGTGTACGACTTCGAGAACAACTCCCACACCAATATTTCCGCCTCGGTTCCGGTGAGCTTCATCAACGTTGCGGATGATCACAACGTCGAGGATCCGCCAATAGGCCCGGTCGGTTGGGCCTCGGACTCCGAGAGTGTTCTTCTCACCGACGCGTGGGATATCTGGAGAGTCGATGCAGACGGGGGCAACTACAGCAACCTTACCAAGACCGGCCGCGAGGAGGGTATTCGCTACCGCAGGCCGCTGCGCTACGATCCCGAACAGGACGGCATCGATCTGTCGGAGCCCCTCTACGTGGAGATGTATGGCGAGTGGACGAAGAAGACCGGTCTCGCCAAGCTCACTTCGAACGGGCGTAACATCGAAACTCTGCTCTGGGACGACGTTCGGCACAGTGTTCGCAGGGCCGAGAATGCCGAAACCTTCGTGTACACCAGGGAGACCTTCACAGAATTTCCGGATGTGTGGGCGGCGAAGGATTCTTTCGACGAGCCCGTTCGCCTGACGGACGCCAACCCGCAACAGGCCGACTATGCATGGTCTGCTGGGACGCGCTTGCTGAACTTCGTGACGGACAAGGGTGACTCCCTGCAGGCCGCACTCTACCTGCCCGCTGGCTACATGGAAGGGGAGAAGTACCCCACTGTTGTGTACATCTACGAGAAGCTCTCGCAGAACATCAACCGGTACGTCGTTCCGAACGAAACGCGTGCGCTCAATGTCAGCGTGTATACGAGCCGGGGGTACGCCGTCCTGACCCCCGACATCGTATACAAGATCAACGACCCGGGCATGTCAGCCGTTTGGTCAGTCGTCCCGGCGGTACAGGCAGCGATAGCAACCGGCATCGTCGACGCCGACCGGGTCGGGCTGCACGGCCATTCCTGGGGTGGGTACCAGACCGCCCATCTGATCACGCAGACAGACATCTTTGCTAGCGCGATAGCGGGGGCAGCGCTCACCGACATGGTGAGTATGTACAACTCGGTCTACTGGAACTCGGGGAACTCGAACGCGGGGATCTTTGAGTCCAGCCAAGGACGGTTCAGGGGCAGCTACCTCGACAACCACGAGGCCTACCTCCGAAACTCTCCGGCCTTCCACGTGAAGAACGTCACGACACCCCTGGTTCTGCTGCACAATGAGAAGGATGGGGCGGTGGACTTCAACCAAGGCATCACCTTCTACAATTCGCTACGAGAGCAGGAGAAGGACGTAGTGTTGCTCCAGTACGTGGGTGAGAATCACGGACTCAGAAACCCCGTCAATCAGCGCGACTACACGGTGCGCATGATGGAGTTCTTCGACTATTACCTCCGCGATTTCCCTGCGCCGGACTGGTGGGTGAACGGCGTGCCGCGGCTGGAAATGGAAGAACACTTAAAGACTCGGCAGAAGAAGCCGCAGATTATCTCGTAGCGGATTCGCGAATCCCGGCGGGAGTGACGGCGCCCCTTCGGGCCGCCGTCGGCTCCTCGGTCGGACGGGCAGGTCTTCAGTAGACCCTCCTGCTCGTCGGCTCAAACCCGCGTTGCGGTCTTCGCTTCGCGAATCCCGGCGGGTTCGCCTCCCGCCGCATGACCGAGAAGCAGTGACAAAAAGAAGGGCCCTGACAACCGATGTGGTCGTCAGAGCCCTTCATAGTGGAGGCGGCGGGAGTCGAACCCGCGTCCGCACTTGGGTCCAGCGGAATCTCTACGTGCGTAGATCACTGGGTTATCTCACCTCGGGCGGTCAGTGATCAACCGACCCCGCGGCCAGCCGCCTAAAAATCTCGTCCCCTGGCCCGGCGGCGAAACCGGGGGACCAGCTCGACTTATCGTCGCCTCAAAGACCGCCTCGAGCGGGCGACCAGGGAGACGGGCACGTAAGAAAGCTTACGCAGCCAGCGCCAGGTTGTTGTTGGCAGCTAAAAAGTTTCCCGAAGATTAGCGAGGATCAGGACCTCGGCACGCTACTCCACGTTCACCAAACACGTCGAAACCGGGACGCCCCCGATGATGCGGATGGCTCTGTCAAACATCCTTACTGGTGAAAGCTATGCGAAATACGGGGTTTGGGTCTATACCAGAGCTTCGGCTCTATGCCCCGCGAGGTAACCCTCGAGCAGCACCTCGACATCCTCGAGCTTGTTCGCTTGGAAGAGCTCGGTGCGCAGCAGCCTACCGTCGGGCAGCCCCTTTGTATACCAGCCGAGGTGCTTTCGGAAGTCGATGATGGCGCGTTCGGGGTTCCGCTCGAAGGCGATCGCGTTCTTGGCGTGCTCCAGACAGATCTCGAAGCGCTCCTCAACACTCGGATCGCTCGGTACGGGGTCTCCGTCCAGCGCGGCGCGAGCTTGTGAGAAGAGCCAGGGATCTCCGTGCGACCCCCGGGCGATCATGATGCCGGCGCATCCGGTTTCGTCGCGCATGCGTCGTGCGTCGTCACCCGTTCGGATGTCTCCGTTCCCGATCACGGGAATCTCTAGTGCCTCGGTGACGGCTCGAATCTCATCCCAGCGCGCCTCGCCGCTATACATGTCGGCTCGCGTCCGCGGGTGAATGCACAACGCCCGAGCCCCAGCGTCCTGACAGCGCAGGCCAATGGTCACGGGGTCGCGCGTGCGCTCGTCGAATCCGCTGCGGATCTTTACCGTCGTGGGCAGCGAAGTGGCGTCGTCGACGGCCCGCACCAGGGTCTCGAGCAGATCGAGGTCCTTGAGGCACCCCGAGCCACCGTTGCGCTTCACGACCTTTTTCACCGGGCATCCGAAGTTGATGTCGATGAAGTCAGGGCTGTAGGTGTCGGCAACGAACGCGGCCGCATCACGCATCATGGCGGGATCGGCGCCGAAGATCTGGATGCCGATGGGGCGCTCTTCCTCATCGAAGCGTAAATAGTCGCGCGACCTGGGGGACTGCATGACGATGCCTGCTGCGCTTACGAACTCGCTGACCACTACATCAGCCCCGTATCGACGGCAGAGCCGGCGAAACGGCGACTCGCTCACGCCGGCCTGGGGCGCCAGGTATAGCGGCGTGTGGCTTCCGCTCAGTAGGGCGATGACGTCGGTGCTCATGTTGCGAAGCTACCCCTAGCGGCGGCCGCGGTGAAGTCGTGTGGCGCTCGGGGCTGACGCACCTACCGCATGCGGTTATTGTCTCGCTGCCTGGTAGGATGCGACGCCGAATCGAGAGTTTGGAGGCGATGGATGCGGTTGAAGGACCTGTTTACGTCGGATGTGGTGAAGCTCGACTTGGAGTCCCAGAACAAGGACGATTTGCTCAAGGAGCTGGTCGGCCTGCTGGCGCTCGACGACAAGTCTGCGGCGATCCTGTTCAAGACGCTGAAACGGCGCGAGAACCTCGGTTCCACGGGCATCGGCAAGGGCATCGCCATCCCCCATTGTCGCACACTCGTGGTCAATCGCCTGCGCCTGGCGTATGGACGGAAGCCGGGGGGCCTCAACTTCAATGCGATCGATGGCGAGCCGGTCTACAACTTCTTCCTGATCATCGCGCCACCGCTCGAGGTGTCGAACCAATACCTGCCGGTGCTGGGGAAGATCGCGCAGTTCGCCAAGGACGCAGCCGTGCCTGGCGACCTCCTGGAGCTCAGTGAACCCGAAGAGTTTCTTGCTCTCCTCGCCGAGAAGGCATCCTAGCCGGCCGCAAGAATGAAAAAAGGCCCGTCCCATGGGGGACGCGCCGTCACATTCGGAGTCAGCCGGTCGTTACTACTTCATCACAGTAATCCCCGCCAGCTTGCTCCTACCGTTCACCGTGAGAAGCACGAAGTAGCTGCCGGAGGCGACCTGGCGGCCCATTTGATCGGTACCGTCCCAGAAGGCTTCGTACGTGCCGGGCTGAAGGTACTCTAGCCCGATGAGCTCGACGCCTTCACCTGAGGAGTGCCCGAGCGCGACCGGGGAGGCTTGGAACTGCTCGAGTAGGTTGAAGATGCGGATGGATACAACGGCAGGACGCCCATCCACGAACAATCCCTCGTGTAGAACGAAGGGGATCGTCGTTTCCGGGTTGAACGGATTTGGGTAGTTGTCCCGCAGTTCGAAGCCGCTCTCCTGCTGTGACGACGCGGGACGCCCGGTGTCCTGGGCGGATACGGCCTCAGCCGCGACGAACAACAACAGGAAGACGGGCAAGACGCCGATCATGCGCCTCATTGATTCCTCCGCACACTAGATGTGCTGTAGCCTAGGGGCAATCGCGCTCCATGCGTGGTTATCGAGCGGCGCACACGCGCCACTGTCATCATACTCTCTCAAGCTCCCGAAGGTCAAGCGAAACCGCCCGTTATTCCTAAAGAAACCTGAGCAAACGTACGTTCTTGATACCGCACTGGGCCGATTTAGTTGCCGGTGGACTGTATGCGCCGAGAAACGGCTCTACTGGGGCACGCTTCGCCCTTCGTCGCTCCTCATCGTGATGCCCAATCCATCCAGGTGATTCAGCAACGGAATGAGGTGCTTTCGGGTGACGGGCAGCGGCTCCCGGAACGCCGAGGGTCCAAGTCCTGATTGCCCGCCAAGCATCTCGCGCACCGCGGCGATCCCCTTCTCGAGTTCGGCGGTGCTCACGTAGTATCCGTCCGCCACGGGGCTGACGACTCCCTGTCCTTCGAGAAACTTCAAGAGTGACCAGAGGTCGCCTCGGCCCTTGAGCGACGCGGGAAACTCGTCCACGAAGGGCGGAGCGAGGCCCGCCTCCGCGAGCAGCGCTCGCAGGTCGTTCGCGGCGGCCTTCTGGTCTTGCGTCAGGGCCACCACGTGTCTAGGTAGGCGAACACCGCCATCGGCCATTTCCAACACCGTTTGCTCACAGAGTCTGGCGATGGTGGCGTCGGCCAGGCCTTTGGCTGCCCAGGCGGGTAGAGCCGTCCGCACTGCGGCGAGCGAGATGGCCGGCCGCAGCGGATCCTGGGCGTGCGCCGCTGTGACTGCGGCGACGATTCGCTTCTCGGCCTGGCTGGTGATTTGTGCGGAGAAGAGGCGCCCAGCCGTTCGCGGATCACGCTGGGTCTCGAGCGCTTGCAGTGTGGGGCCGAGCTCGTCGAGGGAGAGGCCCGTCGAGACCGGGAATGTCGCTACCTCCGCGCCGTGCCACCCGGCCAGTTCCAGAATCGCACGAACACGCGCCCCCGCGTCGCCCTCCAGCAGGCTCTCGAGCCCTGCCCGTACCGAGTCGTCGATGCGGGTTCGCTTCGGCGGCGTTGCCTCTGCGATCAGCCCACCTCCGATGGTCGCGACCGGGGAGTAGGCTCTGATTACCAGCCGGTCGTGTGCCCGGGCGACCACCGGTTCCTCGAGTCTCAATTGCACCCACCCTGCTCCGCCGGCCCGGATCGTCTCGGACTCGAGCAGCGCGCAGCGCGCCATGACCTCTGCCGTGCCCACATGGACGCGGACTCGCTGGTTGTGTTCGAGTTTCCATGCCGTGTCAGGAAGCATGCGGACACGGGCGGTGAGCATCCAGGTGGGTGACCACGCCGGGTCGGACACGAGCGTCGCACCTCGCCCCACTGCAGTGCGGTCTGCCCCTTCGCCGGTCAACGATATCGCGGTCCGGTCCCCGGCCGTCGCCTGCTCGACTTCCCGACCGTGCACTTGCACGCCCCGGACTCGTGCGTCGAGGTCATCGGGGAGGATGCGGACACGGTCGCCCTTGGCCAGGGTGCCGCTCCAGAGCGTTCCGGTGGCTACGGTGCCGGTGCCCTGGATGGTGAAGACGCGATCGAGCGGCAGTCGCACGAGGTCTCCGCCCGAGGACTTCTGCACTGCCTCCGCAGCGAGCGCCAGGGCCTCCTTGAGTTCGTCCATTCCCAGCTCAGAAGTAGCCGACGTGGGCACCGAAACGGCCCCACGATAGGGGGTCGGCTCGAGCAGATCCTCGACGTCGGAGCGAACCAACTCGAGCCACTCCTCGTCGACCAGGTCGCGCTTGGTGAGTGCCACGACGAGTTGGCGCACGCCCAACAGTTCCACGATCGCGACGTGCTCCCTGGTCTGCGGCATGACTCCTTCATCGGACGCCACCACGAGCAAAACGAGGTCCATGCCCGCAGCTCCCGCGACCATGGCCCGTACGAAGGCTTCATGGCCGGGTACGTCGACCACGCCCAGGCGCGCTTCGGGCAGAACCAACTCGGCGAAGCCGAGCTCGATCGTGATTCCGCGGGCCTTTTCTTCCTTGAGCCGGTCGGTATCGACGCCGGTAAGCGCGCGCACGAGCGCGGTCTTGCCGTGGTCGATGTGCCCTGCCGTCCCAAGGATCAGTCGATTCACGCTCCGATCCCCTCATCTGGAGGCAAAAGGCCTCCCAGGAAATGCAGGGACTTGAGTGGTTTGGACACGACGTGATAGGCCACGAAGTCGGAAAGCACCCCGAGGTGCCGACGGGCATAGGTGAACTCCGCGTCGAGTTCGCAGGCGAGCAGGTTCGCGATCTGCGCGCGAGCGATGGGTCCGAGGCGCGGGCCGCCGGCGTCCTCCGCGCATCGCGCGCAGCGAACCCCGCCGGACGCGAAGTCGAAACGGCCCACGCTGTCGTCGGCGAGCGGTTCCCCACAACACACACATGGGTCCAACTGGGGCGCGAATCCGAAGGCCTTGGTGATCCGCCAAACAGCCGAGAGCGCCGCTGCGGGCACCTGGGCGGTCTCGACCGATTGCAGAGTGTCGAGTACTTGTTCGAGCGCCCGCAGCAAGTCGGGGTTTTGTTCCTGGTCGGCGTGGGCGAGCACCAGCTCAGCGGTCGCGGAAGCACCGGCAAAGCGCATTACGTCGAGCCCTAGCCCGTCCCTGAAGTGTGTGCAATCGAAGTCCTTCATCGTGTGCAGGTCACGGTGCGGCTTTATATAGGCCGTGAGGGTTCCAGTCGCGAAGGTGGCCAGTGTAGTGGCGCCCTTTCCGCTGCGTTTGCGGACCCCACGAGCCATCACGCTCAACAGTCCATGGGTCTCGGTATAGAAGCGGAGGATGCGGCTTGAGTCACCGTAGTCGTGGGACCGGAGCAGCACCGCGGGAGTGCTGACCGGCGCCACTACGGTGCCGCGCGAATGCGGCTGAGCAGCCCTTCGCGGCGGCGTTCATACGTGGTACGGGCGGAAGCGCTCGGATTCCCTTGGGCCTCGAAGTCATCGTCGAGGCGCGCGACTTGGAGTAGTAGGCCGTGCCGGCTCGAGGCCGGTGCCCCGCTCGGTTCGCGCGAAAAAGACAGGCCACTCGCCCGCAGCGCGAAGAGTCCCATGCCAGCGAGTAGAGTCCCCACCACCACGGCTACCCACTCCACCGGTGGCTCGAACGGGGCGTCGATCGAGACCAGACGGATCGAAGCCAGGTCGACCGACTGCCCACTGTAGCGGCGGTATGTCGAGCCCACTTCCAGCTCCACTCTTGCGAGGAAGCTCAAGCCCTCCACCTCCATGAGGGGGGCGGGCTCTCTGATGAGCACTTCGAATTGATCGACGATACCGGGCGTCGGTATCGACGTGAACATGTCGTCGAGCATGTAGCGGACCACGAACATTCGTGGGCCGGGAGACATGGGGGCACGCAGCACGAGGTCTCCGTTTTCCAGGTCGATGACCTCGGGCGTCATGTCACCTTCACCGACCGCGAACTCCGTCGCTCCGACGGCGAGGGGGTACCGCCAGACGGCGCCCGTTTCTCGAGTCACGACCGTGCGGGTGCCCATGTTGGCCAACTGAAAGACATCGGTTACGCGCCAACGGTTCTCGACTGCTTCGAGGAACACGGTCCTGATCTCGATTTGCAGGTCGACGCCCTGCTCCGGAGCCAGAAGCGTGTCATACGTTTGAATGGAATAAACGGAGTCGAGCTGACTTGCGGTGGTTACGAGGCTGCCGAAGTAGCTCACGCCTTCGTGTCGTATCGAGGCGAAGAAAACACCTCCACGCGCGCGATCGGGCACGTTGGGCAGTCGCAGCGAGAACGAACCGTCCGCTGCCACAGTGATGGAGTCCACCTCGCCTTGCGTCGTAGTGGTGAGGTGGTGCAGTACGACCGTGCCGCTCGTGAGCGCGGTATCGCCTAGAAGCGCTGTGCCATGCAGGATCAGGTTGGCTTCGACCTGAGCAGAGACACGTGCCGGCCCCGCGGCGGCAGATAGGGCGACGACGGAAGCGACGAATGCGGCACGGACCCGCGTCGCGCGCCCGCCCTCAGGGCTTAAAGCGCCCAAAGTCCTCGGGGTTGAGCCTGCGAAGGCGCTCCTCGAGATCTTCCGCGCTCGTGATCTGGACATCGAAAGTGGCCTCCCCGAACGTCGTTTCCGCGGCGTCCTTGGCTGGGGAGAAGTCGAGGTCTTGAGAAAATTCGAGGGTGGCGGCGTCGAGCAGCCTTTCCTCGACGAAGATGTCTGCGGAAGCGCGAAGCGCGAGCGCGATCGAGTCCGACGGGCGCGCGTCCAGACCGATGATTTCGCCGTTGCGCTGGAGGAGCAGTTCAGCGTAGTAAGTGCGCTGCTCCACCTTCGTGATCACCACCCTCTGAAGATTGCCGCCTAGGCCTTGAAGAACCGAACACAGCAGGTCATGCGTCAGCGGTCGCGCGACTGACAACGACTCCAGGTGATAGGCGATCGCGAGTGCCTCCGCCTCCCCGATGTAGATACGAAGGAGCCGGTCGCCGTCGGTCTCCTTGAGGACGACCAACCCAATCTTGTTGTCAGAGTCCAGCCGCAATTCACATACTCTGACTTCTACGAGCACCGGAAGATCCTCCGAAGAGAGGAAACCAGCAGGGCGTACGAGCCCGGTGACTTTCACCAATACTCCAAAGCTCGACTGGGGTTCTACTCGGGCGGTCCGGTGGTCGGGAAGAAACGCGCGAGGCGGAAGCGTCAGGCTCCGAGCGCCGTCCTGAGGTCGTCGACGCAGTCGTCAATCTCCCACGGAAAGAACTGCACCTCTGGGCCACCCGCGTCCGGTACTCCGATCTCGGGGGCGCGGCCGAAATGCCCGTACGCGGCAGTGGCCGTGAAGATCGGCGATCTCAGCCCCAGTCGGTCGATGATCGCTGCGGGTTTGAAGTCGAAGACTTCAGAGATGGCGCGGGCCAACTCGGCCTCGGACGCGTCGCTGGTGCCGAACGTGTGCACCCGGATCGACACGGGATCGGCGACGCCAATGGCATACGCGAGCTGTATCTCGCAGCGCCGAGCCAGTTTCGCGGCCACGACGTTCTTGGCCGCCCATCGGGAGGCATAGGCCGCGGAGCGGTCGACCTTGGTGGCGTCCTTGCCGGAGAATGCACCGCCGCCGTGCCGTCCGACGCCGCCGTACGTATCGACTATGATTTTCCGGCCCGTGAGGCCCGCGTCTCCGTGCGGTCCACCGATCACAAAACGGCCGGTCGGGTTGATGTGCATAATGCAGTCGTCGTCGAGCATCTCGTCCGGCAGGACCGGCCTCACCACCTTGCTGATGATCTGCTCAACGAGGTCGGCCTGGACCACGGACTCGTCGTGCTGCGCGCTCACGACCACGGTGTGAATGCGGACGGGCTTGTCGCCCTCATACTCGACCGTGACCTGCGACTTGCCGTCCGGTCGGAGCCAGGGCAGCTCCCCGTTGCGCCGCATTCGCGCCAACTGCCGCGTGATCGCGTGCGCGTACTGAAGGGTCGCCGGCATCAACTGAGGCGTCTCGTCACACGCGAACCCGAACATCATTCCCTGGTCGCCCGCGCCGCCCGTATCTACGCCCATGGCGATATCCGGGGACTGCCGGTCGAGGTTGGTGAGCACCGCGCAAGTATTGGAGTCGATGCCGAAGTTCGAGTTCGTATAACCGATTCTGTGCAGCGTGCCGCGCACGACGTCGGGCACGTGCACGTAGCAGTCGGTGGTGACCTCGCCGGCCACCATCGCGAGTCCGGTAGTCACGAGGGTTTCGCACGCCACCCGCGACCTCGGGTCTTGAACCAGGAGATGGTCGAGTACGGCGTCGGAGATCTGGTCTGCGATCTTGTCCGGGTGGCCTTCGGTAACCGACTCGGATGTGAAGAGCGTGCGGCTCAAGGTAGGCGCCTCGTTGGGGTCGCTCGCGGGCCCACGAGCGGGGCCAATAGGCTAGGCAATCACTCTGGGAGCGACAAGCTCCAACGACCTTGGAAGACCTTGAGGTCGACGGAGTCTCCGATGCCCTCGACGAGGCAGCGTGTCACGTCCGCGCTGGTGGGCGCCGCCAGCGCCTTGCGGGCGGCCGCGCGGGCGTCCTCCATGCGCACGTCGCGAATGACCTTCTTGATTTCCGGCAGCGACGGCCAAGCGACGGATAGCGCGGTGATGTCGAGGCCGAGCAGCAGGAACGCCGCGAGTGGATTCGATGCCATCTCACCGCACACGCTGACCTCGATGCCCGCCGCACGTCCGACGCTAGCGACCTGGTGTAGCTGCCGCACGATCGCCGGATGGAACGGGTTGTACAGTTTCGCGAGTCGGGTATTGGTGCGGTCGACCGCGAGTGTGTACTGGATGAGGTCGTTGGTGCCGATCGAGAAGAAGTCCGCGTGACGAGCGAGTTCCGAGGCTTCCAGCGCGGCTGCGGGCGTCTCGATCATCACCCCGAGTTTGTACCCGGCATTGAAGGGGATCCCATCAGCTTCGAGCCGAGATTCCTCTTCGCGAAGCAGCGAGCGCACCTGACGTATCTCGTCTACGTCGTTCACCAGGGGCAGCATCATGCGCACGTCCCCGTACGCAGTCGCTCTCAGCAGCGCCCGGAGTTGGGTGCGAAACAGTTCGGGTTCGTCGAGGCAGACGCGGATCGCGCGCCATCCCAAGAACGGGTTCTCTTCCCGTGGCATGTGCAGGAACATGGGGAACTTGTCCCCGCCGAGGTCGAACGTACGGATGTATACGGCGCCTTCGGGAAAGGCCTCCGCAGTCGCCTTGTAGGCTTCGAACTGCTCTTCCTCACCGGGCATGGTATTGCGTCCCAGGACGAGGAACTCGGTACGGAACAGCCCTACTCCGTTGGCTCCGTGCAGCCGCGCCTGCTCGGCTTCGACCGGCAGGTCGAGATTGGCACGCAGCTCGACGAACTGACCGTCTTTGGTCACTGACTCCTGCTTGGCGATGACCGCGATCTCGCCCTCCCACGCCTCGATGCGTCGCTGCCGTCTTTGGAATCGCTCGCGGTCGTGTTCGTCCGGATCGAGGATGACGCGCCCGATCCGACCGTCCACGATCGCCTGCTGACCCTCGACGGCTCTCTTGGACACATCGCCCAGTCCCACGACCGCCGGGATTTCCAAAGAGCGCGCGAGGATCACCCAGTGCGCCGTGCGCGTACCCAGGTCGGTTGCGATGCCCAGAACGGGTGCTGCGTCGAGATGCACGGTCAGGCTGGGCGTGAGGTTCGGGGCGACGATAATCACGGACTCCTCGAGCCCTTCGAGGTCCATGGGGTCGTTGGCGCCCAGGAGGCGGTTGAGCACCCGGATCATGAGATCCTCGAGGTCGTTCAAGCGGTCGAGCACCATGGGATGTGAAGCGCGACTCCACATCGCCTGCAGCTCCAGCATACGCCACTCGAAGGCCCTCTGCGCGTTCAGCCGATTCTCCCGGATGTAGCGCACCGTGCCGTTCACGACCTCGGCGTCGTCGAGCATCAGGATCTGTGGATCGAAGATTCGAGCCTCGACCGAGCCGAGTCGTGCCTCCGTGATCTCCTTGGTCTCGAACAACCTGTCTTTCGCCCACTTCCGGGCCTCGTGGAACCGCTCG
This sequence comes from Gemmatimonadota bacterium, assembly GCA_015664885.1. Classification (GTDB taxonomy): domain Bacteria; phylum Gemmatimonadota; class Gemmatimonadetes; order Longimicrobiales; family Gaopeijiaceae; genus UBA1138. The sequence continues at coordinate 58,400 of DQPL01000098.1, forward strand.
ATTTCTGACGTCGCGTCTGCCTCCGCGACAGTCTCGTGGGGCACGACGGGCACCCCCCAGTCGAGCACGAAGACACGACCGGAGCCTATCCCCTCAGACGCCGGGGAGCCGTCGAGGATAATGGACACTAGTTCTCCTCGAAGCCGCGTCCGACTAGCTCGGCGAGCGCGGCGACTGCGTCCCCGGCATCGTCCCCGTGTGCGGCGACCCGCAAGGTAGAGCCCTGTTCTGCAGCCAGCATGAGCACGCCCATGATGCTCTTGCCGTTCACCTCCAGGCCGTCTTTTTCAATAGTGATGCGCGAGGCGAAGCTGCCCGCGAGCTTGACGAACTCGGCCGCAGGGCGTGCGTGCATTCCGGCGCGGTTCACGATCTCGACCGCTCTCTCGGCATTTGGGGTCTCCATCAAAGCAGAACTCCCCACCAAGCTATCAGGGCGATGGCGGTGACGGTGGCGACGGCTGCCGGCCTCCAGGCGCGATGGCCGATCTTGAGTCCGGCCGCGAAGCAAACGACGGCGGGGACGATCCAGAGCGGACCGGCATCGCTCAGCCCCTCCCGGCCGGCCAACACCACTCCCGCGAGTACACCGACGAGCAGCGCAGCGATCGACTTGATGCGCTCGCCCAGTTGTGCCAATCGCGCTTCACTCAGCGTGAGCGCCACGTCACGCCCGTCGCGCAGCCCGATGCGGAAGCCCCAGATGCGCAGTGCCAGGTGGCCTGCGTTGTAGACGACGAGAAAGAGCCCCACGACCAGCCAGACCGGTAGCCCGAGCCACCATAACGTCAGGGCCGCCATGGACACCGTAGGCAACCATGCCGCCCAAACGAGCGAATCGCCCAATCCGCCGAGTGGCCCGCGAACCGCGGTCTTGAAGCGGCGCACAGTCTGTTCGTCGGTGCCGTCCGCCTCCAGACGGAGCGCCGCACCCAGCGCGACGTTCGCCAGATATGGATGTGCGTTGAAGTGATCCAGGTGACGGCGTACGGAGGCGTCCAGACCCTCGGGATCGCCTTCGAAGATGCGCCTCAGGCCAGGCAGCATGGCCCAGGCGAAACCCGTTCCCAGCATGGTGTGGTAATTCCACGAACCCTGGACCAGGAACGAGCGCAGGAAGGTGGAGGTGACGGCACGACGTGAAAGCGCGCTCATAGGAAGCGTACCCCCACGATGCCCAGCGCGAAGCCTGCCGCGAAGAGCACGCGCCTGTGCCGAAAGCCGCCCAGGTCGTGCAGCAGAATTCCCACCGACACCGCGCCCCCCACGAGTATCAGAGCGAGGGACTCGCGCTGCCCGAGCGGCCAGGAGGCGCCCACGCGCGCCACCAGCATGCGCCCGATGGCCACGCCAGTCCCCGTAATCAGAGCCCCACGCAGGAAGTCGAGCCCGACGGCGCCGAGGTGAGCAGTGGCGACTCGTGCGGAATCCGCGCGAGAGTCGGCGGGCTCCGGCACGATGAACCCGTTGGCTTTGCGCAGCGCCGTGATCGAGAAGCCGCCGACCTGTCCCCATAAGAGACCGACCGCGATCGCGATGGGGAGCGCGCCTGCCGTGTCGGACGCCACCGCGGTAGCCACGGCGACGACCGTAGCGGTCGTGCCCTCCGGGAACCGCGCGCCGCCGCTGGGAAAAGAGACGAGCAAGTACAGCTCCAGCAACGTCCCGATCAACAGGCCGAGCGCGGGGTCTCCGAGCATCCAACCCGTGAGCGCGCCAGCGACGACAGGCCTGGACAGCATGAATTGTCCGACCGATGTCCCGTCCAGCGCTAAGACTCCGCCCAATAGGGCGACCAGAGCTAGTTCCATTCAGCCTTCCAAGAGTGTTTCCAACGGGACCCGGTGTGCGTCGGGCAGATCGTGGGCGCTTACCTCTACACCCTCCGCCGCGAGCTTCACGAGGTGATCTTCGTCCTCGGCAGTCAAGTGCAGATAGGTGAGCAACTCACGGCGGCCAGGGCCGTGGTGGAGGCCGCCTAAGTTCACCCGGTCCCCCGCCAGCATGCCACCCGCGCCGAGACGCCCCATGGTGGTGACGTCCCGCGTGAGTAGGATGGTCCGCAGAGGGTCGTCGCGCCACTCGGACAGGCGGCCACGCGCGTCCTCCGTAGTCGCGAAAACGACATCGGCGGTACCGGCGCCCAGGCGATACAGGTCCTGCTCCCAGGCGCTGTCCGCGAGGTCGTCGTCGACGACCGCGTAGCGGTCGGGGCGCAGCTGATGGCCCCAGCCAATTACGACCTGACCGTGGATCAGGCGCTCGTCGATTCTGAACAGAACGATGGACACCGTCAGCGGCCTTTTGCCTTCATTCGGTCGCTGGCATCGATGCTATCGAGGCGCGGCCGCTCTCGAGCAGGCGCGGAACCAGCTCTTCGAACGGCAACTCGCGATTGAACACGAAGTCGAGCAACATGGGCAGGTTGACTCCGGAAACGACGACCCTGCGTACGGAGTCCCGGCAGCACGCCAGTGCCGCCATACCGCAGCTACCCGACTGCAGGTCGACGAAGACGACGGATCGGGAGTCAGCCACCATGCCCTCGAGTTCGCTCTTCAGCTGATCGGGGGTTTTCCCGTCATTCGAAAGAGGAGCCAGGCATTCAGCGAGTCCGCCGGTGATACGCTGTGTCGCTTGCACCAGCCCCTCGGCCATGGCTGCGTGTCCAACCACGACTCCGAGCGCGGACTCCGCCTCATTCATAGTCCTGCTCCAGGTACTGCTTGAGCTTCTCGTCGAAGATTTGGGCCGAGTTTACTCCAGCGAAGCGCAGCAAATGGTTCATGGCCACTACCTCGGAGATCACCGTGATGTTTTTCCCAGGGTTGAGCGGCACAGTGACCTTCGGAACCTGCACCCCGAGAATGTCCTCGTACTCTTCTTCGAGCCCGGTGCGGGAGTATTCCCGGCGCTTGTCCCACATATCCAGGGAGACGATGACCTCGATCCTCTTCTGCTGACGGATCGCGCGCACGCCGAAGAGTGCCGACACGTCGATCATGCCGATGCCCCGGATCTCCATATGGTGCCTCTGGAGCTCGTGCCCACGGCCGATGAGCACGTCGTTGCCCTCCTTTGAAGCGAGCACGAGGTCATCGGCGACGAGACGGTGCCCCCGCTCCACGAGGTCGAGCACGCACTCGCTCTTTCCCACACCGCTGTCGCCAACGAATAGCAATCCGACTCCATACACGTCGGCGAGCGAGCCGTGCAAGGTGGTCGTGGGCGCCATCGTGAGCTCGAGAAACGGCTTGATGCGCCGATAGAACTCCTTGGTCGACACGCTGCAACGCAGGACCGGGACTCCCGCCGAAGCGGCCTCATCGAGGAAGTACTGCGCGACCTGCTGACCCTTCGTGACGAACACGGCCGGCACGTCGAAGGTGAAGAGCGAAGCCAAGCGACTCCGAGCGTCGGGCTCCGGCAAGGCCGCGAGGTAGGTCATTTCCGTCTCGCCGAAGACCCACATGCGGCCTCGTGGCATACGTATGATGTGGCCAGCAAGCGCCAGGCCCGGCGATGTGATATCGGGATCCGACGCGGGACGCTCGAGCGACGTGGTTTCGGTGAGGACCTCGAGTCCCAGGGTCTTCTGCTTGGCTTCCAGGATGTCCCGGACCGGAATGCTTTTCGGAGTCAGTGGGACCTCACTTCGCGTGCACGCGCCTGACGTGAGGCGAATGCATCAAGACGGCTCGGCCTCAGATGTGTCCTCGGGAAGCGGAGGGGCCCAGTGGTCGCGATGCTGCTGGCGCTCTCGCTTCAACATGCGTGTGACACGATCGATTGCCTTATCGAGCGCGGACCGGAACTCGCGTTCTTCGGCGTGTGCCACGACTGGCTCTGCTCCGTCTATGTGGAGGACCACCTCGGCCTTCCTGGTGTGCTTTTCTTCAGTGTAGGTCACTTCGGCCGAGGCGACCCGCGGGTCGTAACGGATCAGTTTTTGGATCTGTTGCTCGGTGCGGGTGAGCAGCTCGTCCGGGACGTTGCAGTGCCTGGCAGTGATCTGAACTCTCAAGAGAACCTCCCGAAAAGATCGTTAGCAGACCGCCTCCCAAAAAAACTAGCCGAGCGCGGATCCGGCCACCACCCGACTCAAAAAGGCCTCCATCTGGTCCGCTGATGCGTCCCACGAGTACTGCTCCGCGAAGCTCCGCGCCATTCGACCCATCGCCTGGCGCCGCTCGTCATCCTCCAGAAGCGATGCGATCGAGTTGGCGAGCGTGCGCACGTCGCCGTGGGGCACGAGTAGGCCGGTCTCTCCGTCCACGACGCTTTCCCGCAGACCGGGAGCGTCGCTCGCGATGCTGGGCGTCCCGCAAGCACTCGCCTCCATGATCGAGATGCCCCATCCCTCGTTGGGCGACGTCAGCGCGTGCAGCCAGGACGTTCGGAACAGGTCCAGTTTCTCCTCTTCCTTAACGAACCCGTGAAAGCTCACGCGGTCCGCCACACCGAGCTCGTGGGCGACCTTCTCGAGGCGCGCACGATCGTCGCCGCTGCCTCCAATCCTCAGGGTTACGTCGGACCCATCGGAGGCGAGCAGAGCCACCGCGCGTAGGAGAAGATCGACCCTCTTGTACTTCTTCAATCGTCCCAAGAAGAGCAGCGAGGGCTCGGGCGTGCGCAGGCCTTCAGGGTGGGGGGTGTAGCGTTCGAGATCGATGCCGTTGGGAATGACTTCTATTCGGCTGGCATCGAGACCGCGGCGCCCGAGGTCTTCCCTAGTGCTTGCCGAGACGGCGATCGTAGGTGCACTGCGGAAGACGAACGGGATCGGCCGCTCGAGCAACCACGTCGCGGCCGCCAGCGGGAACGAGGCCTCTTGGAACGCCGTAGCGCCGAAGAGATGGTGCACGAGCGCCACAACGGGTGCGTGTGTCCAGTAGCGCGTGAATAGTGGGACCTTGTTCAGGTCCTCGACGACGACGTCGAAGGGTCTGTCCCTCAGCCGACGCCCGAAATAACGAGGCGCCGCAAGCGAAAAGGTGTAGCGTGCGCCGGTGCGGTGGACGTCGATGCCGTCGAGCTCGGCGCGGGGATCGCAGCCTCTCCAACCGGAGGCGAGGAGGGTGATCTCATGGCCGCGTTCCGCAAGGCGCCCGAAGGTCTCGTGCAGGTGCGCCTCCGCTCCCCCGGCCTGCGGATTTTCACGGTCGAGCCAATTCACAACCAGGACGCGCATCGGCGCGACGTCACTCACGACGGAACGCCTTCGTGCCCCTTGAAGAGTGCATCGAGAACGCCATTCACGAAGCGCGGCGAGTCCTCGCCGCCGTATGCCTCAGCGAGTCGAATCGCTTCCTGGATCGAGACCTTCGGGGGCACCTCCTCGATGTACAGAATCTCGACGGCCCCTATGCGAAGGATGGCACGGTCGATCTTTCCGACTCGCTCGAGCCTCCAATTGTCCAGCGCGCTGGACACCCTGGCATCCACCTCCCCGAGATGTTCTTCCAGCAGCCTGAGCACCGAGCGGATATACGGAAGCCTACGGGGAGAGACCCTCCTGGTCGCCACGGTATCCACCAACGCGTCCCTGAGGCTGCCATCGAAGCTCGCGCTCTCCCACCGATAGTGGATCTGAAGCAACCACGCACGCGCCCGGTGCCTGTCGATGCGCTCGGCCAGCCCGAGACGTTCGCTTTCTGTCACTCCAGAGCCTTATAGACATCAACCATCTTGAGAGCGGCGAAGGCGGCCTCATAGCCCTTGTTGTCCTTGCCGTCTCCCGCACGCGCCAGCGCCTGGGGGTGATCGTCGGTGGTTAGGACGCCAAATAGCACGGGAATCGATGCCGAGCGCGCCACCGCGCCCAAACCGGCCGATGCTTCCGTGCACACGTAGTCGAAATGGGGCGTATCGCCGCGGATCACGCAGCCGAGCGCAATGATTGCGTCGTGCCGATTCAGGCCAATGATGCGGGCCGCGGTGGGCGGTAGCTCCCACGCACCCGGCACGTGAACGACCTCCACGTCGTCGCGCGCCCCGCCGTGTTGCTCGAGGCACGCGAGCGCGCCGGCCAGAAGACGGTCGGTGATGTCGGCGTTGAACCGGCTTACGACGATCGCGATGCGGAGCCCGGCGGCTTGCAGAGAATCTCGTGAGTTGTCGACGAAGGAACCGTCGCTGCTCACAGGATGTGTCCGAGCTTCGCGCGTTTGGTCTCGAGGTAGCCTTCGTTGTGCTCGCCCGGCTCCACTAGGAGAGGCTCCCGACCGGTGATCTCGATGTCGTAGCCGTCGAGGCCAACGATTTTGCGTGGATTGTTCGTCAGCAGCCGGATCGAATGCAGCCCGAGGTCCAGGAGGATCTGTGCGCCGATGCCGTAGTCGCGCAGGTCGGGCTTGAAGCCCAGCTCTTGGTTGGCTTCGACCGTGTCCATGCCTTCATCCTGCAGCTGATAGGCTTTGAGCTTGTTGACGAGCCCAATGCCGCGGCCCTCCTGGCGCAGATAGACGATAGCGCCCTGCCCCTCTTCTTCGATCTGACGCATCGCGGCAGCCAGCTGCTCTCCGCAATCACAACGCTCGGATCCGAAAACGTCCCCAGTCATGCACTCGGAGTGCATGCGCACCAGCACGTTTCCCTTGCCGGTGATGTCGCCCTTCACGAGCGCCAGATGCTCCCGCTTGTCGAGGATGCTCTCGTATGCGAAGACGCGGAAATCGCCGAAACGGGTCGGCAGGGCGGCTTCCGCCACGCGTTCGACGATGCGGGTCCTCCTGAGCCGATATGCGACGAGGTCGGCGACCGTGATGAACTTGAGCCGGTGTTCCTGGGCGAAGCGCTCAAGCTCAGGACGACGCGCCATCGTGCCGTCCTCATTGAGGATTTCGCAGATGACGCCCACGGGAGGAAGCCCAGCGAGCCTAGCGAGATCTACAGAGGCTTCGGTCTGCCCGACACGTCGCAAGACGCCGCCGGCTTTCGCCCGGAGCGGGAACATGTGCCCCGGCCGTCGCAAGTCGCCCGGAACGGTTTCAGGGTCCATCAGGACTTCGATGGTCTTCGCGCGGTCGTGAGCGCTGATCCCGGTCGTGACCCCGAAGCGTTCGTGCGCGTCGACCGCGATTGTGAACGCGGTCCCCTGGGGGTCGGTGTTACGATCAGCCATGGGTGGAAGATCGAGCTCGTCCGCGCGCTCAGGCGTGAGCGTCACGCAGATCAGGCCTCGACCGTGTCTGGCCATGAAGTTCACGTGGTCAGGCGTGACCATAGCCGCGGCCATGACCAGGTCGCCTTCGTTTTCCCGATCTTCGTCGTCGGCCACGATCACCATCCGACCCAGCCGGATGTCCTCGATGGCTTCTTCGACGCGGTCGAGCTTCATGACTCATTCCTTTCGGGGTCCCCGCGGCTCGCAAGGACTCGTTGTACGTACTTGCCGATCATGTCACCCTCGACGTTGACGGGTGCGCCGGCCGTGAGGCCACCGAGATTTGTGTGCTGATAGGTGAACGGAATCACCCCGATCCGGCAAACCCGATTCGGTAAAAGATCGCTGATGGTGAGGCTTACCCCGTTGAGCGTGATCGATCCGTGCCTGACGCTCAGGGCGAACACGTCACGTGGGACCTCGAAGTCCATGATCCAGTACTCACCGTCTTCTATAACATGGGTGAGGTGACCGATCCCATCTACGTGTCCCTGAACGAGATGGCCATCTACGCGTCCCCCCAGAACCATGGCCTGCTCGAGGTTGAGTCGCTCGCCTTCTTGATAGCCGCCGGCGACGGTTCGTTCGAGCGTCGTACCGATGACATCGACCGTGAAGGTCGCCTGCTCGATCGACGTGGCGGTCAGGCACGCCCCGTCGACGGCCACCGAGGTGCCCTCGCGCAGCTCAGAGACGATCTCGGGCGCCTCGATCCATAACCTACAGGTCGAATCAAGCGTCTCGATGCGAGCCAACGTGCCGGTACACTCCACGATGCCAGTGAACATCAGCCTCCCTCGCGGTCCAGCACGATGAGCGTATCGCGTCCGTGCGTCTCCGGAGCCAACGCCGGCGAAAAACGGCTCCAGTCGAGGGATTCTGCTTCCTCAGAGAATGCGGCGACACCCTGGGAGCCAAGAGTGATAGGTGAGATCATGCAATAAACTCGTTGCACGCGGTCTTCGCGGAGAAGACTCGCGGCCAGGCGCGCACCGCCCTCGCACAGAATCGACTCCACGCCGATTTCCCAAGCAACACTCAGAACGGCACCCAGCTCGAGCCCGTTCTGGTCGTGCGGGACCGGGTGAAGCTGAGCTCCAGCGGACTCCAGCCGTTCGATGTCACCCTCATCGACGTCTTGGCGGGTGAATACGTGCACTGGTGCGTCCGCAATGTCGTCGAAGAGCGCCGCGTTCGCCTGCATTTCGCCGCGAGCGTCGAGGATCAGCCGCCGCACCGGGGTGCGGCCGCGCGACACCTCGCGCACGGTGAGGCGAGGATCGTCCGCGCGCACCGTCCCGCTCCCGACCATCACGCCGTCGAAACCGGTGCGCAGACGATGCACCTCCCGCTCCGCCTCGGGTCCGCTGATGCGCGTGCTCTCTCCCGGGGCCCCGGCGATACGCCCGTCCAGGCTCATCGCCAACTTCAGAGCGACGTACGGAGTCTTGTGTGTGTGCGTGTGGAAGAACGCGGGATTCTCCGCGCGCCCCACCTGTTCTCCCCACACCGGGCCGACGACCTCGATCCCCGAGCGGCGCAGGGCGTCTGCGCCTCCGCCCTCGCGCTTGCCAGGCTCGGCGACCCCGTAGATGACCCGAGACACGCCCGCGCGCACGAGAGCATCGGCGCACGGCGGGGTCTTACCCTCGTGGTTGCACGGCTCCAGGCTGACGAAGGCGGTGGCGCCCTCTGCGCTACTGCGAGCCTCGCCGAGCGCCACGATCTCCGCGTGGGGTCCACCGAATTCCGCGTGATATCCCTGCCCTACCAGGCGCCCGTCACGCACGATGACACAGCCCACGAGCGGATTGGGGTGCACGCGCCCCCAGCCACCCCGCGCGAGAGTCCTGGCCCACTCGAGATGGGCCACGTCTTCGCGAGTGAGCCGTTCGTCGTCCAATGTCACGTTGTCCATGGCTGTCTCGTCGTCCATGGCCAGTAGTGTGCTAGATCGTCAGCCGCGCCGCGAGGTTCCCGAACGCGCTACCCCGAGTCGGGTCGAAGTCCGCGCCGCCGTAGCCGGAGGGCGCGGTGAAGCCCTTGGCCCACCCAAACTCCGCCGACAACTGCAACACCAGGAAGTTCAAGGAGGCTCCGCCGAAGAAGAGCGGCCGACTGGCTTCCAGTGGTGCCTCTACGGTGACGCTGCTCAGCCTGTCACCTACCCGGATGCGTGCATCTGTGGTGTAGGCGTCCCAGCCCACGCCCACTAGGAGACCGACAGCGAAGAGGTCTTTGCCCACAACCAGGCGATAAGAAGCGACACTCGGGTCGATCTCTATCTCGGTCGGATCGCCCAGGGGGACGCTGCCCATGCGCACGACACCGAGCAGCCTGCGCGAGGCGGAGACCGTGATGCCGGGCAGCGTGAACGTCTCCCGCAGGATGCCGACGCGTGCGCCGACGGAGAGTGAGCCTACCTGCCCGTTGAATCCCTGTGCCTCTCGCAGGAAGACGACGCTCGTTTGTGCGAGCAAGTCGAGCGACAGAAAGCCCCCCACCGTCGGCATCAAGTGTATTCCGTCGAATACTCCGAGAGAAAAACTGCCGTGCAGGGTCGGCAGGAAGAATCTGGCCTCTTTCGCGGGCGCGTTCTGCCGGTCTGTCAGGTCGGGCAGCCGCGCGAGCAGTCCGCCTGCGCGCACCGAGAGCGCGAGTCGTGGCGTGCTGCCGATCCGCCTCCCGAGCGTAGTCGGGCTTCCGGCGATATCGGACCCGAGCCCAGCCAGCAGGCCTGTAGCTGCGAGCACCGCTTGAGACGCGATGGCTCCCTCGAGGCACTGTGTCGTCGATGCTGGCGCCGCCGACTGGCAACGCTCTGCGAGGGCGGTCACGTCTTGCGCGACGAGCCGCGGCGAGAAGGCGACAACCACGGCGAGATAGAAGCACGCGCCCAGCGGAAAGCCTCCGGTCACTGGTAGGCGACGCCCTCGCCGGGTACGATCCGGCCGATGACCCGCGAGCCGATGCCTCGCTCAGCTGCGCTGGCTGCTACCGCATCTACATCGTGTTCCGACACGATCGCGATCATGCCGATGCCCATGTTGAAAACGCGATCCATCTCGTAGCGGTCGACGTTGCCGGCGTCCTGCAGCGTCTGGAAGACTGATGGCACGCGCCAGCTCCCCCGGTCGACCGTGGCACCGAGGCCGTCCGGGAGGACCCTCGGCAGATTGCCTGGGATGCCCCCTCCGGTGACATGCGCCAGTCCACGGATGACCCCGGTATCGAAGAGTCGCTTGAAGACGGGCAAATAGCTGCCATGCACGCTCAAGAGCTCTTCGCCCACCGAGCGCCCCGTGCCGGGCAGCTCATCGTCAACGCTCAGGCCCATCACGTCGAAGACGATCCGGCGCGCGAGCGTGTACCCGTTGGTATGCAGGCCGGACGAGTCCAGTCCCACCAGCAGGTCCCCGCTTTCGATGCGCGAGCCGTCGATGATGAGGCTCCGATCTACGATGCCGACCACGAAACCGGCGAGATCGTACTCGCCGGGCGCGTAGAAATCGCGCATTTGCGCGGTCTCGCCGCCCAGGAGGGCACAATCGTTCTCTTTGCAGCCGACCGCGACTCCGCGCACGACCTCTTGAACGACGTCTTCGTCCATCTCGCCGACGGCGAGATAGTCGAGAAAGAAGAGCGGGCGGGCTCCCTGAACCAGGATGTCGTTGACGCAGTGGTTCACCAGGCAGTGCCCTACTGAGTCGTGCCGGCCTGTGGCAAACGCGAGTTTCAGCTTCGTTCCCGCGCCGTCCGCGCTCGCGACCAGCACCTGCGGGTCCCCGCCTTCCGGGACTTGGTACAGCCCTCCGAAGGAGCCCAACTCGGAGAGCGTGAAGCGATCCGCCGTGGAAGCCACTAGGTCCTTCAGGCCCACCTTGGCGCGATCGCCGGCTTCGAGGTCGACGCCGGCGTCTCGGTAGCTCAGCTGTTCAGACACGTTCCTCCACCTGTACCAGTGCTTCGAATGCCGTCATCTGGTGAAACCCCAGCATACGTTCTTCGATGGCATCGGGGATCAGATCGATCAAGCGATCGACGCTGAAGCGCTCGACCGCGTAGGAGCCCATGACGGATCCATACACCATGGCCCGCCGAATGTCGTCCGTGTCGAGTGATCCCGCAGCAGCGATGTGTCCCATGAAGCCACCAGCAAAAGCGTCTCCTGCGCCCGTCGGATCGAATACCTCTTCCAACGGGAAGCCTGGCACGTGGAACAGCCAGTCGTCCGCGAAGAGGATCGCGCCGTGCTCTCCCTTCTTCACTACGACGATGTCGGGCCCGCGCTCTCGAATCCAACGTGAAGCCCTCAGCAGATTTGGTTCGTCGGCGAGCTGTCGTGCCTCCTCGTCGTTGACCATGAGGATGTGCACGCGATCCAGCAGAGAAACGAGTGACTCCCGGCCTCCCTCGATCCAGTAGTTCATGGTGTCGCAGGCGATGACTTCTGGAGACTCGACCTGGTCGAGCACGTCGTGCTGGAGTACCGGATCGATGTTGCCGAGGAAGACGTAGCGGGACTGACGGAACGGCTCAGGAATCTTCGGCTGGAAATCGGCGAAAACGCCGAGCTCGGTAGCGAGCGTGTCTCGACCGCTCAGGTCCGAATGATACCTACCCGCCCAGAAGAAGCTCTTGCCTTCCCGCTGCTCGATGCCGGAGAGGTCGGCCCCCCGGTTGGTCAGGAAGTCGAGATCGTCGAGCGGGTAGTCGTCCCCCACGACGCCCACTAAGCGCACGGGCGCGAACAATGTTGCCGCAGATGCGAAGAAGACGGCCGAACCGCCCAGGACCCGTTCGGCCTTGGCGAACGGTGTCTCGACCGAGTCGAGCGCAATGCTACCTACGCAGAGAATCGACATGTCATCATCTCAGGGAGGGTGCTTTCTAAGGTTCTTCGTCCAGAATCGCCCGGTCCATCCGTGTCGGCGCTGAAATGCCGAGCACAGTGAGGCCGTTCCTCAGCACGATTTGCACCGCACGAGCGAGTACCAGACGAGCCTGACGTATCTCAGGGTCTTCCGCCAGCACCGCGAGCTCGGGGTTCCGGGTCGGATTGCCCGCATGATACCACCCGTTGGTCGAGCCCGCCGTCTGTTCGAGGTACTCACAGAGGACGTGCGGAGTGCATTGGCGTGCAGAACGCTCGAGCGTCTCTGTGAACTCGCCCAGGTTCTTCACCAGCTCGCGTTCGAGCTCATGGTCGAGCACGCTCAGATCAGTCGCTCCGGCTTCGATCGACTCGGCTTCGATTCCCGCCTTGGCGAATATCGAGCACATGCGTGCGTGTGCGTACTGAATCTTGTACACGGGGTTCTTGTCGGACTGGTCCAGCGCTGCGTCGACATCGAAGAGCATATGTGCGTCGGGCTTGCGCATCTGGAAGAAGTAGCGCGTGACGTCGACTCCGACCTCGTCGTACAGCTCCCGTAGAGACAGCGCGGAGCCCGCTCGCTTGGAGAACTTCACGTCCTCTCCGTCGCGTGTCGCGCGGACCATTTGGTGTAACACGTACTCGGGGAATCCCTCGGGCAGCCCCAGGGCCTGCGTACCGCCACGCACGCGGTCCACGGTCCCGTGGTGATCCGAACCCTGTACGTTGATGACCCGGTGGAAGCCGCGCTGCCACTTGTGAAGGTGGTACGCGACGTCCGGCACGAAGTACGTGGGAAGGCCATTGCTACGGACCATCACCCGGTCCTTCTGGTCCCCGAATTCCGTGGTCTTGAACCAGGTCGCCCCCTCGTGCTCATACACGAGTCCCGTATCCTTCAGGGCCTGGATGGCGGCTTCTACCCGACCCTCGCTGTACAGGGAAGACTCGAGGTAGAACTCGTCGAAGAAGACCCTGAAGTCGTTGAGATCGCGGTCTTGTTCTGCACGCAGAATCGGTACCACGAAGGCTCGGATCTCGTCCAGGCTCTGCTCGGCGAAGTCCCGGACGTACCGGTCACCTACCTCCTGGGCGAGGCCTTCCGCGATTTCCGTGATGTATCCACCGTGATAGCCGCCCTCGGGGATCTCGGCCTCGAGTCCGAAGTGTTGCAAGTAGCGCGCGTGCACGCTCAGCACGAGCGACTCCATCTGCAGGCCGACATTGTTGTAGTAGAACTCACGGTGGACTTGCCAGCCGGTCCAGGTCAAAAGCGAGGCAATCGCGTCCCCGAGCGCGGCTTGGCGCCCGTGGCCGATGTGTAGGGGGCCGGTGGGGTTGGCCGAGACGAACTCGACCATGACACGCTCTCCGCCTCCGGTCTCGCTTCGCCCCCAGGCCTCGTCGCGCACGAGAATGCCACGCAGCACCGACGCCACAACGCCCGAAGACAGCCGGAAATTGAGGAAGCCCGGCCCCGCGACCTCGACCGCTTCGACACCTGCGGCCTCCAGGTCGAGCGACTCCGCGATCTGCTCAGCGATCTGTCGGGGGGAACGCTTCAGTTCGCGGGCGAGCGTCATCGCCACATTGCTGGCGACGTCGCCGTGGCTGAGATCGCGAGGGCGCTCCAGTTGCACGGTTGGCTGCTCCACACCCATCTGCCGCAGGACCGCGCACAGCGCGGCCTCAATCTTCCCGTGGCTCATCTGCTCAGTTGTCCGAGGATGAGCCTTTGGAAGAACTCGACCCGCCGCTGCCGCCCGAGGAGGACGAGCTCGTCGGTGATCCCGAAGACGAGTCCTTGGACGAGCTCCCCGACGAATCTCCAGAGGAGGAGTCCTTGGACGAGCTCGTCGGTGATGAGTCCGCGGATGCCTTCTTCTTGTAGTCCTCGGACCGGTTGTCCGTGATGTAGAAACCGTCGCCCTTGAACAGGAAGCCTGCGCCACCCGAGATCTGACGCTGCGCCTTGGCCCCGCACTCGGGACATTCGGACAGGGGGTCATCCGACATCCTCTGGAAGACCTCGAACTCGTGCCCGTTCGGGCAGTGGTATTCGTACGTAGGCATGCGCAGAAAACGGGCAGGGAAGCGGCTCGATGCCGGGAGATACGGCCCAGGAACGTAACTCTCCTGGGCTGGACAGCCTACCCGTCGAACACGCCCCACTCAGCCCGTAGCGCGTCGCTGATTTCTCCCAACGTCACACCGGCCTTTACGGCATCGATGATCGGAGGTAGTAGGTTGTCGGTGCCGCCGGCTCCATCGCGGATCGCGAGGAGGCGGGCGCGTACCTCGGCGTCGTCACGGTCGGCCTTGAGAGCCGTGAGGCGCTCAATCTGACCCCTCTCGAGCGCGGAAAAGTCGGGTTGGCCGACGCGCCCGGGCTCTTCGTCCTCGGCGTGGAGGTTCACGCCGACCACGGTGCGCTCACCCGACTCGATATCCATCTGAAAGGCGTAGGCCGCCTGATGGATCTCCTCCTGCATGTAGTCGAGCGCCTTCGAGGCTCCACCGAGCTCATCGATAGCGGCCAGGTACGCGACGGCTTGTCGCTCGATTTCGTCCGTGAGCGCCTCGACGTAATGCGAACCGCCGAGCGGGTCCGCGGTGCGCGTGACGCCGCATTCGGCGGCGAGCACCTGCTGCGTGCGCAAAGCGAGTTTCACGGACTCCTGCGTAGGCAGCGCGAGGGCCTCGTCGAACCCGTTCGTGTGCAGCGACTGGGTGCCGCCCAGGGTGGCCGCCAGCGCCTGAACCGTCACGCGAACGACATTGTTGAGCGGCTGCTGCGCGGTAAGCGTGGAGCCGCCGGTCTGCGTATGGAAGCGGAGGCGGCATGACACATCGGAAGCGCCGTGGCGCTCCTTGAGAAGCCTCGCCCACAGACGGCGCGCCGCCCGGAACTTCGACACCTCCTCCAGCAGGTCGTTGTGTGCCGCGAAGAAAAAAGAAAGCCGAGGCGCGAAGGCCTCGATGTCGAGCCCGGCGTCGATCGCACGCGCCACGTACTCGAGCCCGTTGGCGAATGTGAACGCCACTTCCTGAGGAGCCGTGGACCCGGCCTCTCGAATGTGGTAGCCGGAGATCGAGATCGGATTCCAGCGGGGAATCTCGCGTGAGCAGAACACGATGATGTCCGAGACGAGCCTCAGGCTGGCGTCGACCGGGTAGATGTACGTGCCGCGCGCGACGTATTCCTTGAGCACGTCGTTTTGCACAGTGCCCGACAGCGAGTCCCGGGCCACGCCTTGCTCGTCAGCGAGTGCGACATAAAACGCGAGAAGGATGGACGCGGTCGAGTTGATCGTCATCGACGTCGAGACATCGTCGAGGCCGATACCGTCGAAGAGCCGCCTCATGTCCGCGAGCGAATCGATGGCGACTCCCACCCTCCCAACCTCGCCTTGTGCCATCGCGCCGTCGGAATCGTACCCCATCTGCGTCGGCAGATCGAAGGCGACCGAGAGGCCCGTCTGGCCGCTGTCGAGCAGGTACCGGAAGCGTTGGTTGGTCTCCTCGGCCGTACCGAAGCCCGCGTACTGGCGCATGGTCCACACTCGGCCCCGGTACATGTCCGGATAGATGCCGCGCGTGAAGGGAAAGCTGCCCGGCTGATCCGCGGCGTCTTGGCTTCCGTAGCACGGCTCTACCTCGATCCCGCTGTCGGTCGTCACCTTCGTGGGGGCGTCGTGACGGCTGGACTCTCCGCTTTTCGTCACGGGGCGTCCTCCTCCAATGCCGCAAGCTCGACGAGCACCTGGTCCCTCTCGACCGCGTCTCCCGGCGCGACATGCACCGCGGAGACGCGCGCCGCCACGTCTGCCGTAAGCTCATTTTCCATCTTCATCGCTTCGACGATGGCCAGCCCCTGCCCCGGAGTGACGATGTCGTTCACGGATACTTCGACCCTGACGATCAGGCCAGGCATAGGTGCGCGCACGGGACTCGGTCCCACGGGCCCCGCCTGGGCCGCGGTGATGTCGCGAATCGCCCGCGTGCGTTCGTCTAGCACCTCGGCCTGGAAACGGCGACCTGCGACGTGCAGGTCCCATCGCCCCTTGGACTCCCGCCGCGCGAGCAGTCGATGGGAGTGGCCGTCGATCAGAAGGCTGTGCGCGCCCGCGCCGTCGAGGCAGGCGAAGTCGACGTCGACGCCGATCCCGTCGATCTCGACCCCGTCCCGGCCGAGATTCACTTCGAAGGAGTGCTCGCCGATGGCCACGTGATAGATCAGGAGTCTTCCCCCGATCGATCGAGTACCGCGACCGTCTCCACGTGCGAGGTCTGGGGGAAGAGATCGAAGGCCTGGACCTCGGCCAGCGTGTAGGTGTTGCTGAGCCGAGCCAGATCGCGCGCCAGCGTAGCTGGGTCGCAACTGACATAGATGAGGCGCTCCGGGGCGGAAGCCCGGATGACGTCGGGGACCGACTCGTGCAAGCCCGCACGCGGTGGATTGAGGATCAGCAGGTCCGTCGGTAACGCTTCCTCCAGTCGCTGCTCGACACGCCCCTGAACCACGTCGAGGCTGTCCGGAGCACCGTGCTTGGCCGCAGCGCATGCCGCCGGGTCTACCTCGATGCCGGTTACGGCGGCACCGCGTCGCGCGAGCTCTCTCGCGAAGGCCCCGACGCCGCAGAAGGCATCCACGACCCGGTCAGCGGCTTGCGCTCGCTCCAACACAAAGTCACGAAGCACCTCACCGAGCGCCGTGTTCACCTGCAGGAAACTGTCTCCCACCCATCGCAACGCGTCGCCGCCTGGCGCGACGTGCTCGGATCCGCGCAGGAGCGTCACTTTTGTCGCGCCGCTGGGTCGGTGCCAGATCGCGGTGAGAGTCGGAACCGATTCGGCGAGGTCCGTTGCGTTCCACCCGGGAGCGCCACCGTCGACTACGAGCGCCACCCCTTCACCCGCGCTGCGCAGCGTGAGACGCAGCCTGCCCGCCGCCGGCAGGTAACGGGCGCCCCGGCCCCAGCCCTCCCGCAGCGCGGTCCAGGCGGTCCGGAGCGAGGCTTCGGGAAGCAGGCACTCGCCGGCGACGTCAATCACATGGGCAGGCCGCCCGAGCGCATGGAAGCCCGCGATGACTCGCCCGCCGTGAAGGCGGCGCAGAGAATAGCTGACCCGGTTTCGGTAGCCTACGACCTGCGGTGAGGCCTGCACCTTCGGCGGATCGACTTCAAGGCCCCCGATGCGCCTCAGCGCATCCGAGATGAAGAGGCCCTTCCATTCGAGCTGGTCCTCGTACGCCAGATGCTGAATCGTGCATCCGCCGCAGGTATCGAAGAGTGGACAGGGAGCGTCGACTCGGCCCGGGGCGTGCTCTAGCAGCTCCACGAGCGAGGCCTGCGCCCACTTGCGTTTGACCTTGCCCAGTCGCACGCGGGCTCTGTCGCCCGGCGCGGTTCGCGGAATGAAGACCACCCTGCCGTCGGCCAGGTCCGCGACGCCGGAGCCATTCGAGGCGATGGCGCGCACGCGCACGTCGGCGAGTGCGTCCCTTGTCGCGAGCGCATCGCTCATGGGCGCTCCCGGCGCCAAGGCCAGCCAGACGCGCGCCACGCTGAGATCGCGTTGCTCCCGTTACCACTGATCCGCGACGTGCGGTGCAGCCGGCGGTGACCCTCTTCGAGCAGCGCGGCGGCGACGGCGGCTGCGCGAAGCGCCGAGGCCGAGTCGGCCACTTCCACCAGTTCCGGGTGCTGCTCGAGGTACCGTATCGAGAAGGAGCCCGCGCGAAAGTCTGGCTCGTCCATGACGCGTCGATGGAACAGAACGCTACTCTCCACGCCGGTGAGCACCAGCGCGTCGAGCGCCCGCGACATGCGAGAGATGGCCGCCGCGCGCGTCGGCGCGTGCACGATGAGCTTGCCCAGCAGCGGGTCGTAGTGCGGCGAGACTTCGAAGCCCTCTGCGACGCCTCCGTCCCAGCGTACCCCGGGGCCTGTCGGCGTCTCCAGGCGCGTGATGACACCGGTCGAGGGCAGAAAACCCGTTGAGGGGTCTTCACTCACGATTCGGCATTCGATGGCGTGTCCGTTCAGTTCTACGTCTTCCTGACCGAAGTTCAGGGGCTCGCCCGAGGCGACGCGCAGCTGCCAGTCGACGATGTCCAATCCGGTGACGAGCTCCGTAACCGGATGCTCGACCTGCAGGCGTGTATTCATCTCCAGGAAGAAGAACTCGCCGTCGTGGTACAGAAACTCGATGGTGCCTGCGCCACGATAGTCGACTGCCTTTGCGGCTTGCACCGCCGCCTCACCCATCGCCGCACGCGCCTCGGCGCTCAAGACCGGCGAAGGTGCCTCTTCAATCAGCTTCTGATGCCGTCGCTGGATGGAGCACTCGCGATCACCCAGGTGCACCACGTTGCCGTGAGCGTCGCCGAGCACCTGGATTTCGATGTGTCGAGGTTGCTCGAGGTACCGCTCCAGGTACACCGAGTCATCACCGAAGGCTGCGAGCGCTTCACGCTGAGCGGCCTCGAAGGCCCGCTTTACGTCGGCCTCGGCCTCGACCACGCGCATGCCTTTTCCGCCGCCACCCGCGGAAGCCTTGAGCAGCACCGGGAATCCCAGCTGAACAGCGGCGGCGGTTGCCTCTTCGGGGCTCGTGACCGCCTCCGTCAGGCCTGGCACGATGGGGACGCCGGCCTCCGCCATTCGCCGCCTCGCCTCGGTCTTGTCTCCCATCGCCGCAATGGTCTCGGGCGTGGGCCCCACGAAGATCAGACCGGCGTCCTCGACTGCCTGCGCGAACGATGCTTGCTCCGCGAGGAAGCCGTATCCGGGGTGGATCGCTTCCGCGCCCGAGGCCTTGGCTACCTCGATCAGCTTGTCGGCTCGCAGGTAACTCTCAGCAGAAGCCGCCGGTCCGATCGGGTACGCCTCGTCCGCCTCCAACACGTGCGGCGCGAGCCGATCAGGCTCGGAAAAGACGGCGATGCTTCGCATCCCCCTCTCGCGGGCCGCGCGAACGATGCGTACTGCGATCTCGCCGCGGTTGGCGACGAGCAAGGATCGGATCACAGCAGCGGCCTGCTAAAGTGTCGAAGATTCAACGGGACAATGACTTGGGGATCGTGCGGCCCGAAGGTAAGCCCGCGTATGGACACGAAGAAGGGGCAGGAGCGTCCCACCTCGCGGCAGGTGCTCCCACCCCATCGTGCAGGCGAGACGAGGCCCTGTGAGAGTTAGCCTCCTAGGCGCCCCGTCACGGTGATCTCGTCATGATCTCGCATGATGTGCAGCGTGACCTCCTCGTCCTCGTCGTATGTGCTCAGGATGCGGCGCACCCGGCGCGCACTCGTTGCGTCTCGGTCGCCGATGCGGAGAATCACGTCGCCCGGCTCGAGGCCGAGCGTCGAGTCCTCGTTCACGTTGGTGACCAGCAGCCCGTTTTCCGTGCCGAAGTAGGAAGCCAGCCCTGGCTTCATCTCCATGAGGTCGATCCCGTGGATGTGTCCCATGCCGAGCGTGAGCACGTTACCGCCCACGTAGTCGTACAGGATCGATGTGGGCGCGTCAGGACCGGCAAATACACGGACATCGGCGCGTGGCACACGGACGCGCACTCTGTGGCGACGAGCTTCCTGCTGGGCGCGCTCGGTGAGCTCCTGCAGGTTCTCCCGCAGCTCGTAAAGGTCGTTGGATCGGAACTCGAAAGAGCTGCTCAGGTCAGCGACGTCGGGGATGCCACCCGAGCGCTCGCCGAACAGGTTGCCGAAGAGCCTTGGGCGCGCGAAGTCGAAGCCACCGCCGCGTGAGTCACTCCCCCACTCCGAAAGCTCGCGCGCCTCCATCGTGACGGTCTGCGACTCGCCGCGACGCGCGTACTCGACCTCAATCTCCTGGCCGGGCTCGAGCTCCGCTGAGATCGCGAGCAGACGCTGCACCGGAATCGAGCTGTCGAGATCGAATTCGTCCTCCGCGTCTCCCGCAAGCGGCTCGACGAGCGAGTGGCCATCGAGCGACGTGATCATATCACCCACGTGAATCCCTGCCTCGTCAGCGGGACCGTCGTCCATGAGTGCCGTGACCCGTGCGCCGCGGGCGTCGTTTCTGGCGCTCTGCTGCGGGTCGACCGAGATCCCGATGCGTGGGCGGCCGTCCACGGTGGGAACGAGTCCCTGGATCAGCCCCCGCAATGGACTCACGCTGAAGCAGGAGCAGTTCTCGATTGCGTCGCCGTCGCGATCGACACAGCGGCAGTCGTCCGCGTTCTGCGCCGAGGCAGGAGCGGCTGAGATCGCCGCGGCGAGCACAGCGATCCCGAGTACCTGCAGCATGGCTCTAAGGCGGGCCTTCTTCATGAATCGTCCCTCCGTGGTGTGAAATTCCTACGCGTCCGGCCTTCAAACGAGTGGGACGCACCAGTGCTGAGGAGGGTTGTCTAGACCGGGATGTGCCCGTCTAGAGGGGGATGTTGCCGTGCTTTCGCGTAGGGTTCTCGTCGCGCTTGTTCTGGAGCATGTCGAGTGCGTTGATGAGGCGCGGCCGGGTCTCACGGGGGTCGATGACGTCGTCCACGTACCCGCGCGCCGCCGCGATGTAGGGGTGCGCGAACTTCTCGCGGTACTCCTCCATGCGCGCATCCGTCACGGCCTGCGGATCCTCGGCGCTGGCGATCTCCTTCCGGAATAGTACTTCGACCGCTCCCTTGGGCCCCATTACAGCGATCTCGGCTTGAGGCCACGCCAAGTTCACATCGCCCCGAATGTGCTTGGAGCTCATGACGTCGTAGGCGCCCCCGTACGCCTTGCGCGTGATCACGGTCACTTTGGGCACGGTCGCTTCTGCGAAGGCGTAGAGCAGCTTCGCCCCGTGGCGGATGATCCCGCCATGTTCCTGCGCCACGCCCGGCAGGAAGCCGGGCACGTCCTCGAACACCACGAGCGGAATGTTGAAGCAGTCGCAGAAGCGAACGAAACGAGCACCCTTGTCCGAGGAGTCGATGTCGAGCACTCCGGCGAGGGAGGAGGGTTGATTCCCCACGATACCAACCGCGCGACCCCCGAGCCGAGCGAATCCCACCAATATGTTTTGCGCGAAGCGCTCGTGTACTTCGAGGAAGGCACCGTCATCTACTACATGCTTGATGACGTTGTGCATGTCGTAGGGTTTATTGGGGTTATCCGGTACTACCTCGAGTAATTTCTCATCCTGGCGGTCGTGCGCATCGGATGACTCCAGGGCTGGCGAGATCTCGGTGTTGTTCTGGGGGAGGTAGAGTAAGAGTTCCCGCACAGCCGCCAAGCATTCGGGTTCGGAGTCGCATGCGAAGTGAGCGACCCCGGACTTCGCCGAGTGCACATCGGCGCCCCCGAGTCCCTCCATGTCGATGTCTTCGTGGGTAACGGCCTTTACCACGTTGGGGCCGGTGACGAACATGTAGCTCGTTCCGCGCACCATGTAGACGAAGTCGGTGATCGCGGGTGAGTAGACCGCGCCGCCCGCGCAGGGTCCCAGAATGACGCTGATCTGTGGGATCACGCCTGAGGCCAGCGTATTGCGCAGGAAAATGTCCGCGTAGCCCCCTAGGCTCGCCACGCCCTCCTGAATTCGGGCGCCGCCCGAGTCGTTCAAGCCCACGAGTGGCGCACCGTTCTTCACTGCCATGTCCTGCAGCTTCACGATCTTTTCGGCGTGCGCCTCGGACAACGATCCCCCGAACACCGTGAAGTCCTGGCTGAACGCATAGACCAGACGACCGTGGATGGTGCCGTACCCGGTCACGACACCGTCGCCGAGGATCTTTTTGTCGGCTAGTCCAAAGTCGGAGGATCGGTGCGTGACGAAGCGGTCCATCTCGACGAACGAGCCTTCGTCCATGAGCAGGTCGAGCCGCTCCCGCGCGGACAGCTTTCCGCGATCGTGTTGCGTTTGCAGGCGCTCGATGCCTCCGCCCTCTTCGGCGGCCCGGCGCAGTTCTTCGAGTCGAGCGAGTTTGTCGTGGATGGACATAGGCGACGGAGGGAGGCGGTTAGCCGATGGGCACGAGCGTGCCGTTGTCGATGTAGACGAGCTTGGTGAGGCGCACTACTCGCCCGCCTACGACGGAGAATATGCCGGTCGCGCCTTCGACATCGCGCAGGGCTTCGAAAGCTTCGCGGACCTGCGCTGAGGATCTGGGTCTGCCCCGTAGCGCCTCCAACAGAAGCAATGCGGCGTCGTGCCCAAGCGCGGGCACCGGGCTCACGAGGCTCCGCTGAAAGTGGCGCTCGTAGGCATCCTGAAAAGCCAAGCTGCCAGGCGAGCCGAGCTCGAGGCCAACGGCGGCTGTCGCGACGACCCCTGTCGTGTGGCGTGAGTCGAGTTCCTCTAGGACCCGCGGGTCCGTCCACGCGGAAGTGCAGAGAATGTCGATCGCCAGCGTGTCGAGGGCGTAGTGCGCGACCTGAGGCGCGACGAACTCCACGTCCTCGCTCGGAATCGGCAGGAAGAGCGCGACGGGCTCGAGTAACTCCGCATGCAGCGTGTCGTCCTCGGACAGCCGCAACGCCGCGATTTCATCTCGTCGCAAAGCGTTGCGCGCTCCAATGATCTGCTCTTCGAAGAATGTCGCACCGACCGCGTAAGCGAATCGCCCTACCACGGGAATGTCCAGGCTCTGCATGGCGAGCTCGAAGGCGTCCGCTTCTTCGACCGACTCCGGAGCCTGCGAGTGTACGATAGAGACGCGCAGGTATCCTTGATCGGCCGCGTATTGCGCGACTGATGCGGCGGCCTGTGGATCGGGTCCCTCGAGGGAGTAGACACCCTCGCCGCCGCGGGACGCGCTGCGTGCCGTCGGCGAAACGAGCGGGAGTCCCCGGTCACGTGCCTGGCCCGCGGCCTCCAGCGCGGCGTCCTCCAGAAACCCGATCACACCCCAGACCGACTCCTCCTCGAGCTCAGCCACGAGTGACGCCGTGCGCGCGGGGTCCGCCTCGTCGTCGCGCGCGGTAATCGTCACGTCGAAGCGGTCGCCCAAGACCTCGGCGGCGGCCACCTCGATGCCCTCTGCCACGAGAGCGGCGTAGTCCGCCAGCGCGGGCGGGCCGCCGATCGGTAGCACGGTCGCGATTCTCAGGGTGGTCATCCGCTCGCGGCCTTCGGGAAGTTGCCCCCGCAGCAGGCCACGCGCGAGCGCCTGGTCGAGTCCCGTTGCACCGGAGTCGAGGGCCAGTTGTGCCAGTTGGCTCGCCGTGCGCTCATCACCAGCCTCGAGTGCGGCCACGCCAGCACGCACGTCCAGTACCCAAGACAGGGCCGCGTCCGATGGTGTGTTCGCGCGGGCCGCTTCCAGCTCTTCGGGTTCGAGCATGTCTGCGGCGCCCCGAGCCAGCACCATCGCCCGAGCAAGATCGCTCGCCGGCGCCCCCGCTGGGATTCGCATGAGACGATCCACGCGAACCGCCGCGTCGTCGGTGAATGCCTCCGCTTGCAGTAGTCGAACTGATGCGATGCGTGGGTCGTCGGCAGGCAGGAGCTCCAGGTAGCGTTGCGACGCCGTATCGGCGGCGGTCGCGTCGCCGGCGTCCCCAGCGGCTCGAGCGTTCAGCAGCAGTGCGCGCGCCGAGACGGCCGCCGCCGGGTACTCGCTCACGATTTCGGCAGTGAACTCGCGCGCCTCGACTAGGCGACCTGCCCGGAACGCTTCTTCGGCACGGGCGAAGAGCTGTGCTGCGCGTGCCTCCGCTCCAGCGGAGATGGGCCGCAGCTCGAGGATCGGGTCCGAAGGGCCCAGGTCGGGTGGCGGAGCGCTCGGCGGCGGCCCGGCTACCGTACAGGCGCCGAGCATCAGCGCCAACACGACGTAGCGCCCGCACACGAAGCGCATCCGGGCGCTACGGCCGTATCCCCTCATCGCATGGCCCCTACTTCTCCTCGTCCGCTTCAGCCTCCTCAGCTTCGGCTTCAGGCGCTTCTTCGGCTTCAGCCTCCTCGGCTTCGGCTTCAGGCGCTTCTTCGGCTTCAGCTTCGGGCGCTTCCTCGGCCTCCGCTTCAGGTGCTTCTTCAGCTTCGGCTTCAGGCGCTTCTTCAGCCTCGGATTCAGGCGACTCCTCAGCGCCCCCAGCGGCTACTGCTTCCGCCTCGGCGTCTGCTGCTGCCGGGGGCGGGGACGCCGGAGCTTCGGTGTCAGCTCCATCATCGGCGTCGCCCGATGGGGGGGCTGTCGGCCGATGGACCGAGCGCCCGTCTTCATCATCCGGGCCACCCTCGGCCTCGGCCTTCGCAGCAACCTCGGCCTCGGCAGCGGCCCGCGCCGCCTCGATTTCCTCCTGAGGCTTCCGGTCCGGCGTGTCCGTCACTTCCAGTACGATGCGACGGTTCGCGGTGTCGGACTCGCTGACTCGTAGGCTGACCTCGTCGCTGGGGCCGTAGTACTCCTCCAGCTTCTCTGGATCATCGACGCCACTTTGGGACACGGGCACAAAGCCTTCGACGTCGTCGCCCAAGTCGACGACCACGCCCTTCTCCTGAACTCGAACCACGTGGCCGTCGAGCTCCACGCCCGGTGCGAGCCGCTCGGAGATCTGCGGCCACGGGTCGTCCGTGAGCTGCTTCACGCCTAACGAGATGCGCTTGTTCTCCGCATCCACGTCCAGCACCAATACGTCGATCTCCTGGCCCTTCTGCACCACTTCGGACGGGTGCTCGATGCGCTTGGTCCAGCTCATGTCGGAAACGTGGACCAGTCCGTCGATGCCCGCCTCGATCTCCACGAAGGCACCGAACGAGGTCAGGTTGCGGACCGTACCGGCCAGCTTCGTACCTGTCGCGTACTTCACCGGCAGCGCGAGCCACGGATCTTCCTCGATCTGCTTCATACCTAGCGAGATCTTCTCGTCGTTCGGGTCGACCTTGAGCACGACGACCTCGATCTCTTCAGCGATCGAGACGACTTTCGAGGGATGCCTGACGTTGCGCGTCCACGACATCTCCGAGATGTGCACCAACCCTTCGACGCCCTTCTCCAACTCGATGAACGCGCCGTAGTTGGTGATCGACACGACCTTGCCGCGAACGCGCGAGCCGACCGGGTACTTCTTGTCGATGTCGGTCCACGGATACGGCAGAAGTTGCTTGAGTCCCAGCGAGATGCGTTCGCGGTTCCAATCGATGTCGAGGACCTTGACGTCGATCGCTGCACCGATGTCGACCATCTCGGACGGATGCCCGACGCGGCCCCAGGACATGTCGGTGATGTGGAGCAGGCCGTCGAGTCCGCCCAGGTCGATGAACGCACCGAAGTCGGTGATGTTCTTGACCTGGCCTTCGCGCACCTGCCCGACCAGGAGCTCCCTGACCAGCGTCTCGCGTTTTGTCTGGCGCTCGGCCTCGAGAATCACGCGGCGCGACACGACGATGTTCCGCCGGCGCTTGTTGAGCTTGATGATCTTGAACTTGTAGACCTCGCCAATGAGGTCCTCGATGTTCGGCACCCGCCGTAGCGCGATCTGCGAACCCGGTAGGAACGCGTCCACGCCCATGAGGTCGACGGTTACACCACCTTTGATCTTGCGCACCAACGTACCCTTGACCGGACGATCTGCGTCGTGGGCCTCGCGGATCTTCTCCCAGACTCGCAGGAAGTCGGCCTTCTTCTTGGACAGCACGACGACCCCGTCGTCGTCCTCCAGGCTCTCGAGCAGCACTTCGACCTCGGAGCCGACTTCGGGCGCCTCCTTGAACTCGTCGAGTGCAACCGAGCCCTCGCTCTTGAAGCCGAACTCGAGAATGGCTGTGGCGTCGGTGAGACTGAGGACCCGCGCTTTGACGATCTCGCCCTCGCGAAACTCCTGAAAGTCGGAGCTGAACTGCGACAGCAGCGACTCGAACTCAGCTTTCGAGGTCGAGAGCGGCTCTTCGCCGAATGGATCGTAAATGAGCTCGGGAGAGATGCCTTCCGGCGCGTCGGCAACCGCGACGGCGGTGGCCGCCTGTTCAGCCGCCTGCTCGGCGGCCTCTTCGGCGGCTACCTCTTCTGCGGAGAGCGTGGTGACTTCACCCGTAAGGGCATCGACGATGATTTCCTCGCCTTCAGCGAGATCGCGCTCTTCGGGGTTGGGGTCTTGCGAATCGGTCATGATCATCTACTCGCTTCTCGCACAGGAGGGTGCGAGGCATTTGCCGGTGCTCGGGGGACGAACCCGGGTTGAAGTGGAAAAAGACTCGGAATAGCCTGAAAAGCTATGCAGGGCTTAGGAAATCGTCAACCGGCGCACCAGAGTGACGACGGCGGCGACCTGGTCCTGGAAGTCGAGCCGGGTGGTATCGATCTCGTGGGCGTCGTCGGCCTTGCGCAGGGGCGAGATATCTCGCTCCGAGTCCCGGCGGTCCCGGTCGGTGATGGTCTCGATCTGAAGGGCGAGATCGGCCTCGCCGCCCGTGGGCGCGCCTTCCTGTAATAGGCGCCGCCGTGCGCGCTCAGCCACGTCCGCGACCAGGTACACCTTCACCTCTGCGTGTGGAAAGACGACGGTCCCCATGTCACGGCCGTCGGCTACCAAACGGCCCGAAGCTCCCGCGCGCCGCTGAAGGTCGAGCAGGCAGCCACGCACCGCTGGCAGACGGGCCAAATGCGAGACGTGATCCGTGACTTCCTCGGTCCTCAACTCCGAGTCGACGACCCTACTGCCGACCCAAACCGAAAAGGCTTCGTCGGTCGGACGCATGTCGACGTCCAAAGCCCGAAGGAATTCTTCAGAGACATCGGGCCAGCGGTCGGTGGCGATGCCTTCCTGCAGCAGCGCGAGCGTGAGCGCCCGGTAGAGCGCACCAGAATCCAAATGGCGATAGCCCAGCACGCGAGCGACCGCCTTGGCCGTGCTCGACTTTCCAGATCCGGCCGGTCCGTCGACCGTGACGATGGGCCCCTCTGATGGTCGATGCTCACCAACGGTCATGCGTGAGATCCCGCGCCCAATTCGCGCAGTAATTCCCAGAAGCCGGGAAAGCTCACGCCCGAGGCGTGGGGGTCGTCGACTTCGATGTCATTGCCGGGCGCGGCTCCCAGGACACCGAACGCCATGGCAATGCGGTGATCGTCGAAGGCTTCGACCCTGCCCTTCAGTGGGCGATCGGAGCCGAGCACGATAAGGCCGTCTTCGTGCTCCTCCACATCCACGCCGAGCACGCGAAGGTTGCGAACCACCGCATCGATTCGATCGCTCTCCTTCGCGCGCAGTTCCTGCGCCCCGCGGATGCTCGTCTCACCCTGGGCGCGGGCTCCGAGCACGGCGACCAAGGGTAGCTCGTCGATCATGCGCGGTACTTCCGCGGCGCCGACATGCGTCCCCGTCAGCGACGACAGGCTGGCCGACACCGTGCCCTTGGCTTCAAGGTTCTCGTCGTCGGCATCGGTCTCGACCGTGATCTCCGCGCCCATGCGCTCGAGCACGTCCAAGAACGCCGTGCGCGTCGGATTCAGGCCCACGCCGACGATGTCGAGCGAAGCGGCTGTACCCCCGAGCACGGCTGATGCCAACAGAAAGGCCGCCGAACTGACGTCCCCTGGCACGCGAAAGTCGAGCTCGGAGATTCGGTTGGGCGGATTGTGCATCTCCACACGCCATCCATCCGCCACAGCCCGGCTCTCCGTCGATACACCTACTTGTCGGAAGATCCGCTCCGTGTGATCTCGCGACTGCTCGGGCTCGGTGATCAGCGCTGACGCGCCCCCAGTGAGTCCTGCCAACAAGATGGAAGACTTCACCTGTGCGCTCGCGACCGGTGTCGACCAATCGATCTCCTGTAGAGGTCGCTTGCCGCGCAGCCGGATTGGCAGCAGCCCGTCTTCGGCCAGAAAGTCGAAACGCGCTCCCATGGCGCTCAGTGGCTCAGTTACTCGACGCATGGGCCGGGAGCGCAGGGACTCGTCGCCGGTAATGGTTGTTTCGACCGCGCTTCCCGACAAGACGCCCAGCAGCAGCCTCGCCCCCGTTCCGCTGTTGCCGAGATCGAGCTGCGAGCCCGGACTGCGCAGACCCCCAAGACCCACGCCCTGCACCGTGATTTCGCTCCCGTCCGAGGGAATTTGGGGGATCCCCGCGCCCAGCGCACGCAGCGCATTGGCCGTGGATTCCGCGTCGCCTCCAAACAGGAGACCGCTGATGCGACTCTCTCCCTCCGCGAGCGCGGACAGGATCAGGGCACGCTGCGTGAGCGACTTGTCGCCCGGCACATGGACCCTCACGCGTCACTCCAGCTTCGGGTTCTATTCATCAAGGCCACGATCGCCTCGACGTCCCCGCGCTCGAGCTCGTCAGCCGCATTCTGAAGGGTCTCGGCCGTGTTTCGCAGCGCTCTAACGAGATCCGGATGGGCGTCCTCGAACAAGCCCGCCCACATCTCCGGGTTGCTGGCCGCGAGCCGCGTCATGTCGCGTCCGCCAGGGCCGAGGTCACCCGGGACGATGCCCTCGTCGTCGAGTGCGGCGGCGAGGCCGTTCGCGGCTAGCTGAGGTAGGTGGCTCACCAGCGACATGAGGCGATCGTGGGCCTGCGCCGAAGTCCGCACGGGCCTCGCGCCCATAGAACGCCACAGCGCCTCCACCTTCTCGCTATGAGCACCAGCGTCGGGCTCGGCGACGATCCAGACGATCGCACCCTCGAAGAGGTCTGGTCGGGATGCGGGAAAACCCGACGCCTCGCTCCCGGCCATGGGGTGCGCGCCAACGAATCGACTGGCTACTCCGGCTTTCGCTGCGGCGCGTGCGACGGGCGCCTTCAGTCCCGAGATGTCCATGATGGTCGCGTCTCGGGCCAACGTGTCGGCAGCGATGTCTGCGATCAAGCGACACGCAGCCTGCAGCGGCGTCGCGATGGCCACCAGATCGGCCTCCTGCAGGGCTTCTTTCAAGTCCTCCGGCGCGGCCATCACCGCCCCGGCGTATAGAGCAGCACGACGTTCGTCGGCGTCGTGGGACCACCCTCGCACTTCGGGAGCAGCGGCGGTCCCCGTGAGCGCCCGGGCGAACGACCCACCCATCACCCCGAGACCTACTACCGCGACCCGCTGAAACGGGGCGGCCTCAGACATCTTCGGGCTCACCGCGGTGGCACACCTCGAACGAGAGACCGTCGTATGCGACCTTGGAGGCCGGAAACACATCACGGGCCTCGTCTCGCAGGGGTGTCGGGTCATCGGAGTATCGCGCCGACAGGTGCGTGAGGAAGAGTTGGAGCACGTCGGCCTCTCTAGCTACGCCGGCCGCTTCAGCCGCGGTGCTGTGCTGCGTGTCGATCGCGCGCTCCTTCTCCTCTTCTGCGAACGTCGCTTCATGGATGAGCACGTCGGCCCCCTTCGCCCGCTCGACGGTGCTTGCCGCGGGGCGGGTATCCCCCGTGTAGACGACGGTTCGTCCCGGGCGCGGCTTGCCCACCAGCTCGGCGGCGCGGATCAGGCGGCCGTCCACCTCGACATCCTCGCCGTGGTGGAGTCGCCCGAAGAGCGGGCCTTCGGGCACACCGAGCTCGTGCACCCGATCCACGTCGAAGCGTCCCAGGCGGTCCTTCTCGACCAGCGCCCATCCAACTGCCGAGCGGCCATGTTCGACTGCGAAAGCCTCGATGCGGTACTCGCCACCGTCGAAGCCCTCGCCGGACTGCACCTCGATGACGTCGACCGGGAATGGAATACGGTCCACGCCGAGGCTGACAGTCTTGCGAAGCCAGTCGCTCGATCCGCGAGGTCCATAGAGCGCGATGCCTTCGGTACGTCCCTGCAAAGCCATGGTACGCAGCAGGCCGGTGATGCCGAGAAAGTGGTCCGCGTGCACATGCGTGACGAAGATTGCTTGCACGGCGAAACCCGTCCCGTAGCGCATCATCTGTCGCTGCGTGCCCTCGCCACAGTCGAAGAGGAACTGGTCCCCTTCCCTCTGAATCGCGATCGCACTGACGTTGCGACCTACGGTGGGACGGGCTGCCGCCGTACCCAGGAACGTGATGCGAATCATGGCTAGCCAGTTGCTACCAGACGCGGAACTGGAATTGGAGCGTGCGCCCCGGTTGGGGGAGCCCGCACTGATCGTAGACAGTAGCGTCGGTGGCGTTGCGCAGGGAAGCGGAAGCGTCGAGCCGTGAAAGGCCGCCGCTACTACCCAGTCGGAAGATCCTTCGCAGCGAGAAGTCCACGGAGCCGCTGGCCCCCAGCGGTTGCAGGCCGCCTAGCTCGGGGTTCTCACAGCTTTGGCCGCCCACGAAGCGGAAGTTGCCTGAGGCCCGAAATCCGGCGCCGAGCGCGCTCTCCAGGCCGAGTTTCCCGGTAACCGAGGGCTCGTATTCGAGCTCGACCTCGCTACCGTCGAAGTCCATGCCCTTAACATTCTGGAGGGTGACATCGCTCGAGAGCGTCGCAACGCCCAGGGTTCCAACCGCGAGCAGCTCGATTCCCGCGCTTCGTACCCTGTCGCGGTTGATTCGTCGGAAGCGGCGCATGCCGTCGGCGGAGGTCACC
The DNA here is from genome assembly GCA_015664885.1 of Gemmatimonadota bacterium. GTDB lineage: Bacteria > Gemmatimonadota > Gemmatimonadetes > Longimicrobiales > Gaopeijiaceae > UBA1138. The sequence goes on from DQPL01000098.1 coordinate 88,890, forward strand.
GAGGTGCGCACAATCCCGCCGTTTAACCGCTGGTAGAATCCCACCACCTGGAACTCGATGTCTCCCGTTCTCTGCAGCGTGAAGCCCCCCTCGGCGCCCACGAGCGTCTCCGGGACGAGGTCGGGATTCGGTTCGAAACGTCCCAGCGCCCCCGAATACAGTTCGCGCAACGAGGGGAATCGTGCGCGCCGACTAACGCCACCATGCACCAAGAGCCCTTCGCTTACGAGCGAGCTCATTCCGAGCCGGAACCCGTACTGGGTCAGGCGCCCCAAGGGCGCCTTGTCTCCGCTCTCGGGCGTGTCTGCTCCGTCGACCACCGTGCCCAGAGAAAGGCGCGTACGCCCCGAGCCGCCGAGTCTCCATTCGGACTCCGCCGCGAGCGACCACAAGCGCTGTCGATAGCTGTTCGCACCGCCGGGGGTCAGGATCTCATCGTGAGAGACGTCCGCGTAGGTTGCAGCGGCCCTGATATCTCCTCGGTCTCCGGCGGTGTGATCGCCTTCGAGGCGCAGGCTGATTGTGCGGTCATCGGCCTCTTCGCGGCCAACTACTCGGGAGAACAGTTCCGAGTCGTACTGGTCGATACGGGTCGATCCCAGGTCGACTCCGATGCTCGCCTCCACGTCCCCGCGACCACCGCCGCCGGTCTCACGCATGCCGGTCCCGATCGAGAAGGCCGTGAAGAGTCGAGTCTGCTCGGGATACCGCCATAGTCGCGGGTCGTCCTGATGCGCCTCGGGCTGCACGCCGCGCTCGACGTCGAGCGCCGACGTGACCAGGGAAGCCCAGGCGCCTCCATCCGCCAGATATCGGGCCGCGAAGAAGCCATCGATTCGCCGGGAGTCACTGTTGAGGCGCAGGTTGTCCGAGCCGGTCAGGAATTTCGACCGCAGGTTCGCCTCGTTCTGGGCTCCACCGGGGATGGTGATGCCAGGTCGGTCCTCGAAGCCGGCACCGACCCGTACCAGCCACTGGCTGAAGTCACGCTCGAGCAAACGCGACGCGTTCACCGAAACGTTGGTTCCCCCGGTCTCGTCGAGCGACATCCCCAGCGTCAACGGTGTAACGCTCTCGAGTCGACCCGGCACGCGTGCGATGTCGACTTCGATGATGCCACCGAGCGTGTTGGGGCCGTACAGCACAGAGGACAGACCGCGAATGAGGCGCACGCCCTGTGCGGCGGTCAGCGGGATGATCGACATGTCGGTCCGGTGGTCCCACCCGATGGTGAGTGGCACGCCATCGAGGAAGACGCCGATCTGCCGCTCGTCGGAACCGCGGATGGCGGGCTGCGCTTCGCCGCGACTGTTCCGCCTGACCACCACCAGCGGCATCGCGCGCATAACCTCTTCCATCGAGGGCGCGGGAGTCGAGCCGAGCGAATCGAGGCGGACCTCCACAGCGCTGGAGCCGCCGGTCGTCAGGGCGGGTCGCGCCAGACTGATCGTGATGCCGCGCAATGCGTGCAGGTCGTACTGGCGCGCCACTCGGCTCGAGTCGACGCGCACAGTGTCGCGTGCCTGAGCCGCCAGCGTCGCCGGCGCGGCTAGGCACAGAAGAGGGAGAATCGGACGAACGAGTCGCCGCATGAAGTTCCTGTACTTGGTTGTCGTTGTGGGTCGCCCTCGTCTAGGACGTATACCCCGGATTGTTCCGACGGGCTCTGCTCGTGGGAGCCGCATGACGGGACACGGAAAGTAATGCGTTCGTTGAGCTTCGGCCGTGGACAGCGTGCCCACGGAGGGGTATCCTGACCTAGTCTTGATCGACCCCGAGGGAGGATCCGATGCAGAGCCGACGCCGATTCCTGGGTACGCTGTCCCTTCCTGCTGCCGCAGCCGCGGTTGGGCTGCCGCTGCGCCCCGTCGAACTGAGCGCGAGCGTCCTGGACATAGCCGTCGATCTCAGCGGTCATCCGGGCTCGCCGAGCGAAGTCGCGGCCGATGAAGACTTCTGGTTCGAGGTCGCGCGCGCGTTCACGGTCGATCGCACGCTGGTGAATTTGAACAACGGTGGCGTGAGCCCCTCGCCGGGTTGGGTGCAGGACGCCATGAAGCGCCACCTCGACTTCTCCAACCTCGCGCCCTCGTACACGATGTGGAGCGTGCTCGAGCCGCAGCGTGAAGGCGTGCGCGAGCGCATGGCCCGCGAATGGGGTGTCGACACCGAGGAGATCGCCTTCACGCGAAACGCGTCTGAGAGCCTGCAGATCATGCAGCTCGGCATCGAGCTCCAGCGCGGTGACGAAGTGCTGACCACCACGCAGGACTATGGGCGCATGATCACCACGTTCAAGCAGCGTGGTCGTCGCGAGGGGATCGTGCTCAAACAGATCCAGATCCCAGTGCCAGCGGAGGATCCGGCGGAGATCGTGCGTCTCTTCGAGCAGGCGATCACGCCCAAGACAAGGGCGATTCTGGCGTGCCATATGATCAACCTCACCGGCCAGATCCTGCCCATCACCGAGCTGAACGCACTGGCGCGCTCGCGCGGAATTCCGCTCATCATCGATGGCGCGCATGCGCTGGCTCACTTCGACTTCTCGCTCGGCGATCTCGACGTCGACAACTACTCCACCAGCTTGCATAAGTGGCTGTTCGCACCGCACGGCACCGGCCTGCTTTACGTACGCAAGGAGAAGATCCCCGAGGTCTGGCCGCTGATGGCCGCGCCCGAGCGCATGGATTCCGACATTCGCAAGTTCGAAGAGATCGGCACCCACCCCGCCGCCAATTATCTAGCGATCGGCGAGGCTTTGACCTTCCATCAGGGCATCGGGTCAGCGCGCAAGGCCGCGCGCCTGGTCTACCTCAGGGACTATTGGGCTGACAAGCTGCTCGAGAACGACAACGTGAGGTTGCACACCAGCCTGAAGCCGGGGTTCGCGTGTGGCATTGCGAACGTCGAGATTGAGGGCGTCGCGCCTAACGACCTACGCGACTACTTGTGGGACGCGCACCGGATCATCGTGGTGTCGATCAACCATGCCGAGTTCCAGGGCCTCCGAGTGAGCCCCAGCGTGTATACCACGCTGCCCGAGCTCGACCGGTTCGTGGACATCATGAATCATGTGGCTAAGAACGGACTTCCGGCCTAGGCGTCGGCCCCCTCTTGGGCCGGCTTCGGAGCCTGCTTCTCACGGTTCAGGAACAGAAGCACTCCGCCAATCAGGAGCAGCGCCGGCACGTCGCCAAAGAGGTTGGCGCGCTCCGTGGAGTCGCGCAGCGCCTGCACGAGCATGACCAGGCCGTGCGCCAGGCTGGACTCGCCGATCCGCTTCGGTTGGGCGTGACCGTCGGTCCCATCACCGTGCACTTGGAAGAGGAGCTCGTCTTGGAGCCCGATCTGGTGTTCGTCCGTCAGGATAGGATGAGCATCGTAGATCCCGAAGGACACAGACACGGCCCTCCCGACCTCGTGGTGGAGATCCTGTCGCCGAGCCGGAAGCACTACGACCGGACCCTCAAGCGGAAACGCTATCTGGATAGCGGCGGCGGCGAAGTGTGGATCATCGACATCGATGAGCGGATGGTAGAGGTCTGGCGCCCGGAATCGCAGAAGCCGGAGCAGGTCCGCAAGGTTCTGCTCTGGCGTGTCGACGACCACGCTTTCGAGATTCCCCTGCTCGAGGTGTTCCGGGAGTTGTAGGCGGCGGAGATGGTCTTCCCTCGGGAGTTCTCCGCAGCGCCTGCCGAAGATCTCCTCGGGATCCATAGTCGAATCGATGGCCACCTCGTAGAACCCGTCCATCATCTCTTCCCAGCTCAGATCGTCCCATTCCACCTCCGGTGTAGGGTAGTCCCCAGGAACCCTCCCCGCCCCACGGGTGTTCGAGCCACGAATCCCGCCCCATACTTATGCGTTGCCCGGAACCCGGCAGGAGAGCCTCCATGATCATCCGGACTCGTAAGCCCTCGGACGTACCCTCTTCGGAAATCACGCCCGAAGACGTCTATGTGAACCGCCGTCGCTTCATTCGAGACGCGGCTGTCGGTACGGCCGCGTTGGCGTTCGCGCCCAACGTGCTCGACGCCTCCGAGAGCGACCCGCGCCAGCAAGTCCCGGCCCGCTTTCAGAACATGAAGTCGGAGCTCGACGAGGACCTGAATCCGTACGAGCACATCACGGAGTACAACAACTTCTACGAGTTCGGCGCGCAGAAAGAAGATCCGGCCAGAAATGCGGGCGACTTCCGGCCGAGGCCGTGGACGGTCCGGATCGAGGGACACGTCAACAAGCCGGGCGACTATCAGCTCGAGGACTTCATCGGGCCGAGCAACATGGAGGACCGGGTCTACCGCATGCGCTGCGTGGAGGCGTGGTCGGTCGTGGTGCCGTGGCGCGGTTTCCCCCTGTCCGATGTGATCAACCGTGCCGAGCCGACAGGCGACGCCAAGTACATCGAGTTCAAGACGGTGGTTCGCCCATCGGAGATGCCGGGCCAGCGGACCCGCATGCTCGACTGGCCTTACGTCGAGGGGCTGCGCATGGACGAGGCCATGAACCCGCTCACGCTGATGACCACTGGCGTGTACGGCATGGACCTGCCGAACCAGAACGGTGCCCCGCTCCGGCTCATCATGCCGTGGAAGTACGGATTCAAGGGCATCAAATCGATCGTAAGCATGAACTTCGTCGAAGAGATGCCGCGCAACACGTGGTGGGTGCAGAACCGGCGCGAGTATGGCTTCTATGCCAACGTGAACCCGGAAGTCGATCATCCGCGCTGGACGCAGGCCCGCGAGCGGAGACTCGGCGAACTCCGGCGGCGCCGCACGCTCATGTTCAACGGCTACACAGAGCAGGTTGAGTCGATGTACGCCGGCATGGATCTCACGCGTTGGATCTAGCGCGGAGATAGCGCCGAACGGCTCATGGATCAGAAGAAGGCGATCTTCCGCCTGAAGCTCGTTCTCTGGGTCAGCGCGTTGGCGCCGGTCGCGTGGCTCGGCGCGGCCTTCTACTTCGATACATACGCCGCGAATTCGGTGCAGCGGGTGTCACTCGGCGCCAACCCGATCGAAAAGCTCACGCACGTCACCGGCATGACGACGCTCGTGCTGCTGCTGATCACGCTTTCGGTGACGCCAATCCGTCGACTCTCTGGCTGGAATCGCGTCATCAAGCTGCGCCGCCCGCTCGGCCTCTTTGCGTTCTTCTACGCCTTCTTGCACTTCAGCATCTGGTCAGGACTCGACCAGACGTTCGTCTGGGGCTGGATGGTCGAGGACGTGATAGAACGTCCCTACATCACGGTCGGCTTCGCGGCCTTCGTGATCCTGATCCCGCTGGCGCTGACCTCGACCACGGGGTGGATTCACCGGCTCGGTACGCGCTGGAACGTGCTCCACCGTGGGATCTACGTGACCGCCACGCTCGGCGTCATCCACTTCTATTGGCTGGTGAAGGCCGATGTGCGGCTGCCGTTGTTCCTTATCGGATGCCTGGTCGTGCTGTTCGCCTACCGCATCCAATCCAGCTGGAAGAAGCGTCGTAAGGTGTCACCCAAAAGGGACATTCAGCCAGCGAATCCCTAGGTTTCAAGCGGATTCGCGGCGGGCACCGGACGTGCCCCTCTTCTCCTCCACCTAGCGAGATCCACGGGTGAGCCGAAGAGGAGATGTGGGGATGAAGAAGATTGTGATGGCGGCGGTGTTGGCACTCTCCGCGTGCATGCATACGAATGCGGTTCTGCTGGACCCCAGCAGGTCCTACCGCCCGGTCGATCCGTACGACGTCGTGATCTACCTCGACGAGCGCGACGTCCCCTACGAGTACGAGGCCATCGCGCTCGTACACGCGAGGGGCGACGATGACTGGACCGACGAGGGCGACATGATCGAGGCGATGCGTGAGGAGGCAGCCAAGCTCGGCGCGCACGCGATCATCATCGAGTGGATCGAAGAGCCAGGCGCCTTGGAGCACGTCATCGATCACCTGACTCATGCCGACACCGCGAATCGCCGCGGGAAAGTGGTCGCGATTCGGGCAGTGGGGGGTTAGCGGACTACGTCGGAGACTCGGGTGGCGGGCAGGTGCTTCCTCCGGCGTGCGGTTACCGCGGTAACTGGGATGGCCGGGTCCTCCCCCCTAGTGACTCAGCGAATACAGAACCACGTTGATACCGAGCGCGTATGCCTGGGGCGAGAACTTGAGGAAGTAGTCGTAGTCCTCTCCCTCACGCTCCCATCCGTCGGCGATGTCGGTATTGTGGGTCATCATGACGAGCGGGCGGCCCCCTTCGTCGAAGATCGCCCTCAGGTGGGGGGTGGCGCTCTCGGGTCCGCGTTCCGAGGTACCGTAGCTCCCGCCGTTTCGACGCCACCATTGGATCGAGGGGATCTGCGGGATCTCCTCGACCACGTAGAGTGCATGCATGAGCATGTGGTCGGGCGTGATGTCGACGATGGGGTACTCCGGCAGCACACGACCGATCTCCTTCGTCCACTGCCTCCAAGCCGCATTGCCCCAGAAGTCATCGACCCAGATGAAGCCGCCCTTCAACAGGTAGTCGCGTAGCCTCTCGACCTCCAGCTCGCTGAACCCGACGGTGCCCACGTCGGACATGAATATGAAGGGGCACTCATAGAGTTCATCCTGGGTGGCGCGCACCACGGCGTAGCCAGGTTGTCCGTCACTCCAGCGCGCCGGGCGGGTGGTCGTGAGTTCCGCGAATCGAGTGATGAAGTTGTTGTCCGAGCCGGGGTAGTCTGTGTTCCAGCCGTACCCGCCTCGCTCCCGCCGGACATGCTCGTACAGAAGCCGGCAGAAGGTGAATCCACGATCCCGCACTCCGTTCGAGGCGGTGGGCAAGCCCTCCCGATAGGGCCTCGGAATCCAGCCGGTGCCCCACCTCCACTGCTGAAACGCCGAGAGCACGAGCACGATCATGAGCGGCAACAGGTAGCGAGCGCGTCGCAGGTCCATGCTCCTCCACCGTTGCATGACTAGTGGCTCAACGAATACAGCACGAGGTTGATGCCCAGCGCATATGCCTCGGCTGAGAACCGGAGAAAGTAGTCGTAGTCCTCCCCTTCCCGCTCCCATCCGTCGGCGATGTCGGTGTTGTGCGTCATCATGACCAGCGGCCGGCCCTCTCCATCGAAAATCGCTCGCAGGTGCGGCGTCGCGCTATCACGCCCACGCTCCGAGGTACCGCGCCCGCCGTTCATGCGCCACCACTGGATCGACGGGATTTGCGGGACCTCGTCGACCACGTATAGGGCACTCATGAGCACGTGGTCCGGCTCGACGTCCACGATCGGGTACTCCGGTAGCACCCGACCCATCTCGCCCGCGAAGTGCTGCCAGGCGCGTTCACCCCAGAAATCATCGGCCCAGATGAAGCCGCCCTTTAACAGGTAGTCGCGGAGTTGCGCGACCTCGGCCTCGTTGAACCCGGCCGTACCCGCGTCGGACATGAAGACGAACGGGCATTCGTACAGCTCCTCCTGCGTGGAGCGCACCACCGCGTTGCCGGGTTGCCCGTCACCCCACTTCGCGGGTCTGGCGGTCGTCAGCTCCTCCAGACGATCGAGGAAATTGTAGTCCGAACCGGGGTAGTCGGTGTTCCAGCCATGGCCCATCTCTTCGTAGCGCACGTCCTTGTAGAGGAGCCGGCAGAAGGTGAATCCCCGATCGCGGATTCCGTTGGCGGCGGTGGGTAAGCCCTCCCGGTAAGGTCTCGGAATCCACCCGGTCGGCCAGCTCTGCCGGTACTGGAAGGCGGTCAGGAGCAGCATGACCGCCACGGGCACCAGGTAGCGGGCGCGTCGCAGGTCCGTGCTTCTCCACCGATTCATCATTCGCTCAGTACATGCTCCAAGAAGCGCGGCATGAGCGACTCGGCCTCGGGTGTCTCCGGTGTCATGTCGCGGAACTCATCGAGGGTCGCAGCACCTGTCAGAGCCAGGTAGGCGGGGTAACGTGCGACGCGCTCAATCAGGCCGTCCCGGTTGAGCTCAGGGTGGAACTGGGTCGCGTAGATCGGCTTGTCCGGGAAACAAAAAGCCTCGTTCTCGATGGTCTCGCTCGAGGCCAGTAGGACCGCGCCGTCGGGCAGGGACGTCACGATGTCCTCGTGACCGATCTGCACCGGGAACCGTGGGCCGATGGATCCGAACACCGGATCGCGCTCTCCTTCAGGACTGAGCTCCAGCCACACCGTACCCACCTCTGCTTGCTCACGGTCCGTGATCACTTCTCCGCCCAGTGCGCGCGCGAGCGCCTGGAAGCCCCAGCAGGACGCGAACGTCGGCTTCGACGACCCGTGCAGGCCAACCATCGTGTCGAGCGCGGCCGGCAGCCACGGCCCCCCTCTGGCCACTGAGTAGTCGCCGCTTCCTCCAATCAGCACGACGTCGACCGAGTCGAGCAGTGCCTGATCCGGCGCCCCAGAGAGCAGATCGAAGATCTGAAGCCTTCCGTTCTCCGTACCCAGCGCGCGGGAGAAGCACGAGACTTCGTGCTCACGCATCGGGTCCCCGGGATTCCTCATTTGGAGGAGGAGAAATCGAGGTGATTCGCCCAAGGATGGCCGCCTGAGTGGGATGATCGGAAGACCGAAACTACCCGATTTGACGCCATCGCGCGCTCGCCGGGCGACTCTAGGGCGCGCACCGCGGCTGAGGCTCAGAAAACGCGATCGAGTTGCCGAGACTAGTACTTGTCTGTCGTGACTGCGCTCCGGATAGCCCGTAAGTCGTTGTTCTGCTTGCTATGCCGGGGGCGGGACTCGAACCCGCAAGCCCTCTCAGGCGGGGGATTTTAAGTCCCCTGTGTTTACCGATTTCACCACCCCGGCTCTATCGCGTCCAATTCTAAGGCCCTCCCGGGCCTCGCCGGAAGGGTGTGGCCGTAGGTGGCTCGCCCTTAGTCGAACCAATCGAGCTGAACGATCTCGTACCCCTGCTTGTGTGTGGTCAGCTCAATGATGTTGTCGGCTTCCGGCGTGAGATAACCGTCTCCGTGTCGCGTCGCGGGATCGTTCATGACGATGTTGCCGTCCTCGGTGCGGCCGGCCGCCAGCACGAAGTGATTGTACTTGAGGCCTGCGTCGCTGCCGTAGTCCACACGGACCATGGTGGGCCGCTGCGTCTCGAGCCGCTCATGGATGACTGGACGTAATTCGTCGGCCGTTCCTGACACACGACCATAGACGACGGCATCGTCGCCTCGCGCGCCGCACCCTCCGGCTACGCCCCATTGGACGCCGTCGCCGACGTAACCGTCATTCGCGTCTAGGAAGGCATCCAGGCTCCCGGGGTCCACATCCCGTCCGTGATGACGCAGAATCATTGCGACGCAGGTGATGGCGCATCCGGAGCGTATAATGCAATGGTGCGGTCACGACCGAGCACTTTGGAAGCCCAGAGCGGGTTGCCCTGGCTGAAGTGTCCTATGCGGGGCTCGATGAAGGTGATGCCGTCCGCCGGCGGCGCGGCCGCGATGTCTTCGCTGGGAGGGTTGCTCTTCGTGTGACCGTTCTGCAACCAATCCTTCAGCGCCACGCGCGTTTCACGGTCGACCACGCCCGTGGACGAGATCTTCGCCATCTCCTGACGGGCTGCCACGGCGGCCATCCCGGTCCGGACCGCCTCAGCGCCTCGCAGGCCCTGCTGCGAGAGATCAGCCAGGTGCCGGAGCTCCACGATCGCCGCATCCAGGGTGGGGTCGCCCTCTGCCAGCGAGCACGCAAAGACCTCCCTCAGTCGAACCTTGTCGAGTTGAAGCAGCATGGAGCTGTTGATGTCGACGATGCCTCGCCGGCTGGTCGAGGAGATGGCGTGACGTGTCCCTCCCTCGTCCACCTCGACCACGGTGAGAAGCGCCGCCCGCGATGTATCGCCGGTGGCCGTCGTGTCGTTGTTCTGGCGACCACGCACAGAGGCGTCAGCAGGACGAGCATCGCAGCCATTGGAGCTGCTCGCCGACACCCCCGGCCCATCACAGCTTACCTGCGTTTACGAACGCGCTGAGAATCTTCAGGCTGCTCGGCAGGGATGTGAACACCGTGTGAATCTCGTCGTTGAACGTCAGCACAATTCCAAGAGCGCCCTCGACCAAGAGCCCACGCGGGTCCTGGAGTCCCGCGAGCACGTCGTCGACAGCCTCAGGAGCGCGTATCCACACGACCGAGAATGGCTCGTTGATCGCGCCGGCGCTCTTGTTGCCGCGTTCCGCCAGAATACGAGCGTCGTCCGAGGACCCCAGAACGAGCATGAGGACCTTCAGCTCCTCATGAATCAACTCATTCAGCAGCTCACGAGCGAGTTCGGGATCGCCGGGCGGTAGAAACGTGGTTTTCTCGAATGGCATTGGAGTCACTCGTCTGTCGCAAGTCCCGGTGGGCCTTTCCGACGACGGCGCGCGGCCTGGGATAGGCGCGCGTCTGCGTCGTTCCAGGAGTGGTTCGGAGGTCGAGCGGAGGGGCGTGGGAGAGCACTCGCCTCTCGCGCGAGCGGTGGTAGCACAGCGTATGCGAAAACCACGACGCTCGGCACTGGCACCCCGGATTCTGACGGCTAACGGAGGGGTATCAGCCCGCTATCACATACCTCGTTGGACAGCAAAGCCGCTGGCGATAGGTGTGTAACAGCGCCCGCCCCACTAGCGCGTCAGCAGATGCGTCACCTTCAAGATCAGACGGCGGTCCCGGTATTCATTGAGCACGCCAAGGCCGGTAGGATCGTCTAGGTCGCGCCGCAGCTCGTCGTAGACCAGGTAGATGTCGCTGCCGGGCATGTATGTGTAGCGGAAGCGCGCGCTGGTGCTCCACTGGTCGGTCGACGAGTTGTACTGGCTGATCGCGCGCAGCGTCATCGCGGGTGAAAGCGCGTAGTCGATGCGCAAGGATGCGAGCTCGACGTCGAAGGAGGCAGCGGGCAGCTCGATATCGTTACGGGCATAGGACGCCTCCGCGGAGAGCTTGCTCGACATCCGTGCCCCGAGCGTGACGCGCGTGTCCGTGCGCGTCCCGTCATAAAAGTCCTGCGGCGAGTAGTTCAGCTGGTAATACACCTTGCGCGACGGGTTGCTATTGAACGACACCTGCCATTCGCCGAAGCTGTATCCGCCAGGTGCGATGGCCACTCCATCGCGCACAATGAAGGGCTCGTCGAGGCGTTCGTAGTTGTGGTTGTACCACAGGTTGAGGTAGGCGCCGTTGTCGAACGCGGTGCCCACCATGGAGTGATATCTGCGCGACACCAGCCGGTTCTGTTGGTCGGTGATGTAGACGACGTTCACCATCGGCTGCATGACGCGGATGCCGAGCAGGTCCGGCCGGGGGTCCCTCTCAAAGTGCAGCTTGGTCAGCCGGATGCCCCTGCGCGGCAGGAACCCCACCTCCGGATTGAAGTTGTCGCCGAGGTTGGCGTACTCGCCGTAGATCCTCCACTTCTGGTCCAGCCAGGTTGCGTTCAGGTAGCCGGCGCCCTGACCGTCGGTCATCCCTGGCGTTTCGGTTTTGGCGATGAACCCTGTGACCGTGAACGCATCATGCGGCACCAGCGTCATGTCGACAGCGTACGTGCGATTGAAGTGGTCCCCGCTGGTCTCGTTCTTGTTGATGAACAGACCACCGACCCTGGAGCGGGACAGGAAGTGTCTGCTATAGCGCGTGACTAGGAAGTTCTCACCCGATCTGCCGAAGGCGTCACCGGTCTGCACGTTCAACACCGAAATGTCGTTACGGCCGACCTTGCCCGTCAGCCGGGCGCCGGCTCGAATCGGCACTTGCTCCCCCGTCGGCGAGAGCCCGATGCGACGCGTGAAGAAGAGGTCGGCCAGTCGGTTGAACGCCGTGGCCGAGCCGACCTTGAACTGCCCGGAATTCTCCAGGAAGAAGTCTCGCTTCTCAGGGAAGAAGAGCGGGAAGCGCGTCAGGTTGACCTGCTCGTCGTCGACTTCGGCCTGCGCGAAGTCGGTGTTGACGGTGATGTCGAGGTTGAGCCCGGCGCTCAGGCCGTACTTGACGTCGATGCCCATGTCGCGCTGGAACGAGTTGTCCACGTCGCCCGCATCCGTCACCCGACTTGCGCCGCTCGTCAGGAAGGGCGTGACGCGCAGATCGCTTCCGCGAGAGAGAGAAGTCATGCCAGAGAGCGTGCCCGCGAGGCTCACCTTCGCGATCTGGTACGGCTTCGGGATCGGTGCCCAGAAGGCCTGCTCGTTCCTGCGCCCGATGTTGCGCATGAGGTTCATGCCCCAGCGCTGCGACTCGGACTCGGGGAAGCGCAGCGTGACCAGGGGGATCGCGATCTCGGCGACCCAGCCGTCCGGGGTCTGCTGCGTGGCGACGTGCCAGACGCCGTCCCAGTCTCGGTTGATGTTGGGAGTTCCCCTGCCCGGGAGCCCGCCCTCCCCCTCATTGAACACTTGCTGATCCAACTGCGCGCCGAGCGGGTTGGTTACGAACATGTATCCCGAGCGTCCGTCGCGGAACGTATCGAGGATGATCTGGAAGTTGTCCTCGCTGAGGATTCGGTCGGAGTCGCGCCTCATCTCTGTCGCTGTGAGACCCGACGGGGAGGAGTCGAACGCTCGCACGCCCAGGTACAACGCACTGCGGTCGTACATCAGTAGGACCTCGGTGCGCTCCGAAGACGGCGCACCTTCGTCGGGCTCCTGCTGGGTAAATGCATCGAGTAGCGCTGCATCCCGCCACACCGCCTCATTCAATACACCGTCGATCACCGGACCCTGTTCTACATAGACGGCGGAGACGTCCGGCACCTGCCGAGCTCCCTGAGCCGTGAGCGGGACCGCCAATACGCCCGCGCCGAGGGCGAACACGAGAGCGGCGTAAAGGGTGAAGAAAGGCTCAATGCGTGGGGACTCCGTCATGTACGCGCGCTCTGCTCGGGCGCTGGAGACCGCCCTCTAGGATTTCTACGACCCCGCGAGTATAGCCCTACGGTTCTGCTACGTGAATCAGCCGCTGGCGATGACCCCTGCTCCGTCTCTACGTTGGGCGCACGCTTCACCTAGGGGGAACAGGTCCCTGGTGGCCGGTGAGGGCCGGGCGCAGGGCGCTCGAAGGAGAGAATCCGCATGGGCGAGATGGCCAGACCCCGAGAGGGGAATATCGAAGCGTGGGGGCTGACTCACCCCGGCAAGGTGCGCGCGGACAACCAGGATCATTTCTTCCTGGGCGCGCTCGGGCGCGGCGTGCGCGTGAACCGCACGAGCATCGGAGCCAAGGCGCGACGGGTGCTGCATGCCGAGCGTCTTGCGACGCTGGCGATGGTGGCGGATGGCGTGGGCGGTGGGTCAGGTGGTGAGGAAGCCGCGCGACTCGCAGTGCAGGAGTTGGTGTCGTCGGTCTCCAGGAGTTTTCACGACGCGGACTACGCCGAGGAGAATAACCCAGAAGTCTTTTCCCGGCTCCTGCACGAGGCGGCTCTGGAGTGCCACGAGAGCCTGCTCAAGAAGGCCGAGCATGCCGGCGCCGGTCGCGGCTTTGCCACGACGCTCACGCTATTCCTGGGTCTGTGGCCGCACGCATACCTGCTGCAGGTGGGTGATTCGCACTTCTACATCTACCAAGACGGGGAGCTGACCCAGATCAGCAGAGACCAAACGTGGGCCCAGGACCTCGTCGACGATGGCACGCTCACCCAGACGGTGGCCTAGGGCAGCAAATGGGCGAACGTGCTGTCGAGCGCCATGGGCGGTAAGACCGCGGAACCGGTCGTAACGCGCTTCGTGCGCGATTGGGGTGCGGTGATCCTCATTTGCACGGACGGGACTCACCAAGCACGTCTCAGACGAGCAGATCGAAAAGCGGCTCTCGTCGATGCAGAACGCGCGTGAGACCTCCGAGCTGCTGCTGCAGGACGCTTTTGGACGGGGGCGGGAGCGACAACATCACGGTGATCGCGGGTCGCGCGATGCGGCCAGTGGAGGCTTGATCTGAGGTCTTCGTCGATGGAGGCCAGGTCTCTCTGCATGGGCGTCGCGGCGCCACTGCTTCTAGTGCTGTTGCTTCCCTTGGCCCCCGGAAGCCACTGGAGCGCCGCGGCTCAGACGACCGTGATCGCCCATCGCGGTGCCTCCGGTTACGCGCCCGAGCACACGTTGCTCGCGTACGACATGGCTGTCCGCATGGGCGCCGACTACATCGAACAGGACCTGCAGATGACCAGCGACGGCGTGTTGGTCGTGATGCACGATGCTGACCTGGATCGCACGGCGCGCGGCCCATCGCGGCACTGTACAGGGCCAGTAGGTGAAAAGACGTACGAGGACATCCTGAACTGCGAAGTATCCAGTTGGCGAGGGGAGGACCTGGAAGCTCTGGAGCGCGTGCCGACTTTGGACTCCGTGCTTACCCGTTACGGCTCCAGCACGCGCTACTACATCGAAACCAAACAGCCCGAGCACGCGCCCGGGATGGAAGAGGCGCTGCTGGAATTGCTAGGCAGGCACGACCTAGTGCCGAGCTCGCCGGACGACCGCACGGTCTTGGTTCAGTCGTTCAGTTCCGAGAGCCTGCGCAAGATGCATGGACTCGAGCCTCGGCTGCCGCTGATCCAGCTGATCGGGGCCTCGCAGATGCCCGACGACATCGACGCCGGGATGCGTGACGTGGCGAGCTATGCAATCGGCGTCGGACCCACTCAGCGTCTCGTGACCCCGCAGTTCATGAGCGCCGCCAAGCGGCATGGGCTTCTGGTGCACCCGTACACCGTGAACGCTGAGGGCGACATGAGGCGCCTCATCGAGCTCGGCGTCGATGGTATGTTCACGAACTTTCCCGACCGACTCATGAGCTTGCGTTCCCCCAACTGATAGAGGCTGACACCTGTGGAGATCTTCCTGGCAGAAGTGGTAGGCACCGCGATCTTGATCGTCATCGGCGACGGTGTAGTCGCCAACGTCGTGTTGGCCAAGACCAAGGGCCACAATTCCGGCTGGATCGTGATCACCACGGGCTGGGGTCTCGCGGTGGCCATGGCGGTGTACGCGGTGGGCCGAGTCAGTGGCGCGCACCTCAACCCAGCCGTCACATTCGGACTGGCGTCTATCGACAGCTTGGCCTGGGCCGAGGTGCCGACATATCTGGCTGGCGAAATGGTGGGAGCGATGTTGGGCGCGGTATTGGTCTACGTGTCCTACTACCGACACTGGGGGGCCACCGACGATCCTGCGGCGAAGCTGGCCGTATTCTGCACAGGCCCCGCGATTCGTTCACCGGTCGCCAACCTCGTCACCGAAATCATCGGGACCGCCTTGCTCATGTTCGGCATCCTGGGAATCGGAGCCAACGCGCTCGAGATACAGTCAGCCAGCGAGATCGACCTGTCCGCCGTGTTCAGCACCGGGATCGCGCCATTGTTGGTGGGCTTCCTGGTCTGGGCCATCGGGCTCAGCTTGGGTGGCCCGACGGGCTATGCCATCAATCCGGCTCGGGACTTGGGCCCGCGCATCGTACATGCGCTGCTCCCGATTGACGGAAAAGGCGATTCGGACTGGGGCTACGCGTGGATTCCGGTTGTCGGCCCGATCGTGGGCGGCGTGATGGGAGCCCTGCTGTTCCAGGCGGTCGACGGCGTGTTCCTGGGCTAAGTGCCCCGGACTCAACTCGCCCGCGTAAAGAGCAGCCGCACGTTGTCGACGTAGTAGGTGCGGAGCGTCTCCCAAGTCCCCCACACGCCGATGACGATATGGATGCGACCCCCGGGGTCTGAGACCGCGCGCATGCGATAGCTCTTCTGGAGCCATTGCACACCTACGTCTGATGCCGAACCGTTGCCGGTCGCGTCCTGCACGGTGAGCGCCGCGGCGGTTCCGGGTGAGGCTGAATGCGCGCCGGCCAGAATCCGCCACAGATTGACCTCGCCGAAATCGGCGGTTCCGAAGTCGAAGCTGATATCGACATCGTAGGCGACGCTCGGCTCGACAGCCTCTGCTCGCTGGATCCAGACCTTGGCCATCCCGTTTGTATTCTCGACATAGAGCCGTGCTGCACTGGCTCCGCTAGAGGCCAGTTCACTCGATGCCCCCACGGACCAGGTAACGCTCGGGTCAGCGAGGTCGACTCCGTTCCCGAACCAGCCCTCCAGACCGGCTTCGAAGGAGTAGGTCACGTCGAATTCCGGTACGAAAACGATGTCGGCAACCTGGTCGCACGCCATGAGGAGTGTGGTGAGCAGCGCGAGCACCAGGGGTGGTAAGCAGCGAGCCAGGGGGTCCTCCTGGGAGGCGCGGGATGGATTCTTGTGCGAGTCAGCGAGAATATACTCAAATGCGAAGCGAACGATTCCGGCGTATTCGAGAGGTTCTCGCCCGCCGTCAGCCAGACTTGACCGTGCTCATGGACCGGGTGAACAAGTCCCACAATTTCTCGGCCATCCTGCGTAACTGCGACGCCGCGGGGGTGCTCGAAGCCCATGTAGTCCCGCCGGAGAAGGGCCTGGCGCTGCACCACGGCACCTCGGCGGGCACCAAGAAGTGGGTGCGGGTACGCCTGCACCGAGAGGTCGCCAGCGCGGTCTCACATCTTCACGCCTCGGGGTTCCGCGTGATTGCCGCCCATCCGTCCGACAGCGCCATCGACTACCGGGAAATCGACTACTGTCAGCCGACGGCCATCCTCATCGGGGCCGAGCTCGACGGCGTCTCGGCCGAAGGCCTGGAGCTCGCGGATGCGCATGTTGCGGTGCCGATGCTCGGGATGGTCAAGTCCTTGAACGTATCGGTAGCGACGTCGATCCTGCTCTTCGAGGCCATGCGCCAGCGCGCGGCCGCCGGCATGTACTCTGAGAGTCGACTCTCGCCCGATGACTTCGATCGCCACCTGTTCGAGTGGGCGTGGCCGTCCATCGCTTCCAAGCGGCGTCGTGAGGGGCGTCCCTACCCGAAGCTCACCGAGGACGGAGATCTGATTCGGGAGTAGGCGCTGCTCGGGGCCTCCTACCCTGCCCGACCCAGCTGGAATTGCATCGACTCCTCCACACCCTCATAGAAGAAGGTGAACCCGGACTCGAGCAGCTTTTCCGGCAGAACCCGTTGGCCCCAGAGCAGCGCCTCCCTTCCTAGTTGACCGAAGGCTGCTTTCACGGCGAAGGCGGGTACGGGAATCACGGTCGGACGGGAGAGTGTGCGCCCCAATGCGGCCGTAAACGTCGAGTTGGTCACGGGATGGGGCGCGGTGGCGTTCACGGGACCCCTAATGGAGTCCGTCATCAGCACGTGGTGAATCGCCGCGATGAGGTCGTCATTGTCGATCCAGCTCAGGTACTGTTTGCCCGAGCCCAACCGGCCACCGGCACCCATTTTGAACGGCAGAAGCATCTGTCCGAGCGCCCCACCCGCGGGCGACAACGATACGCCGGTCCGCAACGTCGTCACGCGCACGCCCGCCCGCTCAGCGGGCTTGGCAGCACCCTCCCAAGCGCGACACACTTCCGCCAGAAAGCCCTTTCCGGCAAGTGCGGTCTCGTTGATGCGCTCACTACCGCGGTCACCGTAGAAGCCCACGGCGGACGCCGACACGAGAATGCGCGGGCCGCCCGACATAGTGGCGAGCGTACGGCTGATCAGCTCGGTACCCTTCACCCTGCTCTGCTTGATCGATCGCTTACGCGCTTCGGTCCAGCGCCCGCTCGCGATCGACGTGCCCGCGAGGTGCACGAGCGCGTCGGCACCCACGAGCCCCTCGACATCGATCTCCCCTGTCGCGGGGTTCCAGTAGATGGAATCGTCCGCCAACTGCCGGCTGTCGCGTACGAGACGGATCACCCGGTGGCCACCGGTTGTGAGAAAGTCGGCGAGGTTGCTACCGATCAGTCCCGATGCCCCGGTGATCGCCACGGTCATTCGCGGCTTCGAGGAGTGCGTCGCGTGGCGAGCGAGATCGGTGAAGAGTCGTCGATAGCGGAAGCGAAAAAGGCGTCCCAGCTCCCCTCTTACCAAGACTGGTGCCATGGGGAAGCCGAGCGGCAGTTCGAGCTCGATGTCGTCTTCCAGCCTGGTACCGCCACCGTCGATGGCGTCGAAGCGATGCGTGTGCAGCCAGGACTTCAACGGTCCCGATGTCTGTTCGTCCCGGAACCGCTCGTTTTCGATATAACCGGTGTGCTCGAGCACCCACTTGAAACTCGCGGGCCCTCGATGCACACGCAGCGCGACCGTCGCTCCGTCCTCGATTCCCCCCTTCTTTTCGAGCAGGTCGACGACCGCCCAGGGGGGCGTCAGGCGCTCAAGCGCACCGAGACGCTCATGCCAGGCGAACACCGTCTCGGGATCGTGGTGGATGAGCTCGGTCCGGTACGTGAGTCGTGTCATGACATCAACATCCAAGCGGTTCCGGACGCCGCAATTTGCACGGTGAGGTTGTCCAGACCGTGATTGCTCAACCCCTCGGCGAGCGCTCCGACTCCTGCACAGGCGAGCCCCACCAGCACTGCGCGGGATGGGTCGGCCAGATTCCAGAGCGCGACGGTGGCTGCCACCCACCCCACCAGAAAGACCGCTGCGGAGCCTTCGAAGGAGCGAGTCGCGGGCACGCCCCCGAGCGACGGTACTCGGTACTTGTGTTTGCCCCACCTCGTGCCTGCCGGTTCACCGACAGCGTCGCCCCACCCGCTGACGAGGTATCCCACGGTCGCGTAGGGTCCGGTCAGAAGCGCGCTGACGAGGCCGCCCAGTGCTGTAGTGACCAGTGGCACGAGGATGAACAGCTTGCGCCGAGGACGGTCGGTCTCACGAGCCAATACGCGGTAGATCGGGTCCCGGTCGCCGCGCAGCACCGCTACCAGGACTACGCCCGCGAGTACAGCACCGTAGGCGTTCGTACCGGGCAAGCCCCAAAGAGAATAAGCGACCGCGGCGCCCGTGAAGACTCCAAAGTGAAATATCTTGCGCGTGTATGGGACCGCTAGGCCGCGGCGCCGCGCGAATGACGCGAGCGAGGCGACGGCGAGCGCGACGATCACCGCCAGGGAGCACGACCACAGCGCGGTCCCCAGATCCGGGATGAGCATGGGCCACGGGTCAGTCAACATGGTGCGGTTGATCACGGGGCGCTGAACACGCCTCCGTTACCCCTGTGCGTCCGCAAGACTGAAGATCGATCCGAGCAGCTCACCGAGTTGCTCGGGGGCGCCGTCCTTGAAGAGCACAGCGGAGGCCAGCTCCTCCAGCATCTCGGACTCGTCCTCGGTGATCGCCTTGCCTGTCAGCACGAAGACAGGAAGCCCCATGTGCAACGGATCTTTTCGCAGCTTCTTGAGGAACGTCAGGCCGCCCATCACGGGCATCATCAGGTCGAGGATGACCGCGTCTGGGGCTTCGGTACCCACCTTCTCCAGTCCATCCTTGCCATCAGCCGCCGTGACCGATTCGAGGCCGACGCTCGTATTCAGAGATCTCGTACGTGTCTTCGAGCAAAGCCTGCACGAGCATGCGATTGTCGGGATTGTCCTCCACAACCGCGATCTTGTATGTCATCCAGTCGCCTCGATTCCGTCCATGATCGTTTCGAGATCAGCGATCGCCTGGCTGTAGGCGTCCTTCAATCCCGGCAGGATGGTCCTGACTGCCTCCACGTCGCCGCTTGATACGGCGCTTTCTATCTCGCCCGCCAGACCCCGGACCACTTCGGCGCCAACGTTGGCCGGGCTCGACTTGAGCGAGTGGGCACCCTTCTCCGCCTCGTCAGGGTCCTCTGCGGCAACGCCGCCGCGGATCTGGTCCATGCGCCCGCCCGAATTGTCGAGAAACAGTCTGACCATTTGCGCCGCCAGCTTGTCACCACCCCACTTGCGCAGCCGGATCAAGGCTCGTCGAATTGGTCATGGCCAGGTGGTGGGGGACGCACGGAAATCGCCCAAAGTCTAGCCTGCGCGCGGGTCTATCGCTACGGCTTACGGCCCAAGGCGTCTCGGATGAGCCGTACGCCGGCCGCCGCCCCATCCACGTGTCCATAGACCGCGGATCCGGCGACAACCACACTGGCGCCGGCCGCCTGCAGCTCCCCGACGTTGCCGGCATCCACGCCACCATCGACCTCCAGCTCGGCTGTGCTGCCCATCTCGTCGAGAAGCGTGCGCGCATCCCTGACCTTAGCGGTGCTCGCAGAGATGTAGGACTGCCCCCCGAAGCCCGGGTTCACGGACATCACGAGCAACAGGTCGATGTAGGGAACGACATCGGTGAGCGACGCGAGTGGCGTGGCGGGGTTGATCGCGACGCCTGCTCGAGCACCTAGCTCGCGGATCCGTTGAACGGTGCGATGCAGGTGTGTGCACGCCTCCGCGTGCACGGTCAGCCAATCCGCGCCAGCGTCCACGAAAGCCTCTAGGTAACGATCGGGTTGTTCGATCATCAAATGAACGTCGAGCGGCAGATCGGTCGCTTTTCGGGCACCCGCCGTGATAATCGGACCGATCGTGATGTTGGGCACGAAATGGCCGTCCATGACATCGACATGGATCCAGTCGGCTCCCCCCGATTCGACCGTCTGGATTTCGTCCGCCAAGCGTGAGAAGTCACAGGAAAGGATGGAGGGAGCAATTTTCATGCGTGGCGCTCTCGGACCTCGATGCCGTCCTCGGAGGCCAGAATCGCGACGTCGGCTATGCCGAGGAAGAAGCCCGTCTCAACGACGCCCGCCCTCCCCTGAAGCGCGGCGTCGAGTCCCGCCGGGTCATCGATTCCCTCCGGGAAGCGGCAGTCCAACAGGAGGTTGCCGTTGTCGCTGCGCAGCGGGAGCACGTCGTCGGACCAGCGCGTCTTGACCTCAGCGCCCAGGCCCTCCAGGAATCTGGCATGTGTCCCTGAAGCCCATTCAACCACTTCGACCGGCAGCGGCGACAGGGTGCCGAGACGCTCTACCGCTTTGCTTCCGTCGGCGATGATCACCACGTGGTGCGACGCCTGCGCGACCATCTTCTCTCGGAGTAGCGCGCCACCCATTCCCTTGATCAGGTCGAGATCGGGCGACACTTCGTCAGCACCGTCGACCGTGAGGTCGACCTTCGCGCGGTCCGCGAGCCCGATGAGTTCGATGCCGGCCTTGCGCGCTTCGCGGCCGGTCCAAATCGACGTGGGCACCCCGACGATGTCGGAGAGCGCACCCTGGGAGAGCTTGGTGGCGAGCAGATCGAGGAAATGAGCCACGGTGCTCCCGGTCCCCAGGCCCAGGACCATTCCACTCTCGACGTACTCGAGCGCGCGCTCGGCCGCCTGACGCTTCAGTGCTTCCGCTGGCGTGAGTTCCATCTCGCTCCTCGGAGGTCCTCCAGTCCAAGAATCCGCCGGAATGTAGGTAGCGGCGAGTGCCGTTACTAGGCGTGGACCACGGTAGCCGCCGTGGTTGACACCTCCGGTAGCGCCCGCGAACATTGCCCCCATGGACATGTGCGCGCGCGGGTATCGGTATTACTGGTTTGCTCCTCGGAGGGGAGCCCGGAATCCGCGCGTGTAGCGACTGAGGCGACACGTAAGGCGACCGAGGCTCCCGACATCCGTCGGGGGCCTTTTTTTGTCTGAGAGGACGAACAGAAATGATTATCGTGACCAAGAAGGGTGTGACTCAGGACCAGCTCGATCACATCCGGGAGCGCATCGAGTCGCTCGGACTACGCACGCACATGTCCCGGGGAGAGAGTCGAACCGTCATCGGGTGCCTCGGCGACGAGTCCCTGCTCGAGCACGTACCGCTGCTCTCGATTCCCGGCGTCGAGGCGGTACACCAGGTGCTCAAGCCCTACAAGCTCGCGTCCAGGGAGTTCTCGCCGGAGCCCACCGAGGTACCGCTCGGCGACACCGCGATAGGTGGAAACGAGCTCGTGGTCATCGCCGGACCGTGTTCCGTGGAACCCGGTGACATGCTGTCCTCCACCGCTCGCCACATCCGCGCCGCGGGCGCGCGCGCGCTGCGCGGCGGTGCGTTCAAGCCCCGCTCCTCTCCCTATTCCTTCCAGGGCATGGCCGAGGACGGCCTCAAGATGCTTGCCGACGTGCGCAGCGAGACGGGACTGCCGATCGTCACGGAAGTGATGGACACGCGTCAGGTCGACCTGGTCGCCTCGTACGCGGACGTGCTTCAGATCGGAGCGCGCAACATGCAGAATTTCTCGTTGTTGACCGAAGTGGGTCGACTCCGGCGCCCCGTGCTGCTGAAGCGTGGCATGTCGGCCACGTTGAAGGACCTGCTGCTTGCAGCGGAATACATCATGAGCCAGGGCAACTCAGACGTCATCCTGTGCGAGCGTGGCATCCGCACGTTCACCACCGAGACGCGCAATACGTTCGACCTGGCCGCCATTCCGGTCCTCAAGCGCGAGACGCACCTCCCGGTCATTGCCGACCCGTCACACGCGGGTGGCCGACGCCACCTGGTCGCCCCGCTGTCCTATGCGGCCATCGCTGCCGGCGCCGACGGCCTGATCGTCGAGGTGCACCCTGATCCGGAGACCGCCACTTCCGACGGGGACCAATCGCTCGATTTCGCGGAATTCGACGCCTTCATGGACGGCTTACGTCCGTTCGTTGTTGCCGTGAAACGAGGGCTGGCCGCGCGCGCTTGAAGCGCCGTCGGGCCTGTAGCTACCCGGCCAGATTCAGCAGCCGCGTGAACTTGATCACGAAGGATCGCTCGAGCGGGCCCCTGGGGATTCCGGTCTCGAGAATCGATCCGGTGTGGCGCAGGTCGTTGTAGACGAGAAAGAGCCCTGTGCCAGCCGTATTGAGCCAGCCGAAGCGGATATTGCCGGAGAAAGAATCCGATTGATCGCTGTACTGGAGTAGCGACTGCAGGTAGATACTCGGTGTGAAGCTGTAGGCCGCTTTGAAGCTGATCAGTGATGTCTGAAAGTCGCCCTGGTCTAGATTCACGTCGAACCAGTTGACGCGCAGGCTCGCCACGAAGGTGTCGCTCACTCTCGCGTTCACCGCCGTCCCGGTTCCGTACCGCGTACCGTTGTAAAAGCCACCGATATCGATGTTGCCTTCCACCGAAAGAGGTGCGCTCAGGTCCGTGTTGAAGCGGAAGCCCCAGTCCGGGTTGTCGTATGTGCCGGCTGGGATGAAGATGCCGTCCGAGATCTCGAAGGGCTCGCGCAGGCCCTCTCGACGAAAGTTGACACCAGGCAGCTGAAAGAAGGCCCCGTTGGCGAACTCGAAGTGGGAGTCCAAATGCCAATGGCGGGTCTCGCTGAAGCCATCCAGCGATAGGTGCTCCCGGTAGGAGAAGTGTGGCCGCAGCTCCTTGAACCAATCGATCCCGTCGACGCGGATGTGGCGCAACCCGTACACGCTCCGGAACTGATGAGCGCCCCGTGGCGAGAAACCGACCTCCGGATTGAATCCCTCCCCGACACGTCGATATTGGGCTCTGAAGTCCCAGTCGCGCGAGGTCCACTGACCAGACAGCTCCAGGGACGTCTGATCATTCTCGGTGCCGGGGGTGCTGCTCGCGGCGACGTAGCCGTCCAACGTGAGAGCTTCCCCGATACCGAGCCGTCCATCGAGCGCCCCTGTGTAGTTGTAGTCGTCCGTGTCGTCGGTGTTATAGCGGCTCACGAAGGCTGCGCCGATTCGGGTTCGATTGGGCAGCTCCTTCATCACCCGGACGACGCCGAAGTTGTTTGCTGGGGCGACGCTGTCGACCGACTCGGTCTGGATGTCGAGAAAACCCACCGTGAGGCCGGCGATGCGGCCGGTAATACGGCCCCCACCCAGGATCGGCACCGCCTGACCATCTGCGATCCCGATGCGCCGGCTGAAGAAGATCTCGTTGTTCTGTGCGGACCCGACAGCAAACGTGCCGGCGTTCTCCAGGAAGAACGGCCTCTTTTCGGGGAAAAATAGGCTGAATCGCGTCAGATTGAGCTGCTGCTCGTCCACCTCGACTTGGGCGAAGTCGGTGTTGTAGGTGAGGTCGAGCGTCAGACTCGCAGCAGATACGAGCTTGAGGTCGAACCCGACGTCACCGTTGTTGTCGTCTTCCGGACTCGAGTTGGCCGCGTAGACCCGGCGCCCAGAACCGAGCAGGTACGGGGTGAAGGTGCCCGTTCTACGGGCGGGAGCGTCGAATCCCTCGAGCACGCCGGCGCTCGACAAGCGAAAGACATTGAACTGCCGGGCCACCGGAGACCAAAACGACTCTTCGTTGTTGCGTCGGATCCGGCGCGTCACGTTGAAGCCCCAGCGCTGGGCCCCGCCGGAGCCATAGCGTAGTGTGGAAAACGGGATGCGAAACTCGGCGTACCATCCCTCGCCATCCCGGGTCGTCGCCACCTGCCAGCTACCGTCCCAATTCACGTTGAAGCCCCCTCCCGACCCGCTGCTTTGCCGTCTCCCCCCACCGCCCCCACTGCCGCCGCTACCTCTCCCCCCGCCCTGCCCTTCACGCGTGATCTGCCCATCGTACTCGATGCCCGCGGGCGTGGTCGCAAACAGGAAGCCGTTTTGTCGGTCGAGATACGTGTCGAAGACGAGCAGCAACGCATCCGCGTCCTGAGGATTCGCGTCTCGGCGGGCTTCCCCGTACACGATGCCGTCAGCATCCCGGTCGAACAGCCAAGCTCCGACGTAGACGGCCTCGTCGTCGTAGAGTATGCGCACCTCGGTGCGCTCGCTGACAGGCTCGCCCTCCATCGGGTCGCGCTGCACGAAGTCCCCGAGGGAACTCCCTGCCATCCACGAAGCGTCGTCCAAGATGCCGTCGATCGTCGGTGCTTCCTCCACACGGGTGGCGGTGGCGACAGGTGCGTCCTGGGCGAGCACTCGAGCGGGCGCAAAGACTGCGGGCCCGAGCGTGAACAGCAGGAAAGCGCGGGCCACGGCGGGTGTCGGCTTCATGTATTCGGGAAGGATCAGGGATTCTCGAGTTCGGCGAGGCGAGTGGCCACTTCCTGGAGCTGATCGCGCACGGCGCGCAGTGACGTGCCCCCGTCGGAGTCACGCGCGTCCGCGGACCGAAACCAATCGAAGACCTCGGCCACGTCCTGCTCGAACGCTTCGTGCTCCGCTTTCATGGCATCCAGCGGCAACTCAGAGAGAGAGACACCGGAGTCCTCTGATGTGCGGACGAGACGTCCCACCACCTCGTGGGTCGTGCGAAACGGTACACCCCGACGCACCAGGTAGTCCGCCAGATCCGTGGCCAGGAGTTGCGCATTCATCACCTCGAGCATGCGCTCCGGAACGAAGGTGGCAGTCTCCACGGCGCCTGCGACGGGCGGCAGCGTCAGGTCCAAGGTGTCCACGGTGTCGAAGAGCGCCTCCTTGTCTTCCTGTAGATCCCGGTTGTACCCGGTCGGAAGCCCCTTCAGCAGCGTAATCATCGTCGTCAAGTTGCCGGCGAGGCGGCCCGACTTCCCCCGCGCGAGCTCGGCGACGTCGGGATTCCGCTTCTGGGGCATCAGGCTCGAGCCCGTGCTATAGCCGTCCGACAACCGAAGAAAGCCGAACTCCACGCTCGAAAAGAGCACCAGATCCTCCGAGAGCCGCGAAAGGTGGACTCCGATCATCGCGCCGGCGTATACCAAGTCACACACCCAGTCCCGATCGGCGACCGCATCGATGGAGTTCTCGCTCAGGCGCTCGAAGCCGAGCTCCTTTCGCAGCGCATCGCGGTCCACAGGAAATGGGCACCCGGCAATGGCACCCGAGCCCAGGGGCAAAACGGACGCGGCGTCACCGGCGCGGCGCACTCTCTCGATGTCGCGCAGAAACGCGAACACGTGCGCGAGGGCCCAATGTGCGGCGCGGATCGGTTGTGCTTGCTGGAGGTGCGTGTAACCGGGCATCACCGCGTCGATACCGCTCGCCGCGAGGTCGCGAAGTGCACGGCACAGTGCTCTCAAGTGGACCTCGATGCGCTTGGCGGAGGTCATGCCGTACGCCCTGACTCCCGTGGACGACTGGTCGTTCCGGGAGCGCCCGGTGTGCAGCTTGCCGGCGACATCACCGGCAGCTTCTCCGAGCATGCGCTCGATGACCGAGTGGATGTCCTCTTCCGGCGCGTCTCCCAGGCCGTCTTCATCGATCCGGGCTTCCACTACATCCAGACCGGACAGGATGGCCTCGACTTCCGCCTCCGTCAGGACTTGGGCCCCACCCAGCGCACGCGCCCATGCCCTGCTGCCGCGGATGTCCTCACGCCACAGGCGTTGGTCGATATGCAAGCTGAGGTTGAGCGGGACCATCTCGGGGGCCATCTTGCCCTCGAAACGCCCCCCCCACAGCGCAGCGGGGACAGGTGCCGCGGGGTCTGTGTCGCTCAGAGCGCCCCGGCCTCGACGACCTGTTCGGTCAGCTTGGAGACGGCCTGTTGGCTGGTCGGGTCCTTGCCGGCCATGGCTGCCGCAGCACGAATGGGCAGGCCGAAGAGACGGATGAAGCCGTCCGCATCCGCGTGATCGTAGGTGGCGGCACGGCCGAAGCTCGCGAGGTCCTCGCGGTACAGCGACACCGGGCTCTGCCGGGACGCTACGGAGCAGCAGCCCTTGAAGAGCTTGAGCCTGACCGAGCCGGTCACGTTCTTCGACAGAACGTCGGACATGGCCTGCATCGCTTCGCGCTCCGGGGTCCACCAGCGGCCTTCGTAGATCATGTCGGCCCACCGCTGAGCGATTTCGTCCTTGAGGCCTTCGGCACGACGGTCGATGGTGATCGACTCGAGGTCCTTGATCGCCGCATAGAGCAGCGTGCCGCCCGGTGTCTCGTACACGCCGCGAGACTTCATGCCGACGAGACGGTTCTCGACCAGGTCTGCGCGCCCGACACCGTGCCGCGCCCCGACCTCGTTGAGAGTCTCGAGCAGCTGGACCGCGCCCATGGCCTCACCGTTCACCGATACCGGCACGCCGCCCTCGAAGGCGATCTCCACGTACTCTGCTTTGTCGGGCGCAAGCTCAGGTGCCAGAGTCCACAGAAACATCGACTCTTCCGGCTCGAATGCCGGGTCCTCGAGGGGCCCACCTTCGTGGGAAATGTGCCAAAGGTTCTCGTCTCTCGAGAATAGCTTGGTCTCGTCCACGCCTTCGAGCGGGATGTTGCGCTCATGCGCATACGCGAGTGCGTCCTCGCGGGACTCCAGATCCCACTCCCGCCACGGCGCGATGATCTTCAGATCAGGCGCGAGCGCCGCGTAACTGAGCTCGAAGCGCACCTGGTCGTTTCCCTTGCCGGTGCACCCGTGCGAAACGGCATCCGCACCGACCAACCTGGCGATTTCGACCTGACGTTGTCCGAGAATCGGACGCGCCATCGCAGTACCCAGCAAGTACTTACGGCCGTAGACGGCACCTATCTTGAGCGTGGGCCAGGCGAAGTCCTCTACGAACGGTTGGCGTAGGTCCTCGCCGTAGAAGCTGCTCGCGCCGGTCGCAAGGGCCTTGGCCTCGAGGCCATCCAGGCCACCCTGCTGGCCGACGTCGCCCGCCATACAAATGACTTCGGCCCCGTAGTTCTCCGTGAGCCATGGCACGATGACGGAGGTATCGAGCCCGCCGGAATATCCGAGAACCACCTTCATGATGATTTCCTCTAGCCGCGCTCAGCAGCGCGAGTAAAAAACCAGGGCCGGGGGTCGGAAGACCAACGCTTCCCGCCGAAGCTCTGGGGGGCACCTGCCCCTAACTGCCGCCCCCGGTCCCCTTTTTCAGTTCAAGCTTGCATGGCCGACATTGTCGGTCAGGAAGAATAAATATTCACCTTGTGTGCATTATGTCAAGCAGAACGGCGGGCTGATGTCAGTGTAGAGGACGTGCCATCTGCTCGAGCCGTGCCTGAACCGCCGGGAGGAACTCGGGTTTGCGCAGAATGATGAGGATGGTGTCGTCCCCGGCGAGCGTGCCCAGGACCTCGTGCCACTCTTCCCAGTCGATGCCGGCCGCAACGGTTTGAGCGCCACCCTTCATGGTCTGCACCACCAGGAGGTGATCGACTCCCTCGGCGGATTGGAAAAGCGCTGGAAGCAGAGATTCCAATGACGGCGTGCTGTCCCACTCCTCAGGCACCGAATAGTGGGGCGCACCGTCCGCACCGGGCACTTTCACGAGGCGCAATTCGCGCATGTCGCGGGAAAGCGTAGCCTGGGTCACGTCGGTGCCCTGCTTCTGCAGAAGCTCACGCAGCGATTCCTGGCTGGTGACGCGATGGTTCTTGAGAACCTCGAGGATTTGCGCGTGACGGTCGTGCTTGCTCACGCCGCCGCCTCCTCGAGGAAGGCACGAACGCGCTCGGGCTCGAAGCCCATGCTGCGCTCCACCTCCACGCCGTCCCGGAAGATGATCAAGGTCGGGATGCTCCGGATGTCATACTTGGCCGCGACTTCAGGCGCGCGGTCGGTGTCCACCTTTGTCACCAGGACCTTACCCATGTGCTGGTGCGCGAGCTCGTCTACCAGGGGCGCGACCATCTTGCAGGGGCCGCACCAGTCCGCGTAGAAGTCGACCAGGACAGGCACGGACGCCTTCAGTACCGTGGCGTCGAAGTCGTCCTGCGCGACCTTCACGGGCCGGTCGAGCCGCATGGGCTTGCTGCATTCGCCGCACTTGGGGCGGTCCGCGGCGCGCGCGAAGTCCACGCGGTTCTGAGTACTGCAGAAGGCACAGCGCAGCGTGATGGGGCTTTGGGCTTCGGTCGTAGTCATGGACGCTCCACGAGGATTCCTAGCGCGAAACTATACTCCGATTCGTCCTACTCGCCAACGACTTGCGGCGTTTCGAGAGTGCGACCCAAGGGTGGCGGTGGCGTGTGACAATCGGCATGATGCCGCCCTGATGAACGCACCGCGCTTCGACTTGGCTCGCTTCGAGCAGGCCCATGCCCGCATCGTCTCGGCAGTCCACCGGACACCGATGCTGCGGTCGCAGACGCTCTCCAACCGCATCGGTGCACCCGTGTACCTGAAGTGCGAAAACCTTCAGAAAACGGGCGCATTCAAGGTGCGAGGAGCCCTGCACCGGTTGCTCCAGCTCAGCGACGAGCAGCGCGCGCGGGGGGTCGCGACGATCTCGGCGGGCAACCACGCGCAGGCACTCGCCTGGGCGGCGACGGCTGCGGGCGTTCGCTGCCTGGTGGTCATGCCCGAGAGTGCGTCGCCCACCAAAATCCGGGCGAGTAGAGAATACGGCGCCGAAGTGATCCTACACGGTGACGCCAAGGCCGCCTTCACCAAGGTCTTCGAGCTCTCAGAAGAACGAGGGATGACGTTCGTGCACCCCTTCGACGACGAAGAGGTAGTGGCGGGACACGGGAGCTGCGGCTTGGAGATTGTCGACCAGTTGCCGGGCGTGCATACCATCGTCGTCCCGGTTGGAGGGGGTGGCCTCTCGTCCGCGATCGCGACCTCGGTAGCGGCAGCCAAGCCGGGCGTCGCGGTTTGGGGCGTCGAGCCCGAGGGAGCCCCGAGTATGCACCGCTCATTGCAGGCAGGCGAGGCGATCCATCTGGAGTCCGTCAGCACCGTCGCCGATGGTCTCGCGCCGCCAATGGCCGGTGTCCTGAACCACGAGCTGCTCGCGGCTCACGCACGAGGTGTGGTACTGGTCAGCGACCATCAGATCATCCGCGCGCTGAGGTTCATCGTCGAGCGCACCAAGCTGCTCGTCGAACCGTCAGGGGCCGCGGCGGTCGCCGCACTGCTGGAAGGCCACATTCCTGTGGGACCAGAGCAGCCAGTTGTTGCCGTGCTCAGCGGAGGAAACGTCGACCTTCCCTCTCTGTGCACTCTGTTGTCCGAGGGCATGGACTAGATGTGTAGGCTGGTCGCATATCTCGGTGCGCCCATAACGCCCGCGCATCTAGTGTTCGATGGAGCGCATTCGCTCTACGAACAGAGCTGGGCACCCCAGGAGCTGCTGCACGGAACGATAAACGCCGACGGGTACGGAGTGGTCTGGTACGCGGATGGGCGCCCCGCCCGCTTGGCGGAATCGCGTCCCATATGGTACAACTCAGACCTCCGTGGCACCCTGGCCTCGCTGTCTTCCGGCTGTATGCTCGCCGGGCTGCGAAATGGCACCCCGGGAATCCCGCTCGATCGTTCGGGCGTGCCACCGCTGGTATTCGAGAAGTGGAGCTTCATGCTGAACGGGTTCGTCCCGGACTTCCGGCTGCAGCACATGCGCGCCTTGCGAGCCGAACTCCCCGACGACCTGTACGCCGAGTTAAGAGGATCCTCAGACTCGGAGACGCTCTTCCTGCTGGCGGTGGCCGCCATTCGAGGGGGCGCTACGCTTCCGGAGGCACTCGAGCGCGTAGCCAAGACGGTCTATGACCGCGTAGGCCGAGAGACTGAAGCTCAGATGAACCTGATATTGAGCGACGGGGAGCGCATCGCAGCAGTGCGCAGCGGGACGCTGCTGGAAACCAACTCGCTCTATCTGGCGAAGCGCCCACCCTTTGCGCCCGACGGCATCGTGCTCGCGTCGGAGCGTCTCGATTCTGGTGCGGTGTGGGAACCCGTCGACGGGCATAGTTGGATCGAGATTGGCCCGCAACTGGAGGTGCAAGGCGAGGGGCTCTTCTTTTAGGAGAGCTTGTGGACTCCCACTTGGGACATCAACCCCTCCATCGCCTCGTAGGGCTGCGCGCCTACCACGGCGTAGCCGTCCGCGACGAAGGTCGGCACACCGGTCACGCCCATGTTCCTGGCCCGCTCCCAGTGGGCGTCCACGATGCTCCGGTACCGGCGCTCCTCCATCGCCTGGCGCGCCTCGGCTGCATCCAGGCCCACGGTCGCCGCCACGTCCACGACCACGTCCGTCAGCGCGAGGTTGCGAGCCTCCACGAAATAGGCTCGGAAGAGCGCGTCGTGCAGCGCGTCGGTGACACCGGCCTCATCCCCCCAGACTGCCAGCTCCTGCGCGAGGCGGCTGTTGTACGTGTGCGTTCGCTCCCCGTACTCCAGGCCCTCCTCCGCCATGAGCGCACCGAACCGGCGTTTCATGTCCTCGAGACCCGCTTCACGGCCGGCGAAGAGCTCGGCGAGTGGGCGCCCCTCGCTCGGAGTCTCCGGATGGAGGGGGAAATACGTGTAGCGCGCCGTGACGGCGTACTCCGCTTCGAGTTTGCGAGCGCGCCCGGCGCTCAGGTAACACCAGGGTCAGACGAAGTCGGTGAAGACCTCCAGGACGGCAGAATCGGGCACAGCAGTCACCTCATTGGTCCCCGGTGGGAAGCGCGAGCGCGACCAGTCGGCCCGGCGTGTCGTCGTCGCCGATCGCGACCACGATGTACTGTCGGCCATCGGACAGGTAGGTCATCGGGGCGCCTGACGTGCCCGCGGCGAGCTCGATTTCCCACACTACGGACCCCGTCTGCTTGTCCCATGCGCGAAAGAACTTTCCGCCGGCGATGGGGAGGATGGAGAGCGCGTCCTCCGATCCCTCGCCGAGGAACAGCAGGGTTTTCGTGAGCATGGGGGCAGGCCGACCCCGCTGCCCGAGCCACGGCAGGTCGAGGTCGGCGAGCGCGGGATGGTCCCGCGGGCCGGGCCCGTTGGCTTTCATCCACAGGTGCTCGCCGGTGTTCATGTCGATCGCGGTGACGCGTCCATAAGGAGGCTTGAGCAGGGGCAGCCCTTGCGGCATGGGGACTTCGCGTGGGCGACCCCGGATGTAGCGAAAGTCCGAGCTGTCAGGGTCCGGCGGTGGTACCAGAGCAGTCACGCTCGGCGAGGTCACCGACGGGATGTACATCACGCCGGTCTCGGGATCGGTTGCCGCGCCGCCCCAGTTGGCGCCTCCGACCCAGCCTGGCATGAGGATGGTCCCCTGAGTCCCACCGGGAGCGGCGTCCTTCAGCGTGGGCGGAGTAAACATCGAGCCGTAGACAAAGTCAGAGAGGATCTGTTCGGCCTCGGCGCGCAGTTCGGGGGTGAAGTCGATGAGGTCGTTGGTGGTTATGCCCTGCAGGTCGAAGGGCGCCGGGTGCGTGGGAAAAGGCTGCGTCTCGGCCGCGACTTCACCGGGCACGTTCGATGGCGGCACGGGCCGTTCTTCAATCGGCCAGAGCGGCTCTCCCGTCTCGCGATCGAACGCGAAGACAACGGCCTGCTTGGTCAACTGAGCAACCGCCTTCACCGGCGTTCCGTTCACGACGACATCGATCAGGATTGGCGCAGCGGGCGGATCGTAGTCCCACAGTCCGTGGTGCACCATCTGATAGTGCCACACGAGCTCGCCGGTCTCGGCGTCGATCGCGGCTAGGCTTTCGCCATAGAGGTTGTCGCCCAGCCTATGACCTCCGTACCAGTCGTTGGTGGTGGTCTTGAGCGGCAGGTACACGTGCCCTAGCCCTTCGTCGGCGCTCATGAGCGTCCACACGTTCGCGTTGCCGCTGTACGCCCAGGACGAGTCCGCCCAGGTCTCGATCGCGGGATCGTCCACCTCGGGAATGGGGCTGAAGCGCCAGCGCAGCTCCCCGGTGCGCACGTCGTAGGCGCGCACGTATCCAGGTGGTGCCGTCATCCAATTGCGGTTGGGTACCATCGCGGTGGCGCCGACGATCACGACGTCTCGAACGACGAGCGGCGCCGACGTCCATGTGAAGGTCTCGACGCGCGGGTCCGGGTCGGCGGCCAAATTCACGGCGCCCCCCTGCCCGAACGCGGCGTCCGGGCGGCCCGTGGCCGCGTCGATCGCGACCAAGTGTTCGCCTGAAGCGAGGTAGATCCGCTCCACGGTGCCGTCGCTCCAGTACGCGACTCCACGGCTCGAGCGACCCGCAGGCTCGTCGCGCAGTCCTTCTGCGTAGGGGTCGTAGCGCCAGAGCTGCTGCCCAGTGGCCGGGTCCAACGCGACGGCCTGCCCCATGTTGGTCGAGGCGTACAGGCGCTCGCCGACCTTGATGGGCGTGACCTGATAGTTCGGGTTGACTCGGGTGTCGGGGAATCGGGCCGGCAGGTCGGAGTCCACCGACTCCCACACCCAAACGATCTCGAGGATCGAGACGTTGGACGCGTCGATCTGGTCCAGTGGGGAGTACTTGGTAGCCGCGAGGTCTCGCGCGTAATGGGGCCAGTCACCGGCGTCGATAACCGACGCAGGGGGTGACGTGTCGCACGCCGCGAGCACGAGGACAACTGCCGACCACAGGCTGGGGCGAGACATGGGCATGCTAGGCACGCGTCGCCAACATCAGAGCGAAGAAGCCCTCTGGGTCCTCGACCCAGCGCTCCACACACAGCCCCGCCTCGGCAAAAAGCAGGTCGATGGTCTCGCGATCGTACTTGCAGCTGATTTCGGTCCGGATGGACTCGCCGCTTTCGATGTAGACCGGTGCAGCACCATTGGGAAACGTCACCATTTGCTGGCCGACCGCCTTGAGGTGCATTTCGATGCGCCCGTGCTCGGCATTGTAGAATGCCCGGTGCTCGAAGGCGTCTAGATCGAAGTCGATTCCAAGCTCGCGGTTGAGAACCCTCAGCACGTTGAGATTGAACTCTGCGGTGACGCCCGCCACGTCGTTGTACGCGCGCTCGACCCTTTGCACGGTCTTCGCGCCCCCCGGGCGCAGGTCGGCGCCCATCAAGAATCGGTCTCCGGGCCGCAGCTGGCGAGCGACCCGGCACAAGAGCCGGACGGCGCCCACGGGATCGCAGTTGCCGATGGTGCTACCGAGCAACGCGAGCCACGATGGTCGAGGCAAGGGCACCGAGATCTCGAGTGGCTCAGTGATGTCCGCGACCTCGGGCTCGACGCGCAGTCCGTTGTATTCGTCCCGCAGCCGCTGCGCGGTCTCGTGCAGAAATTCACCGCTGACGTCCACCGGCACGTATAGGTTTCCGGTCTCATACCTGCTCATCGCGTCGAGGACGATCCTCGATTTGTCCGCGCTTCCCGCTCCCAGTTCAACCAGCGCGGCCGGTCGCAACTCATGCACCCAGGAAGGCATCCACTGCTCGAGCAAGGAGCGCTCCTTCCGCGTCGGGTAGTATTCCTCTAGCCGCGTGATCTGCTCGAAGAGCTCCGAGCCGCGCGTATCATAGAAGTATTTCGGGGACAGCTGTTTCTGAGGAAGACGCAGGCCAGCCAGAACGTCGGAGAGCATCGCCTGGTGCGCAGGAGCCTCGCGCGCCACATCCACGCTTTCCCGCGTCTCGGTCAGCACCGAATCAGTCGTCTCGCGCACACCGCACCCCGCTGAAGATTTGCCTGCGGATGGGGTAGTCCCAATTGCGGAAGGTGTTCCGAATCGCCCCGAATCGGGTCGCCCACGCTCCGCCCCTCAGCACCTTGTACTCGTTGCCGAAGAAGACCTCCGAGTATTCGGGGTACGGAAAGGTCTCGTAGCCAGGGTATGCGCGAAAGTCTGTCGAGGTCCATTCCCAGACGTCGCCCATCATCCCCCAGCATCCAATCGGCGAGACCCCCTGGCCAAAGGTACCAACCACGGTTGCTTGGAAGAGCATCACATCCAAATTCGCTCGCGTCCCACTCGGTGGCTCGTCGCCCCAGGGGTAGAGGCGCTTAGCGCCGGTCTTTGGGTCCCAGGAGGCCGCGGCTTCCCATTCCGGTTCCGTCGGTAGGCGCTTACCCGCCCAGGCCGCATAAGCCTCGGCCTCCCAGTAACAGATGTGGCAGACCGGCCTCTCGCTCTGCAGGCTTGCGGTTCGGTCCATACGCCGCTCGTGCCACCCGTCACCCTGTCGTAGCCAATACGCAGGCGCGATCAGGTTCGCCTCGTCCTTCCACGCCCAGCCCACGTCGGACCAGAGCTCGCGACGTTCGTAGCCGTCGTCTTCCAGGAAGTCGAGGTACTCACCGTTGGTGGCGGGATGCACATCGATCCAGAACGGTGCCAGCGTGACCTCGTGCCCTGGCCGTTCGTTGTCGTAGGCGACCGAGCGATCGTCGGTACCGTGTACGACAACGCCCCCAGGAAACCGGACCATATTGCCCGGGGCCGGCGCTTCGTCATCCACCACTGGAGGCTCGATGCGCCCCGGCGCCGCGTACGCTTCGCCGTGCTTGAGCTGAACCGTCTGCAGCATCGTCTCGTTGTGCTGGTACTCGTGCTGCAGGACCATCCGGTATACGAACGAGTCGCAGAGCATGGGGTCGTCAGCACCCAAGTCGGTCGAAGCCAATCGTTCCAGGACCCTTCCTCGCACCGCCTCCAGATAGCGGTGACACTCGGACCGGCTCGGTAACGGGAGTTCGTCGCGCTGCGCGCGTGGGTTCTCGAAAGGATTGTAGATGCCGCGCAGTCCTTCGGAGCCAGTGCTGCCGTTCGCCAGATTCTCGACCAGCCACACTTCTTCGAAGTGTCCGATATGCCCAAGGTCCCACACGATCGGGCTCATGAGCTTGTCGTGCTGAAGACGAAGGTCCTCGTCCGAGAGCGCTGACATAAGCAGGAGCGTGCGGCTACGGGCCTCGGAGAGAAGGCTCGAGATTTCGGCACTGGTGAGCCGTCGGCCGATGTGAAGGTCCATGACCAGGTGCTCGAGGAAGTGCGTGGAAGGCGCTAAAGAAACCGTCGCCGACCTATTCCGGTTCCCGGCCGCCGAGCTTCGCGAAATCGCTGCCTGCAGGCTCCTGGAAGGCTCGCAGGCCAAACTCGGGCAGGATCGCGAACAGGTGGTCGAAGATGTCGCCCTGCAGATCCTCGTAGTTCACCCAATCGGTATCGTTCGAGAAGCAGTAGATCTCGATAGGCACGCCCTGAGGGCCCGGATCGAGCTGACGCACCAGCAGCGTCATCCCGTCATGGATGGTCGGGTGCGCCTTCAGATAGTTGAGAACGTACGCGCGGAACGTCCCGATGTTGGTGAGCCCTCTTTGCTCCGGGATCAAACCGGAATCCGTCCCTTCTCTGGAAGCCACATGCTCAGCGAGTGACTCCTTCTTCTCCTTCATGTAGCTACGCAGCACCTCGAAGCGAGACAGGTGCTCGATCTCCTCGTCCTTGAGGAAGCGGATGGTGTTCACGTCGAACTTGATCGCGCGTTTGATACGCCGACCACCCGATTCGCTCATTCCTCGCCAGTTCTTGAACGACTCCCCGATGAACTTGTGCGTGGGGACGGTCGAGATCGTCTTGTCCCAGTTCTGGATTTTGACCGTGTGCAGGGCGATGTCGATGATGTCGCCATCGGCGTTGGACTGGGGCACTTCGACCCAGTCTCCGATGCGGATCATGTCGTTCGACATGATCTGGATGCTCGCTACCAGCGATAGGATCGTGTCCTTGAACACGAGTATGATGATCGCCATCAGCGCGCCGAGCCCCGACAGGAAAGCGATGGGCGACACCTGGGCGAGCACCGACACGGCCACGACGCCGGCGGCGATGTACGCTAGCAAGCTGACGACCTGCAGATAGCCCTTGATAGGGCGGCTCTTCGATTCCGCGTACGACTCGTTGTAGATGTCGTTGGCCGCTTCCAGGAACAAAGAGAACGCAACCGCAGCCGTCACGACGATGAACGCGAGCGCGACGCGCTGCACCAACGTTGCGGCGAGAATGAGGGGGCGCACCGGCGTGGTGAAGACGACGTCCGGGTCGGCAAGGCTCGCGATATCGGCTGCGGTGACGCCCAATGCCAATCCGATTCCGTAATACGCGAGCACCGCGGGCACGACGTGTGCGAGGCGCGCGAACACCTTCCGCTCAATGATGCGGTCGTCCCAGGTCGACTTGGTACGAGATGCGAGCCGACGCACCATAACGCGGATGATCGTAGTCGTGGTCCAATTGGAGAGTGCCATGACCACCGCGAGGATCAGCAGACCCCCAATCAGGCCCAGCGGGGTGTCGGGAAGGCCGGCCATGTATTGTTCTCCGTGCGGTGGGTCGAATCAGCGAGATTCGTGTGGTTGCTGGCATTGCGAGGATCGGAGAGAGGGGGCGCACGGTCAAGTCACGTCCCGGCCACGCATTGCCGCTCGCCCGACGTCGCGCGTATCATCGCCGCCATGAACATGCGTACGGCGTTTCGCCGGTATCTGCTGCCAGGGTTCGTCTTCCAGTCGGTCGTGATCGCCGGCGGCTACGGCACCGGTCGCGAGCTCGTCGAGTTCTTCCTCAGCGAGGGACCACTCGCCGGTCTCTACGGGATCGCCGTCACCACGGTCATCTGGAGCGCGGTCTCGATGGTCACGTTCGAGCTCGCACGCATGTGGGGTGCCTACGACTACCGTCGCTTCTTCCAGGGGCTGCTCGGACGCGGATGGTGGCTCTTCGAGGTCTGCTATGTGGGGCTGCTATTGATCGTGCTCGCGGTCGTCGCGGCCGCCTCGGGCTCCATCCTTGAGCAGACCTTCGGCCTGTCATACTGGATCGGCGTCGGCGCAGTGATGCTGGCGGTCGGAGCCCTGGTGTTCGGCGGCAACGATGCCATCGAACGCTTCTTCACGGTGTGGTCTTTCGTTCTGTACGCACTCTATCTGGCGCTGTTCTTATGGTGCTTCCAGCGCTTCGGGCCGCTCATTTCCGCGAACCTGACCGCGGAGCCCGCGGGCACCAGGTGGTTGTGGGCGGGACTCAGCTACGCCGGTTACAACCTCGCGGTCATCCCCCCGGTTCTGGCGACGCTGAGATTACACGAGAGTCGGAAACAGACTTTCATCGCCGGAGCGCTTACCGGGCCCATCGCGATGATCCCGGGCTTGCTCTTCTTCCTGGCCACAGTGGGTCAATATCCGTCCATCGTGGAAGCGACGGTTCCCGCCGACGTACTGCTCAGGCTGCTCGGCTCGCGCGTGTTCCAGATCGCCTTCCAGGTGGTGCTTTTCGGCACGCTGGTCGAAACGGGAGCAGGTCTGATTCACGCATTCAACGAGCGTCTCTCCGGATATCGCTCGGATGCGGGCACCGAGCTTCCGCGCGGGGTTCGACCCGCTGTGGCCGTGGCGCTACTCGCATTAGGGACGTTCATCAGCCGATTCGGTCTGATCGACCTGATCGCGAGGGGCTACGGGACGCTCACGATCGGATTCATCGTCATATACGTGGTGCCGGTGCTCACGTTGGGGGTTTGGAAGCTTCGCCGTCCTGCCCAACCCAACGATCCACCAATACCGACGCAGTGATCTGACCCAACAGGTTGGTAGTGCTTCTGAACATGTCTGGAATGCGATCGATGCCCAGAAGGATCGCCAAACCCGACATCGGGACGCCCACGACGTCGAGCGCGGGCGCCAAGGTCATCACTCCCGAAGAGGGCACCGGCGCTACGGTCAGCGACACCAGGAACGTGGCCAGGATGGCGCCGCCCACCGCGGTCATGGGAAAGGGCACCTCGAAGAGGTGGGCCAGGAAGACGACCGCGGCCCCCTGGAAGAGCGCGCTGCCGGCTCGGTACATCGAAGCGCCCAGGGGCAGCACGAGATCTGCCACCGGATCCGAGACACCCAGGTTGCCCTTGGTCTCCTCGAGCGTCACCGGCAGCGCGGCGACGGTGCTGGTGGTCGAGAACGCGAGCGACGCCGCGCCGAACGTGGCCGCCACGAACTTCACCGGGCTGACCCTTGCGACGAAGCCCAGCAAGGGCAGATACACGAGCGTGATGTAGATCGCGAGGGCCACAATCACACTCAGGACAAAAATCGCCAAGCTCTGCACGAGGCCCCATCCCAGTTGGGCAGTCACGGGGGCGGCGAGGCCAAACACGCCGATCGGTGCGAGCCAGAGAATCCACCACACGAGTTTGATGAGGGCCTCGCTCACGGCATCGGCGAGGGTGACGAGCGTAGTGCGATGCTGCTCGCTCAACGCACCGGTGGCTGCCGCGAACAGGACGGTGAAGACGATGAGCGGCAGCAACTGGCCGTTGCTTGCCGCGGCGAACGGGTTGCTGGGTATCAAGCTCACCAGAAAGTCCACAAAGCTCGGCAGTTCCGCCGGTTGTAGCGCTTCCACCGCGGGCGCGGCCATATCAGGCGCGAAGCGTAGTGCGAACCACATGGTGCCCATCCCGATCACGATCGCCGGTAGCACCGTGATCCAGAAGAAGCCGAGCGTGAAGCCCCCGAGCTTCCCCAGTTTCCTCGGATCACCGAGCCCCGCTACTCCGGTGAAAATGACGGCCATGACGAGCGGGATGACCACCATCCTGATCGCGTTCATGAACGCTGTGCCGAGCGGTGCCGAGCCAGCGGCTATGGCCGCCAGCACTTCCGAACCGGTCGCGGCAGCGAGCAGGCCGGTGCCGAGGCCGAGTGCCAGGCCCAGCGCGATCAGGACGTGGAGCATTGGTTAGTGCGGCGTCAGCGGCACGGCGTGGTCTGCACGAGCTTCGCCTTCATGAGAGCGTCCTCGCGTGAGGTTTCAGGCGAGCGAGACGAGCGATGCTCATGATACCGAGGACCGGCCCAAGGGCAAGGAAGGCGAAAGCCCATCGCCACTCAACGGCCTCGACCATGGGCGGCACGGCCTGGATGGTCACCATGGTGAGGAGGAAGCCCGCGGAAGTCTGGAGCATCAGCGCGGTGCCGACGGAGTCGGGAGGCGCAACCTCCGTGACCATCGCGCTGAACTGCGCCGAGTCGGCGACCACGAAGAAGCCCCATACCCAGGTCAGCAGGGCTACCACAACGAAAGGCCCGTCGAAGGCGAAGCCCGCGACCACGCAGCAGATGCCGCTCGCCGCCATCGCGAAGTTCACGACCCTGGGCCTTCCTATCTTGTCCGCGGCCACCCCGCCCCAAACGCAGCCTAGGCCGCCTGCCGCGATGGCGCCGAAGGCGACCAGGTCGATCGCGGCCTGGGACACGTCCGCCGCGGCCGCTGCCACCAGGAAGGCCGGGACCCAGGTCCACATGGCGTACAACTCCCACATGTGACCCAGGTAACCGCCGGTAGCCAACATCGTCTCGCGGTGTTTGAGCAAGCGTGCTACGCGGGCCCACTCGAACCCGCGCCGCGGGAACGGATAGGGGCCGTCCCGGTAGCCCGATGCGATCAGGACCGCGGAGGCGAGCCCAGCGATCGAAGCGCCTGCGACCACCGCGGTCACGCTCGGCCCGCCGAGCGCCTTCAGCAAGTAGGGCGCCGCCTTTCCGACAGTAAGCGCCCCCACGACCGTCCCGATGGCGAGGCCTCGCGCCGATCGGAACCAAGTGGAGATCATCTTCATACCCGGCGGATAAACGCCGGCGAGGAAAAACCCGGTCGCGAAACGCACGACCAGCGCGAAGCCGTAGCCGGGCACCAGGAGGAGCAGCGCATTTGCCGCGGCTGCGAGCAGCGCCGACGCAGCGAAGTAGGCCCGAGAGGACAGCACGTCGGCGAGGTTCAGAATCGCCCCAACCGCAGTGCCTGCCACGAAGCCGAGCTGCACGATGGTGGTGAGCCACCCCACCTGACTCGCGGTGAGTCCCCAGCGCTGTTGCAGCTCGGGTCCCAGAGCGGTCGCGGTCATCCACGCCGACAGCGACAGCATCATCGCGACAGAGACCAGTGCGAGCGTGCGCCAACGCCGTGGGTCGCCGTCCGTGGATGGCGCCACTACCGGATGAGCTGCTTCAAGACGAAGAGCACGTTGGCCGGGCGTTCAGCAAGACGGCGCATGTACCACGGGAACCACGCGGGGCCGTAGCTGAGCAGCACCCTTATTTTGTGCCTCCCACGTGCCAGCCGCCCCTGCTGAGCCCGGTCGATGCCGTAGAGCATCGCGAACTCGTAGTTGCCCTTCTTCAAGTTGAGTTCGTACGCCAACCGGGTCGTTTCTCCTACCATGCGCGGGTCGTGGCTCCCGATCACGGGCCTTCCCTTCCCTCCGCTGGCTCGTGCGCTCAGAAGCATCTTGGTGAGGCACACGAAGTTCTGATCGACCTCTCCCTTTTTGGAAAAAGCGACGCTGGCAGGTTCGTTGTAGGCGCCCTTCACCAGCCTGATGGAAGGGTCGAGCGGCAGTAGTGTCTCCAAGTCCGCCTTCGTGCGGTGGAGATACGACTGCAAGCAAAGCCCGGCGTCGCTGCGTTTGGCGAGCACGCTCCTGTAGATGTCGAGCGTCGCGTCCACGCGGCCGGAGCCCTCCATGTCGATCCACACGGGGTTCGCAGAAGCCTCGACGAGCCGAACGATCCGCTCCTGTGTCCGGTCCACGCTGAAGTCCAGCCCGAGCTGCGTCGGTTTGACCGAGATCTCCACGTCGAGGCCGCGCTCGTTGATGGAAGTCAGCGCGCCGAGGTAGTGCTCGAGCACCGCATCGGCTTCCTCCTCCGACTCGAGGTCCTCGCCGAGCAGCGTGGTGGTTCCGGTGATGGAACTGTCTGCGAGGCGGGCCGCCTCGTTCAGCGCTTCGTCCAGTGTCTCACCAGCGAGGAAGCGGCGGGTGGCACGCTTCACAAAGGCGTACCGTGGGAGCCGTTGCGCGAGCAGAGGGTTGGAGGAAGCCCAGAGCAGCGCTTTACCCAGCATCGACTTCCCGTCTTCTTCTCGGTTCGGTCTTCCTTAAGAGCTGACGAATCTGTACATGAAGCGGATGAGTCGGTAGGCCTCGTCCGCGTCCTCTGCTGTGTAGGCAACTGTGAAGCCGTCCACTTTGGACATGCCGGGAATGGACTGTAGGATGTCCACGTGCGTGGTCGATGCGAAGCGCATGCGAATGCGCACGGGCGTGCCGAGGTCGAACGGCGAGTAGTCGCCGGCCTGTAGTCGTGCGAGCGACCGCCGCACACCCTCGCGTAACAAGGCATGCACGCGTTCAGGGTGGATGAGGCGTGCCGACGCGGGCGTTTCGGCGGTCTTGGTAGTGACCGTCTCCGTCTTCAGAAGAGCCCCGAGCTCGGCCGCGGCAGCAGAATCACCGGCCGCCAGGATGACCGGCACGCCATGCCCCCCCGCGAAGGCCGCGTTCATGCCCCCCTCACCGACCTCGACGCCGTTGAGCCACAGTCCTTTGACCGAGCCGGTCCCTGTGTGCGCGAGGAAGCCGTCCGGGTCCCCAGCCTTGGCGTGGTACCCAAGGAAGATCACTCCGTCGAACGTGGCATCGAGTCCTTGCACCATGCCAAGCGGCTTGATGGCGCCCTGGATATAGATGACGCGCGGATCGAGCTCGGTATGCAACACGTTCTGGTGGTCGCCGTGTGAGTCGTTCACCAAAATCTCGGCGCCGGGGTCGTGGGCGAAGATCTCGCCCACTACGGTGTTGACCTCCGCGGTGACGAGTCGGCGACTCGTGGCGTAGTCCTTTCCGCT
Source organism: Gemmatimonadota bacterium (assembly GCA_015664885.1). Lineage (GTDB taxonomy): Bacteria > Gemmatimonadota > Gemmatimonadetes > Longimicrobiales > Gaopeijiaceae > UBA1138. The sequence goes on from DQPL01000098.1 coordinate 131,010, forward strand.
CGTGGAGGTCATCGCGCCAGTGCCGATGCCCCCGATGCCCTCCAGATCGACAGAAACGAAGATTCGAACTGGTTGCTGACCACCCGCCGGCGCACCCACGGATGCCCAAGCCAGTAGCGCAACTACCAGCCAGAACGCCTTCTTCATCACTCGCCTCCAAACGGTGTGTACCCGGCCTCGAGTAATGCCTCGGTGTAGGCGGCGACAGACCCCGCCGAGATCGCCTCGAGCTCACTTTCGATGGTGTCCGCCGCCGCCCTAGCCTGGTTCATCATGTGGATGGTGTTGGCGGAGGGCCCTCCCGTCTCGCCAGCTACGCGTTCCATGGGTCGGCCGATCAGGTCGGCCACGACGTCCCCACCGCACCCACCCTGGCACTCGGGGCCGGTGAAGAGCCGCTCGTTGAGCGCCTGCAGTTCGCCGCGCAGCGTTTCACCCTGCTCGCGCAGCGCGTCGGCGTCCTCGGCGAGCGTCTCGAGTACGGTTTCGACAGCGTTCAGCAGACGTGTGAGCTCGTCTCGTGCGTCGTCCTCCCGTTGGCCGATTGCGGCCATCTGCAACAGCGCGTCGCGTTTGGCGACCAGGTCGGCGATGCTGACCGGGTTGCGGGGGTCGCCCATCACGCTGAGGCTAGTAGCTGAAGTGAGGGCTCCAGCGCTTATCGAGACCTGATACGTGCCCGGAAAGACCGGCATCTGGGGTGGAAACACCGCTTCGTCCGAGTCTCCTCCCGGGCGCAGGTCCCATACGATGCGGTTCGCTCCGGCGGTTGCCGACACCGTATGCGAATACACCAGCACGCCCTCCTCGTTGGTGATCTCCACATCCGCGTCGCCCTCCTCGGCGGTCCAGAACGTGAGGATCGCGCCGTTGGCCCGCGTCTCGGCCTGCTGCATGGCATGCCCGGTGGAGCGATAGCCGATCGCCTCGGCGATGTTCAGTGCGTACGCCGGGGGCGGGCCGAACACATGCACGGTAGCGCCACGGATCGACGGGTCCTCCGCCAACTCGCGCAGAGGCCGGATGTCATCCAGAACGATCAACGCACGCCCGTGCGTACCGAGCACGAGGTCTGCATCGCGCGGATGAACGACTAAGTCACGGATGGGGACGGAAGGCACGCCCGACGTGTACTTTTCCCAACTCTGTCCGCGGTCGAAGCTCACACGCAATCCGAACTCGGTGCCCAGGAACAGCAGGTTCTCGTTCTCCGGATCCTCCTCGATGGCGTGCACGAAGCCCGCAATGCTGGGCGAGCTCAGAGACGTCCACGTCGAGCCGTAGTCTTCGGTCACATACACGTGCGGCTCCCAGTTTCCGCGCCGGTGATCCTCTGCCACCAAATAGGCGCGAGCCGGCTCGTGTTTGGACGGCTGCACGTCGGGAATCCAGATGCCGTGCGGCAGGCCGACGATGTTGTCGCGCACGTTGAGCCAGTTCTCTCCCCCGTCTTGCGTGATCTGCACGTTGCCGTCGTCGGTGCCGACCCAGATCACGCCTCGCTCGAGCGTGCTCGGGCCGACCGAAATGATGGTGGTGTGCATCTCGGCGCCGGATGCGTCGATGGTGAGCCCACCACTCACTTCCGCTCGCTGCTTGAGCGGGTCGTTCGTGGTCAGATCGGGCGAAATGATGCGCCAGCTACGGCCCTGATCCGAGCTCGTGTGGAGGAACTGACTGCCCAGGAAGATCGTGCCCGGATCGAGTGGATCCCATGTGAGGCCCGCGTTCCAGTTGAAGCGCAGCGCGGTGCCGTCAGGGTGCACCGGGCGAATGCTCCGTCGGGCACCGGTGTTCTTGTTGAAGTGCTGCAGGTTGCCGCCCTGCGACATCGAATACCCGAAATTGTCGGGGTCGCCGCGATCAGGCATCACGCTGAAGCCGTCGCCCCCACCTACCCGCCGCCAGTGCGCGTTCAGGATGCCTTTGTTCTCCCACACCGTGCTCGGGCCGTACCAGGAGCCGTTGTCCTGGAGGCCTCCATAGATGTTGAATGGCACGGCGTCGTCGACACTGATGTGGTAGAACTGAGCCACCGCCAGGTTCTCGACGAAGCGCCACGTGTCTCCGCGGTCGTAGCTGAGCGCGATGCCACCGTCCTCGCCGAGGATCATGCGTCGCGAATCTGCCGGATCGATCCAGAGCTCGTGTACGTCGCCGTGCACGATTTGGCTCGGCACTACGGTCCGCCAGTTTCGTCCCTGGTCCTCACTCACTTGGATCGAACCCGACAAACGGTACAGCCGATTCTCGTTGTCGGGGTCGATCCGCAAGTCCGCGTAATAGAAGGGACGTGGATTCACCCCCGGTGCGTCGTCGATGGTATTCCAGGTGCGCCCCCCGTCCGCCGAGCGTATGAGCGCGGACTGCGTGGCCTCGACAATCGCGTAGACCACATCTGGATTGGAAGGCGCGATCGCCAGGCCAATCCGCCCCAACTCACCCTCGGGCAGCCCGTCGTCCGCCGACAGCTGCGTCCAGGCGTCTCCACCGTTGTAGGTGACGAAGAGCCCCGAGCCCGGACCGCCCGAGGTGAGGTCCCAAGGCGTACGCCGGAACTCCCACATCGCGGCGAAGAGCTTGTCCGGATTCGACGGGTCCATGACGAGGTCCGCGATGCCGGTACGCTCGTTCTGCCACAGCACGCGATCCCAGGTGCGCCCACCGTCACGTGTACGGTACAGCCCACGCTCCTGACCGTCGGACCACGCCGGCCCCATCACCCCCACGTACACGATGTCCGGGTCGGTCGGGTGCGTCAGGATCCGGTGGATGCGCTCCGAGCGCGCTAGACCCATCCTCCGCCAGGAGTGACCGCCATCGATTGACTTGAAGAGGCCGCGACCGACCCCGGCGCTGTTGCGGGGATTGCCCTCGCCCGTCCCGACCCATACCACGTCGGGATTGGGCTGGAACACGGCGATTGCGCCGATGCCGAGTACATCTTGCTCGTCGAAGACCGGGTCCCACTCGATCCCGCCATCGTCGGACTTGAAGAGTCCACCGGTCGACGAGCCTACGTAAATGATGTTGGGGTCGCTGAGCACGACCTCCACGTCCGCGACGCGACCACTCATACCGGCGGGCCCGATCTCTCGGGCGCTCATGGCGGCGAACGGATCGAACGAGTCTTGCGCGCCCAACGGGAGCGCAGTCATGGCCAGGGCTACTAAGGCAAAGTTGCGGCCGGACTTCATGAAATGACTCCTGCGTATCTCGAGGCGGCCGACCCACGCGGATCGGCAGCCCCAGATTAGGTGGGCACTCGCCGGCAGGCTACCCGTCCGCGGCGTTCCGTTCCCATCAGTTTCCTACCAGGCGAGGCGACGGGAACACCTCGAGAGTCGCGGCGAGTACCTCGTCGCGAAAGCGGGCGACCGGTCCGATCAGAAAGACGTTCATCTCGGACTCGAGGGCGTCGACCAGCTCGCTGAGCCGGCCGAGCTCGAGTCGTTGTGCCTCGGTCGGAGCGTCGTAGGAGCTGGAGAGTCCCGAGACCTCGCGCCGGTACGCTCTCGCGGGTTCGAGATCGGCGGCGGCGGCTAGGCCCGCCAGCAGCTCGTCGGCCGACTCCCGGAGGATGGTCGCGTCTTCGACACTGACCTCCGAGAGTCGATCTCGCACGCGTTGAGCCCCCACGCGCACCTCGGCCGCGGCGCGTTCCACTAGCGCGAGGCGCTGGCTGAGACGCGCGCCCGCCAGGATCGCGGTGCGGCGCCGCTCTCTCTCGGACATCTCGATATCGACGCGGGGGTCCGGCAGTACGCTCAAGGGGCGGCTCGACTCGACTCCGCTCGCCCTGACCGTGACGGTGTAGTCCCCCGGCAAGACCTGAGGGGCGTCGAGGCCAAAGAGCCCGCCGTCCCAGAATTCACCAGAATCGAGGCCTCGCATGTCCATGCGCAGGTCCCAGGAGATACGGTTCAGGCCCAGCGCGCCTGGACCGGTAATCGTCTTCTGAGTCTCCCCGCCCAGCGCGCTGACCGTGATCTGCACGCTGTCGTCCTGGGCGGCGCTGAGCCAGTACGTGAGAAGCGCTCCCTCAGGCCGGCTTTCGCCCTGGAACATGGCGTCGCCCGCGAAGTGGTAGCCATCCACCGCCGCGGTATAGTGCACATACGCGGCGGGTGTCTCGAACAGATGCACCGACTCCTGCATCACGAATGGGTCCTGCGCGATCGCGCGTAGCGGCCGGATGTCGTCGAGAATCCAGATCGCGCGCCCGTGCGTACCGATCACGAGGTCGTGATCGCGTGGATGAATGGTCAGTGAACGCACCGGCACGGTTGGCAGGCCGTGAGTCCACTTGAACCAGCGCTCTCCACGATCCACGGAGACGAAGAGACCGAACTCGCCACCGGCGAAGAGCAAGTTCGGCGTCACCGGATCTTCTTCGACCGTATGCAGGAATCCATCGATGCCTCGGTCCCGCCCGTCCACGCCTTTATGGCGCCCGATGTTGTCCCAGTCGTCGCCGTAGTCTTCGGTGCGGTACAAGTAGGGGTCCCAGTTGCCGCGTCGGTGATCGTCGAAGACGACGTAGGCGGTCGCGCCCGAGTGCTTCGAGGGCTCGATGTGTGGGATCCAGGTGTCGTCCGGAACCCCGCCGATCTCACCAGTCAGGTCTACCCAAGTTCCGCCGGCCGCACGGGAGAGGTGCACCTTGCCGTCGTCGCTGCCCGTCCAGATCAGGTCCTCTTCGACCGGACTCGGCGCGATGGTGATCAACGACGTGTGGTTCTCGGCCCCAGAGTCGTCGATCGTGAGACCACCGCTTTCCGACTGCCTTTGCTTGGTGGAGTCGTTGGTCGTGAGGTCCGGGCTGACTACTTGCCAACTGTTTCCGCGATTCTCGCTCTTGTGCACGAACTGGCTACCGAAGTACACCGTCCCGGTCGCGAATGGGTCGAAGGCGAGCGGCGCGTTCCAGTTGAAACGGAGCGCGGTACCGTCCGGCGCCCAGGGACGAATGTACTTGCGTTCTCCCGTGCGCAGGTCGAAGCGCACGAGGCGCCCCCCCTGCGACATCCCGTATCCGAGATTCGAATCGCCGGGGTCGATGACGCTATTGAAGCCATCGCCGAACGCTACTTCGCGCCAGGTGTAGTTTCGGATGCCTCCCACCTGCCACACGTCTGACGGTCCGCGCCAGGACCCATTGTCCTGCATGCCTCCGTACACATTGAAGGGCACCGCGTCGTCGACGCTGATGTGGTAGAACTGGCCCACCGGCAGGTTGTCGAACACGCGCCACGTCTTTGCTTTGTCGAGCGACTCCCAGACGCCTCCGTCGGTGCCGAGCAACAAGTACCGGGGGTCGTTCGGATCGATCCACATCGCGTGAAGGTCGGGGTGTACATCGCCCTCGGACTGCGAAAAGCTGCGACCCCCGTCCTCCGAGGTCGAAAGGCGACCGCTCAGGTTGTAGACGCGCAGCTCGTTTTGGGGGTCGACGAAGATGTCCGCGTAGTAGAAGGGGCGGCTGGCGACTTCCGCGGAGTCGTTGACGGTCACCCAGCTCCGGCCTCCGTCGTCCGACCTCAGTAGCGCGCTCTGCTCGGCCTCGACGAGCGCGTAGACAATGCTGGGCTCGCTGGCCGAGATCGCGAGGCCGATGCGCCCCAACTCGCCGGGGGGCAGGCCGTCATCCTCCGTGTACCGAGACCAAGTGTCCCCGCCGTCGTGGCTCACGTACAAGCCCGAGCCAGGTCCGCCCGACGTGAAGAACCACGGCTCACGCCGGAACTCCCACATCGCCGCGAACAGCTTCATCGGATTCGAGGCATCTATGATCAGGTCAGCAACGCCAGTGCGCTCGTCCACCCACAGCACCTGGAGCCAATTCCGTCCCCCGTCCACGGTCTTGTAGACGCCCCGCTCCTCGCCATCGCTCCACGCACGGCCCATGACCCCGATCCACGCGACGTCCGAGTTTGTCGGGTGAAGCACGATGCGGTGAATGCGTTCCGAGCGCTCGAAGCCGAGCAGCTGCCAGCTCTCACCGCCGTCCATCGTCTTGTAGAGTCCCGCTCCCACTCCTGCGCTATTGCGGGGATTGCCTTCACCGGTGCCAACCCAAACTACCTCGGGCGCGTTCTGGTCGATCGCCACAGCGCCGATGCTGCTGACGCGCTGCTCGTCGAACACGGGTGTCCAGGTCGTGCCACCGTTCATGGACTTCCACACACCTCCGGTCGCGGCCCCTACCCAGAGCACGTTGGGGTCGGAGACCAGGCCGTCGATTGCGGCGATGCGACCGCTCATTCCGGCGGGACCGATGCTGCGGGCGGTCATGGCGGAGAAGAGGGACGGGTCGAGCTCCTGCGCCGCCGATGGGAGCGGGATCAAGGCAGCGATGCAGAGTGCTAGAAAGCGAGAGTGCCGCATAGGAGCGCTCGGACGGGGGATCTGGGGCTTCATTTCGGTACCAAGCGAGTCGGCGTTCATTTCCGACTCCGCCCTACGTCGGCCGATTCCCGCTGCCAGTCGACGACGACCTGGATACTCTGCGAGGCGACACCAGGGTTCTGAGTCCTGATGAGAGACCGCTGCCCATCTGACGTGACGTCGTAGAATTGGTTGAGTACGTCGACCTCAGGCACGACGAATAGAAAGTCTGCTTGGCCGAAGCCGAGCGGTTCGACACGGGTGACCGGTGCGGACATGAGTGAGTCGGCCTTCCAGAAAAAGAGCTCTGTGCCGACGCCTTCCCAGCGGGGCGACATGCCACCACCGAGCGATACCTGCTGCGGGATTCCAGCTTCGGGGAACGACACCACGTAGATTTCCTTGTCCGCTTCGTACGCCACGTGCGATCCGTCGGGGGAGAGGCGAGCATCCGACTCATAGGCCTCGGTTGTCGCTATCGGCAGGGGCCCTCCCTCGCCGGTCGCATCCATCGCGAAGAGGTCCCGGCCATGCTGCGCCGCCGAGTCGGAGTGGGCGAAGAATAGGACTTCGCTTTGCGCGTGGCGAGAGAGCTCGACCCGGACGAGAGCCTCATCGATCGCGAAGAACTCGAGCTCGGATGTCGGCTGCACGATATTGGCAAGCTCGGTGTTGCGGATGGGATTCTGAACAAGACGGACGAGCTCGAGCCCCACGAACGAGAGGCGGTGGAGCGGCACCCAAGCATTGGGCGGCCCTACTACGACCGCTCTTGGACAACGAAGTCGGGCTGGCGGTGGTCGGTTGGCACCACGAGCGCTGGGATGGCAAGGGCTACCCCGATGGACTGGCCGGCGCCCCATCCCGTTGGCGCCGCGGATAGTGGCGGTATGCGATGCGCTGGACGCGATGACCAGTGACCGTGCTCACCGCCCGGCACTTGGCTGGAACGACGCCATCGCTGAAATCTCGGACAACAGCGGCAGTTGGTACGATCCAGACGTCGTGACCGCCCTGTGCGTGTGCGAGGAGGATCTACACGCCATCTTCCTGAGATCCCACCACCAGACGGAGACAGCTTGACCGACCGCCTTCTGCGCACCGCCACGCGCACCCACTCGTTTTCCGAGTCGGTAATCCGGGAGATGACGCGGGTCGCACGGGAACACGATGCGATCAACCTCGCTCAAGGATTCCCGGACTTCCCTGCGCCTCAGCTGCTCAAGGACGCGGCATGTGCGGCGATCCAGGGCGACGTAAACCAGTACGCCATCACCTGGGGCACAGCCAACTTGCGCAACGCGCTCTCGGAGAAATACGCCGCGATGTACGACCTCGAGTTCGACCCCGAGCGCGAGATCACGGTGACCTGCGGTGCGACCGAAGCGATGGCCGCAGTCATGCTGGCGACCATCGATCCCGGCGAGGAGGTCATCGTCTTCGAGCCGTTCTACGAGAACTACGGTCCCGACGCCGTGCTGTCGCAGGCGAGTCCGGTGTTTCTTCCTCTGGAGGCGCCCGACTACCGGGTGGAGCGCGATCGACTCGAGGCCGTTGTTACGCCGAAGACTCGTGCCATCGTCGTGAATACGCCCAACAACCCGACCGGGCGCGTGTTCGACCGCGATGAGCTCCAGGCGATCGCGGATATCTGCCGGGAGTACGACATCCTCGCGATCACCGATGAGATCTACGAGCACATCTACTACGAGAGCGAGCATCTCGTACTCGCCGGCTTCGAGGGGATGCGCGACCGCACGATCACCGTCAGTGGCCTGTCCAAGACCTTCAGCGTCACCGGATGGCGCGTGGGAACCGTCATGGCTCCGCCACATCTCACCGACGCGATCCGGAAGGTGCACGACTTCCTCACCGTCGGAGCTCCTGCCCCACTGCAGGAGGCCTGTGCGGTCGGTCTTCGTGAGCTCGGTCAGGACTACTACACACAAATGGTCGAGCGCTACAAGGAGCGGCGCGGGGTCCTGTTATCGGCGCTGCAAGCAGCGGGATTCGGATGCACGACGCCGCAGGGCGCCTATTACGTGCTGGCGGACTTCAGCGGGATGTCCGACGAGGACGACACGACGTTCGCGAAGCGCTTGACGAGCGAGGGCGGTGTCGCGCCCGTCCCCGGCTCAAGCTTCTACAGCACTCCCGAGGGGGGACGCTCGGTGGTGCGTTTCGTCTTCTGCAAGCGCCTCGAAACGTTGCACGCAGCGGCGGAACGGCTGAGAGCCTTTTCCGTCTCTGGCTGAGCCCTAGGAAGGCTCGCCGCCCTCACTGTCGGCGTCGCCACCGTTCTCACTGGTAGTGTCACCGCCGTTATCTTTGGCTGCCGCGCCGCCACGCCGATCGAAACCGAGGGCCGATTGACGAAAAGCTCGATCAGGCGGCGTATGATGTTGTCGAGAACCGGTTCGTGCGAGGGATGCCCCGCTGGGTACATGGCGTAGCGATGCACCCCGATCGATAACTCGATGAGGAATTCGGACAACTCCCTCGACAGGGAGGCCTGCTGAGCGGCTTGTTCCGGTTCGTCTTGGGTCAACAGCGCCGGTCGCGGTTTAAGATGAGGCCTCGGGAACATACATTTCAGCCCGGCTTCCCGCGACGCGTGCCCGCTCCGCTTTGATCGAAGACACCCATCCCCCCGAATTTGACGGCCTCATTCGGACCGCTGCTCGGGTCACTCTTTTTGGGTTCGAGTCGACCGAGGCGTTTGCGTCCATCCAACCACGGGGCCGGCGATGGCGCGTCGGCGGCGCCGCCAGAACCATGGGGATCTTCCTGGTAATCGCGCCGATGATGGCGATCGTCCCACCCCACGCCCCCTGGTTGATCGGAGCGCTGACAGCCGGAATCATCCTCACGCGACGCCGGCTGATCGAACGATTCACGCTGATCTCACTAGAGGGCACCTGCCCCAAGTGTGACGCCACCATCGATGTGAAGCGTACCCGGCTTCGAATACCGCACCCGCTCACGTGTCAGTCGTGTCATCATCAGGCCTCCTTGAAGGTTCCTGCAGAGACCCTGGCCGCGGGCCTAGCAGACTAGCGGCCACCTACTACGGGCTGCCCAGCCGACTATTCGGGCGCCTCCCGCAGCACCGGTAGCGGAGGCCTCGTCAGCAGGCTGCGGCTGCCCAGCAGGCCAACGAGGACCGTGAGCGCGGCGACGGTTGCCCAGATCGCGGTGAGCGGCACCACCCGGGGGGCGTAGGCGAGCTCGAATACGTTCGGCACGACGACAGCGCCAGCGCCGACCGCCAGGAGCAGGCCGCTCGCGCTCGCCAGTGTGCCGAGCGCCAGATACTCCGCGAATAGCACGGTCAGCACTTGTCTACGGCTAGCGCCGAGAATCTTGAGCAACGCGCCCTCACGTAGGCGGTGAACGCGCGACGCGGCAAGCGAGCTTATCAGCACCAGCACACCTGCGAGGGCGCTGAACGCGCCTAAGAACCCAACCGCCTGACGGACCCGAGAGAGAACGGTGTCGATCGCCTCCTGGACACGTGAGAAGTCGAGCGCGGCCACGTTCGGGAACGCCCTGACGAGATCTCGTTGCACCTCAGCCCGAGCACCGGAGTCCTCTAGGCGCGCCACGATCATGATGGTCTGGGGCCCGTCCTCGAGTCCACCCGGCTCCAGAATAGCGTAGAAGTTAGGTTCCATGCGATTCCAATCCACCCGCCGGAGGTTCGTGAGCACGGACGGGACACGGAATCCAGAAATATCCCACGTGATGGTATCGCCGAGAGACACTTTGAGGCTGCGCGCGACCTCCAACTCGAGGGAGAGCCGGGTGAGCCCCCCGGCGTCCACCTCCTGACCGTCCTCCTCCCCTGGCGTCCCGTCCCACCAGCGACCGTGCACCAACGTCTCCGCGCGCCCGAGCCTTGCACGGTAGCTGTTGCGGTACTCCCGTCTCAGGGCCCAGGCGTCGGGTCGCCGCTCTCGCACGGTATCGGCGCGCAACTCTTCGGGCGTACGTCCGTTGATCGCCACGATCTTGGATGGGACGAGCGGCGCCACTTCTGCGTTGCTGCGCACTGGTTCAGGCAGCAGGTCGAGCACCCCCTCGATCTGATCCGTCTGCACGTCGAAGAAGAGGAGGTTCGGTTGCCCCTCGCCGAATGATAGCGTGAGGTCCTTACGAATATTGCCCTCCACCTCGACGACGGTGCCGATCACGAACGCCCCGAATCCCAACGCCAGCGTGACCGACACGGTTTGGTTCTGAGGACGAAACAGGTTCGATACGCCCTGTCGGATGGGGTACGAGGCGCCGCGCGGAAAGAACCGTCGAGTCAAGCGAGTGAGTGACCAACCCACGAGGGTCAGCACAGCAACCGCGACCGAGAGCGCGCCGGCGAAGCCGAGGCCGAGCTCCGGCTCGGGAGCCTCGATGATGCACAGGACCAAAACGCTTGCCGCGAGCAACGCGTAGGCGCCGATCGTGAGCGAGTCCGCGCGGCGCCGCGGGGGCTCGAAGTCCTGACGCAGAGCCTGTAGTGGCGGCACGTCCTTCACACTGAGCAGCGGGATCAACGCGAAGATCACTGCTACCCACACGCCGATCCCCAGACCGGTGAGCGCGGAGCCCATGGAGAAGTGCGTGTCGACCGCGACCGGTAGAACCTCCTTCAGGACGAAGGGGAGGGTCTCCTGCACTAGGACCCCGAGCGTCACGCCCGCCAGCGATCCCAGTAGTCCCATGGCCCCAGCCTGGATCATGTAGGCGAGGAACGCCGTCCACTGACTCGCGCCCATACATCGTAGCACCGCCACTCCAGGTCGCTTCTCGTTCACGTAGACATGGATCGAGCTCGCGACTCCGATCCCGCCCAACAGGAGCGCCCCCAGCCCCACCAGTGCCAAAAAGCGCCCGAGGAATCGGACCCCGTTGGAGAGGTCTTGCGCCTGTTGTCGCGCAGTCGTGTAGCGCACCCGTGTTGCTGAGAACACTTGTGAGTATCGGTCCCGGAGTACACCGCGGTCGTCTCGATCCGGCATGCGGAGGAAAACCTCGTAGCGCGCCAGAGAGCCGGCACCCAGCAATTCCGCACGTGTCATGGCTTCCTGCGAGAGGTACACCTTGGGACCGATCGCGAAATCGAACCCGAGGTCAGTGGGCAGGTCCGAGACAGTCGCCGCGATGACGAGCCGTACGCCCCCCACCACGAGGGTGTCACCGACCTCGGTGTCGAGCTGCGTCAGAGCAGCCGGATCGACCAGGACCTCGCCGGGGCCGATGCCCCCGGTCCAATGCCCGGCCGGCTCGGTCGAGACGGTGCCGTAAAAGGGGTAGCTCCCATCCACCGCACGCACCTGCATGAGGCGGACAGCGCCCGAGACCGGCGCAAGCACCATGGACCCAGCGGTCGTCACTCGTGCCATCTCGACGCCCGCTCGGCTCAGCGAATCCAGAATGGTGCTGATGGAGTCCGGAAGCTCTCGGGACGCCCTGAGGCGCGCGTTGGCCCCCATGAGCACGTCCGCCTCCTCCTGAATCGAGCGTGCGACGTCGTCCCGGAACGAGTGGATGGAGACCAGCGCTGCTACGCCCAGCGTGATCGATGCCATGTAGACGCCCACACGGCGGAGGCTGTGCCGGCTCTCACGCATCGCGAAACGCACGGCGAAACCGAGCCGTAGCTTGTTTCTCAAGCTGGCTGCCCAGCCCGATCGGAAACGATCCGACCTCCGGCGAGCGACACGATTCGGTGTGCGCGCGCCGCGAGCGAGAGGTCGTGCGTCACCATGACGAGCGTCGTGCGCGCATCGCGATTCAACTCTTCGAGCATCTCGACGATGCCTTCGCCCGTCTCCTGGTCGAGATTCCCTGTCGGCTCGTCCGCGAACAGGATCTTCGGGCGATTGGCGAAGGCTCGCGCCAAGGCTACTCTTTGCTGTTCTCCGCCGGAGAGCTGAGCCGGAAAGTGGTCGAGCCGGTCACCTAGGCCCACGCGCTCCAGGAGGGCCGTAGCCTCGCCTGTGAGCCCCTTGGCGGTGCCTCGGAGCTCCAGCGGCACCAAGACGTTCTCGAGCGCGGTCAGCGTCGGGAGCAGGTAAAACGTTTGAAATACGAACCCGACCCGCTGGAGACGAAACTCGGCTCGACCGTCTTCGGTGAGCGCGAAAATGTCTTCGCCGTCGAGGTAGACGCGGCCACGCGTCGGCTCGTCGAGTCCGGCCAGAAGGCCCAGAAGGGTCGTCTTGCCGCTACCCGAGGGACCGACGACGGCTACGAAAGACTCGGCCTCGACTTCGAGATCGATGGAGGTCAGCACCGGCAAGGGCCGCCCTCCGCTCATGTAGGTTTTTTCGAGGCCCTGGGCCACGATCATCATATGCGACGCTTCCTCTTCATCATCTCGATGCTGGCGTGTGCCACGTGTGCGCAGCCCGAAGACCCGGCTTCCGCGGCCCCGGATGTCGGGGGAGCCGTCTCTCTGCCGGCACCGGAAGAGGCGTCGCCCGCAGACGAGCGACCACCCGTCGTCTTTCTCGGCACGAGCCTCACAGCCGGACTCGGTCTACTCAGCGACGACGATAGCTACGTCGCCCGCCTTGCGGAACTGGCCGATTCGGCAGGCTTGCCGTTCCGGGCGGTGAACGCCGGCGTTTCCGGAGAGACGAGCGCGGGCGGCCTGCGCCGGCTGGATTGGGTGTTGCGCCAACCGCTCGCAGTGCTCGTTCTGGAGCTCGGCGCCAACGACGGCCTTCGCGGTCATGATCCTGACATGCTCGAAGACAACCTGCGAACGATCATCGACCGTACGCGAGCGCGGCACCCCGGCTCACGCGTGGTGATCGCCGGCATGCAGGCACCAACGAATCTCGGGAAGGCATACACCGATAGATTCCGGGCCATCTTTCCGACCGTGGCCGAGGCCACCGGTTCGGCACTCATCCCTTTTCTGCTCGAGGGCGTCGCTGGAGTCCCCGAGCTCAACCAGGACGATCGAATCCATCCCACTGCTGAGGGCCACGAGCTCGTGGCACGGAATGTCTGGGCTGTGCTCGAGGGCGTCTTGCAGGAGCTGGAAAGCCGATGAGCGACAGCCCCTTCAGCTTCGGCACTAAGATCCTCGGAACCGGCGCGCTGATCCTCTTCTCGCTGCTCGGGCTCGGAGTCGTGCTCCCGGCCACCTGGGAGGCTGAGGCGACCATACTGCTGCCGACAACAGCCGACGCCGCTTTTCCCTACCTCGACTCTCCGAAGGGTTGGCTTGCCTGGACGCCGTGGCCGGACAGCAGCACGCTCTCGGGGCCCGCGAGAGGCGCGGGGGCGACGATGAGCTGGGATGATCCGGAATTCGGAAGCGGGGTCTTTACGATCGTACAAGCCGACGCCCCCAGGCACGTGACCTACAGAGTCGAGGTCAACGACGGCAGGATGTCGACCGACGGCACGCTGGAATTGAATCCAGAGGGCGCGGGAACGCGTGTGCGCTGGCGCGAAGAAGGCGACCTGGGCCGCAATCCCCTCATGGGCTACTGGGCGCTCTCCATGGATGGTGCGCAGAGCGACGAACTGCAGAAGAGCCTGGATCGCCTGGTGCTACTGCTCGTCGACTCCGCCGGATCAGTTGCTGCCGATTCGAGCGCGGCTGTCGAGTCGACCGCGGTGCCCGACTCTACTGATTACGAGCCCAGTTGATGAGGTCCCGATTCGTCTCCGTCTTCTTCATGGCACCCAGCAACTCCATCATTCCGTCCGCGGGGCCAGCTCCGCCGAGCTGACGGCGCATGGCGTGTGACAGCCAGAGCGCGTCCTCGTCGAGCAACAGCTCCTCCTTCCGCGTGGCGGAAAGCGGCAGGTCGATCGCCGGGTAGATTCGGCGGTCAGCCAGCTCCCGCGACAGAACCAGTTCGCTGTTTCCGGTACCCTTGAATTCCTCGAAAATGACCTGGTCCATACGAGACCCGGTGTCCACGAGCGCCGTCGCGATGATCGTCAGCGATCCGCCGCCCTGAGTGTCCGAAATCTTGCGGGCGCTGCCCAGGAAGCGCTTGGGCCTCTCGAGCGAGTTGGCGTCCAGTCCACCGGACATGGTGCGTCCGCTACCGCCCTTGATGGTGTTGTGTGCGCGAGCCAAACGTGTGATCGAGTCGAGAATGATGACGACGTCCTCACCTTGTTCCACGCGACGACGCGCACGCTCCAGCGTGATCTCGGCTACCTGCACATGCCGCTCCGCCGGCTGGTCGAACGTGGAAGCGACCACTTCCCCAAATCCGCACTGCTCCATCTCGGTGACTTCCTCGGGGCGTTCGTCCACCAAGAGGATGATCAGATGGCATTCGGGATTGTTTGCAACGATGCCTTGGGCCACGGCCTGGAGAATGGTGGTCTTTCCGGCCTTGGCCGGCGCCACGATCATCGCGCGCTGTCCCTTGCCAAGCGGACAGATGAGATCGATGACCCGGTTGGTATAGTCTGGCTGACCGAGCATCGTTCGCCCGCATTCGAGCACGAGCTGCTCAGTCGGGTGCGTAGCACTAAGCCGCTGGAACTCGGGGCGCGTAGCCATGTCCTCCGGCGGCCTGTCGTTGACGCGCTGCAGATGCGCGAGCGGCGGGCTCTTTCCGTTTCGAGCCTGCCCGACGATACCCACCAGCTCGTCTCCGGTACGGAGGCCGAACTTCTGGATCATGCGGGAGCCCACGTAGATGTCGTCGTTGCCGGGGGTATACCCGGACTCCCGACGCCGAACGAAGCCGGAG
Source organism: Gemmatimonadota bacterium (assembly GCA_015664885.1). Lineage (GTDB taxonomy): Bacteria > Gemmatimonadota > Gemmatimonadetes > Longimicrobiales > Gaopeijiaceae > UBA1138. The sequence continues at coordinate 146,129 of DQPL01000098.1, forward strand.
CCGCTACCCAGAACCTCGAGCAGGCCTAAAGGTCTCGACTCTGCTTCTAGTTCTGCAGGATCATCGGGGACTTGTGCGAGGAGTTCCTGTTCCGTCGGCTCGTGCTGTCGTTCCTGACCTGGCGAACGACGACGGCGACGGCCACGGCGGCGGCGCTTGTTGCGCTGCGGCTTGTTACGGTCTCCCTCGCCCTGTGGTTTCTCTGGCGATTCGGGCACGTCTCAACCCATGTTGCGGGGTTCAACATCCGATTCGAGACTACTGCTCACGGATGTCCTTGAAGTAACTCCGTATAAAACGGAGTCGTGGACTTGTCCTCTCCAGGCGGCCAGGGGGCCGCTCTGGCGCCGACGCAAAAGCATCGACCGGACCCCAACAATCTTCCATCATCGACGCCTTGTAGCAAGGCGGTCGTGAAAATCACATACCCGGGAGGACTCGAATGACTGATACGTGCTCGAGCCGTCGAGGGTTTCTCAAGGCCCTCGCGATGGGCGCCGTGGGGGCTCCGATCCTAGGCCGCGCGCAAGCACTGGAGGCCGCGCTCACGTCGTCGCTGGATGGTCTCTCGTTTCGAGCCGACAGCGTATCAGCGGTGCGCAGGCTACGCGACCAGTACCTGCTCTCTCCCGACCTGATCTACTTGAACCACGCGTCGATCGGGACGGTGCCGCGCCCTGTGGTGGACGCGCACATCGGCTATCTCGAGCTCTGTGAGACGCACCCTTCGCTCTACGTGTGGGGCGATGTTTGGCGGGTGCTCGCGGAGGGAGTACGCGCCCAGGCTGCGGCACTTTTGAAGTGCGAGGCGGATGACCTTGCGATCACGCACAACACCACCGAGGGATTCAACGTTCTTGCGCACGGGCTCCCGCTGTCCGCCGGCGACGAGGTCCTCTTCAGCTCAATCAACCACGCGGGGGCCGCGGTCGCCTGGGACACTCTGGCTGAGCGTCGTGGCTTCACGGTGCGTCGCTTCCCCTTCCCGGTGGAGCGAGGCGCCGAGCTAACGCAAGAGGAGCTCGTCGCCCTGCACGTCCAGGCGGTGAGGCCCGAGACCCGGGTCCTGGTGATCCCACACGTAGACAACATGATCGGGCTTCGTCATCCCGTGCGTGAGATCGCCGCCGCCGTCCGCGACCGCGGCGTTGAGTACGTGTTCGTCGACGGCGCCCAGTCGGTTGGCATGATCCCTGTGGATATCGGTTCGGCCGGCGTGGACGCTTATGCCATGAGCCCACACAAGTGGGTGCAGTCCCCGAAGGGGCTCGGCCTGCTCTACGTCTCGGAGGCGCTGAGAAGCCAGCTCCCCCGAATGTGGCACAAGACGGCAGAGTCGAGGATGGACGGCACCGCCCGCGACTACGAGGACTACTCGACGCGGGCGTGGCCCGCGGTGGTGGCCTTGGGAGATGCACTGGCGTTCCAAGCCGCACTGGGGGCCGCTGAGAAGGACCGGCGATACCGCGCGCTCTGGCGCCGCGTGCGCGACCGCGTGGACTCTGAGGCGTCCCTTGCCTGGCGTTCCCCGGTTACCTGGTCGCTTTCGTCGGTGATCATGGCGGTCGAAGTCGTGGGGCGCCCGGCGCCCGAGCTGGGCCCTGAGTTGCTCGAAACCGAGGGGGCAGTCGTGCGATCTTTCGGTGGCGGACTTAACTCACTTAGGGTTTCACCGAATCTCATGACGAGCGAGGAGGAGCTCGATCGCTTCCTGGACGCGCTAGCAGCCCGTGGGGCTTGAACTTTTTCGGTGTCCTATGCTTCGCGCTGGGTGTCCCAGGGCCGGGACAGCTACGACTTTGTGGCAACACGTGAGATCGTGCGTGTAAGTAGTTGTGACACCGGCACTTAGGGGTATTAGTACATCGTGGCATGCCCCGTGCATTGTTCGGGGGTGTCTTATTTGATGGGAGGGATACCGTGCGTACCCCCACTAGAGTGACACTCGTTCTCGCAGCCTTGGCCGCCTTTTCGGCCAACGAGGCCCGTGGGCAGGCTCATCTGTCGCTCTCGGTCGGTGTCGGCCCGTTATTCACCGGCGTCAGCTTCGGCATTAGTGGAGGTCACTACGCGCCCGGCTCAGTGTTCGCAGGATCGGTGCTGGGGTTTGGCCACCGCTCCCCGTACAACGACTACGCCTACGGTCTCTACTCCGAGTCGTACGACGGCTGGGACCGAGGCTACCACGGAAATCAGTCCTCCTATTCCTGCTGGGATTACTACTGGGACAGCTACTGGGACTCCTACGCCGACTGGTTCTACGACTGCGTAGCGTACAGGCCCTGGCGGTACAATTCCTTCCGCACTCGCAGCTGGTTTGGTCGGAGGGGCGGGCACTGGGGCCTCGGCAGCACGTTCGTATTCTTGCGCGACCCCTTCTCGAATCCCTGGGGGCCTTATTGGGACTACGACCCCTGGGGCGGTTATTGGGGCGGTAGTCACTGGGGCGGTGGTTATTTGGACAGCTACTATGGCGGGTACGGCGGCTATGGTGGGTACTACGGCGGCTACTACGGTGGCGGCCGCACCCCGGTAGTCCTCAATCGCCCTTCGCCCCTGCTCGGCGGCGGTTACAAGGAGAATCCTCGGACAGCTACCGGCCGAGCGGGCGCGCGACGTCGGGGGACTACAACGACTGCCGCTACCCCCGCGCAAACTCCGGCACGAGCCGGAACCGATACGGGCAGGCGGGCTCGCCCCTCCAGCGTGCCCGGAGCGGATCGCGCAGGCACGAGGAACGCTCGGCCCCCCTCCAGCGTGCCAGCGGCGGCTCGCCCAGGCACAAGAACTGCTCGACCTGGCGGTGCGGCGGTGGCGCCACCTCGACGGGCAGGTGGCACTTTGGCCGCCGGCCGGCCTTCGGGCCGTCTCACGGGGCGTACCGGCACTCGTGCGGCGACGCCCAGGCAGGGCGCGGGGTCCCGACGGCCATCGACGCCAACGCTCGACGGCGTCCGTCCGTCGACGCGCTCTGGAGACACATCAACGCGTTCTCGGCAGTCTTCTCGACTGCCGTCTCGCAATCCCGTCGTGCGTCCCCGTACCACACGCTCTTCGTCGCCCCGCGCGAGCTCTGGCAACACCGGCCGTTCCGGCACGAGGGCGACTCCGGGCAGGGCCCCGTCGACGCGGCGGGCGCCCACGCGGACACCGACCGCTCGGTCGGCGCCGTCCAGAACCCCCACGACGCGCTCGGCCGCCCCGTCGCGTGGAAGCACGCGGTCAGCACCCTCTCGTGCACCCAGCACGAGGTCGGCGCCGTCCAGGGGTTCCAGCACGCGGTCAGCACCCTCTCGTGCACCTAGCACAAGGTCGGCGCCGTCTCGGGCTCCCCGCACGAGGTCAGCACCGTCGCGCGCACCCAGCACGAGATCGGCACCGTCTCGCGCACCCAGCACCAGGTCGGCACCGCGGTCAGCTCCGCGCGCACAGGCGAAGCCGCCATCGAGATCGTCACGGGGGACCTCCAGCCGCCCCACGCGCCGGCGCGGCGGCTGAGCTAGGCGGGGCGGCGCAACACCCCGTTCTGAACCACCGCGCTGCAAGGATTCGAGCCGACCCAATAGGAGAGTTCGGCCGGACGATCTACGCTCCACACCGCGATATCCGCGCGGGAACCAACCTCGAGCGTACCCGACTCGCCGGCGACGCCTAGCACTGGGGCCGCATTTCGCGTCATGCCCGCGAGAGCCTCCTCCGGTGTAAGCCCAAACAGCACGCAAGCCATATTCATCGCCAGCAACGGTGAGCCTACGGGCGACGATCCAGGGTTGAGGTCGGTCGCGATGGCGATCGGCACCGCCCGACGACGGAACGCGTCGATGGGTGGCAAGTGGCCGCCTCCCAGGAAGTAGAACGCGCCGGGCAGCACAACGGCGGTGACGCCGGCCTCGGCCATGGCCTCCACCCCAGCCTCCGACGCGTACTCGAGGTGGTCCGCCGAGCGTGCCATGTGTTCGGACGCTAGTGCGGCACCTCCGAGGTCCGAGAGCTGGTCGGCGTGAAGTCGAACAGACAGTCCGTGGCGAGCCCCGGCCTCGAAGACCCTGGCACACTCTTCGCGGGTGAACGCGATGCCTTCGCAGAAGGCGTCCACGGCATCCGCGAGTCCCTCGGCAACAGCAGCAGGGATCATCTCATCGCAGATGAGGCTCAGATAGGCGCCGCGATCGGCCTCGAACTCGGGCGGCAATGCGTGGGCAGCGAGCAAAGTGGTGCTCACCGTTACCGGATGCTCGTCTGCGAGACGTCGTGCCACGCGTAGCATTCGCAGCTCGCTCGGGACGTCGAGGCCGTACCCCGACTTGACCTCGACTGTGGTGACGCCGTGCTCGAGCAGGGTCGCAAGTCGCCGGCTCGCGGACGCGACGAGCTCGTCCTCAGACGCGCCTCGGGTAGCCTTCACCGTGGAAAGAATCCCGCCTCCGGCGCGCGCGATCTCTTCGTAGGACGTCCCCCTGAGCCGCATCTCGAACTCGCGAGCCCGGTCGCCTCCGAACACTAGGTGCGTGTGGCAATCGATGAGTCCGGGTGTCGCCCAGCCCCCCTCCGCGTCCAAAGTCTGCTCGGGATTACCGACGAGCTCCGAGGGAGCACCCGCTGCG
>DQPL01000126.1 GCA_015664885.1 Gemmatimonadota bacterium
CCTAAGAAGAAGGCCGCTCCTAAGAAGAAGGCCGCTCCTAAGAAGAAGGCCGCTCCTAAGAAGAAGGCCGCCCCCAAGAAGAAGGCCGCTCCCAAGAAGAAGGCTACGCCGAAGAAGAAGGCCGCCCCGAAGAAGAAGGCCGCTCCTAAGAAGAAGGCCGCGAAGCGGAAGAAGTAGGCGCGCTCGCTTTCTGGCGCATTGAATGACGCCGGCGTCCCTCGGGGCGTCGGCGTCGTCTATTTGGGCCTTAACGAAGCTGCGGCGTCACAGGTCATAGTTGTATGGAGGGAGAATAGAATGTCAGCTAGGAGCTCCACGATGTACACGTTGCGATCCGTCCTTTCAGCGGTCATGCTCGTGGGCGTCGCCGGCTGCGGTGGCGGCGGCGAAGTCCTCCCCGTCCCCCCTGCGCTCCAAAGTGTCTTTAGCGGGACTTGGGTTCGGAACGCCGATCTGAGCCAGAACCCACAAGAGGCCGCCGGACGGGGCGGTCGCAGTGGCGGCGGAGATGCATTCGCGGGCGCAGGAGGGCGCGGGGGCGGAGGAGGGGGCCGCGGTGGACGCGGGGGCGCGGCGGGCGACGACCTCGACGCCGCGGCCATGCAACAAGTGATGCGATTTATCCGGCCCGCTCAGCGCCTCATCCTCACAATGACTGACTCGACGGTCGAGGTCAGGACCGGACGTAGAGCGCCGCTGCTACTGACGCTCGACGGCGAGGAGCGCGACTTCGATCTCGGTGACGATCAGACCGTGAGCGCGAGAGCCGAGTGGAAGGGCGAGACCCTCGAGCTTCGCATCGACGTTGGTAGGGGCTTCTCGGTCAACCAGTCGTATTCGCTGAACTCGGAGACGGGACGGATGGAAATCGAGGTCTCGTCTCGTATTCGTGGTCGCCGTATCCGAACGCTTCAGGTGTATGACCGGACGACACGGTAACGAAGTGGACTTACGCCAGGTCCGCTAGATAGCCCATCACCACGTCATATGCGGGCTGGACCGCCGGGAAGACATCCTTGGCGCCGTCCGTGTTCCCATCCCTCCCGAAGGGCTTGAGCTCTTGAAGCAGCTCGGCCAGCCTCCTCGCCCGGATATTGCCCGAGGACGACTTGAGACTGTGCGCCGCCTGGCGAATCTCCTCGGCGTCGCCTGCGTCGACGGCCGCCACCATGCGATCCATGGTCTTCGGGGCCTCCGTCGTGTAGATGGCGAGCGTGGCATCGACCACTTCTTCGACTCCGACCTCACGCATCATGCTGCGAAAACCCTCGATATCTACTGGGGGCGTCGCGTGGGAGGATTCCGTATCGATGTCCTCGGTTGAGTCTGCATTGGTGGTCGGAGTAGTCTTGTCCGGCGCCCAGCGCTCCACGATCTCGTACAGCGCCTGGGGCTTGAATAGCTTGGCGAGGAAGTCGTTCATGCCGGCTTCAACCGTGCGATCGCTCTCCTCCTGAAATGCATGAGCGGTGAGCGCGATGATGGGCAAGTCCTCCGGCCCCGATGTTTTCGAATCTCGCGGGTCGCTTCGAGTCCGTCCATCTCAGGCATCTGAATATCCATGAGAACGAGATCATGGGACCCGGCAATCACGGCTTCCAGCGCCTGCAGACCGTCGTCTACGACATCGACCTCGTAACCACGCTTGCTCAATAGCGCGAGCGCGACCTGCTGGTTCACGCATTGTCTTCAGCCAGAAGTATCTTCAGCGAACTGTAGTCGCGGTCCAGTGTCTCGTTCGTAACCAACCTTCGCTCTGCTTGGTCCCAGGGACTGTGGCCCAGCATGGCGCCGAGAGCGCGAATCAGTTGCGCGCGTGATGCCGGCTTGGCCAAGTACGCGCCGATCACCACCTCCCGCGCGGTCAGCCGTCCCGATGCCGCCGCCGCCGAAGTGAGCATCAGGATGGGCAGGCCTGCTAAGCGCGTATCCGCGCTCACGTCGGTCGCGAAGTCGAACCCGTCTCTCCCCGGCATCAGATGATCCACGATGACCGTGTCGAAGGCTTCGCCCTCGAGGGCCGCGCGCAGCATCTGGATGCCCTCTTCAGCGCTCGCGGCCTCACCTACCGTGGCGCCCTCGGACGCAAGCGCCTCGCGGGAGATCCTTCGCGCCGTGGCGTTGTCGTCGACAATCAGGACGTGCAGACCGCGTAGCGAGAAGCGTTTGGCCGATATCGGACGTGCTTCGCCCCCCGAGCAGATGCTTGGCTAGCTCGGTGTCCAGCTCCCCCTGAACGCGGACCTCGGCCGCTTCCGTCGGCTCCTGGTCGAACGGTGTTCCGTCCAAGTGGTCCTCGGGGGAGGGCAGAGTGGGATCAGTCATCGGGAGACAGCCTCCCCGGCAGTGGGGCTCGCTGCCATCCGTGGGGCGGGAGTAGCAGACATCCTAGCTGTGACTGTACTTTCGGGATGTGCGCCTGGCGACCTAAATGTAAACCAGGCTCGATGTCTCCCATGGCCTGCCGCTGGTTTCCCCGGAATGTCAACCTACACATCGACCCGGGGTGGCGGTTCCGCCTCGCTCAACGAGGCCCTTTTCAGGGGCCTAGCTCCGGATGGCGGCCTTTTCGTTCCGGATCCCCTTCCCTCCCTCGGCTCCGGCGGGCTGTCGCCGCCCCCTCCCGGCGATTTCGTCGAGTCGGCCGCATGGAGTGCCGAACGACTCCTAGCGGGCCAGGTCGACGGCGCTTTCGTGCGGCGAATAACCCGATCTGCGCTCTCCTTCCCGGTTCCGCTTGTGGAAGTCGAAGCGGGCGTTCACGTGCTGGAGCTGCACCACGGCCCCTCGCACGCATTTAAAGATGTCGGTGCCCGCTTCATGGCCAACCTGATGAGCGAGCTCGACGACTCCGAAGCCGCGAGCACCCCGAGAACCGTGCTCGTAGCCACCTCGGGTGACACAGGCGGAGCCGTGGCAAGCGCCTTCCACGGATTGGAGAGGTACCGGGTCGTGACCCTCTTCCCCCGTGAGGGCATCAGCAACCGACAGCGTCGCCAGATGAGCACGCTCGGAGGGAACGTTGCCGCCGTCGCGGTAGCAGGCACGTTCGACGATTGTCAGCGACTGGCGAAGCTTGCGTTCAGCCAACCGCGCATCCGGATGCGACACCGCCTCACGTCCGCCAACTCCATCAACGTGGGACGCTTGCTTCCGCAGACCTTCTACTACCTGCACGCCTGGATCTTGCTTGGCGGCGCTCCCGCTCGCTTCGTGGTGCCGTCAGGCAATCTGGGCAGCCTCTGCGCCGGGCTCATCGCAAGCCTTGCCGGAATGCCCTCACTCGGCTTTCTCGCGGCATCGAACGCCAACGACGTGTTCCCCAAGTACCTGACTACAGGGTCGTTCCATCCACACGCCTCCCTCACCACCACTTCGAACGCGATGGACGTGGGGGCGCCAAGCAATTTCGAGAGGATACAGTGGCTGTTTCGCGACGACCCCGGTGCATTGCAACGCACCGTACGTGGGATGTCGATCAGCGATGAAGAAACCGCCCAATGCATCGGCGACGTGTACCATCGTACCGGCTACGTGCTCGATCCACACGCCGCTGTGGCGTATCGCGCGCAGGAGCAGCAGCATGGCGTCGGCGACGGCCCGACGGTCGTGCTCGCCACGGCCCACCCGGCGAAATTCCCGGACGTCGTGGAGAAAGCGATCGGACGCGCCGTCGAGTTGCCAGAGGGACTAGCCGCTATCATGAACGTCGAGGAACACTTTACTCACATCGATCCAACGATCGACGCCCTGAAGGCCTTCCTTGACGACTCGTAGACCCGGTGGCTGATACGCTCAACGCGGCGCGCGTTCGTGTACCGTGCTCGACTTCGAACCTGGGCAGCGGCTACGACACCATCGGGCTCGCGCTGAACCGGTATCTGGAGGCTTCGTTCGAGCCGGGCCCCACCGGCCTGAAGATCTTCCGTGAAGGCTCGCTCGCGCGGGCGGAGTACGACGATGCGGACGACCTCGTGGCGCGGTCGTTCGCCAGTGCTTTGAGGAGCATGAGCCTCGAGGTCGGCGGCACGCTTCGGCTGACGAGCGACATCCCCATCGGGAAGGGCCTGGGATCTTCCGCCGCGGCGATTCTGGCAGGCTCCGACCTCGCGCTCGCCGCCGGCGGCCGGGGTCGTGACGACGCTGGCGTTTTCGGGACTGCGTATGAGCACGAAGGCCACGGTGACAACTTGGCGCCCTGCTTATACGGGGGCCTCAGAGCCGTGCTTCCCGGCGCCACAGGTCCACTCCCGATCGAGCTGGCGCTCTCAGCCGACCTCGGCTTCGCCTACGCCGCCCCAGCCGCCGCCATCGAGACCAAAGACGCAAGAAGCGCACTTCCGGAGCTGGTGGGTCACGACCTTGCGGTGCGTAGCCTCGCTCGCGCCACCGCGCTCGTGCGTGGCTTGGCCAGTGCGGACCGGGAATTGATCAAGATCGGCGTCGAGGACGAGCTGCATGTGCCGCATCGGCTGCCGATGATTCCGGGGGCCTACAATGCTATCGGCGCAGGATACGACGCCGGGGCCTGGGCAATCACGATCTCGGGCGCGGGCTCAGGCCTCATCGCGCTGTGTGATCCGTCCGACTCCGAAGAAGTGGCTGAGGCGATGCGTCAGGTGTTCTGTAACGGTACCTACGACCCCGATTGCCCGGGCTTCGCAGCCACCCCGGACTTCGAGGGCCTCACGCGCCTCTCGGTGTAGACGCGGGCGCGTCGCGTAGCACACTGCGGCATCGTACGAGCAAGTAGCTGACGCTCACGAGTCGTGCGCCCATGAAAGCACCAAACGCCGCCGTAGCTCCGACTAGGTCGAGCCTGAACCCAAGCAGAATGAACAGAACTGCCACACATCCAACCTCCAGCGCACTCGCAACCGTGATGTAGTGGGTCTTACGACCCTCGACGAGAATCGCTCGCTGAAGCGAGAGCAAGACGGCGAGGAACGGAAGCGGGACAATGACCTGTGTCGGCGTCAACGCGAAGCTGGCAAGCTCAGAGGTGAGGCCAGAGACCGTCTCGAACCACAGACGAGAGAGCGGGGTGAACGCCACCAGCGCGAGACCAGTCGAAGTAGCCAAGCCCAGGCCGAGCGCGAATTTCTTCAGTTCCGGAAGGTGCGTGAAGCGCTCACCCATGAGAGCGATCGCGGTGTCCTGGAGTGCGAGACCCATGGACCGGAAGAAGAACGAAAGCGCGTGCACGACCGGGAAGACCGCGAGCGACTCCAGCGGCGCGATGCTACGACCCATGAAGAAGGTCAAGAGGGGCTGGATCGACAGACCGATGAACGACGTCAGCGCAAGCGGGAAGTAGAACTTCGCAATGTCCCGGTAGGTGACGTTGCGGCCCCTAGCTTCGAGGTCGCCCTTCCCCTCGAGTAGGTCCCGCACAGAAGAGGCTGCCATGAAGCGCGCAGCAATGGCCTCCACCGTAACACCGGTGCCCAGGGCCAGCCCCCCAACCCAGGCGCCGGGCAGGTCGAGCACGAAGAAGCCGGCTAGTGCCGCGATCACCATCCCGAAGAGTCGGATGAGCGTGCCCCAGGCCACGAGACGAGTCTTGCCTGCCCGGATGAGCACGCCCTGTAGAAAACGGCGGTATGCGATCGCGGCCGGCCAAGGGAGGAAGAACCAGAGCGCGCCGTACGTGAGATCGGCGACCTCCGGCGGAAGGCCGAGCACCGTGCCGGTCAGCCAGCGATAGACCGAGGGGATCAACACAGCCAGCAGCAGGCCCGTCGTGGCCACGCCCAGGAAGCGCGCGAAGTTGCGCAGCTTCAGGTACGTGACCCGGTCCCGCACGAGCGATGTCGAGGCACTCATGAGCATGATGACAGGTGCCTCGATCAGGATCGCGAGCGCAAAGGCAACACCGTACGCCGCCAAATTGACGGTTGGATCCGGTAGCCGAGCGATGATCGCCGCGAGGAACGGCCCCTCGGTGGCCATCATGATCCATGTCGCCGCCAAGGGCGCCCAGAAAAGGGCGATGGCGCGCTGCGTGTGGCGCAAGGGGAATCGGGTCGAAGTGGTTAGGCGACCCGTGAGAAGGCCGGAATAAGGAGCTTAACGGAGAAGCTCCGGGGGAGAAGTCGCGAAGCCCTGGGGCTCACTCGCGGACGCGGATGCTGCGCCCCTTCTGGTCGATTACCACGATGGGTCCTCTGCGTACGTCGTCGCCGAGATCCAGGACCGGGCGGGGAGGCGTGACAGACCGTGCCGGCGAGGAGAAGACGTTGCTATAGGAATCCGCCTGACTGAGGTCGATGCGGTATCCGAGGTCGGCGAGCGACCGAAGAGAGATCGCGCTGAGCGGATTGTCGACTCCGCTGTCAAAAAGCGGCGTCATCAGCTCGCGGTCGAGCACGGCCTCCCTCCAATGCGAGTCAGATGAGCCGCCGCCGTCGAGGCCGCCATGGACGACGACCTCGAGGAGTTCAACAGAATGATTCAGTCGCTCGGGCTGAGAGTGATCAGCTAGCCCGGCGA
>DQPL01000081.1 GCA_015664885.1 Gemmatimonadota bacterium
GAAGCGAAGTCGCGAAGACCTACCTCTCCCTGGAGCGGGGCGGTGACGTGCCCGGATACGATGTCACGTCCTTCCGCCACAAGATCCTGAGAGTGACGGGGCACGTTTTGCCAGACGAGGTGTCACCACTCTCCAACGATCAACTACTCGGGATCGTATCGAACCTCCTCGACGCCAAGGACCCGTACACAGGCGGTCATTCATGCCGTGTCGCGGTGCTCGCTGTCGCGGTCGCGAATCAGTTGGGTTTAGACGAGCACATGAAAGTGACGCTGTGGGCCGGCGGCTACCTGCACGACCTCGGCAAGCTGGGGGTTCCACTTCGGGTTCTCACTAAGAAGAGCAAGTTTACCGAGGAGAAGTTCGCGTACATCCGGGCGCATCCTTCGGACGGCGCCGAAATCCTCGAGAGTATTCCGACGCTACAGCACCTGACGACGGGCGCGCGCTACCGCCACGAGCGGTGGGAGGGCAGCGGGTACCCCGAAGGATTGTCCGGCGGTCATATTCCGATGGTCGCGCAGATCATGGCGGTCTGCGACGCCTATGACGCCATGACGTCCCGGCGCGCATACCGCGACGCGCGCGCGTGCCCCCGTGATGGCCGAGATCGCTCGCTGTTCGGGTGTCCACTTTGGTCCCACGGTCGCGGAGGCATTTCTGTCGGTGCCAGAAGAGGCGTTCGAAGGGGCGCGGGCCGTCGAGCTGGAGCGCAAAGCGACCTACAAACGGGAACGTCCCCAGCGCTAGGCCGTATAGCGGTTACGAAGCTGTCGAGGGCTCGCCATCTTAGGGCTTCGAACAAATCCGTTCCCGGCACCCGTATCGATCGGAGCTGACGTGTCTGAAGAGTTGGCGCCCCGGCTAGACCCGCAGGCTATCGAGCCCGCCCGCTACGCGAAGTGGCAGGAAGGCGGATACTTCCACGTGGCTGCGAGTCGGGTACTGGAGGACGGTGCCGATCCCTACGTCATCGTGATTCCGCCGCCCAACGTGACCGCGGTGTTGCACATGGGTCACGGACTCAACGATACCATTCAGGACGTGCTCATCCGCTGGCGGCGCATGCAGGGTCGCGCGTCCCTATGGGTGCCCGGAACCGACCACGCGGGCATCGCGACGCAGAATGTGGTGGAGCGCAAGCTCGCGGCGGAGGGGTGCCATCGCGACGACCTGGGCCGTGAACGGTTCGTCAAAGCGGTATGGGACCACGTGGAGCTGACCGGGCCCGCGATCCTCGATCAGCTCAAGGCGATTGGTGCGTCGTGTGACTGGGACCGCACGAGGTTCACGCTCGATGATGAGCTCAGCCGGGCGGTGCGCGAGGTGTTCGTGCACCTGTACGAGAAGGGTCTCGTCTACCGCGGCGAGTACATCATCAATTGGTGCCCCCGGTGCCTGACGGCGCTGTCCAACGAAGAGGCGGAGCTGGAGGACACGCAGGGCAGCCTTTGGCACCTTCGCTACCCCTTACCCGAGGCGGCCAGCGGGGCCGCGCGCGCGGCACGCGACGCCAGAGCCGAGGGGGTCGGGCAGCTCGACGACGGTCGGTGGTACCTCACGGTCTCCACGACCCGGCCGGAGACGATGCTCGGAGACACCGGGGTCGCGGTGAATCCCAAGGACGAGCGCTACACATCGCTCCTCGGCGCCGAAGTAGAGCTGCCGCTCACGGGCCGAACGATCCCGATCGTAGCGGACGCCTACGTCGATCCTGAGTTCGGATCTGGCATGGTGAAGCTCACACCCGCGCACGACGTCAACGACTTCGAGATCGCGCAGAGGACGGACCTCGAGGTCCTCAACGTCATGACCCCCGAAGCCAGCATGAACGAGAACGTGCCCGAGGCTTTCCAGGGGATGGACCGCTTGGACGCGCGCAAAGCTGTAGTGGCCGCGCTCACCGAGCAGGGGCTCGTGGCCGGTGAGGACGACTACACGCACTCGGTGCCGCACTGCTACCGCTGCGCCACGGTGGTGGAGCCGCGCTTGTCCCTGCAGTGGTTCGTGAAGATGAAACCGCTGGCCGAGCCGGCTCTGCGCGCCTCCCAAGACGGCACGATCACGTTCACGCCGGGTCATTGGCAGCGTGTGTACGAGCACTGGATGGAGAACATTCGGGACTGGTGCATCTCGCGGCAGCTCTGGTGGGGGCACCGGATTCCAGTGTGGTACTGTACCTGCGGCGAGCAGATCGTTTCCCGCGAGGACCCCACCGAGTGTCCAAAATGCGGCTCGGGCGAGCTGGAGCAGGACCCCGACGTGCTCGACACCTGGTTCAGCTCGCAACTTTGGCCGTTTTCAGTGTTCGGCTGGCCCGAGGAGACCCCCGATGTGAAGGCGTTCTACCCTGGCCATGCCATGGTCACAGCGCCCGAGATCCTGTTCTTCTGGGTCGCGCGCATGATCATGATGGGCTACGAATTTTTCGGTGAGCCGCCGTTCACCGAGGTGTATCTGCACGGAACCGTCCGCGACATGAAAGGACGCAAGATGTCCAAGTCGCTGGGCAACGGCATCGATCCGCTCGAGGTCGTGAACGCCTTCGGGGCAGACGCCATGCGCTACACCCTGGTGAGCCAGGCCGCGATGGGCACCGACATCAGCCTCGACCACGAGGACGTCGAGGGGGCTTTCGCGAACGGACGCAACTTCGCGAACAAGATCTGGAATGCGGGCCGCTTCGTGTTGTTGAGCCTGGGCGACGCCCCGGTGAGGCCACTCGCCGAAGTCGAGAGCGACCTGGCGCTCGAAGATCGGTGGATACTTTCGAGGGTTCGTTCGGCCGCGGAGAACGCCACCCGAGGGCTGGAGCGCTACCGCCTGCACGACGTCGCTGAGAGCCTGTATCACTTCTTCTGGGGCGAGGTGTGCGACTGGTACCTCGAGCTCGTGAAGGCGCGCCTTACCGAGAACGCCGATGCCGCCAGCCGCGAGGCGGCGCGCTCGACGCTCGTGACCGTACTCGATCACTCGTATCGACTCCTGCACCCCATCGTGCCGTTCGTTACTGCCGAGCTCTGGTCGCGACTGCCATGGCCCGAAGGAGACGAGCGCCCCGAGGACCTGATCGTGGCGCCGTGGCCGGATGGCAGCGACGGCCGGCGGGACGAACAAGCCGAACAGGACTTCGAGGCGCTCAAGGAGCTGGTCGTCGAGGTGCGACGGCTGCGCAAGGAGTATGGAGTTCCGGAGGCCGAGCGCATCCAGATTCACCTGACGGGCGGTGACTCGGGCCTGTTGGGCACCGTCAGGTCCCAGTCTGCCGCGCTCGAGCGACTGGCGCGCATTGGCGGCATCCACGAAGGCGAGGGCTCCGGCATCGGCGCGCACGCCGTTCTCAGCGGAGGCACGGAGCTGTTCGTCCCACTCGAAGGCGTGATCGACCTCGATCGCGAGCGCAGCAGACTGCGTGGGGAGATCGAGCGACTGCAGGGGCTGTCGGCGGGCACGAGCAAGAAGCTCGACAACGAGAACTTCGTCTCCCGCGCTCCGGATGAAGTCGTGCAAAAGGAACGCGATAAGCTCGCACAATACGACGAGCAGGCGAGTAAGCTGCAGGAGAAGCTCGCCGAGCTCGAGGGCGGAGCCTCCTGAAGACCCTTCTACCGGCGACGGCCGCGATGGCCGCAGTCTTGCTCGTCGCGTGTGCGCAGCAGGGGGCTCCCACGGGAGGTCCCGACGACCGACGGCCGCCGGTCGTGGTCTCTACCACGCCCGACACGTTCGCTGTGATTCCGGACTTCTCGGGTCCCATCCGCTTCGACTTCGACGAGCGCATTAGCGAGCAGGTCTCTGGGGGCACGCTCAACGATGCGGTCGTGGTGTCCCCGCGCACGGGGGGCCTGCGCGTGCGCCACGAGCGGCGCAGCCTGGTCATCGAGATGGATGGGGGATTCGAGCCAGACCGCGTCTATCGGGTGACGCTCCAGCCTGTCGTTCGTGACCTGTTCAGCAACCAGATGCGCGACCAATTCGAGCTGGTCTTTTCGACGGGCCCGCAGCCGGTGCCCACTACGATAGCCGGCATCGTCTGGGACCGACTCACCGGACGCGGCGCCGCGGACTACGAAGTCCACGCCGTGGGGACTGAGGGCGACTCATCGGTGCACGTGTCCATGACGGACACGGGTGGAGTCTTCGGTCTGCGGTTCCTGCCTACGCCCATCGAGGTCAACGGGCTAAGTGCGTTCCGCTTCCAGCTAACCGCTTTCGAAGACCGGAATCGGGACAACATCGTCGACCCGACGGAGGTCCAGGGCACGCGGCGGGGCCTGGTCAACGCGGCCGATACGTTCTTCGCGAACATCGCGGTGCTGCAGCCGGACACGACTCCTGCACAGGTCACGAGTGTCACGCCCCTGGATTCTGTCACCGCGCTGATCGAGTTCGACGACTACCTGGACCCGGACTTCCCGCTCGCCGGCGTGACCGTCGAGGTACTCGATGAGGACAGTGTGAGGGTGGCGGCCGTACGTATCTTCCACGAGCACGACTACGTGGCGTACGCCGAGGCGGTTGCGGACTCACTCGCGGTTCTCGACTCCCTGGACGCGGCGGTTCTGGCCGCCGAGGCCGCTGAGGCCGCCGTTCAGGACAGCATTGCGCGCGCGGCCCTTGATACCGCGAGCGTGGCCGACACGGTCGTGATCGTCGATCCCGCTGCGGCCGACCCCGCTTTGGATGACCCCGCCCCGCTGGACCCCGTGCCGGAAGACACCGCCGAGGCGGAGCCGGTGGAGCCGCCTCCCGAGCGACGTGTCGCTCCGCCCGGCCTGAACGGCCGACCCACTGCGCGTCCGCGACCTCCTGACCCCAATGCGACCCAGGCAAGGGAGCCAACCGGGCCAGGCGGCGAGCACCTGCCATCGAGACAGATCGTCGCGCTGCTCGGCGCGACGCTCGTGCCCAACAGCCCCTACCAGCTCGTGGTCACCGCCATAAGGAACATCACCGCCGTGGCGCTCGGTGGCGGGAGTGCCACGCTCGTCCTGCAACCGCCGCCCGCGCCCCCTGACGCGGGTGCCGTAGACGACTCGCTCGCGGTTCCGGACACCAGCGTCGTCGAAGACACGACTGTGGTTCCGGACACGAGTGCCGTGGCCGACACGAGTGCGGTGCCCGACACGAGCGTGGTTCGCAATCCCGCGGCTCGGCGCCCGCCGTCACGATGAGCGACCCACGCAGGTCGATTCCCTCCGTCGATGTGCTGCTCGAGCAAGAGCCTTTTGCTAGCCTCCTCTCTGCGTACCCGCGCGCGCGCGTGGTCGAGGGGCTGCGTTCAGTGATCGCCGACGTGCGCGAGCGTGTGAGCGCCGGCACAGATGTCGTGGGGATCGAGCAACCTGAGCTGTATGCCCGCGAAGTCGAGGTCCAGCTCGCTCAAAAGGACGAGCCGTCGCTGCGCCCGGTGATCAACGCAACGGGCGTCGTCTTGCATACCAACTTGGGGCGCGCGCCTCTCCCGGCGGTCGCGCGCGAAGCGATGGCACGCGCGGCGCGCGGTTATTCGAACCTCGAGTTCGACCTCGAAGAGGGCAAGCGGGGTTCACGCTACGACCACTGCGTGTCGCTCCTGTGCGACCTCACGGGGGCCGACGACGCGCTTGTTGTGAACAACAACGCGGCGGCGCTTGTCCTGGCGCTGAATACGATGGCTCGCGGGCGGGGCGTTGCGGTATCGCGAGGAGAGCTCGTCGAAATCGGTGGCGGTTTTCGCATCCCCGACATCTTGGAGCGGTCGGGGGCCACCCTGGTGGAGGTGGGCAGCACGAATCGCACGCGCGTCGCCGACTTCGAAGAAGCGTGCGCAGACGGTTCCGTCGCGGCGATCCTGAAGGTGCATCGCTCGAACTTCAGAATCACGGGCTTCACGGAGGAGGCACCCCTGCAGGAGCTCGCCGCCGTGGCCCGGGCGCATGGCATGCCGCTGCTCCATGACCTGGGATCGGGACTCATGCTCGCCGCAGAGTCGCTTTCGTTGCCCGAAGAGCCGCGCGCAGCTGAGTCGCTCGCGAACGGTGCTGACGTCGTCGCGGTCTCGGGCGACAAGCTGCTGGGTGGTCCCCAGGCCGGCCTGCTGCTCGGCGGGGCCGATGCCATCGCCCGGATGCGGGTGAATCCGCTTTGTCGCGCGCTACGTGTCGACAAGGTGACGCTGGCGGGTCTGGAGGCGACGCTCCAGTTGTATCGGGACCCGGAGCGGGCGCGCGCCGAGATCCCCACATTGCGCATGCTGTCGGCCACCGAGCCGGAACTGAAAGTGCGCGCGACATCGCTCGCAGAGAGGCTAGAAGACGCAGGCGTGTCCTCAGCCCTCGTGGAAGGGAAGGGTGCCGTAGGCGGAGGTACGTATCCCGGGGTCGAGCTGGCCGGCTGGGCGCTCTCACTTGATCACCCGGACGGGGCGGAAGTGTTCGCCGCTCGCTTGCGCCTGGGCGACCCTCCGGTGATCGCGCGCATCGCTGATGGTCAGGTGCTGCTCGATCCACGGACCGTCCATAGCGAAGAGGAAGACGCGCTCCTGCGCCGGATCATCGACGCTTGGACAGGGGCATCCACCCCGTGACCGAGCTGCGGCCCGCGGCGTTCATCGACCGCGACGGGACCATCATTCTCGAGCGTGAATATCTCGCTGACCCCGACGGGGTAGAGATCATTCCAGGCACTTTCGAGGCGCTGGCGGCGCTGCGAGAGGCGGGCTTCGCGCTCATCGTCGTCACGAACCAGTCGGGGATCGCCTGCGGGTACTACTCGATCGAGGACTACCGAGCCGTAGCCGCGCGGCTGGACACTCTGCTCGACGAGGCCGGAGTCGCAGTCGACATGACGTGCTTCTGCCCGCATCACCCGGACCTGGGCGGTCCCTGCCCGTGCCGCAAGCCCGGCACCGGCATGTATCTCGATGCCGCCAAGGAACTAGGCCTGGATCCGGCGTGTTCGTACTACATCGGAGACAAGCTCACCGACGTCATGGCAGCGCTCGAGCTCGGTGGGCGGGGCATTTTGGTGCGCACGGGGTATGGGCAAGAGTTGGAAGCGTCGGCACCGGAGCCGATACTGGTCGTAGACGACCTAAAGGCCGCGGCTGAGTTGATTGTCGAGGAATCCCGCTGTTGACCGTTTTTCAAGCCTCGAATAGTTTTTTACCATGATGACAATGACGGACACGGCAGTCGCCAAGGTCCAGGACTTCATAGAAGAACACGGCGTCGAGGGCGACGCGGGCCTGCGCGTAGCGGTCCTGCCCGGCGGATGCTCCGGCTTTCAGTACGGCCTCAACGTCGAGGACGCGCCCGAGGAGGAGGACGAAGTCGTCGACATCCGGGGTGTGAAAGTCTTCGTAGACCCGTTCAGCGCCCAATACCTCGACGGCGTCGAGATCGACTACGTGACCAGCTTCATGGGTCAGGGCTTCACGTTCAAGAACCCGAGCGCTTCGGGTGGCTGCGGATGCGGGAGCTCGTTCACGGTTTGAGTTCCGCTGTACTGACCTCCGGATGGTCGTGACCTAGTGGACATCCGAACCTTCACCGGTGGAGGTTTCGGGGAAAACGCATACTTGGTCGTCTGTGAGGACTCGACGGTCGCCGTGGCTATCGATCCCGGCGGAGCCGCCGCCGATCTGGCCCGCGCAGTCGTCGAAGACGAGCTCTCTCTGCAGGCCATCCTGCTCACCCACGCACATCTCGACCACATCGAGGGCGTCAACGACGTGCGCGCGGTCGCGCCCGAAGTGCCCATTTGGCTGCACCGCGACGACTACGGCATGTACGAGGCATTGCCGAGACAAGCGGCCATGTTCGGCCTCTCCGCCGAAGCACAACCCACGCCGACGCACGAGCTCGAGCACGGGCAACGCTACGAGTTCGGTACCTGCGTCTTCAATGTGCGCTTCACGCCGGGGCACGCACCGGGTCACGTGATCTTCGTGGCCGAAGACGAAAGCGTCGCCATCTCGGGCGATGTCGTCTTCATGGGCTCGATCGGGCGCACCGACCTGCCTGGTGGAGACTTGGCCACGCTCATGCGGTCCATTCGCGATCAGGTGCTCACGCTGCCGGACGAGACCGTGCTGCTGAGCGGCCACGGCCCCCCGACCACCGTCGGACACGAACGTGTAGGAAACCCTTTCCTGGTACCTCATTACGGAGGGGAGCTGGTGTGAGCCAAGCGCTGAAGGCCGCCGCCTTCGCCTCCGGTGGAGGCACCAACTTACAAGCGCTGATCGACCACCAGAGTCCGACTACCCCCTGGACGCTGTCGCTGCTCGTCTGCAATCACGACGGTGCCGGAGCTCTGCAACGTGCTGAGGCCGCGGGCGTGACCGCTGCGGTGATTCCGACCAAGGATCGTGAGCCGGCTGATTTGGGCAGAGAGACCCTCGAGCTGCTCGAGCAGCACGACATCGAGGTCATCTTCCTGTCCGGATACTTGCGGAAGATCCCTACCGAGGTGCTCGAGCGCTTTCCTCGCCGCATCCTGAACGTTCATCCCGCGCTACTTCCCGCGTTCGGCGGCAAGGGCATGTACGGCATGAACGTGCATCGGGCCGTCATCGACTCCGGTGCTCGAATCTCTGGGCCGACGGTCCATTACGTGGACGAGGAATACGACGAGGGCACGATTGTGGCTCAGTGGCCGGTGCCGCTGAAGCCGAGCGATACACCAGAAGAACTCGCCGCCAGGGTCCTGAGGGCCGAGCACCGCCTGTACCCGCTCGCGGCGGATCACGTATGCAGCGCGTTGGCCGAAGGGCGCGATCCCGGTCCGCTGACGTGCAAGGGGGAGGTCTATCGCCTCTCCGACGCGGGACTTTGAATTCCCCCTGAACGAATGAGGAAGTGAAATGAAGCGGGCGCTACTCAGCGTATCCGACAAGACAGGCATCGTGGAACTCGGGAAGGCACTCCAGGAGCGGGGTTGGGAGTTGCTCTCGACCGGTGGCACCGCCCGAACCCTGCGCGACGGCGGCCTCGAGGTGACGGACGTTTCCGACGTCACGAAGCACGCCGAGATGATGGATGGTCGCGTGAAGACGCTTCATCCTGCGATTCACGCAGGCTTGCTCGCCCGCAGGGACTGCGACGACGACATGTCCGCTTTGCAAGAGCACGGCTACGGACCCATCGATCTCGTGGCCGTGAACCTCTACCCGTTCCAGGCGACGATCGCCGCAGGGAACGTCCCCATGGAAGGCGCCATGGGAAAAGTGGATATCGGTGGTCCCACCATGATCCGCGCGGCCGCCAAGTCGCACAAAGACGTATGGGTCGTTGTCGAACCCGACGACTACGACACCGTCATCGCAGGCATCGACTCGGACGACCAGGCGCAGCTACGCCGCCGACTCGCGGCAAAGGTCTTCCGTCACGTCAGCGTGTACGACGACGCCGTGGCCGCCTACATGGAGAAATCCGCGGACTGGGCCGCTCTACCCGACCGGCTGATCGGCTCATTGGGCCGCGTCCAGACCTTGCGCTACGGGGAGAATCCCGATCAAGAAGCCGCGTTCTACGGTCCCGACGATCCGGTTGGTCTGTCCGCCTTGGACCAGCATCACGGCAAGGAACTCTCCTACAACAACCTGCTGGATCTCGACGGAGCGCTGCTGTCGTTGGCTCCGTTCGCGCACTCACCACGCGCCGCCGTCTGCATCGTCAAGCACACCACGCCCTGCGGCCTCGGCATCGCCGACACGATGTCCGAGGCGTACGAGAAAGCGCTCGCGACCGACCCCACGAGCGCATTCGGTTCCGTCATCGCGACGAACGGTCCCGTGGACGAAGCGACCGCTGACCTCATGTCGAAGCTCTTCATAGAGTGCCTCGTCGCGCCTGCCTACTCACAAGACGCGATGGCCAAGCTCATGGAGAAACAGAACATCCGCCTGCTGACGTTCCCCGAGATCGGGGGAGGCGACGGCGACGACAACTTCCTCGCAGGTTGGGGTCGAATTCCCGAAGCGCGCATGCTGCGCAGCGTCTACGGAGGCATGCTCGCCCAGACTCCCCCCGATCCCCCTTTCTACGGCATCGACGACGACACCTGGACCGTGGCCACCGAGCGTCAGCCCACCGCAGAAGAGATGGACGACCTCTGTTTCGCTTGGGCTGCGATCTTCGGCGTGAAGTCGAACGCCATCCTGCTCGCCAAGGACGGAGCAGTCCTGGGCATAGGCGCCGGCCAGATGAGCCGTGTGGACTCCTCCAAGATCGCAGTCCGGAAAGCCGCCGACGCCGAGCTCGACCTCAACGGAGCCGTGCTCGCCTCAGACGCGTTCTTCCCCTTCCGCGACGGAGTAGACACGGCAGCCGAGGCCGGCATCACAGCCGTCATCCAACCCGGCGGCTCCAAGCGAGACAAAGAAGTCATCACCGCCGCGAACGAGCACGGAATCGCCATGGTGTTCACCGGCCGGAGGCTGTTCCGGCACTAGACCGTCCGGTTGAAGCAGGGCAGGGCCTGAATCATCTTTCTGCCCGCGGGTGGTTACCCGTTTGGAGGGGTGGCAGAGCGGTTCAATGCACCGGTCTTGAAAACCGGCGTCCGAAAGGACTCGTGGGTTCGAATCCCACCCCCTCCGTGTTGTTGTAATACAATGCTTTCCGGCGAGGAGGCACTTCGTGCCGCCGGGAGGGAAATATAGGGTGTTACCCGAAGTGTTACCCGGCGCTGTTGAGACCGAAGTGCTCACCCACTTGCTCAAAGTACTTGGCCGTCTCTGAGTATTCGGGGTGGAACTGGGCATATAGCATCGTTGTGGTAATGTGTTCATGCCCCAGTTGCCGCTGGAGAAGGCCCAAGGGCATCCCTGAACGGGCCAGAGCGACGGCGGCTGTGTGCATTGCACAAAGGGGCCCCTCATCTTGGGCACTGGATTCGATCACCCCGTGACGAAGCGAGAAACACTGCCATGCCGCCATCATGACCCTGCCGGCTCTCGGTATCTTGACCGGAATCTCCTACATATCGGGGCTCGACTATTACAGAGGCATCAACGAGAGATTCTGCGCTGACATGCCCCAAGGACACCTGATGGTGCCAAATCCTCCGATCGTCATGGCATCGGTCGATTGCGACGAGTACGTCCACTACCTCACGCTGGGGGCGTTCGACAAGGTGGCGGAGCACATTCTCCACGGCGTCCGAAAGCTCGTAGCGGCCGGATGCGATCTCTTGGTGATCGCTTCCAATACAGGACACATTTCGGTTCCGGCCATCGAGCAAGAATTTCCGGCGCTTCGAATTCTTCACATCGCCGACTGCTTCGCTTTTCGTCTCAAGCAGCGGGGAATCTCCAACGTGGGACTCATTGGGACGAAGCCCACCATGGAAGAGGACTACCTGAAAGCGCGGTTGTCCCTTCACGGGATCACGACGGTTGTGCCTGCGGAGGAAAAGATCCAGGAAGAGATCTACGAAATCATCTGCCAAGAGCTGTCGTTCAATATTTTCAACGACGAGTCACGCGCGAGGATGGTTGAATCGATCCTTGGGCTCAAAGCGAGGGGCGCCGAGGCGTGCATCCTGGGGTGCACCGAGATCGAGTTGCTCGTCAAGCAGGAACACGTCCCGGACCTCGCGTTGTTTCCTTCGGCTGCGATTCACATCGAGATTGCGGCCAGCGTGCTTCTAGAAAAAATCGCCTTGGAAGACGTGCTGCCACCTCTCACGACCACTCCCGCCCAACGCTACAAGACGCCTCAGTAACGACCTGAGCTCGCCTTTGTCCTATCCTCCGGGCCGAGGTCACCGTCGGACGCGTTGGTCCCGGATCGGGCTTCGCCCGTGTTCGAGTTTGACGGTGCGAAGTGATGGAGTGGTTACAGACCCACTGCAGCCTGCCATTTTTCGAACGTCACGTTGCGCCCGCACACACCTCCACCGATCTCACCCGCGCGTGGTCCGCCCCAGGGAGATTTCCTCCTCGACCAGACTCCGGCCTTCGATCCCTCCGAGGCCGAACCAGTCCCAGAGTTCGTGTTCGACCAGTCGCTGCCCGACGAGTTCGACGACTGAGGGGCTGGCCTCCCCGCCAGGCTGACCCGAAAGGGCGGTTGAAATACCTATTCGTTCAAAGTTGATCCCGAGCCGATTTCACAGATGCCGTCACTAGTGCCCCGCGTTCCAAGCAAGTTCGTCGAAGAACGCGACGAAGACATCAGAGAAGCTCGGAACCGTTTCCACTGGGACATGCGCTATCCGGGTGCGCCGTTGCTCCGGCCCGCTGGAGCATTGGACGGTTTTCCTGAGCGTCGATCACTCACCGCCCTCACAGGCGGTGGCGCCCCCCCGACAGTACGTTGAACCGGTTGAACCAGGTCATCGAGCAGGAGGTTGGCCCTCTGCTGTCCCGCTGATAGGAATTCAAGGGCCTTGCACAGGGGCCAGCGTGACTCGTCACACGAGCTAGATAGGTGAGTTGCCATGAAGACATATTCGTCCAGCAAGCTCACTTTGCTGTCGTTGTTACTAGTAGGTGCGGCTTTGGGGACGCACACCTCGGCACAGGAGGCTGAGACGCTCCGCCCTCTCGCGGTCGATGACTACTTCGCTATCCAGAGCGTCGGCAGCCCAATCGTTAGCCCAGATGGTGCCTGGGTCGTTTACACCGTAAGCACCAAAGACCTCGAAAATGACCGCACAGAATCTCGCCTCTGGAGTGTTCCCACCGCAGGTGGCGAGGCACGACCCATCACCGCCAAGGGATGGGGGGTAGGAAGTCCCAGTTGGACGCCAGACGGTCAGTACCTAGCCTTCACGGCCCGCAGCGATGACCAAGGCTCCCAGCTTTTTAGGCTAGACCTACGCGGCGGCGGGGAGCGCGTTCAGATTACCAATGTCGAGGGAGGCATCGGCGGCTACAAATGGTCACCCGATGGCAAGCGCCTCCTGCTTTCAATCCGCGACAAAAACACCGACGACCCCTCCGGACCCTGGGTGATCGACCGCTTGGTGTTCAAGCAAGATTACGTTGGCTACCTGAATCACCAACGTACCCATCTTTATGTCCATGACCTCGAGGCGAAAACCACCATCCAGATCACCGACGGCGACTATGACGACTACGGCGCGACATGGTCTCCGGATGGCAGCAGGATCGCTTTTGTCAGTAACCGCACAGCCGAGCCGGACGCCAGCTCTAATACCGACATCTGGTTGGTGGATCCGGATACTCCGTACGACCAACAGGAGCCAGTCCGGGTAACCACAAACCCTGGTACCGACGACTCGCCGATCTGGCACCCCGATGGCGAGAGAATCGGCTACCTCATGACCTACACGGACCGGACCGACATACCCGCGTCCTACCTGCAGAGTAAAGTCGCGATCATTCGAATTGGAGAGGACGAGCCCGTACTTCTTACCACGGAGGCACTCGACCGCAAGGCCTGGGACCCGACTTTCTCACCGGATGGAAGCCAGATTTACGTCCAGCTGGAGGATGACGGGCAAGTTCAACTGGCCGCTGTGTCTGTCGCGGATGGTGAGCTGAGCCGGCTGATTACAGGACAGGTCCAGGTGGGGGCGACCGCGGTAGCACCTGACGGCAGTGTCGTTGTCGCCATCAGTAAGCCGCGTCTGCCGGAAGATCTGTTTGTCCTCGATGCGAATCCTCCGGCTGGTTCTGAGCAGCCACGCCGCCTCACGGACGTCAACGGTGAACTGTTGAATTCAATCTGGCTGTCGGACGTCGAGGAGCTGCGTTTCCCGACGCTCGATGGCACCGTAATCCAGACATTTGTGTACAAGCCACAGGATTTCGATCCGAAACGCCGTTACCCGGCTATTCTGTGGCTTCACGGCGGACAGGAATCCCAGTACGACTATGGTTTTAATTTCCGGGTCCAGCTGTTTGCCGCCAATGGCTACGTCGTGGTGATGCCGAATGTTCGGGGATCAGGTGGCCGGGGGCTCGACTTCGCACTCTCCCTCAACAAAGCGTACGGCACCCACGATGTCGAAGATGTGATCGTGGCTACCGACTACGTCATCGCACGGGGTTACGTCGATCCTGACCGGCTCGGCGTCGGCGGCTGGTCGTCTGGTGGGACGCTGACGAATGTAGTGATTACCAAGACGGATCGATTTGCAGGCGCTATCAGTGGCGCCAGCGTTGGATGGTATACGTCCACCTACGGTCACGATCCCTACTATGTGTGGTGGCATACGGAACTCGGTCCACCGTGGAAGAATCGCGATCTCTGGGACAGCATCTCACCGTTCATGGACGTCGAGAACATCACGACGCCGACGCTATTCATTGGCGGCGAGAAGGACTGGAACCAGCCGATCATCCACTCCGAGCAGATGTACCAGGCGATGAAACACCTGGGCCGCGAAACCCAGCTCGTCGTCTACCCCGACGCGCACCACGGCATCGGAAAACACAGCTACCAGAAGGACCTCCTCGAGCGCTTTCTCGGCTGGTTCGAGAAATACGTGAAGGGTTAACCCTCCGATCAAAAGAACGGGCGCTGATCTCGCGCTTCGCCTCGTCCTGACTGTAAATGAGGCACAGGGGTCGCCCTCCAACTTGTTCGCCCACCGCATCCCCACCGCATCCGGCGTATCTCGCCTGGGCGTTGGCAGGACGGCATCGTCTTCGCGGTGGTCGCAGTCCCGTCTGGTCGCCCGATGGTCGGCAGATCTACTACGTCCAAGGCGAGGAGAACCCAAACCGGTCGGTCTTGATGGCTGTCGATGTAACTCCGGGCGATGAGGTTCAAGCGGGTCGCCCAGCCCCACTCATCGATCCCTGGGCTTTCAATGCTGCACCGGTGACGGCTTACGGCGTCTTCCCCGACGGCTCATTTGTCATTGCCGTGCCGGACGATGACCGCAGTGTGTTGGAGCAGTTCGGGGTTACTGAGTTCCACGTCATCCTGAATGTTTTCGAGGAGTTGAAGGAGCGGATGGGGAATTGAAGGCTCAGATCCCCTGGCTTCGCGTCTTCGTGGAAGGCGTGGGGGTGTTACCCAAACTGTTACCCACGTAGAAGGACTTATACGGTCTTGCAGGGTCCTAGCCGAGGTCGCCCCTGGCGAAAATCGTTGTGAATCCAACGTAGCGGGTCTTAGAAGGACTGAGGCGTACAACTCAGATCGGTCTTGAAAACCGGCGTCCGAAAGGACTCGTGGGTTCGAATCCCACCCCCTCCGTGTTGTTGTAATACAATGCTTTACGGCACATGGCCCGTCCGCTGGGAAACCGGCCGGCGGGGAAACCGAACTCATCGTTGTCGAGAACGTCTTCGAGGTGTTGAAGGAGCGGGCGGGGAATTGAAGGCTCAGATCTCCTGGCTTTGTCTCTCCGTGGGAAGGCGTGGTGATCGTCTAGTCTAGACTGGTAGACGCGTTTCCTGTTGACCGACGACATCGCGGTCGCCACCGTGCATCGACGGTCTCGCCCCGTGCGAACCGGTGTCCAACTCAAGAGAAGGATAAGGCATGAAGAGAGCCATTTGGGTCCTGATCATCAGCCTCTGTTTCAGCACCAGCGCTCAGGCGCAGCGCCCGCCGGACGCGTGCGGCCCGGCCGGCCAGTTGTCGGCGGAGCTTTCCGCCAACGTGGCTGCTGACGCTCGCTGTTTCGAGCTTCGGATGTACACGGCGACCAACGAGCGCGGCGACATCAACGCACTGCATCAGCGCTTCCGCGAGCAAGAGGTCGCGATCTTCGAGAAGCACGGCGCCGACGTCATCGCGGTGTGGCAGCGTCTCGACGACCCCAACACGCTGGTCTGGATGCTGGCATATCGTGACCGTGCCCATCGTGACGAGGTCTGGCGCGGGTTCGCGTCCGACCCGGACTGGACCGCGCTACGGCAGAAGTACGACGTGTCGCTCTCGATCGAGGCGTACTGGATGAGCTCCACGAACTACTCGAAGCTGAGGTAGCCGTCCGGGCTTCCTGTCACGACGGTCAGGGCGCGAGCGGTCCAGTGATCGACGCTGGATCCGCTCGCGCTCTGCTAACCTGCGCGGGACCTCGCGCTTCACTGACCCTGCGCCGCATCTTGGCCGCGTGACTGACGGCCACACCGAGCGCGGTTGGGGAAGTGAAGGCTCAGATCGCCGGCTAGTCGCTGATACGCGCCCACCTCAGCGTACTTTGAACCGGACGGCCCTGGCTGTCGGTCCCGACGGGCGGTCGCAGCGTGAGATGCGTATCGGTCAGCTCGTAGAAGCGTTGGGCATCGGTGTAGGTCCGCCTCGGACTCAGGTTGCCGATCCGATGATGAACCAGATATCCCTCTTCCTCATGCACCGAGAACGGACCGAAGTAGCTGCCGTAGGTGCGAATGGCCGTGAGCGCCTCCTGCGGCGTCGGCCGCGTGCCGTCGTACGGTTCGCGGCCCGATCGCATCAGATGCACCGCCATGTGTCCCGAGGGAGCGTAGATGATGAACGCGGTTTCGTACTGGTTGGTCGTGAGCGACTCGCCTGATACGACCTGCCGCGAAACCGACTCGATCCGGTAGAAGCCGAACAGCCGCTTGTGCGTCTCCGTGAGCTCGGACTCGGGCAAGTCCGGGAGCTTTTCCCAGGTGAGCTGCGTTTTGTTGCCGCTCGCGCCCGCGGGTGGCTGGAGCGTCAGCCGGTTCCCCGAGAACGTATAGAACCGCTTGTAGTCGGAGCCGGCGCCGCGGGTGTTGAGGCTGCCCTCCAAGTGGTGCGTCAGAAACCCCTCGGCCTCGTTGACGGTGAACGTGCCGAAGTACGAGCTGTAGCTGGAATACGAAGCGAGCGCCTCTTCGGGCGTCCTCTGGTTGCTGGCATACGGCTGCCGGTCAGGCTGCATGATGGTGACACCCATGTAGCCGGCCGGGTCGTAGATGATGTAACCGAGGCGGTCCTCAATAGGGGGCTCCAACAACTCACCACTAGCAGCAAATCGCTCAATCTTGACCAGCCTCCACGCGCCGGCGAATTGGCTGTTTGCAACCGCTGTGGCGAGGTCGACGATCGGGGTCTCTTCAGCGGCCTCAGCGGCTGGGGCGCTACCACTGCAGGCGGACAGCGCGACGAGACCCAATAGCGTGATCAGCTTCCTGGACATCTTCTCTTCCTCCGGAATCCCGTGGGCCTCGAATCATGAGTCTACGAGGATCCGTGGGCGACGCCAGTGAGCGACCGGCTCCCCGCCGCCTACGATGTCGCCCCTGACGGCGAGCGCGCCGTGGTTACCGGCGTCCGCTTCTAGGTTGGCGAGTTGCGCGGACTCGTCCTCGTCGAGGACTTCGTGGGGGATCTGCGGGAAAGGCTCGGCGAGGGAAACTGATGTGGTCCCCTAGAAAACGAAGGCGATTGCGCGAAAAACCCACTAGATCATGAAGACGATCAGCGGGAGGACGAGCGTCAGTCCCAGCGAGAACGTCAGGCCCATTCGAAACAGAGTTGGGCCGACCGGCCTCACATGTGTGCCCCAGAGTTTATGCGCTAAGAACTCCGTCGCCGGGCCAACCGAGTAGGACAAGTTGATCAAGAACAGGAATTCCAAGTACCCTTC
>DQPL01000131.1 GCA_015664885.1 Gemmatimonadota bacterium
TGCCGTGATCTACATGACCGATCGTTCCCACGTTTACGTGTGGCTTCGTTCGCTCAAATATCGCCTTGCCCATCGCTGTCTCTCTGAGTCGGGTCGTGATTTTCTGCTGCCGAACGCGGCAGCAAGCTCTGGGCGGGATTTGAACCCGCGACCTCGTCCTTACCAAGGACGCGCTCTACCCCTGAGCTACCAGAGCGCGCATCGTTCCTTTCCATCACCTGTTTCGCTGCAAGCGGGAGACGGGACTCGAACCCGCGACCCTCAGCTTGGAAGGCTGATGCTCTAGCCAACTGAGCTACTCCCGCAGCGCCTTCCCTGTCACTCTTTCTTTCAGCAAGACACGAAGTGGTGGGGGGAGGATTCGAACCTCCGAAGGCTTAGCCAGCAGATTTACAGTCTGCCCCGTTTGACCGCTTCGGTACCCCACCGCTCTCGCACCCGAAGCGTCCCCTCGGGGCGCCCGACCGACCTTCCCGCACGACCTCCCAAATGCGGAAAAGAGCCGCCCCCAGACAACTGAGGCGG
Organism: Gemmatimonadota bacterium; assembly: GCA_015664885.1. Lineage (GTDB taxonomy): Bacteria > Gemmatimonadota > Gemmatimonadetes > Longimicrobiales > Gaopeijiaceae > UBA1138. The sequence goes on from DQPL01000131.1 coordinate 526, forward strand.
CCTTTTACGACCGAGCTTAAAAAGCTAACTCGCGTCTCGGGGAGCGTAAAGGGCCAAAAAGCGCCTGATTGCACGGGCAACGAAGACCGCGAAGCGGTCTACGTGTGAGCGAACGAACGCCCGCGCAGGAGCCTTAGCCCCCCGCGAACCAAGACCAAGCGCCCACACCCAGCACCCCCGGAAAAACCAGCTTCAGCCGAAGCGCGGCGAGTAGAGCCCGCGCGGCGGTGCCATCCCGAGAGCTAGTGAGCCTCCTCCTCCGCGCGTTCCGCCGCAACCTTCTTGGCGATTTCCGGCGGCGCAGGCTCGTACCCGGCCAACTTCCTGCTGTGGCTGGCCCGCCCCTGCGTCATCGACCGTAGAGTCGCCGCATACTTGTACAGCTCGGACTCAGGCACGAGCGCGCGCACCGTGGTGCGGCCCTCCGCCGGATCCATGCCCTGGACCTTTCCTCGCCGCGACGTCAGGTCGCCCATGATGTCGCCCAGGTACTCGTCCGGCGTGGTCACCGCGAGCTCGAGCACCGGCTCGAGCAACACCGGCTTACACCTTTCGGCAACCGTCCGCAGAGCGACCGACCCGGCAAGCTTGAAGGCGATGTCGGACGAGTCGACGGCGTGGTACGAGCCGAAGTAGCATTCAGCGCTGAAGTCTACGAGCCGGTAGCCCGCGATGGCCCCCTTTGCCGAGGCTTCCTGAATACCGCGGTCGACCGATGGAATGAACTTGGTCGGGATCACGCCACCCTTGATCGAGTTGATGAACTCGTATCCCGCGCCGCGTGGCTTGGGCGCCAAGCGGATCCAGCAGTCCCCGAACTGGCCACGGCCGCCAGACTGTTTCTTGTGGCGACCCTGTCCTTCACCTTTCGCCGAGATCGTCTCACGGTACGCGATCTTGGGCCGCTCTGTCGTGACCTTCACCCCGTACTTGCGCGCCATTTTCTCGAACTGCACGTCGAGGTGGAGCTCACCGACGCCTCGAGCGATGGTCTGATGCAGCTCGGCGTCGAACCTCGCGGAAAAGGTCGGATCTTCCTCGCGCAGCTTCGGAAGCACCTCGCCTAGCTTGTCCTCGTCGTTGCGCGTCTCCCCGACGATCGCCACTGCGATGTCCGCGCTCGGAAACTCGATCACATCCACCGGCAGGTTCTTGCCCGCGTCGTTGAGCGTGTCGTTCGTGTGTGTGTGCTTGAGCTTCGCGATCACGCCAATGTCTCCGGCATGCAACCTTAGTACCTCGTGCCGCTCCTTGCCCATCGGGATACTCAGGTGGTTGAGCTTCTCGCTCTGGCCGTCCGACGCATTCACGACCTCGGCGCCGTTGGCCACTGAGCCCGAGAAGATGCGGAAGTAAGACAACTCTCCGACGTGGGGTTCGGCCGCGGTCTTGAAGACCAGCGCAGCCAGGGGGCCGCTGTCGCTGGCTACCAGTTCCGTGTCTCCAACGACTTCCGCACCCGCCTCCGCCGGACTCGGGCAAAGCTCAACGATCTTCTTGAGCAGCGCTCGCATGCCATAGGTCTTCGGCGCGGCACCGCAAAACACTGGGAAGACCTCATTGCGTCCCATGCCACGGGCCATCGCTTGGATCGCCTCTTCGCGCGAAATGTGACCACCCTCCAGATAGCTCTCCAGCAGTGACTCGTCCGTGGTCGCGAGCGTCTCCTGGAGCTCGGTCTCCCACTGAGCCTCCTTGTCCACCAATTCGGCTGGAATATCGGACTCGTCGTACTCGCCTGTGGTGGTGCCCGCCTTGTAGATGTGCGCCTTTTCACTGAAGAGGTTGATGATGCCGGAAAAGTCCGCGCCTTCGCCGATGGGGATCTCCACCGGTAGCGCACCGTCGGCGAGCTTCTTGATCTGTTGGAAGACGCCATCGAAGTCGGCGTTGTCCTTGTCCATCATCGAAACGAAGAAGACCCGGGGGATGCCCCGGGCCACGCAGTATTCCCACACGCGCTCCGTGCCCACCTCGACGCCCGAGGTGGCGCTGACCACAATGATGGCGGCGTCGACGACTCTCACGGCCGCAAGCGTCTCGCCGGTGAAATCCAGATAGCCGGGAGTGTCGAGCAGGTTGATCTTCGTCCCCATGTGCTCGGCATACGCCGGCGTCAGCTGGATCGAGATCTCGTGAGCATGCTCTTCGGGCGAGTACATGGTGAGCGCGGTACCGTCGTCCACGTTGCCGTGCCGCTTCGACGTGCCGGCGACGAAGCAGAGCGCGTCCACCAGGCTGGTCTTGCCAGCCCCTCCGTGGCCCAGGACCACAACATTCCGGATGTGGTCCGTGGTGTATTCCTTGCCCGATGCCATGCAGAGCCCTCCGGCTTATCGATGATTCGAGGCCTCCCGCCACGTGGCGAGAGGCCCCGTTCTAGATCATTTGGGGACACGGATTCTAGAAGGGCCCCATAGCCCGGGCAAGGCGCCAGGTCAGCGCTTGGAGCGGAACGCGCTGCCCACGATCTCAGGGTCGAAAAGGCTGTCCTCGCCGGTGACCGCATACCGGTAAAGGGCGGCGGTGTATACACCCTTCAGAGCAGAGAAGAACAGCACGAGGAAGACGAAGCCGAGCACCGCAACGCCAAGCGCCGGGAAGACCGCACCCGCTGGCAAGATCGACGCGGTACTCGCGATCAGTACTGTTGAAACGAGCCCCCACGAGATGGCCGCCATCATGAACGCCCAACCCAGACCGAAGTTTCCAATCACCTGCTCTCCTCAGGTCTGCCTGAGCAGCGCAGCGCTCTCCTTCACCGCATCGATCGGACCGATGTCCTTCGCCACCAGCACCGGGACCGTCAGATAGGTGGCGAGACTCCAGGTCATCCCGACGAAGCCGGAAATCAAGCGCCCAATGAATCCGGAGCGTTCGGAAATGAAGCGCAGCACCATACCAACCGTGGCCGCCAACGCGGCGTAGCCGAGAATCGCGCCCATGCGCTTTCCGGCAATGGCGAGATCGTCACTCACCGTCGGATCACCGCCATCGAGGCAAATGAGCGCCGCGCCAACCAACCAACGCCGCATTGAAAAAGAGGATGACCGTGGACTGCACGAGGGCAAAAAGGAAACCAACCGCGTACTCGAAGTAGCTGCTGCTGCCGTCCTCGGCCAAGGCCTCCCATCCGCCCGTCATGACCACGGGAGTGATGAAGCTCGCGGCGATGAGCACGGTCGCGACTCCCGACATGAGCGGGAACGCCATCAGCTCCTTGTCCATCCGCAACACGTTGGCGCTCGCCTTCACCAGCGCAAAGCTGTTCGAGAATCTACCGGCCGTCGGTTGTCTCCTCCTCAAGAGGGTTGGCGCACCTCAGAATACGGCGCGCCACCCGATGTTTCCTCGCCTAACGCCTCGCGTCTGCCTCCGCTTCCGTGGCGGCCAGCTCGCCCGTGGTGAGCTCCAGAACGAGTCGGTCGAGGTCGTAGATCTCGTCGAGCGCCTCAAGGATCGCGCGCACGTCCACTGTGACCGAACGATTCTTTTCCGGCAGATAGATGTAGTCGCCCGGCAGGCTCTCCGCGTTACCGTCGAAGACGACGCCTACGACCTCCAGATCCCTATCCAGCACCGGTGAGCCCGAATTGCCACCGATGATATCGGCGGTCGAGATGAAGTTCATCGGGGTTCTGAGGTCGAGCGTCGACGGTGGGTCCAGCCAGCGATCGGGTAGTGCCCAATCCTCTTTGCCCTCGTGCGAATAGTGCCGATCGTACAAGCCGTAGAACGTTGTGAAGATTGGAGCTACGGTGCCGTTGTATTCGTATCCAGTCACGACACCGTCGGCGATACGCAGCGAAAAGGTTGCGTCGGGCGGAACGTCGGTCCCGTAGATCTCGAAGCGGGCACGCCCGAGTTCGGCGGCGAGCTCCTCTTCGAGAGGGCCCACCTCGACGTAGAGGGCGTTGAGCTCCAGGAACGCCGGCAGGAAGGCGATGACCGCCTGTACGGCTGCGTCCTGCGGAGTCGCACTTCCGTTCTGCAGCGCGGTGACCGCAATCGCGGAGTCGCTCAACATCGTACCCTGCACGATACGCTCTGCCACCTCAAGCGGAGTACGTCCTCGGAGCAGCGCGGCGACAGCCGCGTGGTCGGCGCCCAGATAGTCGCTCATCTCCGTGAACCGGTCGGCCATGAGCGCGGCGTCTAGATCCGGATGCATCTGGGGCGTCTCAATGACGTTCTCCATCATGTCTTCGATGTCTCCCGGCGGCGCCTGGTTCTGCCGCATCGCGATGACCTGCAGCGCAAAGAAGCCCCTGATGAGCGTGGAAGAGTCGAGATAGGGGTTGCCGAAGACCGAGAACGCCCCAATCACCGGTGCCGCGGCTCGCTTCTGCTCCTGGACCGCTGCCATGCGTTCGATCAGATCCCCATACCGATCGCGCAGCTCGGGGTTTGCCTCGATGGCCGCCTGGAAGTCGCGCTCCGTGTCCTGCCGGCGCGCGATGATGATGGGGTCCTCCAGTCCCCGGATCTGCCCGTCGTAGGCCTCTTCGGAGTTGCCGAGGCTGAAGTATTCGTTGCGCAGATGGTGCTCTTCGGCCGCCTCGGGGTTGGCCCGGATAAACGCTTGCAGCACGCGCATGCGGCGGCGGAACGTTTCCAGCATATACCGGTCCGAAACGTCCCGTCGGAATTCGAGCTCAGCCACGGTCTGGAGCCGGTGGGTTGAACCCGGGTTGCCCACGATGAAAATGGGGTCGCCTTCCTGGAGGCCGTCGGAGTCGAACGGAAAGTAGTTCTCGGTCGAGAGCGGATCCCCGTTGTCGTCGTATACGCGGAAGAGCGAGAAATCCAAATTGTAGCGCGGGAACGTGAAGTTATCCGGGTCGCCACCAAAGAATCCGATCTGTAACTCGGGAGCCATGACCAACTTGACGTTGGTGTACCGGCGAAAGACGTACGCCGACGTGCGTCCACCGTTGTACAAAGAGATCATCTCGACTTCGTAGCCCGAGTCTTCCCCACCCCGCTGCTCGAGGACGCCCGCCTCGATCTCTTCGAGCAGCGACTCGCGTACCTCGCTCCGCTCGCCGGCGCTGACCGCGTCGACCGCGGCATTCACCTCCTCAGTGAAGTCGATGATCTCGACCAGCTGGTCGGCCTCGAAGTCCTCCACTGGACGTTCATCCGCGAGGTCGGTCGCCCGGAATCCATCGTCCAGCAGAGACTCGCCTTCGCCCGACACCTGAGTGACGAAGTCACGCGCACAGTGGTGATTCGTCAGCACGAGGCCGTTGGGTGATACGAACGACGCGGAGCAGCTTGGAATGCGCAGCGCACCGAGGCGAGCCCTCTCGAACCAAGCCTCGTCCGGCCGGAAGCCGTGCGTCCTCTCGATGTAGTCGGTGGGCGGGAACTCGAACGTCCACATCTTCCCCTGGTCGAACACGCCTGCTTGAACCGTGTCGAGATCCACTCCGAACACGAACGGAACGGGCGCCGCTTCTTGGTCTTGAGTAGTCGGCGGCTGCGCCGCGTCAGACTCTGCGTCCGTGGGTTCACTAGGCGGTGGCGGTGGCGGGGGAGGTGGAGCCGAGCCCCCGCAGGACGTGAAGACAAGCACACCAGCAAGCAACGGGACCCAACGTGAACCGATACTCGTCTCCCAAGACACCATGCCGACCTCTCCGGATCTCATCGGAAATACCGTGCCCCCGAGAAGGGCGGGGCCCGATAACCTCGCTGGCGACTTGAGAGGGAACAAGCAAGCGCGCGCGGGTTGCGAGAGCAGCGCGCCTCAGTCGCCATCGGCCAGCGCTTAGTTCGTGCGGTGCTTCTTCGAAACCTCGTCGAGCAGCTTGAGCTCGTCCGACGTGAGCGACGACATCCCGGTAGCCGAAATCTTGTCGAGCACGGCGTCGACTTTCTCGTAGAGCGCTGCGTCCTCTCGCGGTCGGCGCGACGAGCTGCCCGCACCCTTGAGCTCATCGGCGTTCTCGTCGCGAGGCACGATGGCGAGCCGGCGTGAACGCGTGGCGGCCTTCTTGATGCGGGCCAGCTGCCCACCCGGCCGCCAGTCAGATCTCAGATAGAGGAAGCCTGCGATAAGCCCGCCAAGATGCGCGAAGTGGGCCGTTCCACCACCTGCTCCGGCGGCACCGCCCGAGCTCTGGAACGCGCTCAACGCGCTGAGCACGAAGAAGAACCCGACCAGGTACTTCGCTTTAACGGGGAAGATGCCCCAAACGTAGATCGGCACGTCCGGCCAGTTCATCGCGAACGCGAGCATGACGCCATACATCGCGGCCGAGGCACCGATGACCATGTTCGGCAAGAAGAGGTAGCTTAGCGCCACGCCACCCAGGCCGCAGATCACATAAAAACGAAGGAACTCCCGTTCGCCCCAACGGCCCTCGAGCGGTGGCCCGAAGAAGAACAGGATGAGCATGTTGACGGCGAGATGCATCAAGTCGCCGTGAAGGAACATGTAGGTGATCGGGCCCCACGGGCGGAGAATGATCCGCGTGGGCTGGAAGCCGAACCAGTCGAAAACGAAGCCCTGCCCGATGATCAGCGACAGGACGAAGACCGCCACATTGGCGATCATGAGGCGCTTCACCATTGGGGTGATCGTGAAACTGAAGCCGAAGCTTCTGCTTGAATACGCCATCTTCGTCCTTCGACCTTCGTACGTCTAGCGGGATCTAATGCAAACCCCTACCCAGTGGGCAGGTTCCTGTCGGCCCTTTTTCGTGCGGCCGCTAGCAACATGATGCGATCGCACAACTCCGGAAACTCTATGCCAGCGGCCCGCGCAGCCTTGGGAAGCAGACTGTTTGCCGTCATCCCGGGCAGCGCATTCGCTTCTAAGCACCAGGGCTGACCATCCTCGTCCACGATGAAGTCGACCCGGGAGTAGTCCCGCATGCGCAACGCGCGGTGCGCCGTGAGCGCGAGTTCTCCGAGTCGCTTCGCCAGCGTCTCGGGGATGTCAGCCGGGAAAATCTCCTGAGCCATATCAGGCTGATACTTGCACTCATAGTCAAAAATCTCGTGCTCGGGAATAATCTCCCCAACTGGTAGAGTCTCGGCGCCTAGTACGGCGACCGTTAGCTCTCGGCCGGAATGATATCGTTCGAACAGAACCACGTCGTCCCACCCGCGGCTCTCTTCGATCGCGCCAACCAGTTCAGCGCGGTCGTGGGCGAGGATCAGCCGTAGCGACGAGCCACCGCTCGACGCCTTCACGATCACCGGCAGACCGAGCGTCTCGACCACCTCGGCCTCCGAAGGCTGGCCAGTCATCCAATCAGGGGTTGGAACCCCCGCGTCTCTCAACAGGCGCTTGGACACCTCCTTGTCCATGGCCAAGGAGCAGCCGAGACGGTCGCTTCCGGTGTAGGTCACGCGAGCCGCGTCGAGCAGGGCCTGCAGGGTGCCGTCCTCTCCCGAGCCACCGTGAAGCGCCAAGAAGAAGACTTCGATGTCGTGGAGTGACGGGTCACGGGTAAGCGCGACGGTGTGGCGCTCATCGAGACGAGCCAGGTCGCTCGCACCGGGCGGCGCCGCGTCCACACCACCGCTCAGCAGGTGCGCCTCTTCCTCTCGGCTGAGCAGACCGTGCGTGGTGTCCACCGCGACGACCTCATGACCCGCCTCTCGAAGCGCATCAGCGACCTCGGCGCCAGACGAAAGCGAGACGTCGCGTTCGTCGGAGGTCCCGCCCATCAGGACCGCGACCCTCATGCGGTCAGGGCGCGGATGACGTCGTAGCGCGTAATGATCCCCGAGAGGGACCCGTTCTCGCGAACGAGGCACGCCGCGTTCTCGCGCGTGAGCAAATGTCGAATCTCCTCGGAGTCGACATGGCCATCCACGACCGGAAAGGGCGAGCCCATGACGGTCTCAACCGGCCGGTCCAATAGCGACGGGTCTGCGATCACCTGAGCCATCAACCGGGTCTCGGTGACCGAACCCACGCACTCACCATCGAGCACGATCGGCAGTTGACCAATGTCATGCGCCGTAATCGTGGAGAGGCCAATGCGAACCGAGGTAGTGGGCGCGACCACGATGAGCTCCGGAAGATCTCCTTCCTTGGCGTGCACCAACTCCGCGACAGTCGAGCGCCGTGGCCGCTGCAAGAAGCCGTTGTCGCGCATCCAGTCGTCGTCGTACGCCTTGCTGAGGTAGCGCTCTCCCCAGTCGGGTAGCAGCGTGACTACGAAGGCGTCCGGGTCGTCCAGCTCCTTCGCGACCTCGATCGCGGCATTCACCAGTAATCCGGAAGAGCCGCCCACGAACAGTCCCTCCTCCCGAGTCAGACGTCGGGCCATGCGAAACGCTGCACCGTCCTCGCCGGTCCTATATTCGTCGACCGTGTCGAGGTCCAGCGCGCCCGGGATCTTGTCGTTGCCGACACCCTCGACCTTGTACGGGCGTCCCTCGACCATTTCTCCTGTGTTGAAAAAGGGCGCGATCATCGAGCCCTCGGGATCGATCCCGATGATCCTCACCGACGGATTCTTGGCCTTGAGGTAGCGGCTCACACCGGTGATCGTGCCTCCGGTGCCCGCCGAGGCTACGAAGTGGGTCACGCGCCCGTCGCTCTGCTCCCAGATCTCCCGACCGGTGGTGTCATGATGCGCGTCGGGATTGGCCTTGTTGTAGAACTGGTCCGCCATCACCGCGCCCGGCGTCTCAGCCGCAATCGAGCGCGCCTGCTGCAGGTAGTGATCCGGATGGTCGGGCGGGACCGCGGTCGGCGTGATGATCACTTCAGCGCCGAAGGCCCTCAGCAGCTTGGCCTTCTCAGTGCTCATCTTGTCCGGCATCGTGCAGATGCAGCGATACCCCTTGATAGATGCCGCCATCGCGAGCGCGAGGCCCGTGTTCCCGCCGGTTGCTTCGACGATCGTGCCACCGGGCTTGAGGGACCCGTCGCGTTCCGCGGCTTCTAGCATCGCGAGTCCAATGCGGTCCTTGATCGAGCCGCCGGGGTTCATGAACTCGCACTTCGCGTACAGCGGCGTGCGCGCGCCATCGGTAACAGACGATAGCCGGACCACAGGAGTCCAACCGATCAAGTCGAGCACCGAGTCGTACGGCTTTTGGTGTCGTTTGGACATTCAGCGATCGCGGAGCGGGCGGGGCAGGATCATGCGTCCGTAGCTGGCAAGACACGTGCCGTATCGGGTCTGGGGCGCTTCGAGAAACGCACCGGCACGGTTGCCCACACCTCAATGCGTTCACCGTCCCGGCGCGCGGGGCTGAAGCGGAGATCTCGGGCTCCGGCAACCGCCGCGGAATCGAAAGCCTCGTAGCCCGACGAGCCCACAACCTCCACCGAGTCCACCGTACCGGTATCCGAGACACGGACCCGCAGCATCGTCTGTCCCTCCATGTCCTGATCCCAGAGCTGGATCGGATAGTCGATGGGCACGGCCCCATAGAGCGGCGTCGGCTGCTCGATCTCGCCTTCACCTCCGCACGCGAGGCCCATGAGCAATGCAGCAGTGACGCCGCCCTGCGCAGCCAGGTTCCTTCTAGGATTCTGCTTCAATCGTCACCGCCTGTCGCGTCCTTCCTCAACTCGTAGAGGAGCGCGAGAGCCTCTTTCGGGGTCAGGTTGTCGGGATCCAACGCACGCAAGCGACGCATGAGGGGGTGCTCCACTTGGAACATCGAGAGTTGATCGAGCGGAGCCTCCGAGCCGGGTCGGTGCACGCCGTAGCGGCCGAGACCCTCACCGCCGCTCGTATGTGTTCCCTCCAACTCTTCGAGAAGTTCCCGCGCGCGCTCGACGATCCCGTCTGGTAGTCCAGCCAGCCGAGCGACCTGGATCCCGTAGGAGCGATCGGCCCCTCCGTCCATGAGTCGCCGCAAGAACACGATGTCGTCCCCGACCTCCCGGACCGAGACGTTCATGTTCTTCACGCCCTCCAACAGGTCGCCGAGTTGCGTCAGCTCGTGGTAGTGGGTCGCGAAGATCGTCTTGGCTCCGATCTTCTCGTGCAGATGCTCGGTGACCGACCACGCGATCGAGACCCCGTCGTAGGTCGAAGTGCCTCGACCGATCTCGTCGAGCAACACCAGGCTACGATCCGTGGCGCCGTGCACGATCGACGCGGTCTCGCTCATCTCGACCATGAAAGTTGATTGCCCGCGGGCGAGGTTGTCCGAAGCTCCGACGCGGGTAAAGATGCGATCCGTGACCGGCAGGTTGGCCGCATCGGCGGGCACGAACGACCCAATCTGCGCGAGCAGTTGGATTAGACCGATCTGGCGCAGTAAGGTGCTCTTGCCCGCCATGTTGGGTCCGGTGAGCACCACGATCCAGCCCTCGTCCGTCAGCACTAGATCGTTGGGGATGAACTCTTCCCGGGGCATCATGGTCTCGACCACGGGGTGGCGGCTGCCACGCACGGCCAAGTCGAAACCCGTGTGCACTATGGGGCGAACGTAGCCCTGCCGGGTCGCGACTTCGGCAAAAGTGCACAGCACGTCGGCCGTCGCGAGACGGGCTCCGCTGTCCTGGAGTCGTGTGACCACTCCCCCGACGCGTGAACGCACCTCGGCGAAGAGTTCGGTCTCGAGCTGGATGATGCGGTCCTCTGCTCCGAAGACCTTCTCCTCCCACTCCTTCAGTTCGGGCGTAAAGTAACGCTCGGCGTTGGTCAGCGTCTGCTTACGCACGTAGTCGGCGGGGACCTTGGCCGTGTTCGCCTTGCTAACCTCCAGGTAGTACCCGAAGACCTTGTTGAAGCCGACTTTCAGCGTGGAAATACCGGTGCGCTCACGCTCGCGAACCTGAAGACTGGCAATGAATTGCCGGGCCCCGTCGCGGACGGAGCGCAGGTTGTCCAGCTCGTCCGACCATCCCTGACGGATCACGCCACCGTCTTGCAACGTCGCCGGCGGCTCGTCCGAGATCGCCCGCCCCAGCAAGTCGTGTACTTCCTCCAAGCAGTCCAACTCCCCGCAGACATCGGTGACCATCGCGGCATCGGCTTCAGCTCCGAGCGCCCGGATCGCGGGTAATCGCTCGAGCGAGCGCCTCAGTCCGAGCAAATCTCTCGGAGCCACTCGACCCGTGCCGATCTTTCCCGCCAGGCGCTCCAAATCCGTCACGTCCGAGAGCGCATTTCGCAGTTGCTCGCGCAGCTCCGGATGTTCCACGAAATCCCGCACCGCGTCCTGCCGCCGCCAGATCTCGTCGGGGAGCACGAGCGGCTCAAGAATCCAGCGCCGCAGAAGTCGCCCCCCCATCGCCGTCACCGAGAGGTCGAGCACATCGAGAAGTGTGCCACCCTCCTCCCCTCCCCGCAGCGGCTCGATCAGCTCGAGATTCCGACGCGTCATTTCATCGAGCAGCATGACACTTCCTGGACGGCGAAGACGCGGCGGCTGCAGGTGGGTCACGCCACCGGGCCTGACTTCTTTCAAGTAGTGCACCAATGCGCCTGTGGCTCGAATGAGCGGCTCATCGCCGGGCTCGAACCCAAACCCGTCCAGCGACTGCAGCCGGTAGACGCGCAGGAGCTCATCAGTCGCCACGTCAGCCTCGAACATCCAGTCATCGCGGACGGTGCGCGGCACCACCGGAGCGGCGGCATCGAGCTCCTCTGCCTGCTCGAGCGAACGCGGCAACAACAATTCGGTTGGCTCGATCCGACCCAACTCAGCCCGCAGCTCGTGTGCGGGCACGACCTGCGCGGTGAACTCGCCGGTCGAAACATCGAGCGCCGCAAGCGCAAAGACGTCTGCCGACGGCTTGAGCAGCGCCACGAGGAAATTGTTCTTGCGCGCAGTGAGCAGATTGTCCGCGAGCACAGTGCCCGGCGTCACAGTTTCTGTGACCTCGCGCTTCACGATGCCCGTCGCCAGCGCCGGGTCCTCGACCTGGTCGCAGATCGCTACTCGGCGACCGAGTCGGACCAGCTTCGACAGGTAGTCGTCGAGCGCCTTGACCGGTACTCCAGCCAGCGGGACCTTAGCCGCCGCACCATTATTTCTGAACGTGAGCGTGAGTCCCAGGAGGCGCGCGCCCTCCTCCGCATCGCTGTGGAAGAGCTCATAGAAGTCCCCCACGCGGATGAACAGTAGAGAGTCCGGGTGACGGGACTTTGCTGCCCGCCACTGCTGCATGAGAGGGGTGTCGTCTCCGGCCATGTGTGAAGGTAGACTGGAGTGGCTCGGGCTCAAGTCGGTCGCGAAACATCCCCGACCTCGACCCATACCTGATCAGGAACGTTCCGCCAACAGCAAACAACCTTGGGAGCCCATGATGCGCCTCTCCGTCCTCATGCTCGTAACCGCCGGCCTGTGCGTCGCTGCTCCTTCGACCGCCTTCGGCCAGGCCGCGGATCCCGCGGATGTCGAGTCGATCGACGCCATCGTGGCAGCGGTCTACGACGTCATCTCCGGTGACGCCGGAGAAGCCCGCGATTGGGACCGTTGGCGCTCGCTCTTCGCTGAGGGCGCGACGCTCAGCGCGGTCGTGGCCTCGAACGACGGCTATCGCCGGGTGATCATGACGCCCGATAGCTACGTCGAGCGCAGTGGAGCTTCGCTTGAGGAAAACGGCTTCGTAGAGGCCGAGATCAACCGAGTCACCGAAGACTACAGTATGATCGCTCACGCGTTCAGCACGTACGAGTCGTACCGGAGCCGCGCTGACGACGAACCGTTCACGCGCGGCATCAATTCGTTCCAGCTCATGAAGGACGGCAGCCGCTGGTGGGTCGTCTCCATCTACTGGCAGGGCGAGGGCGCCGCCAATCCGATTCCGACGAAGTACCTGCCCGGCGGCTGAGAAGGCCAGCGATTCGCCTAGAGGGCCCTGGTCGGCTCGCTAGGCCACCGGAGCCGTATCAGCACCCGCGGTCGATCGATCGATCGCGAACAGCTCCATCGATTCGCTCTTCCCGCGCAGCTCTGCGTCGCCGAGAGATCGCGCGCGCAGGTGATTCGGAAGGGTCAGCCCGTCCATCAGAGTAGCCGAGACGATGCATGACTCGCCGTGCTGCTTGCAGAGCCCCTGGATGCGCGATATCGCATTGAGGGCATCGCCGTGGAACGCGAGCTCGGTCTTGGCGAGCGCCACCCTTGTCGCGACTACGGGCCCGCCGTGAAGCCCGGCGCGGAAGCGGGGCGTCTCTCCATAGATCCGCTCGTAGCGAGCGCTAGCCGACGCCAGCAGGTCCGTCATCGCGAAGAAGCACTCAACGCACGCCGCGTTCGCCAAGCCCTTCTCCAGAGGCCAACTGATCACGACCTCGTCGCCCACGTACTGGTACACCTGCCCGTGCCACGCAAGGATTGCTTCCGCCACGTCTCTATAGCGGTCACCAATGAAGCGGCTGTAGGTGATGTCGCCGAGGCGCTCCGCAATAGAGGTCGAGCCCGCCAGGTCCGCGAACAGGAAGACGCGGCTCTCCTCCACCGGAAAACGATACCTGCCGAGCAAGAAGTTGCGGATGTCCCCCGGGTTGTGGAGGTGCCGAACCTCAAGAAACGCCGTGCCCACGACCGCAACCATCATTGCGAGGACGAAGTCGCGCGCCACCGTGTCACCCGTCGCGTAGAGCCCCATGGACTCGAACGGGCCCGTGTCGGACGTAAGGGCGGTCCATCCTCCGTTGACGAGCACGAGCGCCGCCACGATCACGCCGGTGTAGAGCGCGATGCGCGCCCCGGTCACCCACAAATAGTGACGCCAGCGTAGCCGGCCAATGAAGACCCATTCCTCGCCAATGCCCGCGAAGATGCCAACCAGGATTCCGATCGCGACCCCGCGGGATACGGGAGGTAGTCGACTGCCAGGGGGGTCCATTTGGTGGACTAGAAGCCCCACCACCGCACCGATTGCGACGCCGGCCGCGACGAAACGGACCGTCGCACGCATCCGTTTGGCGACGATGGCCCGCAAGAGAGGTCTTCTAGATCACGCCCACGCTGTACGCGAACGCGGCGAGGAAGGCGATCGCGGCGAAAAGAGCGCCCCACACCAGGAACTGACGGAGCGTCACGCTGCCGGGATTGACGCCACTGACCGCGGTTGCTTCGAGGCTGCCGCTGCCGCGGCGGATTCCGGACAGCTCTTCCATGTTCTTGAGCAGGGAACGGAGCCGTTGCTCCAGCTCCGCGGGGTTCTCGGGCTTGGTGATGAAGTGGTTACTAACGAGTCCGTAACTTTGAGCGAGGTCTTCGTCGCGATCCGACGACGTCAGCAGCCCCACCGGAATGCGGCGGAACTCATCGTCACCTTTGATCACCTCGAGAACCTCGAGGCCGGTGCGACCCGGCATCTTGAGATCGAGCAGGATCAGGTCGGGCTCGAGGTCCTGCACCATCATGATGGCCTCGTCGCCGTGGCCAGCCCGGTGGACCTCGACGGGGATGCGACTGGCTCGCTCCAGGGCCATCTGGATCAAGAGGGCGTGATCGTCATTGTCCTCTGCAAGCAGAACACTCCAATGACGACGTTCTTGCTACCTCTTCATCCCCCGACGGGCTCCTCTTTTAGTGCGTCTCGCACGACTGCGGCGGTAAAGCCAAGAGCCGTCACACTTTGGAAAGAGACACTCGCCTTGGCGGATGAGTCAAATCGTCCGACACGCACATGCATCAGTCGACTGCCCTCGACGCGCACCAATCGTACGTCCAGGCCGGCTTCCGAGGCGCGCTCGAGCAGTGCTTCGGCCCGAGACTCGTCCAGGAACGCGCCCAACTGAACGGCGTAGGGGGCTTCGCTCCTGAGGGGCGCTACCGTGGGTTCCTGTGCAACGGGTGGTGGGGCGGTAGGAGTAGCATCCACAATGGTAGGAGCAGCATCCACGACGGAGTCCGGGAGCGGCTGACCTCCCGTAGGCGGGACCTCACCCTCTTCGGGCTCGACCAGCTGGAAAACGGGTGGTGGGCCGGCAGTCGAGGCCCGCGCCATCCAGGCCTCAGCCTCTTCGAGCACGGGCGAGCCCGGATGGTCTCGCGTCAGGGAAGCCATATAGGTGCGAGCTCGCTCCCGGGCGCCCTGGGCTTCGGCGCCCTGGGCCAGCCTAAAAAGGGCTCGGTCTGCAAACGGCCCGCCCGGATACTCAATGACGAGTCGCCGGAAGTCGCGGGCCGCCTGTGCCGGATCGACGGTAAGCCGTCCACGCAGCCACAGACCGAGCTGAAGGTCCCGCCGGCTGGCGCCCAGACGTTCATTCTCCCACCACTCGAGCAGCATCGCACGGGCCTCTTCAGCGCGACCAGTGCTCGCGAACTCCTCCACCTGTCCGAGCGAGCGCTCCTGGGCCCAGATCCAGCCGGGCGAGGCCAGGCTCGTCAGGGTCAGCAGGACGACCGTCGTCGCGGTTCGGTTCAGATAGCTCACGCCGCCCGCGCCTGCGCTCGCGCCATGGTGGCGAGTAGCCACTCCTCGACGAAATGCTCGTCCGTGTGAGGACTCGCCTTGAGCAGTCGATCGGCGCGCAGAAGGTCCGCGAGCGCTGCGTCGATCTCGTGGCGCGTCCATTGCTTCGCCTGCCGGGCAACGGTCTTGGCCAACCATTTCTGATGGGGGGGCAATGCTGCCTCGAGTTGGCTGGCGCCACCCTCGACCGCTATGCCGAGTCTCAACAACTGCGTGGTCAGTCCAATCACAAGACCTACGCCCGACTCCCCCTGCCCCATCAGCACACCAAGCGTGGCCACCGCTTCTGCAAATCGCCGCTCGCCTACGAGGTCGAACCAGCGCCAGCGGTCCTGGGACGGCAAGCGTGTGCCCGCCGCCTCCACGTCGGCAGCCGATACCCGCGCGCGATCACCGACGAACTCCGCGAGCTTCTTCAACTCCTGGGACAGCACGCCGAGGTTGGTGCCTATGGCCGCCGCGAGAGCTTGCGCGGCATCGGCGTCGAAATCGACTGAGTGCGCCTCCTTGGCGCGCTCCATGAGCCACCCAGGCACGTCTGCCTCGGAGAACTCCTTGAACTCCACCGACTGTGCCACCTTCGCCAAGCTTCGGTAGAACTTCGCTTTCGAACCCTGAGGAACGGTGCAGCTCAAGATCAGTGCCAACCCGGGTGGCGGCTTCGCGACGACCGCAAGCAGCGCCTCGCGCGCGTGCTTGCTGCCCGCCAGGCCCTCGACCTCTCGGATCACGACGACCCTCCACTCCGCCATCATGGGCGGAGTCGCTAGGACCGACGCCATCGCCTCCGGATCGATTTCATTCCCCCGCAAGAGATCGAGATTGAAGTCGCGCGTCGCCTCCGCGAGGTGCACCGCAATCAGCGCGCGCACAGCCTCCTCTTTGCTGAAGAGGTCGTCGCCGTGCAAGTAGAACGCGCCGCCCACAGCGCGTGCCAACGCGGGGGGAAGTTCAGAGTTGCTCACCCGGTCAATCTCGAGGGGAGAGGCGGTTCAGGGAACTAGCGGTCTTGGTCGATCTGGGCTCTGCGCACTCTGCTGCGCTGCCGGTACCGCTGAGACAGCGGAGAATACTCGTAGAGCAGGCTTTGGTCCTCCCAGAGGCCACGCTCGAAGTCGAAACCAGGTCTGGGCGACGCGCCACGCGGCATCGCGCTTACCGGACGTACAGGAAGCTGCACAGGAGGCTGGTTCACGACGATCGGCTCGAGCACGATCTCCGGAGCCCTTTGCCATAGCGTGGGCGACCACGCGATCACAGTGAACAAGAACGCCATGCCGACCACGGTCAATGCAGGGGTCGCCGAGGCAGCACCGTAGAGCGCCGCCTCGTCGTCTACGTGGTACAGGCGATGTTGCAGTCGGGGGCCGAAGTCCTCACTGAGCTCCGGCTCGGGAAGCGCGCGCAGCACCTCAGCGCCCTTCTCGACCACCGCCAGATATCGACTGCAAGAAGGGCAGGATTCCACATGTGCTTCAAAGCCACGCACATCCCCCTCGATGACGCTTGCGTCGAGGTGGTCGGTGAGTGCGCCGACGTAGTCCGAGCAGTTCATGGGGTCTGATACTGCGGGCGGACCGACCGAGTTCCATACACGTCGGCCCCGCCGGGCTTACCCGACGGGGCCGCCACCCCACCCAATCCCCTCACATCCACGTCAGCGTTCTACATCAGTCGATCATCGGAGCGATGATCTGCGCGAAATTGTTGCGCGCACGATTCAATCGACTCTTCACCGTCCCGAGTTTACAGCCGGTAATGTCCGCGATCTCGTCGTAGGTCTTCCCTTCCATCTCTCGAAGCACGAACACGATTCTGTGGTGTTCCGGTAGTTGCTTCACGGCCTCCTCGACCTTGGCCCTGAGATGGCGCTTTCGGTAGAGATCGTCCGGCTTGTACTGCGTGTCTTCCCACTCCAACGGTCGATGGTCCGCATCCCAGTTCTTGATGATCGTCTGAAACAGGACCAGCGGATTTCGAGATCGGTTGCGCAACTCGTTCTTGGCGAGGTTGCTCGCGATCGTGTAGACCCACGTGGAAAACTTCTTCGACTGGTCGAATCGGTGTAGATGCCGGTACACCCTGACGAAAGTCTCTTGCACGAGATCCTGCCCACGCTCCCGATCGCCGATGGTACGGTAGACGAAGTTCAGGAGCCTCTGATCGTAGCGGCGTACCAAGTCGCCGAACGCGCGCGCGTCCCCATTGAGGGATGCCTCTACGACTTGAGAATCGTTGAGATCCCGCAGCTTCTGCCGATGCTCGCGCGCTTCGCCCGTGCCCGGCCGAGGCAATTCGACGATCTCTTTCTTGCGTGCCCTCGCCACGTCGCCACCTCCGTCAGCTATGCTTCCGCCCAAATGGCAGGAAAACACCCATTCTCGCTCTCTTGCTGCACGGTCTGTGCCAAGACCGAGAAAGGCCACCGGCCTACTGATGACTGAGCGGCTTGGTGTTCCTGCGTCCACTCCATGGGACGCCGGAAGGGCCCCGAATGTGACAGATTAAGGCGCTGAGACGACCTCGACCGGCCCCAGATCGAGGGACTCGAGTGGCGCCACGATCTCACCCGCGTCCCCAACCACGACCACCTGCACCTCCTGGGGTCGGATATGGACGCTCATCGCCGCCGCAACTTCGTCGGTGGTAACCGCCCGCAGTCGGTCCCGATACGTGTGGTAGTAGTCGTCCGGCAAGCCATATACCACGAGCTGCGAGATGCGAGACGCGATCTGCCCGGCGGTCTCGAGCTGAAGTCCGAAGACCCCGGCCGCATAGTCACGCGCCGCTGCGACTTCTTCTTCGGTCGGTCCGCCTTCGACGAGCTGCACGAGCTCCTTCACGATCTCCCCCACGGCTGGCGCGGTCACATCTGTGCCCACTGAGGTCGAGACCGAGAACGGACCGGGGCGGGAGCGAAAGCCGAAGCGCGAGCGTATACCGTACGTGAACCCGTTCTCCTCCCGAAGATTCAAGTTCAGCCGGCTGGTGAACGAGCCGCCGAACAACAGGTTCCCCACCGACAACGAGAAGTAGTCGGGCGTCGCTCGGTCGGTGCCCACATGACCGATGCGCACCTCGGACTGCACGGATCCTTCGCGGTGCACCACCCAAACTCGGCGTTCTCTGGTCACGGGATCGACCTGGAAGTCCTCAACCGCCGGAGGCGCGCCAGTCCAGGCTGCCAACCGATGGTTCGCCATAATCTCGATCTCATCGGGATCGAGATCGCCCGCGACGATGAGCCCGCCGCCTTCGGGACGGTAGCACGACTCGGCGTAGTCGCTCAACAGCTCGCGCTTCACCGGCGCGATCGACTCTTCGCTGCCATCCTGTGGACGTGCGTAGGGGATGCCCGCCACGAAGTACCGGCGGCTCGCTTCCATCGACGCGAGCGCTGCGGGATCCATAGCACGTTGCCGGATCGCGGCCAACTGCTGCTCACGCGCCCGGTCTACCTCGTCTTCCGGAAATGCCGGCTCCAGTACGGCCTCGGCGAGCAGGGTCAGGGCCTGCTCGAGTCGGTCGGTCAGGCAGGACATCGAAACGCTCGTGCCCTCCCACCCCGTCGTCACACCGAGTCGAGCACCGATGCCTTCCAGCGCTTCCGCGAGCTCGGTGCCGCTGCGCTTTTGTGTGCCACCCTCGAGCGCGTCGCCCGTCAGGACGGCGAGACCCGCTCGCGACTCCACCAGTTGACTCTCGCCGGCTCGGAAGAAGAGGTTGGTACTCACTACGGGAAGGCGAGACAGCTTGCACACCCTGAGGTCGAGACCGTTCGACAATGTGCGGCGCTCGACGTCGGGGAAGTCGAACTTGCGGATCGAGCCGCTCTTAGGTTGCCGAGAACGATCGAGCGGGCTCATGCCTCCCCCTTCGGCTCATACGTCAGGACGGCTCGGTTGTCAGGGCCGAGTCGTTCTTTCGCAAAAGCTCGAATCTCGTCCACGGTGACGGCACGCAGTCTGTCCAACTCCGTATTCAGTCGGTTCGGATCGTCGAAATAGAGCTCGAACATCGAGAGCAGGTCGGCTCGCTGGCTGACGCGTTCGAGTCCGCGCACCAGATCGGACTCGGTCAACGCGATCGCGCGCTCAACCTCGTGAACCTCCGCTTCGGCGAGCCCCTCGAGCTCCTCGGCCAGCGCCGCTTCCAGCTCCTCTGGAGAGGCACCCGGGTATCCAGTCGCCCACGCGAGCAGCATCGAGGCACCGGTGAGCAGCGGGAACGCGAACGTTACCACACCCTTCGCGACTCGGCGTTCGCGCACCAGCCGTCTATACAACCGTGACGCGCGTCCCATGCCGAGCAGCGCTCTAGACACCTCCGCCACGGCGAAGTCGTCCGAGGAATAGGGGGGAATCCGGAACGCCATGACCACCCGCGGAAGCGGTACATCGGCCAGCACGTGCTCGCGCACGGTTTCGCCGATCAGCGGATGGATGCGCAAGTCACCCGGCAGGGGTGGAATCGGCTGCCCGGGCTCGATTTCGCCGAAATACTTGTCCAGGAGCTGCAGGGCGGCGTCGCGCTCGAAATCGCCCGTGATCGTGACTACTGCATTGTTAGGCACGTAAAACGTCTTGAAGAATGACGCGACGTCATCAAGCGTGGCAGCGTCGATGTCCTCCATCGACCCGATGACCGAATGGTGGTAGGGGTGCGCCTCGGGATAGACCAACGCCTGCAGCCGCTCGTCCCAATCGCCGTAGGGCTGATTGTCATAGCGCTGGCGCTTCTCGTTTTTCACCACGTCACGCTGATTGTCGAGCTTTTCCTGATCCATGGCCTCGACCATCCAGCCCATTCGATCCGACTCCAGCCAGAGCGCAAGCTCCAGCTCGTGCGAGGGCACGGTCTCGAAGTAGTTCGTGCGGTCGTACCACGTCGAAGCATTGAGCGTGCCTCCGGCGCGTTCGATCAACTCGAAGTGCTTGTTCTTGGGCACGTGGGCCGAGCCCTGGAACATCATGTGCTCGAAGAGGTGGGCGAAGCCCGTCTTGCCGGTTGTTTCGTTCCGGGAACCGACACCGTACCAGAGGTTCACCGCGACGACCGGTACCGTGCGATCCTGCGAAAGCACGATCTTGAGGCCGTTGTCCAAACTGTGGCGTTCGACTGGAATCGTGAGTTGGCTCACATCAGGACTCCTTTGCGGCGCTCGACGGTAAAGCGCTTGATAGGCACCATTAGGGACGCTCCCGCAGACGTACACGGAGTGCTTCAGGTTGGACGTCGTCCGATAGCAACGTCGCGGCAGCCTCGGGCCCGGCCTCCACATGTTCTGCTGCCGAGTCTACGAGCTCGAGGTCAAGTTCGAGGGCACGCATGCGAGCCCGCTCCAGCATCTCGTAGGAGACTCCGTCCAGGCCCGTTGCACAAGCGGCCAGAGCGGCCAGCAGCTGGGCTTCTACGTCCTCTGGTCTGAGTCGCGCACCCTCCAGCAACTCGCCAGCGGCCTCGTCGAGCCGATCGTCCTCGAGCAACACGAGTCCGTACAACACCCTCGTCCATCCGTCGCGGGGGTCGAGCCGGACGGCCTCGGCGAGCGAGCGGGCCGAGGGTCCTACCTGCCCGGAGAGCGCAAACGCGACCCCGAGCTCGTACGCGATCTGAGAATCGGTCGGGTCGAGCTCACGCGCCGCCTCGAGCTGTTCGACGGCCCAGTCGTGGAACCCCTCCCTGGCCAAATACGCGCCGTAGAGCATGCGCGTGAGCGGCAGGTCGGGCGCGAGCAGCGCCGCGCTCTTCAGCGCTTCCATCGCGTCGGGATCGTCGAATAGCGCGACGCCGTTGCCCGCGGTGGCGAGCACGTACGGATCGTCGGGCTGAAGCTGCAGCGCCTTCTTGAAGCACTCGTACGCGAGGCCGGCGTTCCCCAGCTCACGCTCGGCCACGCCCAGTGCGCAGTGCAGCGACGCCTCGTCCCCAAAGTCGCCGAGCTGTTCGCGCAACAGCTCTGCGGCACTCACCCAGTCGCCGTCATCCGCCAGCGAGAGCGCACGCTGCAATAGCGTATCGAGGTCCATCAGTCGAGATCTTCTCCCGCCGCCTCGGTGAGCAGGCTCGCTCCCGTCATCTGCGCCGGGGCGTCGATTCCCATCAGATCGAGCACGGTGGGCGCCACGTCCGCCAGCTTACCCGGTCCGCTGATGTGGCGTTCGAGACCCTGCGGATCGACCACCACGAAGTCGACGGGCTCAGTGGTGTGGGCGGTGTGCACGTTGCCCTCGGCGTCGATCATCATCTCGCAGTTGCCATGGTCGGCCGTGACGAGCGCCACCCACTCCGGGCTCTCGCCGATCGCGTCCAGCAGGTCCCCGAGGCAAGCGTCCACCGCCTCAACTGCGCAGCGAGCCGCGCTCACCCGGCCGGTATGACCGACCATATCCGGGTTTGCAAAGTTCACGAGGATGAAGTCGTACGTGCCCGACCGCATGCCTTCGAGCACCGCGTCCGCGACTCCGCGAGCGCTCATTTCCGGCTGCAGGTCATAGGTAGCGACTTTGGGCGAGGGAACCAGCGTGCGGTCCTCGCCCTCGAACGGGGCCTCCTCGCCACCGTTGAAGAAGTAGGTCACGTGCGCGTACTTCTCGGTCTCGGCGACCTTGAGCTGCATAAGACCTGCGTCGGCAAGCACCTGCGCAAGGCACGGCTTCACGTGCTCCGGTGAGAAGGCCACCGAAACGGGGAGGTCAGCCTCGTACTCGGTCAATGTCACTACATCGACGGGCCGAGCGTGCGCGCGCTCGAAGCCGTCGAAGTCGGGGCGCGTGAGCGCCGCCGTCAGCTGCCGCATCCGATCCGAACGGAAGTTGAGAAGCAGGACCGCGTCGCGTTCCTCGACGCCGGCTTCCCCCACGCCCCGGATCCCGGTCGGCTCGACGAACTCGTCCGTGACACCCGCCCGGTAACTGTCTTGCAGCAGCTCCACACCGTCAGCCCACGCCCCCGCTTGACCTCCGACGATCAGGTCGAACGCGCGCCGGGTCCGGTCCCAGCGTTTGTCGCGGTCCATTGCCCAGTAGCGGCCGGTCACGGAAGCGATCGCCCAGCGATCGCTACGCGCACACAGCCGGTCCAGCGCTCCAACGAATTCGATGCCCCCCGTGGGTGAGGTGTCGCGCCCATCGGTGATGCAGTGCACATGCACCGGAAGATCTTCAGGCAGCAGGTCCATGACTGCGGCGAAGTGTCTGACGTGGCTGTGGACACCGCCGTCGGATACCAGCCCCGCCAGGTGTAACACGCCCCCGCGCTCGCGAAGCCCGGCGACGAGGGCGTCGAGCCCCAATCGCTCCCTCAAAGAGCCGTCCTCGATCGCGCGATCGACCCGCGCTATCGCCTGATACACGATGCGGCCCGCGCCCAGGTTGAGATGTCCGACTTCGCTGTTGCCCATCTGTCCTTCGGGCAAACCGACGTGCTCACCGGAGCACGCAAGCCGCGTGCGCGGATGGCGGTCGTACATCGAACGAAAGCGCGGCACGCTGGCAAGCTCGATCGCGTTGCCCTCGCTCGCGGGGCCTTCGAAGTCGGAATGGCCCCAGCCGTCGAGAATCACCAAGAGCACTTTTCTCATTCGGGAATCTAAATGCAGATAGCCTCTCAGTGACCCGCCAGACGATTGCCCGTTTACCTCACGTCCTGTCGTGAATAATCTGGTACCGGTTCACGACCTCAGTCAGGAGAAGTTTGCCGTGCGCTACACGCCCTTCCGCATGGAGCGGTACCAGTCGACCTACGAGCACCGGGTCCGCTACAACCTGTCCGAGAGCGGGGTGCACCCGCTGACGGTGGGTGAGCTGCTCGAAATCGCAGAGAGCGACGTCTCGGTGGACGAGATCCGTTTGGGGTATGGCCAATCCAACGGGTCGGACGGCTTGCGCGAGCTCATCGCCCAGCAGTATCCCGGTGCGACCGCAGCCTCAGTGCTGGTCACGGTCGGAGGTGCCGAGGCGAACTTCACGTGCTTCTGGCACCTATTCGAAACCGAAGGCAACGCCGCCGTCGTCCTACCCAACTACGGTCAGGTGCCCGGGCTACTGGAGTCCTTCCGCAGTCGGCTGTCGGCGGTGAACCTACTCGAGGAGAACGGTTGGCAGCCCGACCTCGACGCGCTCGAGCACGCGCTGGCGAATGGAGCGCGGTTCGTGCTGGTCACCAACCCCAACAATCCGACCGGCGCTGCGTTGACACGCGAGTCAATGGACGCGATCGCGGAGCTGACCGACAAGCACGGCGCCTGGATCATGGCCGACGAGGTCTACGCGGGTGCCGAGAACGGCGACGCAACGACGCCTTCGTTCTGGGGATGCCACGACCGCGTCCTCATCACCAACTCGCTGTCGAAGGCGTACGGGCTTCCCGGGCTCAGGCTGGGCTGGATCGTCGGCCCCTCAGACCTCATCGGGGAACTGTGGGGACGAACCGACTACACGACCATCGCGCCCGCCAATGTCTCGGACGCGCTGGCGTGCGTCGCGCTCGAACCGCGTACGCGGGCGCGCATCCTGGAGAGGACGCGCGGAATCGTGCGCGCCAACCTGGGTCTGGTGGAGTCGTGGATGGCGGAGCAGGACGGGCGCTTCCGCTACCAGGCGCCCGATGCGGGCGCGATCTGCTACGCGCGCTACGACGCCTCGATCAACTCTACAGAATTCGCGGAGAAGCTTCGAATCGAAAAGGGCGTGCTCGTCGTGCCCGGCGACCACTTCGGTATGGACCACTACCTGCGCATCGGTTTCGGCAATCCGGAGGAGGAGCTGCGAGAGGCGCTGGGGCTGGTGCGGGAGGCGTTTGACGAGGTGACGGCCTAGCAGATCACGCGGATCGAGGCCGAGTTGGAGACCGGTTTTGCCTCAATAATGATGGCATTGTGTTCTTGCTCGTGTCCGTATTGATGACATTGTATTCTTGCTGACCCACTCGCTGGAACTCCGGCGGCGCACGAGCGGAGGGGACATGTCGAACGGCAACCTGGGCGACTTCGAGCAGATGGTACTGCTCGCCATCCTTCAGCTCGGCGAAGACGTGTACGGCGTGCCCATCGTGGAAGAGATCGAGCGCCGCACCGACCGTAGCGTGGCTCGCGCGGCCGTCTACGTGACGTTACGCCGGCTCGAAAAGAAGGGACTTGTCGAGTCGTGGATGGGAGAGCCCTCGGAGGAGCGCGGCGGAAAGGCAAGGCGCCTAGTCCGGGTTCGGCCGGAGGGGCAGCGCCTTCTGCAGGGGTCACGCCGAGCGATGGAAGCGATGTGGCAGGGGCTCGACCCCGCCCACGGAGACGCGCCGTGAGCGCGCGCCGCCCACCGCGGGGCGCCAGTTGGTTGCTGCGGCGATTCGTGCCGGGAGACACGCGCGACAGGGTCTTGGGCGACCTCGAGGAAGTCTTCCACGAGCGTTCGCGTACCCGTGGCCACGGGAGCGCGGGCATTTGGTTCTGGCGCGAGGCGGTCTCGTTTTCCGTCCTGTTCGCGCTCGAGCGGGCAAGAGAGGCCGGTGTCGCACCGACCAGGGGCGTGGCACCCTCGTGGCTCGACGTGAAACTCGGTGGGCGCATGCTCGTGAAGAGCCCACTGCTCACGTTGACGGGCTGCGTCGCCATCGCCACCGCCATCGGAATCAACGCTGGATTCCACGAGTTCGTGCGCATTTACTTCTCCGCCGCCACGCAGCTCGAATCCGATGACGGCGTCGTGAGGATCAGCAATTACGATGTCGCGGGCGGGGGACAGGACCCGCGTATTCTCAAGGACCTTGCCAGGTGGCGTGACGGCCTGGAGACGGTCGAGCAGATCGGAGCCGCCCTGCGTTTGGACATGGGCCTCGTCCTGCAGGATCCAGCGGGCTGAGGCACCTCTAGCCCCCCCCGGACCCCCGCCCTACCATCGTCGTCTTCGCGACATCAACCGGTGCGGACACCATGATC
This sequence comes from Gemmatimonadota bacterium, assembly GCA_015664885.1. GTDB lineage: Bacteria > Gemmatimonadota > Gemmatimonadetes > Longimicrobiales > Gaopeijiaceae > UBA1138. The sequence continues at coordinate 25,827 of DQPL01000131.1, forward strand.
CCTCGGACTCTCACTACGGTCCTCGCTGCGCTACTGACCGTTGCCGGCCTCTTCCTGGCTCCTGCGATTTCGGCCCAGGACCGCGGCCCATTCGACCTGCTGATCCAGGGCGGGCGCGTCCTGGACGGAACGGGCAACCCGTGGTTCCAGGCCGACATCGGCGTACGCGATGGCCGCATCGTGGCCATCGGCCGCTTGCAAGGCGCGCGCGCCGACCGTGTCGTGGACGCGCGCGGGCTCTACGTCTCACCCGGGTTCATCGACATCCATTCTCACGCCGACGACGGCAACCGGCGTATCGGCGGAGCGACGATCCGCACCAACCAAGTCGAACGCAAAGCGGCGCCCAACGTGGTGTCTCAGGGCGTGACGACCGTGGTGGTGAACCACGACGGGCGCTCTCCCTGGCCGATCAGCGATCAACGCTCGCTTCTGGAAACCCAGGGAGTCGGGCCCAATGTCATGATGATGGTCGGCCACGGCACGGTCCGCCGTCAGGTTATGGGCGACGACTTCCAGCGGCCCGCGACCCCCGACGAGATCCTGCAAATGCGGTCTCTCGTGCGACGAGCGTTGGCAGAAGGAGCAGTCGGCATGTCGGCCGGTCTCGAGTACGTGCCCGGGCGGTGGAGCACCACAGACGAAGTCGCCGAGCTGGCTGAGGAGCTCGTCGCCTACGACGCGGTCTACATCTCCCACGAGCGCTCCGAAGGCGCCGACCCCATGTGGTACTGGCCGAGCCAGGACGAGCCGGGGCCACCGACGCTTCAGGACGCGATCATGGAGACCATCGAGATCGGCCGCCGAAGCGGCGCGCGCGTGGTGGCCTCGCACATCAAGGCCAAGGGCGCCCACTACTGGGGCTCGAGCGGTTCGGCCATCCAGCTCATCCAGCGGGCGAGAGACGAAGGCGTGCGCATCTTCGCCGATCAGTACCCGTACGCCACCAGCGGCTCGGACGGTAACACAGTGCTCATCCCGCGCTGGGCGCTTACCGATCCGGCCGGCCGCCCGGGCTCCGGCGCAGGCTCAGCCGACGAGAATCGGCGCCCACCCGCCGACGTCCTGCGCGACAACCTCGCGGACTCGGAAACGGAAACGATGATCCGTCGGGACATCGCGCACGAGATCCGGCGTCGCGGCGGCGCCGAGCGCGTGATGATCATGGACTATCCCGACGAAGACTTCATCGGCAAAACGTTGCGGGAGGTCGCGGACCTGCGAGGACAATCCGACATGGTGCAGATGGCGATCGACCTCCAGCTCGAAGGCGACCCCGACCGGCGTGGCGGAGGCCGCATGCGCGGCTTCTCCATGTCCGAGATCGACGTCGAGGCCTACGCCGCCCAGCCCTGGGTGGCGACCGCATCGGACGGCGGCATCGCGGTTCCATCAGACGGGTCCGTACACCCGCGCTTCTACGGCACCTTCCCGCGCAAGATCAGGCAATACGCGCTGACCGCCGGGGCCCTCTCCGTGGAGGCCGCGATCCGCTCGCAGACGTCGCTACCCGCGCGTATCATGGGTCTCAACGATCGCGGCGAGATCCGCGAGGGGTACTGGGCAGACCTGGTCGTCTTCGACATGGAGACGATCGCCGACCGCGCGACCGTCTTCGATCCGCACCAGCACGCCGCGGGGATCCACCAGGTCATCGTCAACGGCGAGTTCGTCGTCGAGGGCGGTGAGATCCTGTACTCGTTACCAGGCAAAGTGATCACCTCGCGCCGAGATGGCGCGCCAATCTCGGAACAGTGAATGAACGATTCGAGGCTGACTTTTAGCTGACGAAGAGTCCAAATGCCGAAGGACGCCCTCCACGAAATCGAGCTGCTGATCCGCTCGAGATAAGGTCTGATCTACCTCGACACGCCCGAGGAAGACCGTGCCAACGTGCTGCTCCGGCACGTCGCAGATCGATTGGGCGTGCCGCTGTTCACATGGACGCGATCGCAGGGCCTTTCCCGCGCCGACCTCGGCGACATGATCTACGAGAGCCCTGATGCGAAGGCGGTACAGCACGTCATCGCTTCCCGACAGGACGCGGTATACCACTTCCGCTCCTTCGCGCACACGCTCACGGGCAACGACCTGCTCACCTCGCTCGTGCGCGACGCCACGCCACGCGCAGCCTGGAGCAACTCAGGGGCGCCATCGTGCTCACCGGGGAAGGCATAGACCTTGCCCGGGCCACTCAAGGAGTTGGCGGCGCACGTCACGCTACCGGGGCCATCGGACGAAGAATTCCGCGGGCTGCTGGCGGCAATCGTGCAGGACATCTCCAAGGCGCAACATGTCGACGTCGGTCTCTCTCGTGAGGAGACGACGCACCTCATCCAGCACCTCTCGGGCCTCACGCTCATGGAGGCCGAGAAGATCCTCACCAAGGCGATCATCGAAGACGGAGCGCTCTCTTCGAAGGACATCGAGCACTTCATCGAAGCAAAGCGCCGCGTGGTCGAGCGAGAAGGTCTGCTCGAGTACTACCCGGCGAGCAAGACCATGGCGAGCGTCGCTGACCTGGTCACGCTCAAGGCGTGGCTCGCCAAGCGAAAAGCCGTGGTCAAGGACTCCGAACGCGCCGAGCAATTCGGGTTGACCTTTCCGCGCGGGGTGCTCTTACTCGGGGTGCCCGGATGCGGCAAGAGCCTCTCCGCCAAGGCTGTGGCGTCAGAGTGGGAGCTGCCGTTGCTGAAGCTCGATCCCTCGAATCTCTACAACAAGTACATCGGTGAGAGCGAGCGCAACTTCAAGCGAGCGATGCGCGCGGCGGAGCGCATGGCGCCGGTCGTGCTCTGGGTCGACGAGCTCGAGAAGGCGTTTGCCTCGGGCGGCGGAGAGGACGGAGGCGTCACGCAGCGGATCCTCGGCAGCTTCTTGTCCTGGATGCAAGAACGACAGGCGGACGTCTTCGTAGTGGCTACTGCGAATGACATCCAGGCGCTGCCTCCCGAGTTCCTTCGCAAAGGCCACTTCGACGAGATCTTTTTCGTCGACCTGCCCGACACGGAGACACGCGAGCAAACCTTCCAGATCCATCTCGACTCCCGCGGCCACGACGCGGGCGGCTTCGATCTGGTGACGCTCGCCGAGCAGACGGAGGGCTTCAGCGGCTCGGAGATCGAAGAGGTCGTGGTCTCGGCACTCTACACCGCTTTTTCGAACGAGGGCGCACTCGATACGGAGGCGTTGGCCTTCGAGATCACGGCGACCAAACCGCTATCGGTCACCATGGCTGAGAAGATTCAGAAGATGCGGGATTGGGCTAAGGAACACGCGGTGAGAGCGAATTGACGAATAGAGACTAGGGTCCCGACATCGTTACCCGCACTCGACCAGCCCAGGGTCGTCCTCACTCACCCGGTTCACCCGGGTGGAGACCGCGTGTGCTGCGAACGTGCCCGCTGGCGCCGGCCGCAGCAGCGCGAGCAGCGTGCTCTCGTCGGTGGTCCGCGCCAGCCATGAGTCACGGTCGCGAGCATCTACCACGACCGGCATGCGATCGTGTACGGGTGCAGTGTCCTCGTTCGCATCCGTGGTCAGAATCGCGAATGTAAACCGAGGGTCGAAGCCCGGGCGGGACCACGACTCCCAGATTCCGGCGAAGGAGAGCACGCCGCCGTCCGGCGCATGGAACCAGTGAGGCACCTTCCCCGCCGCCGTGCGCTTCCACTCGTAGAAACCGTCCGCGGGCACGAGGCATCGTCGCCGTTGAAAAGCCTCGCGGAACGACGGTTTGCTCGCCACGGACTCGCAGCGCGCGTTGATCAACCCCGACTTGGGCGTGTCCACCCACGACGGCACCAGCCCCCATGTGAGCTGGCCGATGCGGCGTCCCTGCCGGTCCTCCGCTACGACGGGAGCCTGCTGGCCGGGTGCGATGTTGTATCGGGCGACGCATTCGAAGGTCAGCGAGGGAACGTCAAAGGCCTCGATGAGCGCCTCTTCATCGGTGCCAAGCGTGTAGCGCCCACACACCTGCTAGGGCGCTCCCCGGGGGCCAACCATAGTCACTCCACGAATATGGCCATGTCCTCTATCGACTTCTTGCCTTCTGCTATCGGAGCAACTCGCCGTATAGCTGCACGAACGAGTCTGTGGAGCCCGCCCGTGAGAGAACCTCCGCGGGCGGTACGCCCAGAGTCTCGGCGAGCAGGCGCACGTTGACCAAAGCCACGATCTCCCCCGGGGCGAGCCGGATCTCACGCCAGCGGCTGGTGGGCAGATCACGGAACTTCTGGTAGACCGAGGTCAGTGGGCCCGCCGCGGTCTGGGCGGGAACGGGAACGTGCAGCTCTGGAGCACCGACACCGTACGTCTCTGCCAGACGAGACCAGCTCTCTCCCCCGCGGCGCAGCGCGACTAGAGCCTCGGGCAACACACCAGCACGTTGCGCAATGAACAGGATCACGGGGATCTCGTCGGGGGGCAGACTCCAGTCGCGAAGGATCTCAAGCTCGAACGACGGCACGTCGAAGAACTCTCCGACGGCTCGGAAGTACACCTCCTGAGCCGCCTCAGGCTCCTGTGCCTCGGCCCCAGCAACGGCCAGCGCCAGAGCGACCCACACCACCGCGGTACGTCGGATCGTGCCCACACCATCCTCCCACGAAAATCGAGGCTCCCGCTCAATCATGTGTCCAATACACGAATCGGGCCAGAGGCGGGCGCATCGTGCCATCGCGGTGTCCCACCGGACCCGCAAAATTGCGTCATCATGACAGGCCGTTCGGCTTTGGGGTGGCACGACTCTTGAACTATCAAGCCCCCGCAGCCTCGGTGGACGAGGGGTACGAACTATACGGGAGGCAGCTATGAGACAGGACGAGAAGGATAAAAGAGACGGGAGTGACCAGCCGAGAGCGGCGGAAGAGCGCCTGCAAACACGGCAGGAAGTATCCAGTTCGTATGAAGACGTCGTCTTCGACTTTACAGGGCTCCGAAAGCCGGATGTAGCGGATCTCGCCCTAATTTTCACGGCACGCCTCAAGAGCCCAGTCCATCAAAGCGTCTGGGTGCGCGCGATCGACCCTGGCACCGCACGCGTGCTGCGCGCACTCGGCCTGGACCACCTCTTCCGGGCGTACCCGGGCTCGAGCGTGATGAACTAGTCTCAGCTGCACGCTGAATTGAACATGCCCCGGGGCGCACAAGCGCTCCGGGGCATTCTCGTGCAGCGAGAAGCGTCCTCGAGAGAGGACGAATCACGACCGGGAGGGCAGGGATTAGTCCTTGTTCTTGGCGTTCTGCAAGACTCGCTCGACCCGCCGCGCGGCGGAGTTCAGGGGCGACTCCCCTGCTGCGACAGCCTCGGCGAAGATTTCGTCCAGCATGTCGCCGATGCCCCGCACCCGGCGATCGAGCTCGGCTACATTGCGCTGCCCCTGATGGATGAGCGTAAACGCCAACGCGCCGCCCCCGTTCACCACGTAGTCCGGCGCATACAAGATGCCACGCTCGGCGAGCGCATCAGCGTCCGCGTTCGATTCGAGTTGGTTATTGGCTGAGCCCACCACCATGTCGCAGCGCAAACTCGGTATGGTGCCCGGATTGAGGGTCGCGCCGACGGCGCAGGGCGCATACACGTCGCACTCGGTCTGGTACACGTTGTCCTGGGTCACCACGCTGCCACCGATCTCCACGGAAACCGCGAACGCGAGGTTTTGGTCGAGATCGCACAGGAGCACCGTGCCGCCTGCCTTGGAGATCATGCGCGCTAACGGCCCACCAACGTCCCCGACTCCTTGCACGAGCACCGTGCGGTCGCTCAGTGAGTCAGTGCCATGCCGGTGGCGCAACGCCGAGCGGATCCCGGCAAACACGCCTCGGGCCGTGAACGGCCCGGGATCGGATGGAGCGCCCTCGATGCCGTGAATACCCACTACGTGCTTGGAGACATCCGCCACCACACGCATGTCCTCGGGCGTAGTGCCCAGATCCTCGCCCGTACCATAGGCGCCATCGAGCGTATTGAGGAGCTCGCCGAAGCGATGGAGCAGGCCTCGTCGGTCTGCACCGCTGAGCGGCCCCGGGATCGCGAGCACCGACTTACCACCTCCGCAGGGCAGATCCAGCGCCGCCCACTTGTGCGTCATGCCTCGTGCGAGACGCATAGCGTCGCGAAGCCCATCCTCAGGGCACGCGTACGTTTTCATCCGGCAGCCACCAACCATCGGACCGAGGGTGTCATCGTGCAGCGCGATGAAGATCCAGGACCCAGTTAGCTCGTCGTGCTTGACTACCACGCCTGACCCGTCCCAAGCCTCGATCAGTTCGAGGAAGCTCTGCTCGTGTGCCACAGCTTATGCCGGTGCTTTCTGCTCAGCCGTCTGAGACGATTCTGGCGTAGCTCTCCGGATTCCACTTCGGTCGCTCCGGCGCGTTCCCGATGTCGACACCGAGGTAGAAGACCAGCCGCGCGATCCTCGCCGCCTTCTCGGCATCGATGCGATCGGGCTCGTCGTCCCGACCGTGGTAGTCTTCATGCGTACCGTTGAAGAAGAACAGGATCGGCACGCCCTTGCGCGCGAAATTGTAGTGATCGGACCGAAAATAGAACCGCTCGTCAGGCCAGATGTCGTCGATGGCCGTCATGCGTAGCTCCGGATGGTCGCCATTCACTCGATTGAGGGTCTGACCCAAATCCGAGTGTTCCTTTCCGATCGCCACGATCGTGTCCGGCCAGTTTCGGCCGACCATGTCGGTGTTGAGGTTCGCCACGAGCTGCTCGATCGGTACCGTCGGATTGTCCGCGAACCACTCGCTGCCCCAGAGGCCCTTCTCTTCACCGCTGACCAGGAGGAACACCATGGAGCGCTTCGGCGGCGACGGTAACGCGACCATCGCCTCGGCGATCTCGACTACGGCGATGGTGCCGGACGCGTCGTCATCCGCACCGTTGAAGATGGAGTCGCCATTCGCGTCGGGGCTGCCCATACCCACATGATCCATGTGCCCCGAGAAGACGACGTACTCGTCCTTCAATTCGGGGTCACTTCCGTCGAGGATCGCCACGACGTTCGGAGCGCTGATCATCTGCTCGCGAAGATTGATGCTGAGTGTGATATCGAGCCCATCTAAAGATTGGACCACAGCGCCTGCAGCCGCGCGCGCGCGCAGCGTAGCTAGTTCTGCACCATGAGCCTCGACCAGACGTGCCAAGGACGATAGTCGGATCGTCAGGCTGGGCACCGGTGACGCACGGCGGGCCTGCTCGCCCCATCCCTTGCGCACCGACGGGCGCATCGCGCGAGCCACCCCTGCATCCCACTCCTGGTCACCGGCATCGGTCGCGATCATGATCGAGAGCGCACCTGCAGAGCTGATACCGGCGAACTCTCGCCTACTCAGGCTCGGGGACGTCTCGGTCGGCACGAACACCACGTGTTTCCCGCGTAGCGCCCCGTCTGCAGTCGCGGCTTCGAGGTCGAGCGTGCCGGAAACGATCGCGAGACCGCCGCTGGCTTGGGCGGACGAGGCGCGGCGCCCAGGCAGCAGATCCTCCCCAAACACGAGCCGGACACCGCCTCCCGTCAGCGTCGACGCGCCGGCATCGACTACGACCCGCGTGAGCGGATACTGCTGAATGAAGCCGCCGTCCTCGGCTCCGCCACGAAGGCCCATGCGCCGGAATTCGGACGCGATCCATTCTGCGGTCTTGTCCAGACCGAGACTCGGAGTGTCTCGGCCTTGCATAGAGTCATGCGCGATGACTCCCACACGCCAGGCATAGTCGTCTGGGGTGATGGTGGCGGCCGCCTGCTCCAGCCCCGGTTGTTGGGCGGCTAGCGCCATGGGGACTGCGAGCACAAGAAGGGCACGGCAGAGATTCTGTGTCATTGGGCCGCCAGAAGAATGTTGTCGAACGGGACCGCAGAAACTACCGGTTCGCGTCCAGACGCTCCAGCAAGACCTCGAGCTCCTGCTTCGAACGCGGCGCCCGCATGACCAGCCACTCACCGTTTCTGAAGGCGGCGTGCTGTACAATGCCGTCCTGCTCGGCCGCAGCCAGATCGCCAGGCACCACGCCTTCCGGCAGATGCAGGAGCTCCAAGGTGTCCACCTGAGTCAGACGCTGGAGCGTACGTAGGCCTCCCGCGGCCGGACCCTCCTCGATGTTCTCGAGACTAATGAGCTCGAATCCTGGGACCACCAACTGACCCTCGGCCCCGCCTCGACGCGCGGACGGGCGCCGCTCTCGCGGTCGCAGCGATGCGTCACTGGTCGAGAACGCGGGTGCGGCCGCCGCACGGCTCGCACTCGCCATGGCGACCCGTCCGCGCCGAGCCACACGCCCTTCATCCAAGTCTTCGTTCGCGAAGCGAATCGCCCGCACGGCGGGCACGGAGAGCCCGCCCGAGAGCCGCTTCGTCGTGGCCGCAACCGAGGTGAGGTCCAGTAACGAGCTCGCGAGCGGCTGCTGCGCGGGCACGCCCAGGAGCCTATCCTGGAGCGTGACGACGTCCAGGGCCACGAGCTTCTCGAGCGGCAGTGCTCGGAGCAGCTCCGCGGCCAACGGATCGCCGCTGTCGACTTCCGCGACCACCGACCCGGCACTCGACACCTCCACGTCCCCATCGGCAGGCGCTTTAAGTACCGACCTTTCGGTCGAAATCGCGATGACGGAATTCGGCAACCGCCGCTCCCGCGGCGCAGAGGCCGCCCGATCGGCACGAGCGTCGCTCTGCTGCACGGCCTGCCTCAACAAGTCATTGGCGGACGCGTCCAGGACAGTTGCTGGGCCCGCTTCGGCCGGCAGCGGCTCGAGCCAGGGCACGTTCGGTCCATCGATGGCATCCATCGTGCCCAGCGGGATCACTTGATCGCCGCGCAGGGCGTAGCCCGCGCCGATCGCCAGAATGACAGAAGCGGCCCATCCCATGCGGTGGATGCGCCTACCACGGGACGCCCGCGGAGGGCTCGTCGCCTCAGCACGCAACCGTAACTCCTCGAGCGGCGGTAGCTCGACCTCGGGCAGCGGGCCGGCAAGGATGGCCAAAGTCTGCTCACGGATGCCCTGCTCTTCCTCCAGAAGCGCGCGACACTCGGGACACGCAGCGAGGTGCTCGCGGATCGCCCTCGCGTCACCCGACGGCAGCTCATCGAGAGCGCCGTCCAGATAGGCGTGCAGAATGCCCTGGTCAACGTGCGACATCGACGAGCTCCTTGTTGCTGTACGCTTCTGCCAAGCGACGACGTGCGCGCGCGAGGGTCGTGCCCACCGCGCCTACGGCCAGCTTCGCCTGCCGAGCGATCTCCGTATAACTCTGTCCCGCGTCCCACAGGAGCAGGACCTCTCTATCTCGTTCGCTGAGCGCGTCCAATGCGTCCCGGACCTGACCCATACGCTCACGCTCCTCCAATTCACGCGCAGGATCCGGCATGGATTTTTGTCGATCCTCGGTCTCACTCTTGAGGAGGGTGAGGTGGCGTTTCCGCCGGATCGCCGTGCGAGCTTCGTCACGCGCGAGGTTCGACGCGACCTGGAAAAGCCATGCTCGCGGCTGCTTAGGCTCGTGGCGAAGAGCCCTTACGAACGCTTCTTGAGCTAGATCCTGCGCTCGCTCCAAGTCCCAAACCTTGCGGTGTAAGAACCGCACAAGGTCCGGGAACGTGCTGCGATACACTTCCGTCCAGTCTGCGCTCACGGTGTGCTCCCTGCGACCCGGAACCGTTGCACGAGCTCATCCATCGTCGTGTCAGTCAGCTCCTCTATTCCTTCATCGGATATGCGAAAGCTCACATTGGCCCCCGCAATCAATACCTGATCCAACTCCTTCAATACCGGAGCAATCTCCGGCAACGCCGCGACCAGTTGGAAATATACTGCACTGAACGCCTTTACCTCGATCACGGCCTGGTCTTCACTGTGCGCCTCGTCGGTCCACACTGCGCCGTCCAGCGTGAAAACTCTGCCCGCCAGGACGCGTGTGTTCTCCCGCCGCTCCCGGAGCGAGGAATCCAGCTCCGCGTCGAACGCCCGCATTTCGTTCACGGAGGTGAGCACGCGACGGGCGCGCGCGGCTGCTGCCTGTCGCACCGCGGCCTGGCCGCTGGCGCGCGTGGCGGTCACTCGAACAACCTGATCTCGTACTCCGACGGTCCGAGCAGCAACTCCCGCCGGCATCGCCGACGGCATCTTGCGCGCCGAGAGGACCAAGTCCACAGCGGCAGCCGGCTCTTGCACGAGGTACGACGTGTAGCGAGTGGGAAGTCCGTAGCGCAGCGCGAGGTCGCGGATCTGTTCGATCAGAGAAGCCGTCTCACCCTCGGTCCAGAGTTGCCGCTCCAGGTGCCCGAGCTTGCGCGACGCCCAAAGCCGAGGGATGTAGGAGTCGGCCGCTCTCGCCTCGGGGAAACGCAGCTCGGTGCTGAACTCGAGCGCGTTGCTGCCCCGCACGCCGTCGACCGAGATCTGCCCTAGGCCATCACCCTTGAAGCGCCCGAAGAGCACGAGCTCCTGCCCGGCGAACACGTCGGGCAGACGCGTGGGATACACCTCCACCAAGCGGTGCGGCCCCCCGTCGAGCTCCAGGTCGGTCAGAACGGGGTACCGGATCTTGGCAGCGAGCAATCCGACTACGCGCTCGACACTCTCGCCCGGTTGGATGTAATCCGTGCTGCCACGGCCTGCCTCACCCAAGCGATCGAGCAAATGTGTGTTTACGTCGTGGCCAACGCCGAAGGCGAAAACACGCGCGTGGTCCGCTTGACGCTCAGCCTGGTCCGCGAGTCGCTCCGGAGACCGTTCACCGGCAGACGGCAGCCCGTCCGTCATGAAGACCACGATGGGCAGGCGCTCCCCCGGGCTGCGCAAGCGAAACGCCTCGGTCAAGGCGGCTCCGATGTCGGTGCCGCCGTTCGCAACGAGCTCGTCGACCCACTCACGGCCGCGCGCGACCTCGTGCCCGGTCGCGTCGCGCCAGCCCCGGCTGTAGATGCGCACGGCGTTCGAGAACGAGATGAGCCGGAATCGATCATCCCGGTCGAGCGAGGCCAGGAGTTGATGGACCGCCTGCTTGGCCTGGTGGATCTTGTCGCCCGACATCGAACCGGAGACGTCGAGCACCACGGTCACGTCCCGGGGCACGGCTTCACCGCTGACTCGTCCCGGAGTCAGGGTGAGCATGAAATAGCCGTCTTCCCCGACGGGCCGATGCGTCGCAACGGAGAGCGCGAGCTCATTGTCGGCAAACGGAAAGAAGACGGAGAACCGCCCCAGCACTTCCTCTTCCATCGTCACGACCATGGCATTGCCATGCCGTCTGACGTCGATCTCGTGGGTGGGCGAAAACGGCTCCAGGAACCGCGAGGCGTCGGCGACGTCGATCTCGAAGGACATGTCGACCGCAACCGGCATGGTCCGCCCCCCGGGTGAGTCGTCGCCCACGATGCCGGGCGTCCTTTGAACTGCACCGGCGTACTCGAGCTGCAGAGCGTTGCCCGCGCGCGGCAGGACCTGTGTGTAGCGCAGCGTGACCTTTCGCTCTTGTCCGGGCTCGATTGGGAACACGCGAGCGCGCAACAGACCGTGTCCGGCGAGCTCGATGAGCGCGGGGTCCCCGCGGCGACGAACGATGCCCTGATAAATCGCCCGAGCTTCATCGGCATCCATGATCTCGCCGAGTAGCTCGGTGTCGCCTTGGAAGAGCGAGAAGCTTTGGAAGACGGCCTCTCCCGGTAGAGGGTAGAGATAGTCACCCTCTGCGATCCCGTCGCCATCGTTCAGGAACCACTCCGAGACCTCGACTGATGCCACCCGCCCCTCGACGCGAATGCTGACGGTGCTGCGCGTCTTTTCGACCGAGAAGCCACCGCGCAGGATGCGAGGTTCGATCCAGCCCTGCGCCGCGAGAGACGACGCACCGAACATGAGTACAGCGAGCACACCCATCACCGTTCGTTCCCAGCACTTTGCTCGCATCGCGCACCTCCCGTCCGTTTGGTTCCTTCGCCCTGTTTGACGCACGAAGCATGCCCCCTTGCACACACCAAAGTGGTGTTGCCTCATTCCGTGTCCGCATATCGGCCAATCGTGGAGGTAGGACCGTGAAGATCGTGGTACTTGGTGGCGGGCGAGTCGGAAACGCCATCGTGCGTGATTTGGCCGCGGAAGAAGACTTTTCGGTACTCGTCGTCGATGTCGACCCGGTCGCGGTCGAACGCCTGACCGAGCACGGAGCCGACGGTGTGGTCGCGGACCTATCGGACCCGGAAACGGTGTCGAAGGCGGTCGCGGGCGCTGACCTGGTCGTGAGTGCGGTGCCGGGATTCATGGGCTATGCGACGGTCGAGCGTGTCCTCCAGGAAGGACACCCCGTCGTGGATATCTCCTTCTTCCGCGAAGACGCATTCGGGCTAGACGAGCTCGCGAAGGAAGCCGGCGTCCCCTGCCTCGTGGACTGCGGCGTCTCACCGGGGCTGAGCAACATGATCCTGGGCAGACTCGAAGAGCACCTCGACGAGACCTACACCTACCGGTGTCTCGTCGGTGGACTTCCCGTTGAACGTGCGTGGCCATGGGAGTACAAAGCGGCGTTCAGCCCAGGGGACGTGATTCAGATCTACATGAAGCCGGCCCGCCTGCGCCGGGAAGGCGTCCAGGTCACGCTACCCGCGCTCTCGGAGGTCGAACTCGTCGAATTCGCGGGGCTCGGCACCCTGGAGGCCTTCAACACAGACGGCCTGCGCTCGTTGCTCAAGACTTCCAAGACACCCGAGATGGTCGAGAAGACCATGCGCTACCCGGGACACGCCGAGAAAATGCGGATGCTCAAGGAGGCTGGATTCTTCTCCACCGACAGTATCCTGGTAGCGTCCGGCGAAGCGAAGCCACGCGATGTAACGGCCGCGCTGCTCATCGGAGCTTGGCAGTTCGATGAGGGCGAGCCCGACCTGACGGTGATGCGCATCGTGATCGAAGGCTCGAAGGACGACGTCGCGCTTCGCCACACGTACAACATGCTCGACTATTACAACACGGACACCGAGACGTCGTCGATGGCGCGCACTACGGGATACACATGCACCGGCATGGCGCGCCTGGTCGCTCGCGGGCTATGGACCGAACCCGGCGTGGCTCCGCCGGAGGTGGTAGGGCGCAACGCGGAGTGCTTCGACTCCGTGATCAAGCACCTCGAGGAGCGCAACGTCCAGATCTTCCGGACCGTGGACGAGCTGTAGGTCACCTACCTGGAGCCGCCACCCTGAGGACAGGGAACAGTCCCTGCTCGATCTGCTCATCGAGGATTGCCCACGCGACGAATCCATCGTCCGAGCGCGGCTCGAGCAACGTGAACGCCAAGCGCCCCAGAGGCTGATCGACGGAGACATAAGCGGTACCCGCCGGAAACGTGTGCATCGTCGGGACCCACTCCCCGTAGATGGTACGCTCGGTGCGGCCCTGGAACTCGCGGCCGGCGACTGTCGTCGAGTCGATCACGAACCGCTCGACGGACAACTCGCGCTCGGTAGCGTACCGCACCACCGTGATGCCATGCGCCTCTAGACGCTCGATCGCAGCCTCCGCATCAGGCAGCACGTAGTAGGCCTCGGGCGCGACGGATGTCTCGGTAGGTGCGAAGGTACCGTACTCGTACATGCGAGTCGGATTCGCGACGTCTCGGCGTAGCAGGATGATTTGTCCGGTGCTGGGATGGCGCTGCTGCTCGACCTCACCCATGAGGATTGTCACCTCCTGGGCAGAGCGCTGCGGCTGCGCACGAGTCGCGAGCTCGGTACCGACGACAGGCACGCGATCCGCGGCCTCCACGATCTGGCGAATCTCAGCAGCGTTCTGCTGCGCATAGTCGAGGATCTCCTCGACGAACCACAGTGTGGCGCGCACCCGGTCCTCGAAACTCGCATACGCGTAGGCCTCACTGAGGATCGCAATGCGGTTCCTGAGCCCGACATAGTTGTTATTGAAGCGAGGACGGTGGTCGAAGGTGCGCCACGCGGCGTCCCCACCACCACGCCCCCCCGTGTTGCCGTAGTAGTAGTAATCCCAGCCGTGCTTCTCCTTGATGCGGCGGCTCACCTCGGGCAGCCAGCGATCGCGCAGAAGAGAGTCGATCGAGGCAGGCGTGTTCGGGTGCAAGGGCGGCGAGTAGGTCAGATAGTACGCGTGCCGAGTCCCGTTGGTGGTGTGCAAATCCACCGTGACATGAGGGTCGTATGCGTTCATCATCGCCACCAGACTTCGGGCCTCGGGCGAATCGAGCTTCGTGTGATCGCGATTGAGGTCGAGGCCCTGCGCGTTGGGCCGCTGTCCCATGCCACCGATGGGGCCGTGTTGGCGCGGACGATTGTTCAGCGAAACGCGCTCGTTCCCGTCCGCGTTGTAGATCGGCGCGATGAGCAATATCAGTTCGTCGGTCCAAGTCGGGTAGTCGCCCGTCGCGAACCGTCGCAGCAGGATGAGCAAGGCTTCTTTGCCACAAACTTCGCCCGCATGGATGTTGCCCTGCACGTAGACCCGGGTCTTGCCCGTAGCGAGCACTGCTTCCGCGCTGGCGTCCGAAGCGCCGATGACCAGCAACGGCAGGGACCGGCCCTCGTTCGTATATCCGAAGGAGGTGAGATGGATGTCCGGGGACAGATCGGCGAGTCGCTCGGACAACTCCATGACCTCGTCGTAGGAGCTGGTCTCCCGGAACTCGGTGCGTTCCGCGCGCGTGAGCAGGTCGTTGAAGGCCTGCCCCGGCAGAGGAGCCGCGGCGATGAGGGAAACGAGAACGAGCTTCGTGAAAGCGTTCCGGGCGGCGGACATCTGCACTCTTCCGGCAACGTGGAATGGGTATGCGGAAGCGCAACCTACCCTCGTCCTCGTTAGCTGGCCACGAGTACACGAAGAGGCCCGGGGTCTCCCCCGGGCCTCTTCCATCCCTACCACAGCCGCCCGTTCTGGCGGGCGCACCGCAATCGACTAGGCGACGTCGAAGCCTGCCTCTTCCAGGGCATGCTTCTGAGCCTGGTCCTCGCTGACCACCTGGCCATCGAACAGATGGACAGAGCGGTCGGCCATGTGTGCGTAGCGCGGATCGTGCGTCACCATGCAGATCGTCGCGCCCTCGGGGTGGAGGCGTGCGTGCGCACGGTCGAATCGGCTCTGGAGCTCGGCCTCGGTACGTACGAACGCCACCAGCACGTCGAACGGCCCCTTGGCGCGTACGTCGCTCCGGATCCGGACGCCTGATGGAAGCGGCACCAATAGTTTGGAGAAGTGCTGCGGCGCGGCGATGGCGGCCGCCATGCTACCATCCTTGATGGCGAGCTTCTTGGGGAGCGGAGTACCAGAGTACCCGGCCGGTGTCATGACACCTCTCCTTCGACCACGGCCTCGAGGTAGGCCTGGCCCCGGCGGATCACGGAGTCGGCCGCTTCGGAGAGAAGCACCAGGCCGCGAATAGCTTCACGGCGCGTGCCGGGAGCCATCGCGAGCAGCATGCGGTCCACGCGCTCGGGATCGAGTACTGTCCACGCAGAACGCATGCGCTCGCCCGACTCGGTGAGCAGTACGTTCATCACCCGGCGGTCGGCAGGGTCGCGCTGCCGGGATATGTACCCCGCATTCTCAAGGCGCGTCAGGTTGAGCGACATCGTAGAAGCCGTGACACCAAGGTGATCGGCGAGCTCTCCCACCATCGTGGGGTCCATCGAATCCAGATGGCTCAGGATGCTCGCCTGGTGTGCGCTCAGGACCCTGCCGTCCACCGGATCCCGCACGTGCCGTGTATGACAGGCGAAATAGATGCGCGGATAGGCGCTTAGCAGCGTCTGCACATCCGACATGGCACCTCCTAGACGTACCCGACCCGGCGAGACCGTCGCACGGGCCTGACTCGGACAATTTGGCTTGGCCTCATGATAAGTATTTTGATTCGTCAAATCAATATGTATGACTGTTCGAACGGACAAGATCGGCGTTCGAACGGATCAGAATCGCGAGTCCCGGTCGATTCCTGGTGAATCCAGAGAAAGGCCCCCGACTCAGCGTCGGGGACCTCTGCCATCTGGTAGGGGCTTCAGCCGCGCTCAGTCGTAGCGCAACGCGGTTTGCGGGCTGACGGTGCTCGCCCGGCGCGCGGGCACGTAACAGGCGAATGCCGCCACCACCGTGAGCACACTCGTGACCGCCACATAGGTGACAGGATCACGCGGGCTGATGCCGTACAAAAGACTCGCCAGGACCTGTGCAGTGGCCAGCGCGCCAATGACGCCCAAGGCGATCGACACGAAAACGAGCACCATGCCCTGACCTACGACCAACTTCAGGATCGTCGATTGCTCGGCGCCCAACGCCATACGGATCCCAATCTCCTGTGTGCGTTGCGCAACCGAGTACGAGAGCACCCCGTATATGCCGGTGGCGCGGCAATGGTTCGGACTTGGTAGCTTGTTCACCCCGGCGCATTGGCCGGAAGCCGCCTTTCACCCCATCCGACGCAAGACATGGATTGGATCAACAGCCCCGAGGCTTGGATAGCCCTGCTCACACTCACGGCGCTCGAGATCGTCCTGGGCATCGACAACATCATCTTCGTCGCGATCCTGGCGGAGCGCGTGAAGAAGGAGTCGCGCGCGAAGGCTCGTCAGATCGGTCTGACCATCGCTGTGGGAGTGCGCGTGCTCTTGCTCTTCTCGATCGTCTGGATCATGGGGCTGACTGAGACGCTCTTCTCAATCCTGCGGCACGAGTTCTCCGGTCGTGATCTAATCCTGATAAGCGGCGGGATCTTTCTGTTGTTCAAGTCGACGCGCGAGATCCACGGCAAGCTGGAGGGCGACGTAGTAGAGCAAGATGGGTCCGTGAAGCTCTCCTCAATGGCTTCGGTGCTGTTCCAGATCGCACTGCTCGACATCGTCTTCTCGCTCGATTCGGTGATCACCGCGGTCGGCGTGGCCGACGAGCTCGCGGTGATGGTCATCGCGGTGGTTGTCGCTGGCGCGTTCATGGTCGTCGCCGCCAACAGCGTGAGTCGCTTCGTGAACGCTCACCCGACGCTCAAAATGCTCGCGCTCTCCTTCCTGTTGCTCATCGGCATGGCGCTGGTCGCCGACGGCATGGGACAGGAGATACACAAGGGCTACATCTACTTCGCGATGGGCTTCTCCATTTTCGTGGAGATGCTCAACCTTCGCATCAAAGCGAAGAAGGCGCCGGTGCACCTACGCGGTCCTAGCCTGCCGGACTCCGAGGAAGCAACCTAGCCGCGCAGCTTCCCCGGACCCCACAGGAAGTTCTACGCGCCCTGGACTCCCACCGAGCCGTCGCTCGAGACGTTGAAGTAGAGCCACATGCCGGAGAAAGAGTGCCCGGTGATGTAACAGACGATCCAGTAGTCTCCCGCGGTCTCGGCGACGAACGTGACGGCCTCGGTCTCGCCCGGCATGGTGCTGTCGACCATCGAAGCGGGGTTCTCCGTGATCGCCCCATCGAACACCGTGACGGCCTCCACAACGCCACCGAACGGCGGCGGATCGGCCGAGATCCCCAGGCTATGGGCCATCACGGGATCGTCGTTGACGAGGTCGATGGTGATCGTATATCCGACCGGCACCGTGATCGCCTGTCCGCCATGCTGGGCGTCGTTGTAGTGCCAAGGGGGCGTCCCGCCTGCGGTGAGGGTCATGTGGACCGTCTGCGCATCGGCATCGACGTGAAACCAGTCCGGCATGGTCAGCGGGCCCGTGGGAGCCACCGGCGCCGACACGGTTGCAGCGGGGGCCGCTACGGCAGGAGCGGAGTCAGCGGCGCCCTCAGCGGGCTCACCACCACCACACGCGACCGCGAAGGCGAGGGCCGGAAATATCGAAAAACGCTTCATCGTTGGTTATAGTCCTGTGGGAGAATCACGACAACGGATAAAGTTACAGCGATCAATGAACCGGGGTATCCGGCGAAATACCCACCGGGACAGCACCCACTTCGGTCGGGGTCGATGAGGGAGGGCGGCATGCATCGTAAGAGCCCAAGTGCCCTGTTGTTGGGTGGGTTGGTCACCTTGGCCTTGCTTGCATTCGGATGCACCGGCCGCCGCCGCACTCGCCTACGTGCCGGCGTGCGCCCGAATGCGGTCCAAGTAGTCAACGAGCCGGGACAGTTCGGTTTCGTCCAAGGGGCCGTGCAAGAAGTCGTCCAAGGCATTCACAGGCTCGTCGAGCGGTTCGATGAGCGCGAGGCCCTCTTCGGTGATCTTACACCAAACACGCCGACGATCCTCGGTACAGCGCTTGCGCGCGACCCAGCCCTTTCTCTCCATGCGGTCGATCAGGCGCGTGACGCCAGGCGTGCGTTCGATCATGCGCTCACCGATGGTCAGCGTCGGCAATCCCTCTTTTCCCGCACCGCGTAGGATTCGCAGCACGTTGTACTGCTGGAGCGTGACGCCTCCCGCTTCCAGGACCGCCGAGGTCCGTCGCTTGAGATCGTCAGCGGCGCGGACGAGACCCAGGTACACCTCCTGATTCCGGGTCCGGAACGGTTTCTGCTGCTTTATGTCCTCGCCAATCGAGGGTGGACGCGTCACTAAGCCTTCGCTCATTGCTCCTACTCCACTCATTGCCAAAGCATAATCTGTCTTTCGACAGGTTCGGCACGGAGGTTTAGCCGTGTTGGCGAAATCCCACTTCGATGTCGGGTGAGTGCACCCATTGTGCGGTGCGGCATGGGGGCATGGCAACCGGGCGAGTGGCGGGGGAACTTGGTAGCTTCGGATGCTGCTCGTCCGGACCCTCAGCCCGAAGCCCATGCGCGACCGTCCCTACGCCTTCCTTCGGATCGGTGATCGCTGGATCAACATGGCGATGGTCACCGACATCGAGGACCACGGCGACGAGCTCGTGGTGTTCATGTCGGCTGATATGGCCCAGCTCGCCGGCCGAAATAGTCCGAACCCGATCGACGTGGCGAGACGCTACATCGTCGCCGACCCAGCGGCGGTCGAGAAGCTACGCGTCTGGCTGCGGCTGAACGACGAGGAGTAACCTCACTCGCTGAGGGCCTCCACCTCCGGCTCGGTGAGCCCATAAAGCGGTGGCGCTGCAACGCCCATCTGGCCGAGTACGGAGTAGAGCTGACCACGGTGGTGGATCTCGTGCTCGATCATCAGGCGTAACCATTTCCACGCGCGCATCTCGACACCGCCGACCGTGGCGACCTTCGCCTTGAGCTGATCGTTGCTGAGGCCCGCGATGATGCGAGCTGTCTCGTCCTGCATCGAGTGGAGATAGTCCAGAACGCCAGACTTGCCCTCGGCCAGGTCGCTGCCATGTCCCGCATATCGGGAAGGGAGGCCTAGCACGTTCTCCGCCCATATCCAGCGCTCCGTGGCGGCAATGTGGCGCAAGAGGTCGCCGGGGCTGAAGCGCCCATCACCCGGTGACCACTCGACGCGATCCTCGGGTACACACGCCGCTACCGCGAGCGTGCGACGTCGAACACTCTCGTAGTATTTCAGGAACGACGCAGTGTCTCTGATCTCCACGATCACCCTCCGTGAAGTGGCCAGGCCGGACAGTACACCGTACGATCGGCCAGGCAACCCACGCACCTGGAAGGAGAAGCACGATGAAGCGCCTCGCCCTGCTACTGATCATTGCAGCGTCGGTCGCCCAGCCGCTAGCGGCGCAGAACACGACACTGCCGCCGATCGAAAAAGTGAAGAACTTCTTGCCGCACATGACGCGGCCCGACGTGGAGAGTCTGCTCACGAGAAGCGACATGGTCATCATCCCCGTCGCATCGCTGGAGCAGCACGGAACACACCTCCCCATAGGCACCGACTACCTGAACGGCGTGGAGCGCGCGAAGCTCGTAGCGCAGCGTGTCGACGTGCTCGTCGCGCCCATTCTCCTGCCCGGACAGTCCCCTTACCATATGGAGTTCGCCGGCACCGTGACGCTGCCGTCCTCGCTCATACAGGAGGTCTACGTCGAGGCTGCCAAGAGCCTGACGCGTCACGGGTTCAAGCGCTTCCTAATCCTGAACGCCCACGGCGGCAACCGAGCAATCACGACATTCATTGTCGATCGCATCAACCAGGAGACCGGGGGCATCGCTGTCGATCTCGGCGCGGTCCTGGGCCCGTTCACGGACCGAGAGCCGGCCAGCGCGCTGCCCCGCCCCGCGCAGCCTGTGTTCGACCGTCACGGCGGAACCAGCGAGACGTCGAACTCACTCTACCTGATTCCCCAATTGGTCGACCTCGACGGCGTTACTGCCGCCGAGCTGACGCTCCCGCCACACATGGAGCGTATGCTGCCCGAAGTGGTGGCAGGCGACCCCACCGCGCTCGTCGTCTTCCTGGCTGAAGGGCTGAAGGACGAAGCCACCGGCAAAGGCACCTCGGCCGCGCAGATGTCGACCACCGGGGTGTGGGGTGTGCGGGACCCAGCCGAGGCCACGTTGGAGCGAGGCCGCGTCAGCGCCGAAAGCTTCGTCGACGCAGCCGCGGCGTTCATTGAACGTTGGAACGAACTCAGGCCGCCCGGCACCGGATGAGTCGGTCCCACACGAGCATGGCCATGCCCCGCCAGATGATCTTATCTGTCTTGGAGACATAATCTATCCTGCAGACTCACTGCAAGAACAAGGGCGCAACCATGACGCGGAGGAACTCGCTGGGTGAGTTCGAGCAAATTCTGTTGCTCGCGATCCTCCGGCTGAAGGATGGCGCATTCGGCACACCGATCGCCAGCGAGCTCGAGGTGCGGGCTGGCCGTGCGGTCTCGCGCGGAGCTCTTTACTCCAGCCTCGATCGCTTGGAGAAGAAGGGATACCTGCGCTGGGAAATCGGCGCGGCGTCGTCGGAGCGCGGTGGCCAGCCGAAGCGGTGCTTCGAAGTCACTCCGGCGGGCGTCGACGCTCTTCAGCAGGCGCACGAGGCGTAGCTCGCCATGACGGACGGGCTCGAAGACGTGCTGCGACGGACCTGACATGCCAGTGAGTAGTCCTCCGGGCGTTACCGAATCGGCCCCGCTTCGCGGCCGATACAACCGACTGGCAGATGGTCGTGGGCGTTGTGGAGGACGTGCGCGACGCGGACCTTCGCCAAGAAGCGCGCGGTGTCGTGTACCTTCCGTTCGTCGGCCGAAACGGCGCAGACGACTGGTTCGTGGGCTCTCCCGCCTATACGATCCGAGCCGCCAACGCCGCGTCGTTGATGCCCGTCGTCCGGGATGTGATTCGTCGCAGGGATCCATCGCTCCCGATCTATGCGATGCAGACCATGGATGACGTGGTGGCGGAATCCGTGGCTCGACTATCGTTCACGATGCTCGCGCTCGGGATCTCGGCCCTCATGGCGCTCATTCTCGGTGCTGTCGGGCTATACGGGGTGCTTTCCTACCTCGTCAGCCAACGCACGCAGAGAGATCGGCATGCGCCTCGCGCTAGGCGCGGAGCCCGCCCAGGTGCGCCGAATGGTGGTGACGCAGGGCGCCAAGCTGGCTTCGGTCGGCATGCTGGGGGGACTCATCGCATCGGTCGGGCTGACCCGCTTGCTGCAGGGCCTGCTTTACGGCACCGAACCACTGGACCCAGGAACTTTCGCGGCCATGGCGACGGTGATGATGCTCGTCGGCTTGCTGGCGAGCTATGTGCCAGCGCGCAGAGCCTCGGCAGTCGACCCGCTGGAGTCGATGCGGATGGAGTAGTCGGTGTGTCCTTAAAGCAGGAGGCCCACCCCCACCGCGGCGATGACCGCCACAGACACCGCGATCTTGAGCGCGACCGCGGCGGTGCGGGCGAACAACATGCCCCACCCGACCTTGGCCGACGTCTTGAGAGAGAGCGTTTCGACGTAGGTCACGAGCCCGGCGCCGATGAAAGTGCCCAAGAACGCTGTGATCATGGGCCCGATGATTGGGACGGGCACACCCACGAAGAGGCCCACCATGCCACCCAGTACCGCTCCCCAGAACGCCTTTCGAGATCCGCCGTACGCGTCGCCGAACTTCTTCAGCACAGCGAACTCGCCTACCTCGGTGATGAGAGCGACCCCCGCGACGACGAGCGCGAACGTCCAGGACAGGCTGCCGAACAGAGCTAGCCCCATCGTGATGGCGACGATGAGCCACAGCCCCGGAAGGCCCAGCGGGATCAGGACCAGGCAGGCCAGCATGACCAGGACGACTACGATGGAAAGAAGGACGCTCATGTCGTTGACCGTGAAGGAAATCCGAGCCTCAACTGAATACTACCGGTTTGGAGGGCACCGGGATTCGCCTGCAGTACGGATGTGCTGGTCACGAACCTAGCGGGCCGGGGCCATATCCCTTGGGATAGCTGCGAGATAACTTCGGCCGCCCCTTCAACACGGCTGAGGCAGAGACATGGATCGACGGACACTGCTGAAGACTGGCGGCACCGGGCTGATGGGGCTGCTGGGCCTGGGTCTCGGAGCTTGTTCACGTACGTCGGGGCTCTCCTCTCTGTCTCCGCGACTCCGGCTCACGCCGGTCAACGCGTCTTGGGATCGTGTGATCCGGACTACGGTGGGGCTGCGACCCTACCGGGCGTCGGGGTTCGTCCTTCGCGCCCAGCGTCTCGACGGCAAGACGCTGATCCACAACTACGGCCACGGCGGCTCGGGGATGTCGCTCTCCTGGGGCACGGCATCGATGGCCGCGGACATCGCGGTGCAGGAGGACGAGAGGCGCGCAGCGGTGATCGGGTGCGGGGTGGTGGGGCTGACGACGGCGCGACAGCTACAGCGGCGCGGCTTCAACGTGACCATCTACGCCATGAGCGTGCCGCCAGACACGACCTCGAACATGTCTCTCGCCGCATGGACCCCCACGTCCGGACTCGTGGACCGAAGCCGCCGCACCGCCGCGTGGGACGCTCAGCTCCGGCAGGCCGCACGCATCGCCTATCGACAGCTGCAACTGCTCATCGGTCCCGAGTACGGAGTTTCCTGGATCGACTCCTACGCTTTGCGGGAGACGGTACCGTCCGGGGGCGGTCGGAACGCGGCGCCCGACCCGCTCTTGCCGCTCGAGCTGCGGACCGGCTCCACGTTGCTCGGTCCGGGCGAGCACCCGTTCCCCACTCGGTACGCGACGGCGGGCACGACGCTGCGCATCGAGCCGTCCATCTATCTGGATGCCCTGGTCCGCGACTTCCTGCGCTTCGAGGGTCGCATCGTCATCAGGAAGTTCGATACCCCGCGCGACCTGGCGGGGCTCGACGAGCAGACCGTGGTGAACTGCACTGGACTCGGATCGCACGATCTATTCGGCGATCGCGAACTCACTCCGTTGAAGGGTCAGCTGACGGTACTCGTGCCGCAACAGGACGTGAACTACGCGACGTTCGGAGGTCTCCCTGGCGCCGGTGGCTTCATCCACATGCAACCGAGAAGCGACGGCATCGCGCTGGGAGGGACGTCGGAGGAGGGCGAATGGTCGCTCGACCCGGACGAGGAGGCTCGCAGACGCATCGTCGGCGCGCACGTGCGAATCTTCGACGCGATGCGTGGGGCTCCGTTCGCGGACTAGCCAAGCAGCTGCTAAACCGCGTGACCCTCTCTCCTGTGCGTGCGACGAGGCGTGTCACGGTGAGCCCCATGACCGCCCGGCCCTGGTCATCGACCTGGAAGCCGAGGCTCGAAAACGGAACGCGCACCTCGACGAACCATCCCTCATCGGTGATGACGGTCTCCGCGTCCCAAAACGTGTCCCAACTGCCGTTGAGAACCGTGCCGTCGTCCGACACCAGGAGGTCGAAGCGCATCGCGGCGGCATTAACGCCGAACCACTTCGCGTTCTGGTTGTCGTTGAAGGCGTCGACATAGATCGCGACTGCGTCGTCGCCATTCCAACGGTCGCGATATAGCGAATTGATGCGGATCCCGCTGGGGTCCTCGTCGTAGAACCAGCCCGCCGCGTATAGATAGCGGTCGTCATAGGCGACCTTGATTACCGTGCGCTGTGCGGGAGTCCCACGAAACGTCGGGAAGTACATCGTGAGCGGAAGCGGCTCGACCTGGTCCCAAGCAGCCTCCGTCGGTGAGCCATCGATGTCCACCTCGCTCGTCAGGCGAGTGAGGTCCATGGGTGGGGCGGCTTGGGCCGCGACCACTGTCGGGGTGAGGCAAGCGGCTAGTAGGAAGGCGCCGAGGCATCGCGTGCTGGATGGCGCGGCCCACGCCACACTCCATCCCGCACTCCATCTCGCGCTCCATCCGGCGGGCCATCTCGCACTCCGTCCGGCGCTCCGTGTCCATTCCCTTCCCATTCGATCCCCTCCCTCCCGAGTCCATGCTTTCGTCGAGGGAAGGCTAGTTGTGGAGGAATGGGGCTAGGGGCTGGATTCGACCAATGGTGGAGGGGTGCGGATGAACGGGGGCCGCGGGGGGGGGCGGTGGTCAGGCTCGCCGGGCCGCCCCGCCTACCGACGTCGCCGAGCCTGCCCCGACACCGTCTCGATCAACAGAACGCCGTTCTCGCCCAATGCACCGTAGACGAGGCGGCCCTCCATGCGGGTGACGTACCGAATCGACGCCACCACCTCGGGATGGAGTTGCGACACTTCCTCCCCTGTCGCTTGCAAGCCGTCGATGAGCATCAACGCGCAACCGGACCCCTCCGCTAGCGAAGTCGTCGATCGAGTGCTCAACAGGCACAACGTCTGTCCGGTCCCCATCATGTCATGCACGCGGACGCCCGGGAAACGCGCCCGGATCATGTCGGTGATGTAGCCGTACCGTTGCTTGTACTTCTCCAGCAGGTCGCCCCCGATGAAGTCGTAGCGCGTGCCGAAGGAGCGGTACTCGAGCACGGTGTTCCCCAATACCTCCACCTGCACACCTTCGATTTGAATCGGGGCTGCATCGAGCTTCACCGCCAGAACTTCATCCGGGACAAACTCGATGTACTGCTCCAGAGTCTCGTAGCCGAGCGCATAGACGCCGAGTTCATGCGGCCCCACAGGCACGTTCGGGATCTCGAAATACCCCAGCTCGTCGGTGCGCGTGATCCTCCAGAGGTCGTGGAGTGTTACCAAAACGCCCGAAAGTGGGTGCCCGTCGAAGGTCGAGAGAACCTCCCCGCGCACCGTGATGGAGTCGACCGACTCACCCGACTCCTCCTGGGCGTGCACGGGTACAGCAGCCCAGAGCACCAGCGCACTCACGCAGCAGAAAAGATCAGAGACTCGCATCAGCATCGACCTACGGGTCATGAAGTTCGGGGCCGGGCTACCAGGTACCATACGGTCGAGGCCCGCGTTCCGTACTAGTCCAGCTCGATCCCCAACGCCCCGGCACTCCTCAAGCGATGATCCGAGGTGAAGATCCGGCCATACGCGAGCATCGTGACGCCGAACGTCGCGGTGGACACGGTCGCCGCAATCATGAAGACGATCATGATTTGGTACCGGACCGCATCCCCTGGCGCGGCACCGGCCAGGATCTGCCCCGTCATCATCCCGGGCAGGCTGACGATCCCCATGACCAGCATGGAGTTCACGGTCGGAATCAAGCCTACGCGTAGCGCCTCGCGCACCTCGTCCCGCGCCGCTTCCCACCGTGTGGCGCCCAGCGCGAGAAAGCCCTCGACCCGAGTGCGGTCACGCAGCACGCCGGTGAGGAAGCGATCGAGCCCCAATGAAATCCCGGTGAGGGCATTGCCGAGCAACATCCCCAACAGAGGGATCACGTATTGGGGATCCCACAGCGGCGTCGGCCGGAGGATTCCGAGCACGGAGACGCCGGTGACCAGAAAGGCCGTCGTTACGATGACGACCACCGAGTCCAGATAAGCGGCGGGGAACCTGATCGAGGTCCGGCGAACGGCCGTGACACCCGCCACCACACCCATCAGGAGTCCCAACACGAGGACCGCGGGGCCGTTGGCGGAATCGAACACCCACTCGAGCACTAGGCCCAAGAGGACGAGCTGCACCACCATGCGTGTGCCGGCAACGAGCAAGCGCCGTCCCATACCGAGCCGCAGAACCGCGGAGAGCACCAGGTTGGCAATGAGCAGCGACGCCGCAATGAGCAAGGACGGCCAGGAAACATCGATGTACGCGTTCACGATGCGCTGCCCAAGTCGATGGAGGGTCCACGGCGCACTCGCTGGACCTGCGCCTGGTCGTGGCTTGTCCAGAGCACCGCTCGATCTCCTGCATCCACCCATTCGAGCACCACCTTCTCGACGCACTCGGTGGCTTCGGCGTCGAGGTGGGCGGTGGGCTCGTCGAGAAGCAGTACCTCCGGCTCCAGGAGCAGAGCCCGCACGAGTCCGACAATCTGGCCCTCGCCCCCGGAAAGAACCGACGCCCGCTGACCCAAGAATTCCACCGACTTTCCGAGTCGAGAGAGCAGTGCAGCAGCCGTGCCGTCCCCAGTGATGCGCCCCGCGTTGATATCGAATCGCAGCGGCAGCTCGAGGTTCTCTTGCACGGTGCCGGGAATGAGAACCGGCTGCTGTTGCACGTACATCACCCTCGCCCGAAACCGCGGACGGTCCTGGTCGAGCACGGGATGCCCGCGATGGTGAACCCGTCCCTCGTCGGGACAATCGAGGCCGCATAACGTGCGCAGCAGCAGCGACTTACCGGTACCTGAAGGGCCTGTGAGAACCGCTCGATCCCCAGCGGCCAGGTTCACGTCCAACTCGCGCCAGATCCAGCCGTTGTCGAGGCGGCACCCGATGTTTTCCGCTGTCAGAATGGGCGCTTGGTCCACAGGAGGTGCCACATGCGCTCCGATGAAGGGTAATCGCAGTCGACTGCACCGCGTATTGTACCGATTATTCGGGGCCCTGCCCTCTCTCTGCGACGTATGAGACCTTCCACACCTCTAGTGATAGGCGCCCTTGCTGTTCTGACGACCGGCGCCGCGGCTGCGCAGGCGCCGCCGGGCGCAGGCGCCGGCTATCCGATAGATCCGGTCTCGGTGCCCCGCCCCGCGCTCGCGGCGCTGCGAATCAGCGACGGGATCAGCATCGACGGCGTGCTCGATGAAGCCGTGTGGAGCCAGGCGGACACCTCCACCGGCACCTGGATTCAAGTAACGCCCGCGCCGGGCATGCCTGCTACCGAACCGACATCGGTGCGCATCCTCTATGACGAGGGCAACTTGTACATCGGAGCGCGTCTCTACGACTCCGACACCGGGCACCTGTACGTGCCAGGTCTGGAGCCCGACTTCGACACACCGAGTTCCGACCTGTTCGGCATCGCCTTCGACTCCTACCACGATGGTCAAAGCGGATTCGTCTTCGCCGTGAACCCTGCGGGCGCGCTCTACGACGCTCAGACCTTCAACGACGGGCGCGACGTCCTCCCAGCCTGGGAAGGCATCGCGGACATCCGCACGTCCGTGAGCGAGGACAGCTGGTTCGTCGAGATGTCGATCCCTTTCGCGACGCTTCGCTTCAATCCTGTCGAAGGCGATCAGGTCTGGGGCCTCAACTTCTTCCGGAGAATTCGCCGCAACAACGAGGACGCAATGTGGGCTCCGGTGCCTCTGCAGTACCGGGTCTACAAATTCTCGATGTCCGGAACCCTGGAAGGGCTCACCGGCCTCCCAAGAGCCAGAAACCTGTGGGTGAAACCGTACGCGCTCGCGAGCCGGCTCGACGGATCCCGTCAGCCGGTAACGAACACCGCTCGCGACGTGGGCCTCGACGTGAAATGGGGCATCACGCCTCGCATGACGCTCGACCTGACTGCCAATACCGACTTCAGCCAGGTCGAGGTCGATGCCGAACAGGTGAACCTGACTCGTTTCAGCCTCTTCTTCCCTGAGAAGCGGGACTTCTTCCTGGAGAACGAGGGCACCTTCGCGTTCCAAGACGTGTCGATCCGGAACTTCCGCACTGGCTCCTCCTCGAGGAGCTTTCGACTCTTCCACTCCCGCAGAATCGGCCTCTCTCCCACTCGTGAAGTGCTGCCGATCCTGGGAGGCGCCCGCCTCACCGGTCGCGTCGGCGAGCGCTTCGAGGTCGGCTTCCTGGAGATGCAAACGCGAGAGCTCGGAGGATCAGATGGGGGCAACTCGCTCGCTGCCGAGAATTTCGCAGTGGGTCGCGTGAAGGCACACCTGTCGGGAGGCTCATCGATCGGAGCGATGTTCGTGAGCCGACAGGAAACAGGGACGGGATCGACGACCGCCGACTACAACCGCGCCTATGGCGTGGATGGGACGTTCAATCTCTTCCAGAATTTGGTGCTTTCAGCCTACGCCGCGGGCACCGACGAACGCTCACCGCTTGGGGAGCAAACGAGCGCGACGATGCTGCAAGCCGCGTGGCGAAGCGACATCGTCAACGTCTCGGGCCTCTACAAGAACGTGGGGGACGGGTTCAACCCCGGCGTCGGCTTCGTAGACCGGCGTGGAGTGAACCGGTACTTCGGAACGGTCGGCGTCCACCCGAAGTTGCGGCGGCGGGGCGTGTTGGAGATCAACCCGATGCTCGACGTCGACTTCTTCACAACCCTGCAAGGCTCGGTCGAGTCGCGCTCGATCACCCCCCGGCTCAACATCAGATTCATGAACGGTGGATCTGTGAGCTTCAACTACGCCGATCGATACGAGCGCCTGTTCGAGGCCACCTCGATCGCGGGCGCGGCGGTTTCCGCGGGGACCTACGAGTGGCGGGAGTCCTCAATCCGTTATTCCGCCCCAGCGAGCGAAGTGCTCTCCGGATCGTTCTCCCTGAGCGGCGGCGACTTCTACGACGGGCGCCGGACGTCGGTGTCGGGTCGCATGAAGTTCCGCCCGAACGAGCACTTCTCCCTCGACCTCGCGGCGCAGCACAACGACCTCGAATTGGCGGGGACCGACTTCACGGCCGATTTGTTCAGCGCTCGACTCCGCTACGCCCGCGATACTCGGACCTTCGTGATGGGCTTCGTGCAGTACAACGAAGCCACTGAAGAACTGATTACGAACCTCCGCTTCAACCTCATCCACGCGCCGCTCTCGGACTTCTTCCTCGTCTTCACCGAAAGGCGGTCCCTGGTCGATGGCATCACCAATGCGGTGCTGGAGCGCGGCATTACGCTGAAGGGGACGAAGCTGCTGGCGTTCTGAGGGCGCCGGTGGGCGGATTTCGGCATCGCCCGCAGCCGGCCGCGCTCGACTCTCTACCGAGCGGCGCCGTCCCGGCAGCTGTTGTCGAGCCCCTGTGGACTGCCCGTAGCGGCCTGTCCTCGCGCAATGGCGATCTGAGCCGCTGTGAGTTCTGTGGCCGTCGACGGATCACGCGGCGTGGGGGAAGCTGCCCCACCCCCTGCGCCTCCGCCTGCCCCTCGACGCTGTCCCTGCGCCGGCCCTCCTCGCATCAGGTTGTTGGGCGACCCGGAATCGTGCCGCAGGCACAACGAGTGCCCCAGCTCGTGCGCGAGGATCGTCGCATGCATCTGCCCGCGCGGGTTGAGCTCCGACCACAGGACCTGTCGACGCTCGGGGAAGAACACGCCTCCAGCGGGGACCGGGAACTCCCGGATCACACAGACATTCCATGCCCCTCGGAGCCACTGATCCTCTGGGCACACCTCAAGCAGGATAGACCTGAATCGGCCCCGTCCGGATCGCCCTGTCTCCCTCGCTGCGGGGAACGCCTCCTCATTTTGGGCCTGCTCACGAAGCACGGACTCGACGTCCCACCTGATGCCCGCCTGCTGCCATACGGCGTTGACCTCGACAAAGACTTGGCGGATCTCGTCCCCGGTGAGGGTCGAGTTGAGCTCAGGAGTCGTGCCGGAGGTAAGCAAGTGCACGCGCACGGGGAGTACGAGCAATTCGGCCTCGGACTGCCAGGCGCCGCTCACCGGTGGCGGGGCGAGCGCGAGGGCCACCATGGCGGTCCCGATCAACGTACGGGTAGAGCGCGTCATGAGGTCGCCCCGCTAGTACCGCTGGCTAGGAGATCGGCTTGGGCGCGACCGTGATCGTCAATTCCTTGTCCGCATAGACCGCGCCATCATCGGCCCGTCCGCGCAGGATGTAGGTGCCAGGCTCATCGAAGGTGACTTGCACGACCCACCGGTCATCCTCCGGCGTAGCCGGCGCCTGCCAGAACGGTGACCACGGGGAGTTCATCCACGCTCGCGAGTCCTCCCAGGGCTTGATCTGGATGGGCGCAAACGTCGAATGGTTCTCGCCACGGTAAATGAACCAAGTGAAGTGGAGGCCCACGCTCTTGTTGACGGTGACGCGATTCGGTTCGTTGAGCGCGCGCTGGAGGGCTCGTAGGGCGGCGGCGGTCTCTTCATCTACTTCTTCTTCCTCCTCAGCGGCATCATCGGAGGAGTCCTCATCCGCGTCACCTGCCACGGAACCAGGTTCAGCGTCAGACGCGTCCGCTTCCGAGTCTGCGGCTTCCTCCGCCTCCGGGCCTCCCGCCGCTGCCGAATCTGCCGCGGCAGCGGAATCCGCCGCTGCCCTCGCCGCGGCCGCCCGTGCACGGCGAGCCGCACCCGTGATCGGAAGCCCATCGTCGGTCACGCGCGCCACCAGCGTAACGGACTGGCCGACCACTGCCTGCAACTCGAGCGCGCCTTCGATCTCGATCATCGGTGCGACGTTCGAGCGTGTCTCAGGGTCGCTGCGCCCCGCACCGAGCGCGCCGGTCTCCGACGCGATCACCATGTTGTCGATCAACAGGTCTTGGCGAAGCGTCGCGTAGGCCACCTTGGTCACGCCCTGGTGCTTCAGCGTCCAAACCAGCTCCTGATCGCCGAAATCTGCCGGGACCCGGACCTTGAAGATGAATCGGTTCCTTCGCGGGAGAAAATGCGTGGGCTGACCGACATCCACTTCTCCGGGCGAGAAGAAATTGTCCGGGCCGACGGGGATGTCGAGCTCTTCCGACCAGTTCCGATTCATGTATCCGAAGAGCAGGCTGTACGAGCCATCGGCGTTCACCTCGAACCCCTCGTATGCCGGAGAGACCGTCTGCCCCTGCGTATACGTCAGTTGCGCGTCGGCACCCTCATAGGTGAGCAGCGCCGCAGTCAGAACGAGCAGGCAGCGGAGGAATCTTGACGGCATGTGGCCTACCGCCCCGGCTCGTTACCAACGCCTACGTCGTCCTGCTCGACCACGGGGGACGGCACGTCAATCGTATGCATGCACAGCGGACAGCCAATCACATGACTGTTCTTGTTGAGGTCGAAGCGTTCAATCCGGCCCGCCATCTCTTCTATGAACTGTTCGTCCGACATCCTCACGCGCATGCCGAGGTCGATGAACATGTTGGCCACCGACCGGTTACCCGAGCCCTGCCAGTTCCTCGGGTCCGGGATGTTCGTGTTGTTCGGCGTGTTGTCCATGTAGCCGACGATGTGCAGGATCGTGCCCTTGGGCAGCAGCGGCTGGTAGCCGTCCTCGTACGCGTACCCGCGCACCCAGTTGTGGTCGTAGCCGACGCAGCTGAGCGTCTCGACGTTATAGCCCCAGATGGCCTCCAGGCACATGCGTTCGCCGGGCGCGTGCAAGTGCGGCTCGAAGGTGATGATCTTTGTGTGCTGCTCCAGCACCTCGTACGCGTGCAGTTCCTGACCGGCTTCCATGGCCTCGATGTCGATGTCCATGGCGTTGCCCAGGGCGACAGCCGCTCGGCGGTACTTGGGCTCGTAGCCCTCCTCATGGAACCTGAAACCGATGACCAACTTACTCGTCGTATTGCGGCCGCTCGAGTGTAAGTGGACCGAGTTGGAGACTACGCTCGAGCCCGCTCTCAGCAGCCTGCCACCCTCGGGGTCGAAGACGTCCGCGTTTCGACCGACTTCGTGCACGGGCCAACCAACAGCTCCACCGGAGCCGAACGTGGTCTGCGTCGGATCCTCGCTGTCTGCGAGAACCCGCGTGCTCCAGATCATGTGGTGGAAGATGTAGCGGCCACCGACGGTTTCGCGGCCGGTATCCGTGGGATCGATGTCATTGACCTCCCGGATCTCTACCGACTTCACGTAGCGGTCCTCTTCCAGCGGGATCGGTACGCTCCTGATCTCACCCCACCAGTCGGGGGACCCGGCCTCCATGAAGATCTCCTCGGTCTCTACGATCAGATCCGGCTCACCGGCGGTCCAGAATTGGCTGTCGTCGAAGACGAGCGCTATTGGCAGGTCCGCGGGATCTCCCTCCGGCGCACCGTTGTCCGCCCACATGGCGATGGCCGCCAGCTCTTCATCGCTCAAGGACGGATCGTATTTGTAGTGCTGGATGCCGATGTCCTTCTCCATGTACCACGGTGGCATCGCACCGGCGCGATCGCGGATCGCGGTCTTCTCCTTGATGCGGCTCGCCCAGCGCCGGACCTGTCGATAGGTCACGAGTGGCATGGGCGCCACGCCCGCGGGCCGATGGCAGTTCTGACAGCTGCGTTGGAGAATGGGCGCTATGTCTCGGCTGAACGTGACCTCGTCCGACGAACTCTGTTGAGCCTCGACCACCTGTGGAAGCGCGAGAGCGAAGATGGCGGCGGCAAGCGCAGCCGATCCCGGAAAGTGGTTCAGCCCGATCTTCATGGCATGCGTCATTTCCTGCACCTCCGGAGGACAGACGACGAAAGCTCGGCATCGCAGTACATACCTACTTAAAATTACGGTGGGTGCGGCAAGGGTGTCAAAGCGTCGAAGGGCCTGAGGCAGTCTGAAGCTTGTCCGCCGATGGGGGAACACCTACCCTCCTTCTTCCTCTTCGGCGTTGGTTATGCGCTTCTTCTAGAAACTGCTCGCACTGGTTGCGGGACTCGCGGTCTCGGTTCTGGTCGTGTCATCCGCGACGTTCTTCCTGACGACGCAAGGGCACCTCATAAGCCGCGTGGCGCGCGGTGATCCTCCGATCACCTTCGGCGTCGGCATGAATAGCGGCAGTGCGGTCGCCGGCGGCCTCGGCTCGGACACACATCTCGAGTACACGGTTGTCGGCAACGCCGTGAACATCGCGGCCCGGTTGTGCAGCGAAGCGGAGGCCGGTCAGTCCACTTGCAACTCCCCCAATACGTCGCGCATGTGCGCCGGCCTCCCGTCCGGGTCCTTCGCCAAGCATCGCATGCAAAGCTGCTCCAGGCGTTCCGGAACCTCCAGCTCGGTGAGGGTCGAAGGCTTGGGTGGCTCCACCTTCAACGTCTTATGCACGATTTCGTCGACGGTGAGGCCCTCGGAGGGCATGTGGCCCGACAGGATCTCATAAAGAATCGCTCCCAGGCTGTACGTATCCGTGCGGTAGTCGATCCCCGGATCCATCGTGATCTGTTCAGGCGACATGTAGGCCACCGTGCCTTGCAGTCGACTCTGACCGGTAAGCGACAAATCCTCGTCGTCGATGGAAGCGTCGGGCAGCGTCGGCTGGGCCTGAGTCCCGTCGGGGTGCCAAACCTTCGCCATGCCCCAGTCCAGGAGCAGCACTTCGCCGAACGGACCGACCAAGATGTTGGCAGGCTTCAAGTCTCGGTGGGCAACGCCATGCGTGTGGGCATACTCGAGCGCCTGGCCGATTTGAACGAGTACCTCGACGAGCTTCGAGAGCTCGTGCCGCTCCCCGCGATCCACCAACTCTCGCAGCGTGTACCCGTGTACGTACTTCATGGTGAAGTAGTAGTGGCCGGACCGGTCACGCCCGAGCTCATACGTCGGAATGGTATTGGGGTGCTGCAGCATCGCAGTCACGCGAGCCTCGCGCAGAAGGCGCTGCTGTTCGATAGGGTCGTCCGCCAGTTCCTCGCGCAGGCTCTTGTAGCAGATCGTTCGAGACAGCTGGAGGTCCTTACACACCTGGATGATCGACTTACCGCCGCGCGCGATCGTCTTGAAGTATGCATACCGCAGCCGAGTATCGACCCTGCCAGGCAGCGGTCGGTCGGTGTCCTCGATGTATACCGACGCGTAGTCCTCTTTGGGCGGTTCCGGGAACTGGACCATGGTCTCGGCTCGGCGCTGGCGGGCTCTGGGGGGAGACGTACCCGACCGGCGAGCACGACTGTGTCCTGGAAAGATCGGGGCAGAGGCGCGGTAGCCCAACCGCACGCGCCCGGCAGGATGGAGCTGCGGTCGCTTCGCATCCTCGCTCCTCTCGCGGAACTGCCTTAGTGCCCTTCCGTCGGCGCTTCGGCCGCTCGAATCGAACCAAAGCCACCAAGTCTACGTCGCCCGCACCAAGAGACCCCTGGAGCCGGTGGCCCCAGGGGTCTCTAAGCGCGCCCGGCAGGATTCGAACCTGCGACCTCCTGCTCCGGAGGCAGGCGCTCTATCCAACTGAGCTACGGGCGCAACACGACGAAGAAGATAGTCTCGGGGTCGGCCTGTTGGTAGGCGGATTTGAGGGTTTTCACCGACTCGCGCTCAGCCCTTCTTACTCTTATTGCTCTTCGCGGATTTCCCGCTCTTGCCCGACTTGCACGACTTGCCTGACTTGGCCGACTTGCAGCGTCGGATGACGATTCCGCCCATGGCGACCGCGTTGCCTCCGCCGCCGAAGCGAAGGTCGTCCAGCACATCGAGTGACTGATCGGGCCTGAAGAAAAACCGAGCGTAGAACATGCCGCTTGGATCCTGGCTGCTTGCCCGGACGAGGACCTGCTCACAACCACCATCCGTATACGCACCGGGAGGCGAGGCGCCGAAGCCGACGATCAGGCCCCCGCCGGGGAACGTGAAACGTCCCTCGACAGTGCAAATCAGCTCGTAGTCGTTCGCTACGGTATCGCCCCGCGGATTCAGTGGTCCCTGGGTGTCGGATACCACTTGAGTCCACCCGGACGCCGCAAAAATGCCCTGGCTAGCCACATTGATGTCGTCAATGACCGCCACGGCGGGGTTCACGTTCGCGGTGGCAAAGTAAATATTGCGCCGCACATCGACGTCGTTCTCCCTACCCAAATCGAACGCGATCTTGCTTCCCCGCTTCACCGTAAACGCGGGCACATTGCGGCAGATGAATCCGGTGAAACCGAAATGGTCGTTGTCGCCGAACGGGATGCAGTTGCCTATGACTCCTGGGGAGGCTGGAGTGACATCGAAGGATCCGGGCCCCAGATGGCTACCGTGGCTGGGCACGGTATGGGCTCGGCAGAACCCTTGCGGCCCGGCCCATGCTTGGACATGCTGCACACGGGTTAGCGAGGCACGCCGAAGGCGCCGCCGGGAGTAAACAACATGCTGTTACTCGAAGTTCTTATGGTGTCGATGGGTGCGATCCGCGCCAACATGTTGCGATCGGTGCTCACTACGCTGGGCATCGTGATCGGCATAGCCGCCGTTATCACGATGGTCGCACTCGGTGAGGGCGCCCAGCAGAGCGTCCAGGAACAGATCAACCGGCTGGGTACGACCGTGCTGACGATCCGACCCGGACAGCAACATATGCACGGCGTTTCGCGCGGCGACACTCGCATGTTCATCGATGACGCGATGGTGCTGAGGGACGGTACCAACGGACTCCTGACCGTCTCGCCCGAGCAGAGCTCGCGCATGCAGATCACTTACCAGCGCTGGAACTCGAGGAACCAGGTGATGGGCGTCTGGCCCGAGTACTTCGAGATTTACGACCACGGCCTCGTCGCAGGGCGCTTCTTCACCCAGGGCGAAGTGCGAGGCCGTCGGCGGGTCGTTGTTCTCGGACACAGCATCCCGGATGCGCTCGGGGAGACGCCGGCCGAGCTTCTGATCGGCCAGACGATCCAGGTGCGTGGCATCCCGTTCGAAGTGATCGGCGTGCTGACGGAGAAGGGCGACGCGGCTTGGGTGCGACCGGACGATCAGATCTTCGTGCCACAATCGACCGCTCAGTACCGGGTCATGGGTGGGCGGGACCGCCTGAGCGCGATCTATGCAGCAACGGCCACGGCCGACGAGCTCGATGTGGCCTACTCGGAGATCGACCGCCTCCTGCGCCGGGAACACCGGATTCCCCCGGGCGACGACGCTGACTTTAACATCAGCAACTCCGCGGATCTGCTCGCTACGTTCAACGAGACGGGCCAGACCTTCACGCTGCTGCTCGCGGGAATCGCTGCCGTTAGCCTGCTCGTGGGCGGCATCGGCATCATGAACATCATGTTGGTGTCGGTGACGGAGCGTACCCGCGAGATCGGGATTCGAAAGGCGCTGGGCGCGACCAAGCGAGCCATCTTGGCGCAGTTCCTGGTAGAAGCGCTCTTCCTATGCACACTCGGTGGCTTCCTGGGGGTAGCCGCCGGTTATGGTGCGTCGGAAATCATGACGCAGGTCGCCGGATGGGATACCGCCATCCGGTTCGATGCGGTGATTACCGCACTCGTCTTCTCGGCGGCTGTCGGCTTGTTCTTCGGGATCTGGCCAGCCCGACGGGCTTCCATCCTGGACCCGATCGACGCGCTGGGATACGAATAGGCCGCAACGGTCGACGCCCGCCGCTTTCGCGACGGGCGCGGTAACAGCTCCCCGTCCGCCGCTTCGCGGCAGACGGGGTAAGCGCGCGGAATAAGCCGAGTTCTGTCCCCTTGCGGGGGAGGATCATTCATCTGGGACTGCCGTTACCGGCAGCCTCGTGCGGCCTACCCGGAACTCAAGCGGAGCGGGCAACTCCTCGTTCCCTATTTGGCCTTGCTTCAGGTGGGGTTTGCCAGCGACTCACTGTTACCAGGAGCCCGGTGCGCTCTTACCGCACCCTTTCACCCTTGCCTGTGCCGCTGAGCGGCCATCGGCGGTCTACTCTCTGCTGCACTTTCCGTCGCCTTACGACGCCCGGGCGTTACCCGGCACCTTGCCCTGTGGAGCTCGGACTTTCCTCCAGCGGCCGAAACCACCGGCGATCCTCACTCGCACGCTCAGAGGAATGCTAATGCGCGGGCACGGGTCAGGTAAGAGCGCGCAACGCGTCGATGGGCTTCTTGGCGGGGATGGGTGACCGCCGGAAGTCCTTCGCATTCCGAGTGACGATGAACTCCGCCCCACACGCACGAGCGGCGGCGACCTGCATCGCGTCCTCGAAGTCCCGCATGGAGAGTGATGTGGCGTACCGCAGCGATTCGGTCTCCGTCGGGGCGACGGTCACGAAATCGGTCAGGCCTTCGATGAAGTCCTTGGCGGCTGCACCGCCTCGCACAGGTCTGACGAAGTAGTAGAAGTTCGAGAGCGTGTGCCAGGCCACAAAGGCGCGCCGAGGCGCATGCTCCAAGTAGTCGAGTAGCTCCGCCGCAGCATCGACGTGCGGAGCACGGTCCAGCGCTACATCGATCAGCACATCGGTATCGAGCAGAATCACAAGTACTTCTGCGCGAGTGCCCGGTAGAGTCGGTCGTCCGTGTCGGCGGCCTCGAACCGGCCTCTCCAGCGCGCCGAAAAGGACGGCGACTCGTCACTCGACATCTCTCGAAGCGAGTCTTCGATGAGCGAGGACAACGACACGCCGCGGCCCCGCGCATACCGCTTCGCACGGGGAAGCAACTCGGAGTCGACTGTGATGGTGAGTTTCGTTTTCATGTTATACGTATACGTGTCTTTTCAATAGTATACGTATAACCTCCCCACCCCGCCAACCCTCGCTTCCCCCCTACCCCGCCCCTATCCTCCCCCGCCATGAAATCGCCCGAGTACGACCTCGACGCGGTGCGGAGCCAGATCCCGATCCTGCGCACGCACATCCCGATGAACAACTGCTCGCAGGCGCCGCAGTGCTCGGCCACGCGCGCGGCGGCGGACGCGTACCTGACTTCCTGGAATGAAGCGGGCATGGACTGGGATGCGTGGATCGGCGAGGTCGACGCGGCGCGTGCGGAGTTCGCGGCCTTCGTGGGCGCACAGGCTGGCGATGTGGCCATCGCCACGTCGGTTTCCCAGGCTACCGCGAGCATCGCGAGTGGCCTCGACTTCACCGGCACTCGCCGCGGCGTGGTGGCGAGCGGCGGAGAATTCCCGACCGTGGGGCACGTATGGCTCGCCCAGGAACGCTTCGGTGCCGAAGTGAGCTGGGTCCCCGTGCGCGACGGCATGATCCACCTCGAAGACTATGCGTCGGCGATCCGAGAAGAGACGCTCGTGGTGTCCGCCTGCCGGGGCTATTACCAGACCGGCTTCAAGCAGGACATCGGGGCCATCGCGGAGCTAGCCCACGAGCATGGTGCACTGCTCTACGTGGACGCGTATCAGACGCTGGGCTCCGAAACCTTCGACGCGCCATCGAGCGGTGCCGACTTCGTGGCCTCGGGCTGTCTCAAGTTCCTCATGGGCATCCCGGGCATCGCCTTCCTTTGGGTCAGACCGGGAATCGCCGAGCGGCTCGAGCCCTCCATCACCGGGTGGTTCGGGCGAGAGAATCCTTACGCGTTCAATGCCCAGCAGCTCGACTGGGGCGATGGTGCCAGGCGCCTCGACACCGGCACGCCTCCCGTCATGGAGGCGTACATCGCGCGTGCCGGCATGGCGTGGATGCGCGAACTCGGCCTGGCAGCAATCGCCGACTGGGACGCGCACCTCGGGCTGCACACCGTGCGGGGTGCGCTCGCTCGCGGCCTCGAAGTCCTGGGGCCGATCGATGAGCCGCGGGCGCCCATGACCGCGATCGCCTGCACTGACAGCCACGCGGTGGAAGCGGCACTTCGCGAGCGCGGCATCATCGCTTCGGCGCGGGGGCCCGCCATTCGTCTCGCGCCTCACTTCTACAACACGACCGACGACGTAAATCAGGCACTCGACGCACTCGCGGACGTGATGGAGTCGGCTCCGTGAGTCAACGCGAGACCTTCAGCTCGCGTCTGGGGCTGCTCGCCACCATGGTCGGCCTGGCGGTCGGCCTCGGCAATGTTTGGCGCTTCCCCTACATGGTGGGGCAGTTCGGCGGCGCGGCATTCATCCTTCTCTACGTGGGCATCGCCGGGCTGATCGGGGTACCGGCGCTGATGGGCGAGTGGTCGCTCGGGCGCCACACACGACGCGGCACGCTTGGGGCATACGAGCGCGTGGGCGTGCCAGGCGGCCGCGGAGTCGCCTGGCTACTCATCGGCATCGTATGGTTCGCGGTCGCCTACTATACGAATGCGATCGGGTG
This sequence comes from Gemmatimonadota bacterium, assembly GCA_015664885.1. Classification (GTDB taxonomy): domain Bacteria; phylum Gemmatimonadota; class Gemmatimonadetes; order Longimicrobiales; family Gaopeijiaceae; genus UBA1138. The sequence goes on from DQPL01000131.1 coordinate 64,814, forward strand.
GGTGGTCTATCACGCCCTGGCGGAGCTGCTGGCGCCGTTGGGCCGGCCGATCGACCCGTCGCGGATCCTGCCGCCTGAGACCGGATTCTCCGGCCAAGCGTTCGGGCTACAGCTCAGCTTCACGGCGCTGGTTCTGCTGGCCGAGGCCGCCATCATCCTGCGAGGGGTGCGCGCCGGCATCGAAACCGCCTCCAAGATCATCACGCCGGTGCTCTTCGCGGTGCTGCTCATCGTGATCGTGCGCTCGGTCACGTTGCCCGGAGCCAGCGAGGGCATCCGCTGGCTGCTGGCGTTCGACGCCGCGAGCATCACGCCCACCGTGGCGATCGCCGCCTTGGGCCAGGTCGTCTTTTCGATCGGCCTCGGCGGCACGCTGATGCTCGTCTACGGATCGTATCTCGGCGGTGACGCCAACATTCGGTCCGACGCGATTTGGACCGTCTTGGGCGATACCGGCGCCGGACTACTGGCGGGTCTGGCGATCTTCCCCGCGGTGTTCGCGTTCGGCATGGAGCCGGGTTCGGGCCCGGGGCTGCTGTTCGCGACCCTGCCGCAGATCTTCGCGCAGCTACCGGCGGGGTGGGTCTTCGGCGCGCTCTTCTTCGGCGGCTTGTCCGGGGCCGCGCTGCTATCGGGCATCGCCGCGTATGAAGTGATCGTCGCCGGCTTCACCGACACGTTCGGCTGGTCACGCCGCCGGGCCACCTGGACGGTGTACGGCGTCTCGATGCTGCTTGCCATGCCGCCCATGATCAACCTCGAAATCTTCGTGCCCTGGGACCTCACGTTCGGCTCCGGCGGGCAGACCTTTGGGGCACTCGTCGCAGTGGTGACGGTCGGCTGGGTGATGAGGCGCGCCACGCTTCTGGAGCAGATCGCCGGGGAGGCACCTTCGCGGACCGACCGTGCGCTCATCCACTGGTTGCGCTGGGTGGTTCCGACCGCCGTGATGGCGGCCGCGTTGTGGTGGCTCCTCACTGACGTGCTTGGTGCCGCACAGGGCGTATAGCCCCGATGCGGACGGATGCCCCGCCGCTCACATACCGAGACACCCGCCGGGCGGCACACTAAGTTCCCTGACTCGAGCACTCCCTGGAGACACTCCATGCACCGTAGTTCCTTCCTCGTCGTCACTTCGCTGCTTCTGCTTGCGCCCATCGCGGCAGAGGCTCAGGCAGAGCCGATCGTCATCTATGTCGTTCGACACGCCGAGCGCGCCGACGACGGTCCTAATTCCGGATTCACTGGCGATACCAGCGATCCTCCGCTTTCGGAGTCCGGCTGGGCGCGCGCGCGGCTCATCGCGGAGATGCTCGACGATGCCGGCGTGACCCACGTGCATTCCACGGACTACGTGCGCACCCGGACAACCGGCGAGCCGACGGCTGAGGCCGAGGGGGTCGAGATCGAGTCGTATGATCCGCGCGACCTGCGCGGCTTCGCAGCCCGGCTCAAGACGATGCCCGGCAGACATCTCGTGCTAGGCCACAGCAATACCACCCCGCAACTCGTCGAGGCGCTGGGTGGGGACCCCGTCGCCGCAATCGAACCGATGGAATACGATCGCTTCTACATCGTTACGGTCGCCGGCGGCATGGTGAGCACGGTCATGCTGCGTTACGGGGAGCCGTTCGAAGGCTAGGCGGCGGAACGCTAGCCGGCCCCAAGAGCTCTAGAAACGTGTCCCGAAGAGCACGCTGAGCCCAAAGTCCGGGCTGAAGGACGTCCAGCCTCGCGCACCGGTGATCTTGATCCATCGATCGCCACCGATCAACGCGCCCACCCTCACTTCCCCGATGTTTTCGTTACCGCGTCGATCACGGCTCGATCTAGGATCATGCTGTCCAGTCAGCTCGACTAGGGGCCTCACGAGCCCGCCTTCATACATGAAGGATGCGGCGAACAGGATGGGGTCGACCTGCTCGTGACGTACCTCGCGCGTGCCGTTGACCCCGGCGCCACCTTCGATCGAGACGGCCATCGGACCTTCATGGAAGTGCACACCTAGTGTGGCGAAGAAGTCCGCCTGGTCACGGCCCAAGCCTTCACGATTGTCGGTCGTGGGCAGCCGCGTGCCAAAGCGAAACGCCACGCCGACTCTGGCCTCCTCGGCGGTCAGACGGATAATTGTCGAGACCCTGATGTCCCCAGCGTCGCGTCGCGTCGTGCCGTCAGGAGGTCGGGCATCACCGTATGGCTCCGCAAAGACATGCTGGTCGTCGAAGAGGCGAAAGAGTGTACCCCCCAGGCGTACCGCTACGCGCTCGTACGCCCACGTGACCTGGAACGCGCCGAGCTCAGCCAGACGTCCCTCGACGCCGGCGAGCGAGACTCGCTGACCCGTGTAGAAGCCCGCACCGACGACGAATGTGCCGCCCGGTTGCTCGAAGGTCGGCCAGCCCATGGGGTCGAGTGGGCGCAGCTGCGCTGCACCCGGTCTTGGCAAGCAGCCGAAAACCAAGAGCGCGAGCACGCCTGAAAACAGTGCGGAAAGAGGAAGATTCCGGGGCATGGCGGAGCAATATGGACGCAGCGCAGGGGCTCCGTAAGGTGCGAGGGCTCTACTCGTCGTTGGGGAAGGGGCTGATCGCGGGCTCCGGCGAATGCAGTCCACTAGCGGGGTCCGTGCGACACAACGAGGTTGTCTCGACTCAGTTCCCGCAGACCGGACCCGACGTATGGCCTACCGTTCAGCCGCAGCACTGCACACCTTACTCCTGCTCCCGCTCGCCCTAGCCGCCCAAAACGCCGGCGAGTGGCGCACATACGGCAACGACGGAGCCTACACGCACTACACGCCCCTCGATCAGATCGACGCGTCCAACGTCGCGGACCTCGAGATCGTGTGGCGCTGGAACGGGCGCAACTACGGGCCGAACCCGTTCACCCAGACGGAAACGACCCCGTTGATGATCGACGGGATCCTGTACGCGACCGCCGGCATGACGCGCACGGTCATCGCGATCGACCCGGGCACCGGCGAGACGCTCTGGACCTGGCGCATGGACGAAGAAGACCGCATGGGGAACGCGCCCCGGGCGAACTCCGGCCGCGGCGTATCGTATTGGGAGGACGCAGCGGGCAACGGGCGTATCGTGGTGGTTACCCCGGGTTACCACATGGCAGCGCTCGACGCCAAGACCGGCTACCCCATCGAGACCTTCGGCGAGCACGGTATCGTCGATCTCATGGCAGGGCACCGCTCGCGGGACGGGATCGACATGGTCGGTTCCATCGGGGCCAGTTCTCCGGCATCCGTGGTAGGCGACGTCATCGTCGTCGGATCGGCGCACCACGTCGGCATGCGGCCACCTTCCAAGACGAACACACCTGGCGACATCCGAGGGTTCGACGCGGCGACCGGCGAGTTGATCTGGACCTTCAAGACGATCCCTGAACCCGGAGAGCTCGGGGTCGATACTTGGGAGAACGACTCGTGGTCGTACACCGGCAACGCCGCCGCATGGGCGGGGATCTCGTATGACACCGAGACCGGCATCGTCTACGTGCCCACCGAAGCCGCCACTGGTGACTGGTACGGCGGTCACCGACACGGCATCAACCTCTTCTCCACGAGCCTCGTCGCCTTGGACTCCAAGACGGGCGAGCGCGTGTGGCACTTCCAAACGATCCATCACGACATCTGGGACTGGGACAACCCGGCCCCGCCGGTGCTCGCCGACCTCACTATCGACGGTGCCGAGCGCAAGATCGTGGCCATGATCACCAAGCAGGGCTTCGTCTTCGTCTTCGACCGGCTCACCGGAGAACCCATCTGGCCGATCGAGGAGCGCGCCGTCCCGGCGTCCGACGTAGAGGGCGAGTGGACGTCACCGACGCAGCCTTTCCCGACCAAGCCGGCGCCGTTCGATCGACAGGGCTTCAGCGAGGACGACCTCATCGACTTCACGCCCGAGATCAAGGCGCGGGCCATGGAGGTCGCCAGCGCCTACCGCATGGGCCCGATCTACACGCCCCCGTCCCTCAACAACGACCCGGACGGCACTCGGGGAACCCTGTCGTTGCCGAGCTCGACGGGCGGAGCGAACTGGGAGGGAGGCGTCCTGGACCCCGAGACGGGATTCCTCTACATAGGCTCTGCGACGAATCCGTCGGTGCTCGCGCTCGTCCCGGGCGGAGACCGCTCCGACATGGATTACATCGCCGGCGGCGGAAGAGCTTCGCTAGCTCCGGGCGTGTCGATCGTGAAGCCCCCGTGGGGACGCATCACCGCGATCGATCTGACCACCGGCGAACACGCCTGGATGATGGCCAACGGAGACACGCGGCCGAGCGTGGCGGAGCGCCTCGAGCTGGATCTCGCGGACCTGCCCAGGACCGGGAAGTCGTCGCGCGCGGGCCTCATGGTGACCAAGACGCTGCTCTTTGCCGGGGAGGGCCGGTCCGGCGACCCGATCTTCCGCGCCCACGACAAGGCGACCGGTGAGATCATCGCCAGGCTCGAGCTGCCCAACACGCAGGGGGGTCTGCCCATGTCTTACATGCACGAGGGCAGACAGTACGTGTTGATCGCCGTCGGCGGCGGCGGGCAGCCTGCAGAGATCGTGGCGTTCGCGCTGCCCGCTGGTGAATGAAGCGTACTACCCGCTTCGCGCTCGGGCTCAGCGCTGCCGTCCTCTTCAGTAGCTGCGCCGACGCGGAGCCCGAGGCACAGGCGCCCGAGCCGGTCGCGACGCCTGAGGGCGTGTTTGGCCAAGCACCTGCAGCGATGGGGGGGATCCCGTCCGTGATCACGCTCGAGCCCCTCGGTCCCGTGCCATCGAGCGAGCAAGACGTGCCCACCGAGGCGCTCATGGATCAACTCGCGTTAGCGTTTTCGCCGGCGCACCTGCTCGTGCGCCAGGGTACGACGGTCCGGTTTCAGAACAGCGAAGTCGTCGCGCACAACGTGCATGTGAGCGCCATGGCCGGCGACTCCACGGTGTTCAATGAGGACACGCTGCTCGGTCAGTTTATGAGCTTCCGATTCGACGTAGAAGGCGGCTACGACGTGAAGTGCGACGTGCACCCGGGCATGACCGCGTTCATCTTCGTTACCTCGGCGCCGCATGCGGTCTTGGCCGGGATAGAAGGTGGCTTCGAGCTCCCGGATGTCCCCGCGGGCGAGTATTCGCTCGAGCTATGGACCGTCGAAGAGGCCGCGCGCAGCGAGCAGGTGATCGTGGTGACGGACGGGGAGGGCACCGAGGTCACGCTGCGCTAGTCTGGTGGCGTGCCGCTTCTCTCGGTCGGCATCACTCTTCTCGAAGCAGCTCCGCGGGTCCAAGCTGCAACGCCTTGCGGGCCGGGGCCCAGGTCGCGGCCACCGCGCTGGACACCAGAATAGCGGCCACCGACAGGAGCGTGACTGGATCGTACGCAGGCAGTCCGTGCAGCAGGCCCCTCACGATCGATCCAACACCCACTGCCGCGATCAACCCCAGCGAGGCCCCCACCGCCGACGTGCGTAAACCCCACCAAGCCACCTCACGCCGTACGTTAGCATCGCTCGCCCCGATGGCGCGCCTGATCGCCATCTCCTTCAACATGTGGGTCGCGTCGTAGGAGACGGTGCCGAAGAGTCCGGTGAGCGCGAGCAGCAGACCGGCCCGACGGGATCTGGCCGACACCACAACCGATCGGCTGGCGGTGGCCAAGCTCTTGAGTAGGCTTGGGGCGCTCGACCGCAGCATCCTCGAATTGCGCTACGTGGACGTCCGTACATCCATGGACATCGGCCACGAGCTGGACATGGCGCCCTCGTCGGTGCGAAGCCGGATGACGCGAGTGCGTGGCGACTTTGCGGCCCTGGAGGCCTGAGTCTCGCCAGCTACCCCAGCCGGCTCGGAACCTCGCTGACCTGCCGAGACAGCTCGATCACGCGCTCAACGTCGGCGTCATTGTTGTACACGCCGATCGAAAAACGCAGCACGCCACTTCGAATCGCGAGGCGGACCCGGTTTGCCGTGAGGTGTTCGTACAGCTCGTTCATCGCCGGATCGTCCGCAGTGTAGTAGCGACCACCGCCGATCTGGCCGACTGAGACGATGTGCGCGAGGTCCGCGCCGGGCTCCCCACCTACCACCGGGAGTCCGAGCTCCCGTAGGCCGGTTGCCAGCCTCGCGCCGAGCCCACATACGTGGTTCTCGATGGCTTCCACGCCGATCTCAGCGATGAACTCGAGCGCCACCTGCGCGGCGGTCGCACCCAAGTAGTTGTAGTTCCCTATGTCGAACCGGCGGGCCCCGGGCTGGTAGGTGAGATCCCCTTCTTCGAACGCGGTCTCGTGCGCGTCTCCGAGGTCGATCCCGTAGCGGGCGACATGAACAGGGATGAGTTGCTCAGCCACTTCTCGACGCACGTAGAGGAAGCCGAACCCGTACAGCGCCAGCATGCACTTCTGAGTCGCGACCGCGAGCGCGTCTACCCCGAGCGCGCGTACGTCCGTCTGGAGCGCGCCGATGGACTGGGCCGCGTCGAGCAGCGTGAGCGCGCCTACCCTGCGCGCCCCTGCAACGAGGGCCGGCACGTCGGTGACGAAGCCCGGCGCGAAGGACACGCTCGGGAAAGTGACGACGCGCGTGCGCTCGTCCATCGCCTCCACCATCGCGTCGACGGGCATGCGGCCATCTTCGGGCGGAATGGCTCGTACCTCGATGCCGCGCAGGCGCTCGAGGTTGTACCAGAGATAGATGTTGTTCGGGTGCTCCAGCTCCGGACACAGAACCACATTGTCGCCCTCGCGCCACGGGAGGCTCGCAGAGAACAGGTTCAGTCCCTCGGAGACGTTCTTGGTGATGGCGACCTCGTCGGCGTCGGCGCCAATCAGCGCCGCTAGGGCCGCGCGGGTCTCGTCGACCCTCACGCGCAGGGCATCCTTGTCGCTCGTGCCGCGAACGCAGTCGTCCAGGTACTCGCTCGCCGCCTCTCTCACCGTCTCCGGCACCAGTCCCCGGGCAGCTACGTTCAGGTACACCTGCTCGCAGCTCCCCGGAAAGAGCGCCCTCACCTCATCGTTCATCGGCCCCCCGCCCTCGCAGCCTCAGAATGTGCCAGCAGCGACGTGCCCACCATGTCACCCATCACGTTGATCGTGGTATTCCCCATGTCGACGAGGCGATAGATCCCGCCCACGATGGCGGCGACCTCGATCGGGAGGTTGAAGGCTTGTACGTAGATCAGAGCGATCACGAATCCACCGCCCGGGATCCCACCGGACCCCTCCGAGAGCAGAAGTCCGACGAAGAGAATAGTCAGGAACGATGCCGCAGTGAAGTCGACTGATGCGGCCTGCGCCGTAAAGAGCAGCACCGCCCCGAGCATGACAGAGGTGCCGTCCTTGTTCAGCTGGGCGCCGAGCGGAAGCGTGAAGGAATAGAGCGACCGGGGCAGCCGGATCTTTTCGGCAATCTCAAGCCCGACGGAGAGCGAGGCCAAACTCGACGTGGTGGCGGCGGTGGTCGCCCAAAGGGGGCCGGTGTCGCGAAGGAACTGAAGCGGCCTCCGGTCCGTGAACGCACGCAACAGGACCATGTAGCCCACGAAAATGACGAGCTGACCGGCGTACACGCCCAGCAGAAACTTCGTCATGGGGCCGAGCAGCGACGCGCCGTAGCGGCCAACGGTCACCGCCATCAGAGCCCCGATGCCGAGCGGCGCGACGAGAAGGATCAGGTCGACGAGCCGGCGAAAGAGCGCGGCCAGATCCGAAAAAGCAACGCTCAGGCGATCGCGCGTGCTGCCTGTGAGCATGAGCGTGGCGATGCCTAGCAGCACCGCCACGACCACGAGCTGCACGACGTTTCCGTCCGCAAAAGCCCGAAAGACGTTGCTCGGCACCATGCCCAGAAGCACGTCGCCAATGGAGGGCACCGCGCCGACCGTTCCCTCCACCTGCTCGGTGAGCTGCATGCCCACACCGGGCCGGAGCAGAGCAACCGCCGCGAGCCCGAGCGAGAGCCCCACCAGATCGGTCACCACGTAGTAGCTCATGATCTTGGTGGCGAGCCGCCCGAACGTGCGCACGTCCGACAGCGCGGTCAGCCCTGCGAGCAAGTTGAAGAATACCAGTGGGATCGCCGCAAGCACGAGCAGGCGGATGAAGAGGTCGCCGACGGGCTGAATGACGGTGACACGCTCGCCTAGCACCGCGCCCAGGAACGACCCGAGCACCATGCCGATGAGGATCTGGGTGCCCAAGCCCATGCCGGGGCGGCGGGCCGAGGACGTGCCGGGCGTCGCGTCCTCCATGCCTGCCATCAGCGAATCGGCAGCCTGTTGTCGGGATCGGCCCTGAAGATCAGATAGGAGATGTCGCCCTCTAGCTCGCTCCACCAATGCGGCGTGTGTCCTGGGATGACGATGACGTCACCGGGCACGATGCGGCGGCTCACGCCGCCCTCGATGGCCGTCCCGCGCAGGCTGGTGCTGTTGGCCGACGGCCGGGTCGCATTCACCATCGTACCCCCCGTGACCAGCGTCGCCGAACCCTCGAGCATGTAATAGATCTCGGTCGTGCTTACCTGATGCAGGTTGGGACCGCCCACGACGTCCTCGGGGCGGAACACACCATAGACGCCTACTCGGTAGTCGCCGGTCACGTCTACGACACGAATGGGTCGGTCGCTCACGGCGTCGCGCGGCAGCGCGTTGATAAACGTTACGATGTCGACGGCGGTGACGTCAGTCGCAACAGGAGGAGTCGCCGGCGCCGGCGTCTGTGCGCCGACCGGGGTCGCGAGTGACAGAGAAACGATCAGCAGTGCGGCGTTCCGCATGAGGGCCTCCGCTCGGGGTGTGCAAGCAAGCCAAGATGTTACGAACCCTTAAGCTATGGCCATAGCTATGGCCATCACCTGTGAAAGTCGTAACCTGTAATTGCCTCAGATTCAGGGTGGAATTGGCATACTTGCTGACAGCACAACAGTAGTTCCCGTCGCCGCAGGTAAGGGCGGAGTGGGTAAAACCCAGATCGCCGCGAACCTGGCAATAGCTCTCGCCCAGGCAGGAAAGAGCACCGTCGTGGTCGATCTGGACCTCGGTGGCTCGAACCTGCACAGCCATCTTGGTCTGCCCAATCGGCACGCCGGACTTGGCGACTATCTAAGGGCGCGAACCGCCGACCTCAAGGACCTGCTGGTCGAGACGAGCGTCGATGGTCTTCGCTTTATCCCCGGGGGATAGCCGCATCATGGCCAACATCGCGTACCAGCAGAAGCGTCGGCTGCTGAGGCACCTGCTGGCCATCGAGGCGGACTACCTGGTCCTGGATCTCAGCGGCGGCTCGTCCTAAAACAATCTGGATTTCTTCGCGCTGGCACCAAGCGCCATGCTGGTCACCCAGCCTGAACTTCCCAGCTTGATGAACATGCTGTCGTTTCTGAAACAGCACATGTTGCGGCGGATCAGGCAGGAATTTGCCACCGAGCACCGGATGCGCCAGGAATTCGATGCGTTGACAAAACGCTCGATGGATGGCTCTGGCGTTTGAGATGCCGGTGGTCACACGAAACGAACGGCACTTCGCGTGCGTGCCGCAGCTGGACGTGATCGGCTACTCCGACGCCACCGCCTGAAACGCAGCATCGGCTGCTGCTCCCAATATCTCCCGCTCGGCATCCCCGTGCACCGTCGACACAAACCCGGACTCGAAGGGCGAAGGCGCCAGGTAAACCCCGCTCTCGAGCATCACTTGGTAAAAGCGCGCGAACAGCGACCGGTCGAGCCCGGCCGCGGAGTCCCAATCCGTGATGGCATCGTCTGTGAGGAAGTAGCCGAACATTGCGCCCACGCTGGACACGGAAATGGGGACACCAGCCTCGCGCGCCGAGTTGTTGAGGACCTCGACGGTCGCCTCAGAAGACGCCGCCAGTTGTGACCAAACCCCGGGCTCGTCGAGCTCTCGCAGGGTTGTGAGACCTGCTTGCATCGCCAGCGGATTCCCGCTCAGCGTGCCGGCTTGATAGACTGGCCCTTCGGGCGCCACCAGATCCATGATCTCGGCGCGGCCGCCGAAGGCGCCGACAGGGAGGCCGCCCCCGATCACTTTGCCGAGCGTCGTCATGTCCGGGGTGATGCCGAAGCGGCCCTGCGCCCCGCCCGGACCTACTCGGAACCCGGTCATGACCTCGTCGAACACCAGCAGCGCATTGTGCTCCGAAGTCAGCGCGCGCAGCGCCTCCAAAAAGCCTTCTTCGGGAAGAACGAGCCCCATGTTGCCGGCTACCGGCTCGACGATTACGGCAGCGACCTCACCTGGAAAGGCCTCCAGGATGGAGCGCACCGAGTCCGCGTCGTTGTAGCGTGCCACCAAGGTGTCCGCGACTGTCGCCTCCGGCACACCGGGGGAGTCGGGCAAGCCGAGTGTCGCCACGCCGGAACCGGCCTCGACCAGGAGCATGTCGGCGTGACCGTGATAGCAGCCGGCGAACTTCACGATCTTCTTCCGCTGCGTGAAGGCGCGAGCCACCCGCAGCGCGCTCATCACCGCCTCGGTGCCCGAGTTCACCATGCGGACCTTCTGCACGGCAGGCATCGCTTTGCAGATGCGCTCAGCGAGCTCGACTTCGGCGGGGCAAGGAGCGCCGAAGCTGGTGCCTGCGCGCAGCGTCTCGGTCAGGTCTGCCACGACGCTCGCGTGCGCGTGCCCCAGAATCAGTGCACCCCACGACATGACGTGATCGACGTAGCGGTGGCCGTCCACGTCCACCATGTAGGCACCCTCGCCGCGATCGATGAAGCGCGGATGGCCGCCCACGGCCTTGAACGCGCGCACCGGCGAGTTTACGCCCCCGGGTATCCGGCGTTGGGCGCGATGGAAGAGGTTTCGAGAGCGTTCCGTGTCCATCGAGGCCACCTCAGGCGCGGCGAGTAGCGATGTGGTCCATGAGTCTGGTTGCGGCCTGCTCGCCGCTGCGAACGGTGTCGGGAATCCCGACGCCTCCGTACGAACATCCCGCCAGGAACAAGCCCGGAAGTGCCTCGACGCGATCCTCGATCATGCGCACGCGTTCGAGATGCCCGAGGGTGTAGCCCGGCATACTGTTCTGCCAACGAAAGACGCGCCACCACTGGGGCGCGGCCTCGAGCCCGACGGCGTCGCGCAGCTCCTCAGCGAGGGTCTCGAGCAGTCGCGCATCGCCCTCCGGTCCGGCCGGGGGCAGGTGCGGTTCGCGGATGAAGCCACGCAACAGAACTCGACCCGCCGGGGCACGCCCAGCGAACTTCCGCGAAGACCAAGTGATGCCCGCCACCTTCCGCCTCTCGGACAGCGGGTTGAGGTAGCCGTGCCCCTCCAGCGGGCGAGGAAAGTTCGCCGAGTCGTAAGCCGCCGTCACGACGCTGGTCGAAGTGAAGGGAATCCTGCGCAGCGCCGCTACCAGGTCTTCATGTTCGACCAGGAGGCGCGCCGCGAGCGGCGCAGGAGTCGTGATGACGACCGCGGAGACGAAGAGCGGCGATCGGCCCTCGATGTCGATCGTCCAGCCCTCGGGGGTGCGTCGCACGGACTCTACCGTTGTGCCACGCAGTATTTGCAGCCGCTCGGCGCTCTCGATCGAGGCCTCGAGCGCCTCGGTGAGTCGGCCCATCCCGCCGCGCAGCGAGAGGAACGGAGCGCCGGGGCGCGGGCCACCCGTGGACTCGGGGCGCGCCTGGACCCGCAAGCCTCGCGTGACGCTCCCGGACTCTCGCTCGGCTTGCACGAGCACGGGGAACGTCGCTGCGATGCTCAACTGCTCGGGGCTGCTGCCATAGAGTCCTCCGAGCAGAGGCTGCATCAACCTCTCGTATAGCTCAGAGCCAAAGCGGCGGCGCACGAAGGACGCGACGGTCTCGTCGCGGTCCGAAGTTCGCCGCGGTATCCACCGCTCCATGGCCACACGGGCGCAACCCAGCGGACTGAGAATTCCCGACGTCCACAAGGGTCCCATCTTGGTAGGCACTAGGCCCGTGAGTCCGTCGGGAAACGGCACCAGCGCCCCTGCCCTGCGCACAAACGCGCGCGGCCAGCCCGGCTCGCTTCCCACCAGCTCATCACCCAGGCCCAACTCCTCGGCCAGCGCGCGCGCCCACGGCTTGCGTGCCAGGAAGCTGTCGGCGGCGGCTTCGACGACGAAGCCGTCGAAGGACTCCGTGAGGATCTTGCCGCCCAGCCGATCGTCCCGCTCGAGCAAGACGACGCGTGCGTTCAGCGGAGCCGCGTCGCCGTCTGCATCGACCCCTTGCGCAGCAAGGCGCGCCCCAGGATTCAGCAGTCGGTGCACCACGGTGAGGCCTGCGAGGCCTCCGCCAACCACCGCTACGGTCGGTGCATGCTGGGCCGCGGGAGGTGACACGCCGGCAGGCCGATCAGCCGACGGCCGCGCCGGTCGAAGAACGAAGAGTGTCCAGAACCACGTGGATGCTGTCCATCGGAGTTGCAGGAGTCACGCCATGGCCGAGGTTGAAAATATGTCCGGGGCGCCCGTTCGCGCGCGTCAGGATCTGCTGCACGCGCTCGCGGATGAAGTCGTGCGGCGCGTAGAGCACCGCGGGATCGAGATTCCCCTGCACGGCTTTGCCTTCGCCGACCCTGGCCCACCCTTCATCCAGCGGAACTCGCCAGTCGAGCCCGATGACGTCGCCCCCAGCCTCGCTGATGTCCTCCAGAAGCTCGCCCGTGCCGACCCCAAAGTGGATCGTCGGGCAGTCTAGATGCCTCAACGCCTCGAATATGGCCGCGCTGTGCGGCTTGATGTAGCGGCGGTAGTCCTCCTGACCGAGATAGCCGACCCAGCTGTCGAAGAGCTGCAACACCTGCGCGCCCGCCTCGGCCTGTGCGGTCAAGTACGCGATCGTCAGCGTAACGAGCTTCTCCATGAGCGTGCGGAACGTCTCCGGCTCGTGGTACATGAAGCTCTTGGTCTTGATGAAGTTCCGAGTCGGGCCGCCTTCTATCAGATAGCTGGCGAGCGTGAACGGCGCTCCTGCGAAGCCGATCAATGCGGTGTCAGCCGGGAGCTCCGCGCGCACGAGGCTGAGCGCCATGAACGTGGACGAAAGCGCCTCGTCGACATCGACGGGGCGCAGCGCCGCGACGTTCTCTGCGGTTCGGATAGGGTTAGCGATCGACGGGCCCACATCGGGAATGAAGCTCAGGTCGATTCCCATGGGGACTAGCGGCAGGAGGATATCCGCAAAAATAATGGCGCCGTCCATCTCGAAGCGACGGATGGGCTGGAGCGTGACTTCGGCGGTCAACTCGGGTTCTGCGCAGATCTCGAGCAGCGTGTGCTTCTCGCGTACCGCTCGGTACTCGGGCAGAAACCGTCCCGCCTGTCTCATGAACCACGCCGGCGTGTAGTCGACAGGCTGCCGCCTGCATGCGGCGACCAAGCGAGGCTCGCTCACGGCCAGAGCTCAGAAGGCTGATCCGTGGGGGCGTGCGTAGCCACGTGCACCGGCGCGTCCAGAAGCGTGTACGGCCGCGCCGCCGTGGCGCGCAGCTCGCGCACGAGCCCCGAGAACCTGGGAAGGTCATCGGACTCGTATACCACAACGAACTCGTGGTCCTGCAGACCGGTGGAGTAGAGCAACAACTGGGAGATGCCGCCGTAGCTCCTGCCGATCTTGATGTGCTCGTTCATCATCGCTTGGCGACCGGGTTGATGGATCAGGTACCACTCGGCCGTCTTGGAGAACGGATACGCGATCAGGTAAGGCAAGATCTCGGAGCTGAACGGGTCGATGCGTCCGGCGTCCCGAGCGCCGCGGTATTGGGTCTTACGCGTGAATCCCCACAGCACGTCAACCATGCTCACGTAGCGCCGGAACGGACGCAACGCGCTTGCATAAGCATCGAAGAAGTTCTGGGGGTCGGAGTTCTCTTGCATGCGCACGGCGCACCAGAGAATGAAGTCCGTGCCAACGCGTGTGGGCGAAGTCCGGTAGTGCCTTACGCCTTCCGCCACACCGGACGTCTTCTCGATCCACGCGACCCGCAGGTCCGCGCGCTCCTCTTCGCTCAAACGCCAATAGTCGTCGGTGAGCGAGTAGACACCGAAGTGGTTGAGCGAGCTTTGGGGCTCGTCGCTTACGGCGTCGTCTTCTGTAGCCACTGGGCTACCTCCTCCGCATGGTACGTGATCACGAGGTCGGCCCCTGCCCGTTTCATGCCCAACAGGGACTCCATCACTGCGGCCTGCTCATCGAGCCAACCAGCCTGGGCCGCCGCCTTGAGCATGGCATACTCCCCGCTGACGCTGTATGCGACCAGCGGCATGGACGGGAACGAGTCCCGGAGCGAGCGCACGATGTCGAGGTAGGCGAGCGCGGGTTTGACCATGAGGAAGTCCGCGCCCTGCTCGATGTCCAGCCTCGCTTCGAGCAGAGCCTCTCGCGCGTTGGCGGGATCCATCTGATGCGAGCGACGATCCCCGAAAGCAGGCGCACCGTCCGCGGCGTCCCGGAACGGCCCGTAGAACGCCGATGCGTACTTCACCGCGTACGACATGATGGGAATCTCACCGAAACCCGAGCCGTCGAGCGCCTCCCGGATCGCCGCGACCATGCCGTCCATCATGCCGGATGGGGCCACGATGTCGGCACCGCTTTCAGCCTGGGACACGGCCACGCGAGCCAACACGTCGAGCGTCGAGCCAACGTCGATGCTGTGGTCGTCCCGCAGAATGCCGCAGTGCCCGTGGTCGGTGTACTCGCACAGGCACGTGTCGGCGATGACGACCAGGTCGGGGCACTTAGAGCGGATCGAGCGGGTAGCTTGCTGCACGATGCCATCCTCGGCCCAACTCCCGCTGCCCGATGCGTCCTTGTCGTTCGGGATCCCGAACAGGATCACAGCACGGATTCCGAGCTCCGCGGCCTGTTCAGCGTAGGCGGCCGACTCCGCCACCGAGCGCCGAAACACGCCGGGCATGGAGGAGATCTCGGTTACCCCGCCACCCTCCTCGACGAACAGCGGCAGGATCAGGTCCTCGACGTGGAGGCGCGTCTCACGCACGAGCGCACGCAGCGCGGCTGTACGCCGCAAGCGCTGCGGGTGCTCACTCGTGTGCCGAGGGGAGTCTGGGCTCATGGTGCGGTCGATGATGTGCGAGGGGCCCAACCTTCGTAGGTATTCAGTGCCTCCACCAGCCCCTGCGCACTCGATTCCCTCGCCTCGATGTCTACGCGTACAGAGAGCGATCGGGCGGCTTCGCTCGTGACGGGGCCGACCGTCGCGACAACAGCCTGTTCCATGACCCGTGCGCCCGCCACGCCGAGCCCCTCTACCAGCCCTCGAACCGTCGAAGGGCTAGTGAAAGTGATCGCGTCGACGCCATCGTCCAGAGCTTCGAGACTAGCCGCATCAAGCGCCTGTGTCGTGGTTCGATAGGCAACGACCGCGTCGACTCCAGCGCCCCTGTCCCGCAGCAAGCCACGCAGCTTGTCGTCGGCCAGCCCGGAGCGCGGCAGCAAGATCCGGAGTCCGTCCACATCGCCCAAAGACTCCGGGATCTCCTCACCTCGATGCTCGCTGGGCATCGCAGTCACAGTCAGCCCGGCGTCGGTCAATACCGCTCGTGTCGCCGGCCCCACCGCAGCCAGTCGCAGGGTGGCTACCCCCCCCAGGTCCAGCCCCAGCGTCGCGGTTCGCTGCAACACCGAGCGAGCGCCGTTTGCGCTGGTGAACACCAGCCAGTCGTACTCGGCGACGGAACGCAAAGCGCCGTCGAGGGCCTCGAAGCTGGACGGTGGCCCAATCGCGATCATGGGTACGAGGACGGGCAGCGCACCCGCCGCCTCCAGCAGACCGCACAGCTCGGCGGACTGTGCTCTGCTTCTCGTCACCACGACCCGACGCGCTTCGAGCGCATTCATGCGAGCAGCTCCCGAGCGCCCAGGCTAATCGCCTGTTCCGCCAATGCCCGTCCCAACTCGAGCGGGTCCTCACCGCTCGCCGAGATGCGAATGCTCTCGCCCCCGTTCAGGGCCCCCACAAAGCCGTGCAGCTCGAGCGGCGCTCCGTCGATGTGCCGAGCCAGAGCGCCAACCGGCAGCGAGCAGCCGCCTCCCAGCGCGGACAAGAAGGCCCGCTCGGCGTCCACCTCGGAGCGCACAGCCGGCTCATCGATCAGAGCGAGCAGTGCTCGTGCCTCGTGGTCGTGCTCCCGACACTGGACCGCGAGTGCACCCTGGCCGGGGGCGGGCACGAACGTCTCGATGGACAGAAGCTCCTTGATGTGCTCCACTCGGCCCAACCGGTTCAGTCCGGCGGCGGCGAGCACGACCGCGTCGAGTGGGCCTTTGACCGCCTTCGCGATGCGCGTCTCCACGTTGCCGCGCACGGGCTCGACCAGGAGGTCGTTTCTGAACGCCAGGACCTGCGCGCGCCGTCGAGGGCTCGAGGTTCCGATCTTCGCCCCGCTCGGCAAGGAAGCTAGCCCGCCCTCCAGCGTAGATACCAAGGCGTCGCGCGGATCGTCCCGGCTCAGGACGGCGGCGGTCACGATGCCGGTGTTGTCCTTGATGGGGAGATCCTTCAGCGAGTGCACGGCGACCCCGACTCGGCCGTCGAGCAGCGCCCGGTCGATCTCGGACGAGAACGCCGCGCCGCCCAGATCCGACAGCACAGCATCCACCTCGCGATCTCCGAGCGTGGAGAGCGGCACGGCGCGAACTGCGAGGCTCGGGGAAACCTCCATCAGGCGTCTGCAGACGTGATCGGTCTGCCAAAGAGCCAGCGCAGACGAACGCGTTCCGAGTAGGAGTGCCCCTCGGAAGGCCGTTGGCATGTCGGCCTTCTACTTCTCTTCGTCGAGAGCGAAGAGCTGTCGCACAACCTTGGAATACTCGTGGAAGTGACCGTCGGCAGATGCCGATCGCAGGCGCAGCGACGGTTCGTGCAGGAGCTTGCGCACCAGCGCGCCGCTGAAGTGCTCGATGCGGCTCCGGGTTTCGGGGTCGATGCCCTCGAATTCGCCGAACAGTCGCTCGATCTCAATCTCGCGTAACCCCTCGGCCCGCTGCCAGAACGCAGCGAGCACGGGCTGCACGCGCCTGATGGCCCGAGCCTGATCGTACTGAGCCACCTCCTGCTCCACGATGACCTCAGCCAGTCCGACGTCTCGGCGCCGTCCCTCAAGGTTGGCGTCACTCACCACGCGAAGGTCGCTGAGCCCGAAAAGTCGCACGCCTTCGAGCTCGCCTACCGCTGGCTCGACATCGCGTGGAACGGCCAGGTCGACGATGATGAGCGGCCGGTCCGGCGCACGTCCTCGTGTGGCCTGCGCCACGAGGTCGAGCGTCAAGATCGGCTCCAGCGAGCCCGTGGTGGCGAAAACCACGTCGCTGTCCTGCAGCAGCGAGGAGAGCTCTCCCAACTGGGCCGCGTAGCCGCCGAAGTCCTCGGCCAAGGCACCCCCGCGCTCGGTGCCACGGTTCGCGACCGTCAGCACGGCACCGCCGGCCTTCTCGATCGAAGCGCACGCTAGGCGTCCGACTTTGCCGGCGCCGACGACCAGCACGTTCTTGCCGTCCAGCGACTCCAGTTCGCGCTCGGCGAGCTCGATGGCCACGGAGCTGAGGCTGATGCGTCCCCGACCGATTCCGGTCTCTTTTCGTGCGCGTCTACTCGCGCGTCGAGCGGCCTCGGCCATGGCGATCAGCGCGACGTTCCAGCCTTCGGTATTGACCGTGCGCGCGAACCCACGCGACACTTGACCCGCGATCTCGTGCTCCCCGATCGCGAGCGAGTCGAGTCCGGCGGCGACCCTGCACAGATGCCGCACCGCGTCTGAACCGCGAAGCACGTAGACCAGCTGTTCCGAGTCCAGGTCCACCGAGCTCCCGGCCTTCTGGAATATCTCAGAGCGGACCGCGTGAATCATCTCGTCGATCGTGTCGGTCTCGACCGCCAGGTAGAACTCCACGCGATTGCAGGTGCTCACCACCGCCATGTGGGACGGCCTGAGGCAGACCGCGCCATCCTCCGCATGGGCGTCGGAGCCTCCCATCGCCTGCTGCACGATGGTCACGGCGGCCTCCAGGAACTCCATTGACGCGACCCGTAGGCTCGTGCCCACGCACAACTCGGTGAGCGCCGGCTCGACGTCGTCACGGTGCGGGGTGAGGCCGTGGGGCGCTTCCGCTACACCCGATCGCGGATCGGTGCCCACCGACTCATCCCCAGCCGACCGTGTGCGTTCGCTCATGACGAGGCGCCCACGTGCGCCAACGGGGCACCAGCGCTCGCGTTCAGCGCGTCGATTACGAGATCGGCCAGCACGGCGCCCATGTCCGGATGATCGTGAGGGGTCGCCACGCGGTGGAATCCCATGCCCAGCTGCTCAACCAATTCGCGCAGCTCGAGGTCGAGCTCATCCAGAGTCTCCGACTGCTCGTGGACGAAGCTCACCGGGACGACCACCACGTCATCGGCTTCAAGCGTCGGCATCAAGTCTTGGTTCGAGGGCTCGGTCCATTCCACTTTGGTCCGGTTCGTATGGTTCTGGTATCCGAGCTCGTACCGATCCACTGCAACGGCATCCGCGATCAATCGGCACGACTCCTCCACATGCTCCTGGTACTGGCTCCCCTCCTCCAAATAGGAGATCGGAGTGCCATGCGCCGAGAAGTATAAGCACACATCAGGGTCCTGCGCGTCGAGCCCACGCTCGGTCATTACCCTCCGGATGCCGTCGGCTCGCAGCTCCACGTATTTCGCATTGCGGTGCCAACCCCCTATGAACGCCGTCTCCACGGTCCACGACAGCTCGCGGAGCTGCTCGCACACGGTGTCCAGCGCGGCCACCGTGGTGGTCGGCCCGCTGACGGGGTACAAAGGAAGCGCTACCAGTTGATCGACTCCGCTCTCGCGACAGCGTTGCAAAGCGTCCGAGATGGTCGGGGTCGTGAACTGGGTTCCGACGAAGACGCGCGCCCGGTGCCCTCGTGCCTCCAGCGCTACCTCGAGGGCCTCCCCGTGCGCATGCGCATGTGCGTTCATCGGGGAGCCGCCGATCTTCTGGTACGCCTCCATGAGTCCGGGTGCGCGGGCCTCGGCGAGTTGCCGCGCCCGTTCTGCGCCGGAACCGGGCTCCAGCCTGCGGTTCGCGAGGAAAATGCGCTCCAAGAAGTCAATCACCAACGCGGGGTCCGACCCCTCAGGCTCGCCAAACGCGAGCAGGACGACGCCGAGACGGCTCACCTGGCGGCCCGCCTGTCAGGGCATGGCCTCTTCACAGTGTGGAGCGAAGCGCAAATCGGGAGCGACATTTTCCTTGTATCGGTCGAACGCGGGGGACGTGGGCTGATCATGGGCGAGAAACAGGGTAGGCCCACCGCCGGACGGGGACAATTCGTAGTTCTACCTATGCCCTGATCCGCAGAGGACCGCAGAGCATTCTTAAGGTCCTTTCAAGCCGCGCGCAGAAGTGCCGAAACTAACAGGTAGTGGCCAAGCACCGGCCAAAGTACAACGCGGAGTTGCATCCGTGAGACGGGGGTCAATAGCATCCATGCCTAGCGAAGAAACAGCCTCACGTCCGGTCCTGTTGGCCGTAGACGACAATCCCTCCGTGCTCTCGTTCGTCGAGGGAGTCCTTTCGACGCTTTCCCAAAAGCCGGAGATCATAACGGCCGCCAACGGTGAGGAGGCACTGCGTCGTGCCGAGGAAGCAAGCCCTGATGTCATCGTCATGGACGGGGACATGCCCGTCATAGACGGGCTGACAGCGATCCGTCAGCTCAAGGCGAATGCAAACGCGATGGACATCCCGATCGTAATGCTGACCGCCGGAACAGGAGAGGTCGACGAGCTGCGGCAGCCGCTCAAGGCCGGCGCCATGGATTTCGTCAAAAAGCCTGTCGGCCCGATCCAGCTCCTGGCGCGAGTCGACAGCGCGCTGCGCATCAGTCTGGCGACGCGCGCGAGGCGCACGTCGAAGGACGTTGGCGTAATCACCGCGTAGGCGCGGTACACGCGAGTCTGATGCCCGCGTGGCGTGCGACGCGCATCGACACCCCATCAAGGGGGTGCTGAAAGCCGAGTAGCGCCGAGAACAGAGGCTAGTTGCCGCCCTCTTCGGTATTGGCCGCCACGTAGGCAGCCGCGAACTCCGCGATCTTGCCGTCGATTGCGGCCGCGAGCGCGTCGGCCGCGTCTTCGGCGCTCGCGACGCCGATCTCGGTGGCGTACCAGGTGACCGCTTCAGGCAGCGTGACCTGAGTATCCCGGATCATCTGCGCGGACTGTTGAACGCGCACCGACACGCCATAAGCGAGTGTGCCCGCGGTCCCGTTGCCGGCGCCTACCGCGCACTCGACGGTGATGCGCACCTCCGGCAGTCCTGCATTCTCGAGCATCTGCTGCTCGGTGAGCACATCGACGTCGGCCTCGATGAGCTTCACAGCGGACTCGGCCAACAGCGACGAGCCCGTGACGCCGGCGCTCTCACACGCCGCGTCCGCCTCGGCGCGTACGAACACGCCGCCGAGGCCCTGCAAGGTGTAGCGGTTCCAATCCGTGTCCTGAGCTTCGAGGCCCACGGGGACGAGAAGAACCGTCAGCGCGGCAAGCGCGGACAGGTGCCGTTTCATGTTCGCTCCAGTCGCGTCGAGAAAGGGCTCAGTTGCCCCTGCCTTCTCCGCACGACCTGCATTGGTGGTTGTTCTTCGAGCCGAGCTTTTCCAGCAGCGCCACAGTCGCAGGGTGCGGCTGGGCGCGCTGCTCCGGGCTGTTCGCCATGTCGGCGGTGGTCTGACCGCGCCTGCTGATCAAAGTGACGTCGGCTCCCTGGCCGACCAGGTACCGAACCGTCTCGCTGTCGCCACGCGCGGCGGAGTGGTGCAGCACGGTGAAACCGTCCTGGTCGCGCAGGTTGGGATTGACACCCAGCTCCTCGATGAAGTACTTCATCGACGGCAACCACCCGTCGGGCACGCTGCGGTGCTGCTGCGCCACGCGTGACGTGCCGAAGCCGACACCCGCCGCCGCGTGCATGGGGTGGATGCCGTGCCCACCCACCGGTACCGGCGGCAGGCCCGACGGATCGAGCGGCTCCGGCTCGTCGTTCACCGGGTTGTTCGGAATGTCGGGATCACGGTTGAAGCGCCGGCGCGCGGGAAGCTTGATCGTCCAGATGTCGGGGTCGGCGCCGTGGGCCACGAGCAGCTTCATTGCGGTCACGTCGGCGGCGTAAGCGGCGCGCCAAAACGGCGTCGCGCCGGTGAAGTCCACGCCCATGCGCCCCGCGTTGTACGCGGCGTACCAGATATGCGTCGACGTGCGTTGGTTCGGATCGGCACCCGCCTCGAGCAAAGACCGAGTGAGGTCCATGTACGAAGTGGACTGCCGCCGAAACGCACCCGGCTGCGGATACCAGGTGCGCAGCGACCACTCGATGTTGAGCGTCGCGAAGAGCGGACCCGCGCCATCGTCGCTGACCAGGTTCGGATCAGCGCCCTGTTCCACGAACTCGGTGGCCAAGTCGTAGTGGCCGTTGATCACGGCTACCAGAAGCGGGCTCGACTCGTCACCCCCGGTGACCTGATCGATGTCCGCGCCCGACGCGACCAAAAGTCGGGCGGCATCGCGGTGGCCCTCACGCGCCGCGTAGTGCAGCGCGGTGAAGCCGCCTTGTTTGCCGATCTGCTGAGTGGAGGACAGCGCTTTGATCGGCGGCTCACCTGGCTCTTCCGGCTTCGCGGTGTCCGAGTCGGCTGACCCGTCCGCGTGCGGCTTCGGGGCTGACCCGTCCGCTGGCTCGTCCGCGTGGGGCTTCTCGGATGGCGTGTCCGCGTGAGGCTTCTCGTCCGGATCGGCCGCGGCGTCGGGCTCGGGCTTCTCGTCCGGATCGGCTGTCTCGGCCGGGTCGGGCTTCGCATCCGGGTCAGGCGTGGTCGCGGCCGGTTTGGCGGCTCTACCGGCGGCGGCCTGTGGCGGCGCTCCACCCCCACGTCGGGCTTCGGGGCGCTGATCGGGCGGCAGCCCGGCGTTGATCACGGCGGTGCGGCGCGCGCGGTCCTTGCTATTAGCCTCCGAGATCTGCTCGTAGTCCTTGATGTCCGTCGCCGCGGACATGTCCGCGCCGGCGTCGATGAGCGCCTGCATGGCGGCGGTCGAGTTGCTGACGGCGGCGAACATCAGAGGCGTGCGGCTGGAGTGGGTATCGCGTGAGTCGACGTCCGCGCCGTGCTCAACGAGCGCGCCGATAGTCCCGGCCGAGTTGGCCTGAGCTGCGAAGTGAAGCGCGCTGACTCCCGTATTGGTGAAGCCGTTCGCATTGGCTCCGCCTTCGAGCAGCGCGCGCACTACGTCACCGTGACCGCTCCGGCTGGCCAAGTGCAGCGGCGTATAACCACCGAGTCGCGTGGTCGGCTTCACGGTCGCACCGGCGTACAGCAGCACCTCGACGATCTGTACATCGTCGTTCATCGCGGCCCAGTGCAGCGCTGTGGTACCGTCCGCTTGCGCTCCGTTGGCGTCTGCGCCGTCGCGCAGAAGCGTGCGCACGGCCTCGAGATCGCCGCGCTGCGCGGCGTCCGCAACAGGCGAATCGGCCGGAGTGGCAGCCACGAGCAGCAAGCTCAAGGCTACGATCGACCCCATGTGGAAACTGGCCTTCATTCGTGCAGCCGACATTTCGTGCTCCCGCGCGAGGCCCTACTCAGACAGAGAATGTGCCCGTGCTGTTGCCGAAGGATTTCAAGTCGTCGAGCCCCATCCTGTGAAGAAGGTCGAGATAGACATTGGCCATCGGAGTGCCGATGGGCGCGCGCGCATGCTCGCTGCCCTTGAGCATGCCGTTGGCGCCGCCGGCCAAGAAGAGCGGGCAGCGGATGTGGTTGTGGAGATTGCTGTCCGCCATCGCGGAGCCGTACATCACCATCGTCTTGTCGAGCAGATTCGAGTCACCCTCCTGGTAATCCTGAAGCTGCTGCAGGAAGTACGGAACCATCGACACGTGGTACGCGTTGAGCTTGGCGAAATTCTCCACGCGATCCGCGCGGCCGCCGTGGTGCGATGCCGAGTGGAACGGCGTGTTGGTGCCCGCCTCGGGATAGACGCGGGGCGACGCGTCACGGCCCAGCTTCAGCGAGAAGACGCGCGTGGTGTCCGAGATGAACGCGAGCACCTTGAGGTCGAACATCAGCTTCACGTGCTCTTCGAACGAGTCCGGGACGCCGACGGGCGCCTCGGGAATCTCGC
The DNA here is from genome assembly GCA_015664885.1 of Gemmatimonadota bacterium. Classification (GTDB taxonomy): domain Bacteria; phylum Gemmatimonadota; class Gemmatimonadetes; order Longimicrobiales; family Gaopeijiaceae; genus UBA1138. The sequence continues at coordinate 88,002 of DQPL01000131.1, forward strand.
GCTCGTCCCCACTGGCGTTCTGCGCCTCGATCCTCTGGATGCGCTGCTCCAGCTCACGGATGTTGTTCGAGTACTGATCGAGTCGCTGTTGGTCTTCCGGACCCAGCTTGCGCCGCATCATGTTCATCTCGGCCAGCACCCAGTCGAGGATGCTGCCGTCGGTCTGTAGCCGCTGCGCGCGTTGCTCGGGCGTGCCCCCGGCGCCGAACAGTTGCTCGAAGACGGCCCGCGGGTCACGAATCATGGGAAGCGGCTCGGTCGGCGACGCCCAACTGATGGTATCAGTGTAGACGCACGCATATCCGTACGCGCAGCCGCCGGCCTGGTCCACGTTCTCGATCGAGAGCTGCATGGAGGGGATCGGCGTGTCGCCACCGAAACGCTGAGCAAACAACTGGTCGAACGAAATCCCGCTGTAGACGTCCGAGCCCTCGGTCTGCTTGGGGTGTGCCTGTGTCAGGAAGACCGCCGTGGTGCGGAAGTGGTCTCCTCCGATCTCTTTGGCAGCCTTGGCGTCGGCCTCGCGACAATCGGTGTCCGACACGATGGTCAGATAATCACGGAACGGCTCGAGCGACCTCATGCTCGTGGGCGAGAGGTCGAAGTCGCGGCCGGTCTTGGCCGGCGACCACAAGTTCAGCGAAGCGCCGAGATCGTTACATCCGGCCGCCCCGTGGACCTGCTCGATGCATACCAAGCGTGTCTTGTCGGCAGCCATGCCCGCTTCCGTAGACGCCCACGTACGGTTCGCCGGAACCATGGCATCGAGCAGAGGAAGGCCCACGGCCGCGCCCATGCCTTGCAGCATCGTGCGGCGTGAAATGTGCTTTCCGGTAATGTAGTTCATCGCTTCGGACCTCGTTCGAGGTTACGCAGTTGGTTCAACAGGTAGTTTTTCAAGTCAGTTCTGGTCTGCCTGATCGGCGCTCGCCCGTGCAGACAGAAACGCCGGGCTCTGCACTACGCCGAGCACGAAGGAAGAGATTTTGTAGTCGTTCTTGGCCGCTTCACGTGTGATCGAGCGGATGGTCGGCATATCGTAGTATTCGACACGGCGGCCCAGCGCGTAAGCCATCAAGTTCTCGGTAAGCACCCTGAAAAATACTTCAGGCCGGTTGAGCAACGCGTTGCGCAAGTCCGCCGGACCGGCCAACGGTGTGCCGTCGTAGAGCTCGGACGCCGGATCGACGAGGTTGCCGTTGTCGCGCTCCCGCCAGGCGCCGGTCACGTCGAAGTTCTCGAGCGCCACTCCGATGGGATCGATCACCTTGTGACACGACGTGCAAGCGGGGTTCGCCCGGTGCTCTTCCATGCGCTCACGAACCGTGAGGAAACGCCCGTCGCTGGCGCCGTCGGTTTCTTCGAACGCGGGTATATCCGGCGGTGGCGGTGGTGGTGGTGAGCCGAGCAGCACTTCTAGCACCCACTTGCCGCGCAATACGGGTGACGTACGGTCGGGGTGCGAGGTCAGCGTGAGAATGCTTCCGTGTCCGAGCAGACCACGACGCGTGTCGTCGACGTAGGAGACGCGCCGGAAGTCAGTGCCCGTCACGCCGGGAATCCCGTAGTGGCGGGCAAGACGCTCGTTCACAAAAGTGTAGTCGGCGGTCAGTAGCTCGAGCACCGACCGGTCTTCCGCGACCAGGTTCGCAAACAAGAACTCGGTCTCGCGGTGCATCGCATCCGCGAGCGTCTGGTCGAAGTACGGATACGTGAGTGCGTCGGGTTGTACCTTCTCGAGATCCTGGAGCCGGAGCCACTGCGCCGCGAAGCGCGTCGCCAGCGCCTCAGCGCGCGGGTCGGCCATCATGCGCCGGACCTGCCGCTCTATCTCGGAGGAATTCGACAGATCGCCGTCCTGCGCGAGCCGCAGCAGCTGCTCGTCGGGCGGCGAGCCCCAGAGGAAGAACGAGAGTCTAGACGCCAGATCGATGTCGCTGATGCGATAGATATCGCCCGGCCGCACGTTGGCGGGGCGCTCTTCCATGCGGAAGAGGAAGTGCGGGCTGGTCAACATCGCCTGCAGAGCGGTGCGAATGCCGCCCTCGAAACCTCCGTCCGATGCACCGCGATCGTAGAACGTCATGAGACCGTCGACGTCGTTTTGCCTCACTGGACGCCGGTACGCCTTTGCGGCCATGCGTGCGACGATCTCCCGAGCACACGGCCGAGCTTCATCCGACGACGTCGGGCGGCAGCTGAAAACCATCCTCCGCGTCGGAGTCTCGGACACGCCCGTGACCTCGAACGGGCCCAGGATCGTCATGCGCTGCAGATGGTGCTGGGTGGTCACGCCGAGCCCGATACCGATCTGCCCATCGGCCAGGGTATGATCGATCGGGCGAATCAGGTCGTCCACGACGCCCTCGTACTGGCGCACGAAAGCGGCGGTCACGCGCTTCGGCCCCGCGGTGACCTGGAGCGAATCGGTGCGGATGTTCAGGCCCGAGGGCTCGGACTCCGACATCCAGCGGTCGATGGGCAGCAGCGCCACGCGCTTCCCGTCGATGGAGACTTCGATCTGCTCATAGCCGTAAGGCCTCGCGAAGACCTCACCCTCGACCGCGGCATAGGGCATGATGTGGAACACGTATTTCCCGTCCGCGGGGAAGTTGTGCACGATCGAGAGGCCGCCCCGCGTCCCGAACGGTGCGTTCTCGACGCGCTCCTTCTGTGACTGAACACGGGGAACCCGGTAGATCGTGTTGCTGACCTCGGCGTCCGGATCGCCCAGAGCGATCCGAACGATCTGGCCGGCGGCCCGCAGATAGCCCTCCATGACCGTCGTCGACGGCGTCTGCACGTCGGCGATGTTGTCGAAGTTGCCGCTCTTGGTATCGAGCGGCAGGAAGCTGCTCACGTCCACCTCGAGTCCCAGCACGTCGCGAATCGCAGCCCGGTATTCAGCCCGGTTGAGACGCTGGAACGTACGCGCACCCGGGTTCGGGTTCCGCGCAGCGGCGCGATCGATCGTGGTTTCCAATTCGGTCGCAACCGCCTGAAGAATCGCGTCTTCCGGCCGGCTGGCGCCCGAGGGCGGCATCATGCCCGCGCGCAGCTTGCGGATCATCTTCTCGACCGCCTCTGCGTTCTGCGGAGCGTTCGCCAGGTCAAAGCCCTCGAGCACGAGCTCTCCACGGCGCATACGATCGCTGTGACAGCGAGTGCAGTAGGCGCCCACCACGGCGTTCGCGCCCTCGTAGCTGCTGGGCACCGGGTGAGCCGTGGCCGCGAGCATCGTCGACTGACCTGTCTGTCCAGGGCCGGTACAGGTGGCGAATGCCACGCCCACGCATGCGACCATCGGGATCGCAAATGAGGACTTCCTCTTTTGAGCCACGGCCCCTCCGCTAGATCCCACGAGTAGATCCCACGCGCGCTATGGTTATGTACACTCTTGGCAGCTTAGGAGTATACGGTGCCTCGCTACAAACCGACACGGTGGAGGTCGTAAACGCTGACCGTACACCGTTTTTTCCGGAGCCCGGCCGAGCGTCCTCAGGAAGGCGCCTCACCATCCGAGATCGGGCGCACAGCCTTGAGCACCTCGCGCGTCAGGTCCCACCGGTTGAACCCCTGTCGGCCGTAGTCCAGTCCGCGCCGCACGATCACCAGGTCGTGCGAGGGGACCACGATCACGTATTGACCGCGATTGCCTGAAGTGGAATAGGCACTCTTGGGCACGTCGTTGCGATCGTCCGGCACGAGCCACCACTGCCCTCCGTAGAAGTTGCCGCCCTCCGCGGTCGCCGGAGCCGGTGTGCGCACGAAGTCGATCCAGTCGTGCGAAAGCAGCCGCTCGCCGTTCCATACGCCGTCCTGCAGGTAGAACATGCCAAAGCGCGCGAGGTCACGCGCGTTAGTGTAGACCTGGCTGCTCATGATGAAGTCGCCGAATCGGTCCACGCTCATGAGCGTGTTGCGCATGCCGATGCGGTCGAGCAGCGCCTTGCGGGGATACTCGAGGTAGGCCTGGTCGTCGCCAATGGCGAGCTTCATCGCCAGGATGCCGAGCAACGTGTCGTAGTTCTCGTAATCCCAGCTCGTGCCCGGCTCTCGAATCAACGCGCGGCTCACTGCCCCGCGCACCGAGCTCGAGCCCGCCCAATACGCCATTCCGGACCCGGTGGCGTACTCCATGCCCCGACTATCCACGGTGTTGAGCCCGCTCGACATGTTGAGCACGTGGCGCAGCGTGATCGCGTGCCGGGGGTCCGTCTCGGGCGACGCCTGCCTAGGCAGCCACTCCAAGCCCAGGGACTCGTCGAGGCCGAGGCGTCCTTCGTCGGCCATCATGCCCATGAGGGTCACCGCGAGGCTCTTGGCGGTCGACCACGTGCGCGTGCGCGTCGACATGTCGAAGCCCGATGCGTAGCGCTCATGAACGATATCGCCGCCTTGGACGACGATGAGACTGAGCGTGACCTGTTCGCTTGACTCGCGATCGAACGCCCAGTCCGATGCGGCCTGCAACGCTACGGGGTCGAGGTTAGAGGGCAACGACTTGTCCGCCACCCAGTCGCCGTCGGGCCAGGGCATCATGGAAGCGTCTCCCGGCGGCGCGGGCGTGTCGATGACGGGCAGGTCCGGGATGTCTTCGAACGTCTGGTCCGGTGCAAGAATCACACAGCCGATGCCCTGCCGGAACGCAGCACGCATGACGGGCGTGCCACCCGCGGCTCCGATCGCCACGGCCTTTCGCTCCCAGTCGACCACGTAATCACCGCCACGTGACGTCCCCACCGGCTGACGAAGGTACCTGAGCTCCTTGTCGAAGACCTGCTCGAGCGTGCGATTCGACGTGAACAAGCCATTGCACATGAAGATCGCTTGTTGCCCGTGCTGGACCATTTCACGTTGCGGGCGGAAGTAGTCGTACGACTCCTCCTGCTGGGCGTGGCTCGGCGCAGGAAGCAAGAGCGCAGCGACGAAGAGGGCCGTGAATAAGCGTTTCATGCTGGACGTCCCGGTTGGCGGAAAATAAGCCACGCCCATCATTAACAGCCGGGGCTCAAACGCGCGAGCCATGCTGCATGACCTCGTCGATGCGCCGTGACAGGTCATCGAGCGTGAACGGCTTCTGGAGGAGAGATGCGCTCCGTTTAGTTCCCGCCTCCAACTACGCTCCGCCCGGCCAGTTCCGCGGGGATCTCCTCACCTGCCACGAATCGCTGCGGCTCGACCTGGGTGTAGGACAGGAAGCCGAATCCCATCTCGTCGGTGGTGGGCCGCCCGAAGCGTACCGAACGGTTCGGATCGGGGTTGTGCGGGTTGGCGGCCGAGTTATCCCACCAAAGCGTGAGATCGATCTTGGTGCCCGCGGGAGCGAAGACCGGCTCGGTCAAGGCGTACGTATGCTGCCAGTTGAAGTCGTAGGTCGGCACGTCCAGGAGGGTCTCTTTCTCACCGCCAGGTAACGTGATCTCGTACAGCGCTGCCTTCCCGCGCAGATGCATGTGAGGGAGCATCCACAGGATGTTCACGTCCTTGTCGAGCGTGACCTCCGTGTGGAAGGAATAGTTGGCGTCGTTGGCTGGGATCTCGAAGCGGAACATGCCCAGGTCGTCGCCTTCGACTACGTGCTCGATGATCTCACCGGGCTTGTAGAAAACGATCGCCACGCTCGTCTGGTCCCACACGGCCGTCCCTTCGCCGGGCTCTTTGTGATAATGCATGTTGAAGGAGACGCTCGTGCCCTTTCGCAGCACCGTCCCGTACCCGTCCGGGAAGACGCGAGGTTCGACGCCCGGCGCGATGCCGCCGATGGGGTTTGCGATGACGTGGTGGACAGCGGAGCTACCGGCCCGGAATTCCACTGCCTTGATCCAGCGATCCTCCGGAAGCTGTTCCGCGGTGATCTCAACGTCGAAGTTGATGTACTGGTCCTCGACGTCGTCGGCCACCAGGTACGGCTCGTTGAGCTGCACGATCAGATCCGGCTCACCGATCGACCAGCCGCTCGTCGCCATGTCGAACTCCAACGGCGGCGGTGCGTCGGCCGGATCGCCCGCTGGGGTGCCCGACTGGGCCCACGCGAGGAGCGTCGCGATCTCCGAGTCCTCGAGAACGCGCTCGTTCGAGAAATCGCCCTTGTGTGCCAGGGCGGCATCCCAAGGAGGCATCTGTCGAGTGCGCACGGCGCGCGCGATGCGAGGAGCCCATTCCTTGGTCGTGTCGTAGCTGGTGAAGGCCACGGGCGCGACCATGCCCCCGAGATTCTGTCCGTTCTCCATGTGGCAGACCTGACAGTTCTGTTGCAGGATCGGCACGACATCGGCGTAGAACGTCGGGCTGGAGTCCAGGCTGGCGAACTGGGAGTCTGCAGAGGCTCCGGGAGCTGACGTCGCGCAAGCGGCGACGAGAGCGGTCAGGGCCAACATCGACACGAGGGGGAGGGCTTCACGGACGCGCATGGGTGCTTCCTATCTGGGGGACGGCGTTGAGGCGCCCTGGACCTAAAGAGCCCGATGGAACCTAGCACAGAGCGGGCAGGGGTTGCCAGCCTTGGCAGCGGCAAGACGCTGCGCCTAGCCCTTCAGGGCCCCGTCGCCGGCACGCGCCCGGGCCCATTCGACCGCCAGCGCAATGTCCGCCTTACCGAAGGGCTTTCCGAGCTACTCGAAGTCCGGACTCGCCATGGGGGCGTCGGCGAAGCGATACCCGCTCGTGATCACGATCGCCATGTCCGGATTGAGCGCATGCCCGGCTTGGGCGAGCTCCGGGCCGGTGATCTTCGGCATGGTGTGATCGGTGAACAAGAGGTCGAAAGCGAGCGGGTCGGCCTTCAGCGTCGCTAACGCCTACTCGCTGTCCACCAGGGTTGTCACCTCGAAGCCGAGGCGTTCCAAGATGGCTTCGGCCACCGCCGCGACCGCGTGGTCGTCATCGACGAGCAGCGCTCTGCCCGCGATCAACACTCCGTGCTGCACGTCAGCCAGCGTGGGCTCCACTTCCGCCTCCAACGCCGGCAAGTAGACGACGAAGGTCGTGCCCTTCCCCAGCTCGCTCTCGACCGTCAACGCTCCTCCATGCTCGGCCACAATGCCATGCGCCACGGAAAGACCGAGTCCAGTTCCTTCGCCTACGCCTTTGGTGGTGAAGAAGGGCTCGAAGACTCGATGCCGAGCGGAGGATACTCGCAGCGCTCATCACATCTCCATGACTGCTTCGACGTCGGCGTCGAGCTCATCCGGAGTGCTCAACAGCGAGATGCCCAGGAAGAGCGTCAAGGACACCACCAGCGATGCTGCGCCCACGTCGACCCCGTAGGGCATCGACACTCCTGTAATGCGCACGCCGAAGTTGACCACGAGGCTGCTGGCGATCGCATAAGTCGCCGCGGTGGCGGTCGCCCCCTTCCAGTTCAACCCGATGGCAATCACCGGCACGATCGCCGCAGCGAACGTGCCCCACCCGAAAGCACCGAGCAGCGCGACCAGGTCCCCGCTGTAGAGCGCGAAGAGCGCTGCGACGATAGCGATCCCGACGGTGGTCACCCTCGCCCAGAGCAGCTCATTCTGGACTGGGCGACCGCCAAAGGCGACGGGGAAATCATGGATCACGGCGGCGGTCCCGATGTTGAGGAAACCATCCGCGGTCGACATGATGGCCGCCAGCAGCGCAGCAAACACGACCCCAGCCAGCAAGGGGTGCGCGAACGACTGCAGGAACGCGGACGCGGCCGCGTCGGGGGTCATGAGCGGATCGTGCCCGCCGCTCAAGACCAGCGCGCGCATCGAGATGCCCAGTCCGATCCAGAGCAGCGCGGCCACGCCGTAGGCCAACGCGCCGAGTGGAACCACCCGCTTAATGTCCTTGACGTTCTTGAGCATCATGTACTTGGTGATGACGTGCGGCTGTCCGGCGGTCCCGAGCGCAAATACCAGCATCCAGGACAGTCCACCGAACATGCCCAGGGTCCCCCACGGCCCCATCGCCTCGCGGTCGTCGGCAGCGATGACTTGGCTCATCTCCGCCATGCCGCCGTCGAACGTGCCTAAGACGGTGACGAAGACCAGCACCGCGGCAACCACCATGATCGCGCCCTGGATCAGGTCGGTGTAGACCGACGCGATGATGCCGCCGGTCACGGTGTAGAAGACCAGGACCGCGGTGGACACAGCCACGGTCGCTTCGATGCTGATGCCGGGGAAGACGTTCGCGTCGCGGAGCACGTCCTGGAGGACTATCGCCATCGCGAGGATCTGGGTCGCGAGGTAACCCATGACGCCAAGCAGAACGACCACGGCCATCAACGCGCGCACGGTCTCGCTGTTGTAGCGAGCCGCCACCACGTCGGGCAGCGACACGCAGTCCCGAAGCTCGCCCAGCAAACGGACCCTTTTGGCGACCAGCGCGAACATGATGGCGGGCCCCGCCATGGTCGCGGCGACGATCCAGAGCGAGCTCATGCCCATCTGGTACACGAGGCCCGGTCCACCCACGAACCCGAACCCGCTCATGGTGCTCGAAAAGACGGCAAACGCCGTGAGGAAAACGCCGAGATTGCGGCCGGCCATGAAGAAGTCGTGGCTCGACTTGGTGCGGCGCATCGCCCACCACCCTACGCCGATGCAAATCGCGAGATAGACGCCTACCGAAATGAGCGTCACGGTCGCGCGGTCCATCAGCGCTGCTCCTTCGCGTTCAGCAGTTCACGGAACCGGGCTTCGGACTCGGGGGGGAAATACACGTCGTCGAAGGTGACGACGAAAGCGATGATGAAGACCCAGGGAAAGAGCCAGACCCCGTAAAGCATCCAGGCGCTGGGCGCGGGCAGTCCGCCGAAGATCACGAGCGGGCCACCCTGCAGGAACTCGAGGTAGCTGAGCATGAGCGCGCCAAAGACCATCATGTAGACGACGGTTCCCGCGACGACCCATCTACGCAGCGATTTCGCCGTCTCCCGCACCCCGATCAGCAGGCAAATCCCGATCATCAGGATGACCAGGATACCCGTGACGAACCCGGCCAGAATCACCAATGGTCCACCAGGGGCGCCGCTGCCGCTGCTCAACATCGGGTCGAAATCGGGATGCGGCGTCGGAACCAGCTCGGGTGGTGCCGGTGAGAAGACTCCTATCAGAAGCAGGATGAGCAGCGGTACACATGCGCAGAGCAGCGCATAGATCAACCGTCTGTCCACGTCTCGTATCACCTTGAGCCCTCGCGTTAGGGAACGAATCGAGCCAACCTGACAGGACCGCGCGGCTCGCGCGACCCACTGCGATGCATTTGCGGACCGCTAACAACCTGACCAACAGCCATAGAGACGGAGGCGATTGATGCCCACGGAACGCGATACCGCCTTTCAGATGGCGGCGTCCAACATCCGGTTCGGACGCGGGATCACTCGCGAGATCGGGATGGATCTCGTGGACCTGAAGGCCCGCCGGACCATGCTGGTCATCGATCCGGCGCTGCGCGATCACCCCGTGGGGCACACCGTGCTCGAGTCCCTCAAGCAGAACGACATCGGCTTCGAGGTCTTCGACGATCTCTCCATCGAGCCCACCGACGCCAGCTTCAAGGCGGCGGCGGACTGCGCGACGCAGGGCGGTTTCGATTCCTTCGTCGCCGTGGGTGGCGGCAGCACGATCGACACCGCGAAAGCGGCCAACCTCTATTCCACCCATCCCTCGGACTTCTTCGACTACGTCAACGCTCCCATCGGCCTCGGCCACCCCATCCCAGGGCCGCTCAAGCCGCTGATCGCGGTCCCGACAACCGCGGGCACTGGCAGCGAAACGACGGGCGTGGCCATCTTCGACTACGTAGAGAAAAAGGCCAAGACGGGCATCGCGCACCGGTACCTGAAGCCGACCCTGGGCATCGTGGATTCGGACAATACGCGCACGCTTCCACCCGCGGTGGCCGCGGCGACCGGGTTGGACGTGCTCAGCCACGCGCTGGAATCCTACACCGCGATGCCGTTCGATGAGCGCCCCATGCCGGCTCGGCCGTTGGAGCGCCCCGCGTACCAGGGCTCGAATCCGGTCAGCGACATCTGGGCGATACGCGCGCTCGAGCTCATGGCCGAGTTTCTGCCCCGCGCGTACGCGGATCCCAGTGACGAAGAGGCGCGGGCGCAAATGCTGCTGGCGGCGGCAATCGCCGGCATCGGCTTCGGAAACGCGGGCGTCCACCTACCGCACGGGATGTCCTACCCCGTCGCGGGCATGGTTCGTGGCCACCGACCCGATGGCTACGTGGTCGACCACGCGATGGTGCCGCACGGCATCTCCGTGATCCTCAACACGCCCGCAGTCGTGCGCTTCACCGCCTCAGCGAATCCGGAGCGGCACTTGCGCGGCGCCGAGGCGCTGGGCGCAGATGTGTCGGACGCCAGCCCAAGCGAGGCGGGCGAAGTCTTGGCCGAGCGCGTCATCCACTTCATGCGCACGCTGGGCGTCCCCAACGGTCTCGCAGCCGTGGGTTATACAACGGACGACATCCCGGCGCTCGTGCAAGGCACGTTGCCTCAGCACCGCGTGACCAAGCTGTCGCCACGGCCGGCGGGTGAGGCGGAGCTAACCTCCCTGTTCGAAGAATCGATGACGATCTGGTAGACTGCCGGCACGCATCCCCACCACCTGAGACTCCATGGCAGCTGCCCGCCGCCGACGGCGCTCCGCGAAAGCTCCGGTTACGCCGACGCCGACGCCGACCACGCGGCGTGCGCTCTATCTGCCGCTAGCGCTGACGCTCGGTCTGCTCACGCTTTCTCTGTTGCCGCGCGTGCAAGTCAACCTGCGTCTCGCCTGGTCGTTCTGGGGTGCATCGGGCGCGCTACTGATCTGGCAGACCGTGCTCTTCCTGCGACTCCGCGGCGCATCAGTAGGCCGGTCGCTCGAGAGCGTTCTTCGGCCGCAGCACTACGTGCAGGCGATGGTCCAGGTCGCGGTGTTTGCCTACTGGGGATGGTACTGGCGACCCGTCTACGACTTCGCTGTGCTGCTGGCCGCGCAGCTCGTGTTCGCCTACGTCTTCGACATGCTGCTCACGTGGTCGCGGCGTGAGAAGTACGTGCTCGGCTTCGGGCCCTTCCCCATCATCTTCAGCATCAACCTCTTCCTCTGGTTCAGGGACGATTGGTTCTACCTGCAGTTCCTGATGATCGCGGTCGGGTTTCTCGGTAAGGAGTTCGTGCGCTGGCACCGCGAGGGGCGGAACGTGCACATCTTCAACCCTTCCGCCTTCGCGCTCGGGCTCTTCTCGCTCGTGCTCATCACTACGGGCACCACGCACCTCACCTGGGGGCAGGACATCGCGTCGACGCTCACGCTCGCGCCGCTGATCTACCTGTACCTGTTCCTGCTGGGCCTGGTCGTGATGTACTTCTTCTCGATCACGCTGATCGCGGGCTCCGCCGCTGTCGTGCTGTTCGTATTGAGCGCGCTTTATGCGTCCCTGACCGGGGTCCCCTATTTCCTGGACTCCGACATCCCCGCTGCGGTCTTCCTCGGCCTCCATCTACTGATCACCGACCCGTCGACTTCGCCACGCACACCGCCTGGAAAGCTCCTCTTCGGGGCGCTGTACGGTGCGGGCGTGTTCGGGCTCTACATGATCCTGGGGGCTGCCGGGGCGCCGACGTTCTACGACAAGCTGTTGGCCGTGCCTCTCTTGAACCTCAGTGTTCGCGGGATCGACAGCTTGGTCCAGATCGCGCGGGAGAGCCCCGCGCTGGCGCGGTTGCGCATTGAATGGGCTCCCCTGACCTCCAACTTGGCCCACATGGCGGCCTGGATCGTCTTCTTCGGCGCGATGACGGCGATGGGCAAGACCGACGGGAAGCATACCGGCGACAGCCTGCCGTTCTGGGAACAGGCGTGCGCCCACGACCGCGCCAACGCGTGCAGCCGCCTGATCCAGTTGGAGACGACGTATTGTGGCGACAACTCTGCGTGGGCCTGCAACGAGCTAGGCGTGCACTTCAGGCGGGGGGTGGCCGTGGCGCCCGACTCCGAGCTAGCGCGGGGCTATCTGGCGCGTGCATGCGAAATCCGATTCCAGGCCGCGTGCGTCAATCTGCTGGACCCCGACGGCCTCAATCGCAGCGACCCCCGTCCTCTCGATCTCAGACTGCTGCTGCGCGAGGCGGGCCAGAACTTGATGGAGATGTCCGAGCCGGGCTTATACGCGCGCGCGTGTCATCACGACTGGGCCTTCGCGTGCAGCAGATGAAAGGCGGGGTTCCGCTCGCCTTCTTGGCGATCGTGGCTGCTGTCTGGATCGCGCTGCGACTCTCGCAAGGTCCGCCGACAGAGCTTGCGATGGACGCGCGACCTCCCACCGCAACAGGCAACGTGGAAGGCTTTCGAGTGGACGCCTGGTTTCTCCCCGACGAAGAGCTGCTCGGCTTCGTGGAAATTCCGGCCGGACCGTTCGTGATGGGCAGCGACGCGAGCGTGGATCCGGACGCCTTCGACATTGAGCGCTGGTCCAGCACGAGCGCGCAGGGAATCGTCGACCTGCCAGCCTTTTACTTGGCGCGGTACGAAGTCACCGTCGCTCAAATGAGCGCCTTCCTGGTGGCCACAGCGGGCGCGATCCAAGCCCAGGCGCTTCAGACGCCTCCCGATCATCCCGCCGCCTTTGTCTCCTGGCCGGATGCGCTCGCCTACGCCGGCTGGATCGACGCGACGCTCAGGGAGTCCTCAGCCACGCCGCCACAACTAAGGGCCTTACTCAGCGACGGGTGGAGGATCACGTTGCCGACGGAGGCCGAGTGGGAGAAGGCGGCCCGGGGCGTCGACGGTCGCTTGTACCCGTGGGGGAGCGAGCCGAGGCAAGACCGTGCGAACTACAGCTCCAGGAGCGCGGTGCCGGTGGGCAGCTACGAATGCCCCGAATGTCCTTTTGGCCTCGCCGACATGGCCGGCAATGTCTGGGAGTGGACCCGGAGCCCGGATCAGCCCTACCCCTACGACGCGACCGACGACGGAGAAGGCCTCGAAGCGGAAGCGCTGTGGATCATGCGCGGCGGCTCGTTTGGGGACGGCCAGAGCGGCGTGCGCGCTGCCATGCGCGGGCGCGCGGACCCAGGAGCTCGGCGTGCGTTCATCGGCTTTCGTCTGGCGCTTGTTCGCTAGAGCGACTCTTGCGCCTCGGTGGCGCTAGCCTTCGCCGCCCAAGCCGCGGAGGCGCCCTCGCTCGACTTGGCCGCGACGATGATGCTGCCGGCCGCGAGGTGTTGGTCGAGCGGGCCCGACTCGCCGCCTAGCATCCCGCCCAGGCGCGGAAGTCGGCACTCGAAGAACACCGTCGCCACGGTGCACGGTCTAGGAGTCCCCGCGACCAGTGAGCCGCGCCACGACCTGCTCGATCACATCGTCCGCCCGAGCCTCGATCTCCTTCAGAGTCTGATCCTGTATGGGATGCGGGACGAAGACGGCTTCCAGGTCGGGTCGTCCCAGGCGGCTCGCCTGCACCCTGGCAGCGGTGCGGAACTCTTCCGTGGCTAAAGGCACGGCGGGGATTCCGGCTTCTTCGAGTCGAACGCTGTCGTGCAAACTGCACGTTGTGCAGGAGCCTCAGTCAGCCAGGGCTTCGATCACCCCGTCTACGAAGGCGAGCTTCTCGAGCAGCGCTCCGGGAGCGGGCTTGGTATAGGTCGGCTTGATCTCCCTAACGATCTCCGCGACTCCGTACCGTTGCTCGAGCAGGTGTTGTAACCGGTCCAGGAATTCCTTCCCTTGAGGCTTGCTGATGTCGAGCAGAGCGAGCCTCTTTCCCTCCAGCGTGTCGAGCCGGGGCGCAGCGGGCTGCGCTTCTCGGGAGCGCTCGTCGAGCGGGCTTACCAATGTAGGCATGCGATCTCCTGTTGCTTGTCCGTGCCCATATTACCGCTTGACCGGGTAGGTCACGCTCTGAGAGCCGCCCTCGCCCGCCAACCAGCCCGGCAAAACTCCGGAGAATTTTCCGGCCGTGCCGCCTGCCACGATGATGTGAATCTGCGACGGGTCCTTGAACTTGCGATAGTGGGGCTCACCGTCGATCAGGACCTCTTGGTAGTGCCCAAGCGCCTGGCTCCCCTCCGTACCCTCGTACTCGAAGGCGCGCACGGGCACGCCGGTGTTTTCGAAGAGGAAGTCGCGTACGTCGCTCTTGGAGAACCCGTCGGCGCTCACGGTCGCCGCGTGCTCCGGGCACAATACCAGCACCGCCTCGACGCGTAGGCACCTCCTCCAGCTCCAGACCATGGCCAGCGTGGCCGCGATCGTGCGCAGCACGCCCGCCGCGGTTCGCGCCGTGTGTTCGCTCACCTCCATGAGCCCACCCGCCGCGAAGAGCGTGACCGTACTGTCGTCGGAGTCAAAACCGAGATCTTCGTGCAGCGGCTGCCACGGGCTGTGCTCGTGATTCTCGGCCACGCAGTATGAAAAGCGTCCGGGGTTGCCCAGCGCCGCCATGTCGATCTCTCCGGGCAGCGCACCGCCCAGGTTCGCCATCATGAGCTGCAGCGCCCGGCCGACGGAGCTGTTGGCGCGAGCCACGTTACCGAAGACCCCCGCACCGCTCGCGAAACCCAAGCGTTCGGCGGCCGGCCCACTGAGCATGATCAACGGAGTGGCGGAATTAGTGGTCGCTTGCACGCCATGCAAATTGAAGCGCTCGTCGCAAGCCGCCCGGACCACAGGGAGGAGAACCTCCAGGTATTCGGGTTTACACCCCGCCATCACCGCGTTTGCGGCGATCTTCTCGATGGTGGCGGCCCCATAGCAGGGCGGCACCAGCCCCACGACACGTTCCGGTGGGTGTGGGATCGCTGCGAGCATGGCGTCGACGCGTTGTTCGGTAGGCGGCACCACTGGAAGGAACGGCGAAAAGCCCGCCTTCATGCAATACTCGTATGGATCTTCGTCCTCGGCCAACACGAAGCGTGTGGCGCGCGGTGCGCTCTCGGGAAGCAGATCGATCGGCTCGGGCGAAGGCTCTCGAGGTTGCTCGGCTCCGTCGGCTTCAGCGAGTGTGGCTGCCAGCGCGGCCTCGAGGTGGCGCGACGAGCACCCAGGCTTCGTCAGCGGGGCGCCGTCGTCGAGCTCCGCCACAGTGGTTGCACGAAGGTCCAGGCTCGAGAGCATGCTCGCTGCCACCGAGTTGAGATCTCCCTTGCTGAAGCCCACCTCGCAGAACTCGATCTGGCCCGCCTCGCCCAGTAGGAACAGCGCCGGGACCGCGGGCGGATCGTAGCTGCGGGACACGTCCAGATCAGCGTCCAGCAGCACCGGGAAGGTCACGCCGTAAGCCTCCACCAACTCGCGGGTCTCTTCTGCGCCGTCCTGCGAGACCACCACGACTCGATGGCTGTCAGCACCGAGCGCCCCGGCCAGGCGCTTCAAGTACGGCAGAGTGAGCCGGCAGGTGGGACAGTCGGTTTCCATGAACGCGAGCAGGAGCGGCCCATCGGCCATCGCCTGCTGGAGCCGCCACTCGCTCCCGTCCAGCCAGCGGAGTGAGAAATCCGGCGCGCGGTCTCCCGTGGCGAGCATGCGTCAGTCCCCCGAGCTCAGTACCGAAGCAGGTATTGGAGCTTGATGAAGATCGCCCGGTTGGTCCGGCGCAGCCCGCTCGTGTAAAAGAGCTGCTCCCTGAGACCGTCGCCGTCGCGATCGCCCTCGATCAGATCCGCTTGCTGGTAGTGATCATCGTAGCCGATGAAGAACACGGTCCCGGCGTTGATGCGGTAGTTGAAGAGCACATTCATGTCGAACGTCTCGTCCTGCGTATTCCACTCCGTGATGTTGCGCATGCCCAGACGCTCGGTGAACTGCATGTTGGTCGTTGCGCGAAGGATGGTCACGTCGAACAGCTCCGCGTCGCCATTCGCAGGGTCCGTGAGACGGCGGGAGCCCCACCTCAACCGGGTTTGAAACCGGTCGAGCGGGCGCAGCGTAGCGTTCACGCTCCAGTTGACCTGGTGACCGATGGAGGGCGCGAGGTAATAGATCTCGTCCCCGATCGAGAAGTTGGCACCGAACGAGTAGCTGCGGCTCGTATTGACGTTGCCCCCGGCAGAAAAGCTCGACTTGTTGAAGTCGATGCCACCGAAGCGCTCCATCTCGCGACTGAAGCTCCCGTTCAGGCTGATGCTGCGCGCGAACGAGAAGTTGATGCTCCCTGAGAAGTCCTCGTCCTGCAGAACGCCGTCGAAGTCGTAGTTGCGCGAGTAGGTGATCTGCGGTCCCCAGTCCATGATCCAGCTCTCGGGCCGGAGACGGTATTCCAGGCTGCTCGTGACGTTGCGGATGTCGCGTCGGCGCACGAAACCGACCTCTGTGTCGAAGTCGCGCGAGATCTGGTAGGCGTAGAGAGACCAGCGCAGGTTGCGAGCGGTCTGACCCCACCGGGTCGCCAGCATGTGGCCGTCCACCGGAGTTCCGCCACCTACGTCCCTGTAGCTCGAGCCGACCACGCGAAAGTCCCCGGCGATCGTCGGGCTCAAGCGGAAATTCCCGTCCAGGCCCACAAGCCGGCTGTAGCTGTCGAGGAATTCCCGGTCCGTGACGATAGCCCCGATATTGGACTCGGCATACAGATCGTAGCGCGCCCGCGCGATGAAGGTCTGTGCTGTCTGCTCGAAGGCGGCATCCGTCGGGTCGTCGACCTTACCCGGCGCACGGTCGTTCGCGGTCAGCACGCCGATCGAGAACCGGCCCACCTGCCCGGACAGCTTCACGCCATAGTCGGGGTCGACGATCGTGCGCGTATGCACGAAGGTCACGGGCGCCAGGACATTGAAGATCTCCGCGCCTTCTACGAAGAACGGCCTCAGCTCCGAGAAGAAAAGCGGAAAGCGCTGGTTGACCTCGATCTGAGGCCGATCGGACTCGATTTGCGAGAAGTCGGGGTTGACCGTGAAGTCGGCGGTCAGGTTGGTGGTGATGCCGTACTTGACGTTCACGCCCGCGTCGGGATCGGCGTCCTGATTGACGAACGCCGGTCGGGTAGGGTCGATGTCGCCGTACTGGATGGCGGTGAACGTAGGGAGAATCTCGAGGTTCCTGGCGGTGGAGAGGTCGGTCATGCCCTCGAGCAGTCCCATCTGGGCGAAGAAACTCGTCTCGTCTCGAGACATAGGAGCCCAGACCTGATTTTCCCGGTCCTTGCCCCACAGTTCCCGCACGATCTGGAATCCCCACCGGTGCGGCTCGCCCACCGCAGGCGTCGGGTAGCGAAGGCTCTTGAATGGGATCGCCATCTCGGCGGTGTATCCGTCGTCCACGATCTGGCCGCCGGTATCGAACAACGCGTCCCAGGACCGATCCGCCACAGGAATCGCGTCCGCGACGCCGCCACGGCCACGACCGATTCGGCGAGCGGCCGACATGATTCCGTCGCCCTGCACGCCGTAGCCGTTGACGTCGAAGTCGTAGCCCCGCTGCTGGTCGAGGAACGTATCGAAGTAAACCGTCATGAGGTCGTCGGAGTACATCCGGTCCCGCTCGCCGAGATTGGCCCTCATGACCGACGGGTCTTCGTAGTGCGCGTGAAAACCGAAGTAGATGTACTCCGAGTCGTAGGCGATGTAGACGTCGGTCGCTTCGGTGGCCGGAGCACCATCCAGCGGTGACTGCTGTGTGAACTCGGTGATGTGGGCCGCCGTGCGCCACACCTCGTCGTCGAGGATGCCGTCGATCACGGGCGGGGCTTCCGTCCTCGTCGGCGTGATTCGAGGTCGCCCCGGCAGGAGACCCAGCTCGGCGAGGCTCGGGTCCGGGACGCCGGGGCTCGCTGCAGACGCCTCGCTTTCGGCCTGACCGCTGAGTTGGGCAGGGGTGAAAGCGAAGCTCAGGCCAATCGCTAGGGTCAAAGCGATCGCGATATGCGGCCCGATCGCGAGGACCGGACCAATCGCGATATGCCGCCCGATCGCGGATAACGGCTCGGTCCCGAGGGCCGGGCCGCTGAGTACGGGGCTGAGTCGGGGCTTGCGGCGTTCGATCACCTCGTCGCGGCCACTGGGTCGGACGCCAGGAAGCCGATCAACGCTCGGTTGAGGATGGTGCTCATGCACGCGGCCTCAAAGAGCGCACCTGCTTGCCCGCGCGCCAGATCTCCTCGCCGGCGAGGACGGCCAGCTCCTTGTCCAACGACTCCCGGTAGTCGTCCTTGCTGCAGGTCTCGATCACGATGCGTGCCTCGTCCCCGGAGCTGACACTCTGGTACAGCTCGTCGAAGAGCGGAGCCACCGCGTCCCTGAAGCGGTGGCGCCAATCGAGCGCGCCGCGCTGGGCGGTGGTCGAACAGTTGGCATACATCCAGTCCATTCCGTTCTCGGCGACGAGCGGCATGAGGCTTTCGGTCAGCTCCTCCACGGTTTCGTTGAAGGCCTCGGACGGCGAATGGCCGTTCTTTCGCAAGCAGTTGAACTGGGCCTCGAAGACACCAGCGATGGCACCCATGAGCACGCCGCGTTCGCCCGTCAGGTCGGACAACACCTCCTTGCGGAAGTCGGTCTCGAACAAGTAGCCGGAGCCAACTCCGATGCCGAGCGAGACGACACGTTCCTGAGCCCGACCCGTCGCGTCTTGGAAGACGGCGTAGCTCGAGTTCAGTCCTTTCCCCGCGAGGAAGAGGCGGCGAAGTGACGTGCCCGAACCCTTGGGCGCGACCAACACCACATCGACGTCCTCGGGGGGGATGACCCCCGTGTCCTCCTTGAAGGTGATCGCGAAGCCGTGTGAGAAGTACAGGCACTTTCCGGAGGTCAGGTGAGGCCGGACAGTGCTCCACTGCGCGATCTGACCAGCATCGGACAGCAAGTATTGAATGATGTCGCCCCTTCTGGCCGCCTCCTCGATCTCGAAGAGGTTCTCCCCGTCGACCCACCCGTCGGCGACGGCCTTGTCCCAGCTCCTCGTGCCCCTTCGCTGCCCGACGATCACGTTGAAGCCGTTGTCCTTGAGGTTCAGGGCCTGTCCCGGTCCCTGAACGCCATATCCGAGAATCGCGATGGTCTCATTCGCGAGGCACTCGCGGGCTTTGTCCAGGGGCCACTCGTCTCGAGTGATCACGTTTTCCAACTCGTCGCCAAACTGAATCTCTGCCATGTCTCGTGTGCCTTTGTGTGCTCGCGTCGCCGGAGTCGGGCATTCTGCCGGACGTAGGCATTCTAATGAGTGAGGAAACTAGTCCCGCGCAGGGGCGTCGAAAATCGGTGAGCCCCTGGCCACTGCGATCACGCCGCTGCGTGCCACGGACTCGATCTCGGCCAAGTCCGCCAGGTCCGCCATGAAGCGGTCGATCTCTGGGCCGCTTCCGATCAGCTCCAGAGTGCCATGCCCCTCGTCGTAACCAAGGACCTGCCCACCAAATTCCTCCAGAATCGACTGCAGCTGCGCTCGCGAATTCTCCGGCGCACGTACCTTGAAAAGGGCGAGCTCGCGCTCGATATGATCCAGACCCGTCATGTCTGCAATGCTCACGACGTCCACCAGCTTCCCGAGCTGGTTAGCGATCTGAAGGATGGCGTCGTCCGAGCCCACCGTGACCAGAGTCAGTCGCGAAACCGCCGCGTCGTCCGTGGGCGCGACGTTCAGGCTCTCGATGTTGAAGCCCCGGGACGAAAAGAGGTTCGCGACGCGGGACAGGGCCCCGGCCTGATTCTCGAGCAAAATGGAGATGATGTGGCGCATTCGGGAAGGTGCGCCCGGAAGCGTAGCTATTGCAATGGGCCTCGCGCTCATTGAGCTTGCAACCCTCATGAATATTCAGGACGAAACGCAGCCAGACCCGACGCATCCGCTTTCCGGCCAGATCATGAGCGGCGCGGAGATTCTCGTGCAAGTGCTTGCCGACGAAGGTGTTACGACCGTATTCGGGTACAGTGGCGGGGCGATTCTGCCTACCTACGACGCCGTCTTCAGGTACAACGAAGAGCACGCCGCAGGCGGAGTCGAGCCCATGCCGCTCGTCGTGCCGGCCAATGAGCAGGGCGCGGGGTTCATGGCGGCCGGTTATGCGCGCGCCAGCGGGCGTGTGGGCGTAGTGATCGTGACCTCGGGTCCAGGGGCCACCAACTGCGTGACGCCAGTCCGCGACTGCATGGCGGACTCCATCCCCATAGTGATCATTTGCGGGCAGGTGCCGACAGGTGCCATCGGGACCGACGCCTTCCAGGAGGCACCGGTAACCGCCATCATGGGCGCCGTTGCGAAACACGTGCTGCTGGTGACGGACCCGGAGCAACTGGAAGCAAACGTGCGCACCGCCTTCGAGATCGCCCGCACTGGACGGCCGGGCCCGGTGGTGGTGGACGTTCCCAAAGACGTGCAGAACTGGGAGGGTCCCTTTCGCGGTGAAGGCCGCTTGGCGATCCCCGGCTACCGGCAGCGGCTGGAAGCCGTGCAGGGCAACACCCTGAGTGAAGAGCGTTGTGCCGAGTTCTTCGCAATGCTCGGCGAGAGTAAGCGACCGCTGATCTACGCGGGTGGAGGAGTCATCAAGGCGAACGGGAGTCCGGGACTTCGCGCCCTGGCCGAGACCTTCGAGATCCCGGTCGTCACAACCCTCATGGGGTTGGGCTGCATGGATACCACGCGGCCGCTATCGCTCCACATGCTGGGCATGCACGGGACCGCATACGCCAACTACGCCGTGGACGACTGCGATCTCCTGATCGCGATGGGTGCCCGCTTCGACGACCGTGTGGCGGGCGTGCCCGCGGCCTTCGCGGCCAAGGCCCGCCGCGTTCTCCACTTCGACATCGACCCCTCGGAGATCAGCAAGGTCAAAAGGGCCGACTGGCACTATGTGGGGCCCATGCAACCTGCGCTCGATGCGCTCGTAGCCCACGGCTCCAGCATGGGATTTTCTGGAGACTTCTCCGACTGGCACGACGAGACCGCCAACCTCAAGTCCACGTACGCGCTGAACTACGACCGGGAGAGTGAGCTCGTGCAGCCGCATTACGTGCTCGAGACCATGAACCGTATCACCGGGGGCGAAGCAATCGTCTCGACCGGCGTGGGCCAACATCAGATGTGGGCTGCGCAGTACTGCGACTTCCGCGAGCCCCGCCTGTGGCTGACTTCGGGCAGCATGGGCACGATGGGGTTCGGTTTGCCAGCCGCCATCGGCGCGCAATTCGCCTGCCCGGACAAACTCGTCATCGACGTGGACGGCGACGGCAGCATGCGCATGAACCTCGGCGAGCTCGAGACCGTCACCACGTATGATCTGCCCATCAAGGTCATGGTGCTGAACAACTACGGTGACGGCATGGTGATGCAGTGGCAGCGGCTCTTCTTCAAGGGGCGCCTGTCGGGCAGCGACAAGTCCTTGCACAAGAAGGACTTCGTGAAAGGCGCTGAAGCCGACGGATTCCCCTGGGCCAAGAGACTGGATCGCAAGGAGGACGTGCCCCGAATCCTCGAAGAATTCCTGGGCTTCGAGGGGCCCGCCTTCCTGGAAGTCATCATCGACAAGGAGGCCGGCGTGTACCCCATGGTGGGGCCGGGTCTCTCCTATCGGGACATGATCACCGGCGACTTCATTCCCAACCGCTACGGCGCGGAAGAGCCGGAGGAGCCGGACGCCTCAGAGATGTTCTGAGAGACCGGTCTGGCGCGCAGTTACCGCGGTAACTGCGCCGGAGTCGTTCAGTCTCCGCGGTAGTCGATCCCTTGAAACAAGTATCCCCCGAGCGCAGACCGCGGACCCGCCACCGGTCGTTCTCTTCGTTAGCCTTGCGCACTTTCGGCCGAAGAGTCACGATCGTGGATTGCGGGTCGAATCAGGCGGGCCAATCCCTCAGGGAAGACGATCATGACGAACGACAAGTGCGGGGGGTCCTTCGGACCATCGCTCTGGCTGACGCTGGCGCTGGGAGTGCTGGTCACCGCGCCGATGGCGGCGGGAGCACAGATGCCGGGGGTCGAGAACGGGCAGTGGACGTTCCTCGGCGGCGACGAGGGTCACACGCGCTACACGCCGGCAACCGAGATCGACGCCTCCAACTTCAATAGCCTCGAAGTGGCGTGGCAGTTTCAGTCGAGCAGCTTCACACCGAGCACCACAAAAGCGACCGGAACCTACGTCGACGGAAAGTTCATCACCGTCACTGGCGAGCGTCGTCACGTCATCGCGCTCGACCCGGCGACTGGTGAGCTCCTGTGGAGCTTCACCGAAGCCGATACCGAGCGCTACCAATACTCGATGCGCAAAGGCTACGGGAAGGGTATCGCGTACGGCGAGATCGACGGTCGGGGCGTCGTCTATATCACGACCCCCGGTTTCTTCCTGCACGCGTTGGACGCGGAGACTGGTCACCCGATCGAGGGTTGGGGCGAGGGTGTCTCGATCCCCGGCTTCCCGAAGACAGGCACCGTCGACCTGGTCACGGATCTGATCCGGGACTGGGGCCCGTGGGAGAATCTCAATCAGGAGTACGATCCCTATCAGGGCATCCCGCTCGAGATCGGTTACATCACTGCTTCGTCGCCGCCCATCGTGGCAAACGGTGTGGTGATCGTCGGCAACTCCGCCGAGCAGGGCTACAACCAGACCCGCAAAGAGATGGTCCCGGGCGACATCCTGGCTTATGACGCGGCCACGGGAGACTTCAAGTGGAAGTTCCATGTCATCCCACGGCCGGGCGAATTCGGCCACGACACCTGGGAGAACGACGCTTGGGAGTGGACGGGCGACGTCTCCTCTTGGGCGCCGATGTCTGTCGATTCCGAGTTGGGGCTGGTCTACATCCCCACCAATGGAGCGACGATCGACTACTACGGTGGTTTCCATCCGGGTGACAATCTCTTCAGCACGACGCTCATCGCGCTCGACATCGAGACGGGTGAGCGGGCCTGGCACTACCAGATGGTCCACCACGACATCTGGAACTACGACACGCCGACCGCGCCGATCCTGATGGACGTCACCGTCGACGGCGAGACGATTCCCGGCGTCTTCCAAGTGACCAAGCAGGCCTTCGTGTACGCGCTCAACCGTGAGACGGGTGAGCCGATCTGGCCTATCGAGGAGCGGGCGGTGCCGCAGTCGAAGGTGCCGGGCGAGACGCTATCGCCAACCCAGCCGTTCCCGACCAAGCCGGCTCCGTTCGACCTGCAAGGACGCACCGAGGATCACCTGATCGACTACACGCCCGAAATCCGGCGCAGGGCGATGGAGGTCGCGCAGAACAACAACCTGTTCGCCCCACTCTTCAACCCACCAACGCACGTGGGTGACCCGGCGGGTCCGGCCAACATCTGCCCCGGCGGTGGGGGCGGCGCGAACATCACCGGGCCGCCGGTCGCGGATCCCGTCGAAGGCGTGATCTACATCACATCGACGAGCGGGTGTTCGCCAGCGTATCTGGCGCCGGGCGTAGAGTCGCCGTTGGACAGCGACCGCCAAACGGGCGTACGGCACTCGGAGTTCTCGAGGGCCGCGGGTCCCGGTGGACGTGGCGGTGGTGGTGGCGCAGCGTCGATCGACGGGCTGTCGATCTGGAAAGGCCCCATCGGTCGTATCGTCGCGATCGACATGAACACGGGTGAGCACACATGGACGATCCCGCACGGTGACGCACCGGAAGACGAGCAGGCGATGATCCGGAATCACCCACTACTGCAAGGCGTTGAGGGTGTACCGACCAATCCGGGTCGAAGAGGCCACGCAACTCTGACGGTGTCACCGACGCTACTGTTCGCCACTGGCCAGACGAGTGACGGTACGCCGC
This sequence comes from Gemmatimonadota bacterium, assembly GCA_015664885.1. GTDB lineage: Bacteria > Gemmatimonadota > Gemmatimonadetes > Longimicrobiales > Gaopeijiaceae > UBA1138. The sequence continues at coordinate 111,691 of DQPL01000131.1, forward strand.
ACTTGTTCGCGATCGACAAGCAGACCGGAGAACGAGTCGGTCAGGTCGAGATCCCCGGCGGCGCGCGTTACGGCATGGCTAGCTGGGTGCACAACGGCCACCAGTACATCATCATCCAACTCAATGACGGGTTGGCGGCGATGGCGCTACCGGGCGCCCGAGTGACCGGGGACGCCCACGATTGACTTCGTTCTGAAGTCTTGAAGGGGCCACGGGCCGGGGCGTTGCTGCTCCGGCCCGTGGTTTTTTTTGGGGGCGCCTGCTAGCGCCTCTAGCGACGCATCACCGGGGCGATCTGCGAACGCTCCAACTCATTCAGCCCGTCGATGATCTTCGCATACGCCCGAGCGATCTGCTCCAGACCCACGGCCGGAATCCATTCGGGCGTGTCCTGCTCGGTGTGCTTGATCTCCGGTGACGTAATCACCTGCATGGACGGCACGTCACGCGCCATCCTCCCCATCTCGCCGGAGGCACCCGGCTCCAGATCGGCGGTGACACCGACGTTGAAGCGGTTGAACGAGTCCAGAACGATGTCCAGTGCGGCCGGGCTGCTATACAACCACCAACGCATGGGGGAGACCGCGTTCATCATGCGCAGGCGAGGACCCCAATACTTGGTTCTGGCCACCGCCACGTGCTCTAGGTTGATCGCGAACACAGTGCTCGAGAGCGCGGTTTCACGGTTGTCATGGAGCCAGCTCGTGCCGGGCCCGCCGTGGTGACCCACCGAACCCAAGAAGCGAATCGTGCGCTTCCGCTGGGCCTGCGGGACTTTGGAAAAGTGCTCGACGAGCCCCATCATCACCGCCAGCCCCGAGGCATTGTCGAGCGCCGACTGGAAGTACCCGTCCATGTGCGCGATCACGAGGATCTCTTCGTCGCTCGTGCCCGGCAGCGTGCCCCAAACGCTCGACGCCGACAGGCCCGCGAGCATCTCGCTCTCCATCTCGAGACGGACGGTCACGCGCTCGCCACGACCGAGCCTGTCCCGTAACTGCATGCCGTCGGCGTAGCCGACGTTGAAGCCTGGCCCATCGCCCGTGCGTTGCCAGACGGCGAAGTTGTCGGAGATGCCGTAGACGATACCTACTGCGGCGGCGCCCTTCTCGTAGGCGCGAGCCACGGCGCCCTCGGTTCGCAATGAGTGTCGAAGCGTGCCCGGTCTCGGGATGTCCTGAATCAATACCGCCTTGCCTCTGACGTCGCGTCCGAGGTAGTCGGCGTCACTCCCGGTGCCGACCCACACGAGCTCGAACTCCAGACCGCCGCTCGGAGTCGGGGGCACGCCCTGCGGCGGACGTGCAGACTCCAGCGTGAACGTCTCGCCGCCGACCTTGAACGACACATCCCAACTGCTGGGAGCCCACTGCGGTCGTAGGTCGAAGGGTTGGCGGCGCACATCCTCCAGCCCGTTGTCGCGGAAATAGCGCTCGACCCAATCCTGAGTGGCTTCGTGCCCGCCGGTGCCGACGTTGCGGCCCCAGAAGACGTTGCCAGCGTCGCGGTCGGCCAGCGAGATGGCATCGACTTCCAGCAGGATCGCCTTCAGGCGCTCCCCCTCAATATCGGCGTATTGGGCGTCCTCCTGCCGAAGCGGAATGCGGATGAAGGCGTCGTCACGAAGCTTGCCGGAGGCATCGAGCAGGGGTTGCCCCAACGGGTTGGGCGGCGCGCTCTGCTGGGCAACCAGCGTAGTCCCGGGCACGACGGGCACCGCCACCGTTGCGATCGTGACGAGCACAGCGATGGTGGCCACCCGTGCGATGGTGGCTACCAACCTGCAACGACGACGGATGCGCTCACGGGACGACATGGCGGGTCCTCACGGCAAGGGTCGGACGGGCGTCGTCATGCGTAGCTACCTCGCGCCGCGCACGCTAGTGTGCGTAGGCGTGCGCCCAGTACGCTCGGCCAACACCCGCAAGGAGCAGGTCATGCATTCCACGGCGAGGAAGAGTCGGCCTCGAGCTGCCGTCGTTCGGCTCCTGCTGCTTGTCGTGGCGCTGATCGGCTCGCCGCCGTGCGCGGCCTTCGCGACTCAGGTCGCGCCAGGGCAGGACGCCTGGTTCGGCCTCTCCCTACCGCCGGGGCTTCAGCCTCACGCGTCGCCCGCGATCATCGGCGACCGTGGACCCGTGCCGGCGATGGTACCCGCGGGGGAGGAAGGCCATCGCGAGCTCGAGGGTGCGCGGATCCAACACGACCTGGAGACGATCGTGGGATTCTCTCGAGCCAGCAGAGAGCTTCACGAGATTGGCGGCGGGCAGCTATGGGGGCGAATCACTGGCTTCCCTTCGGGAGCTGCGACCGTGACCTGGGCCGCCGAGCAGTTCCGAGCCGCCGGCATCGCCGAGGTGGCGCTACAGAGCTTCGATCAAGCCGTGGACGAGTCCTTTTGGTTGCCACTTCGGTGGGAAGTACGGCTCATCGCGAACCCGGTGTTCGGCGCCCGAAGCCAAGACGTCGTCTTCGAGACCGCGATGCCTCTCTCCCCGTCCGAGATCCCCGGAGGCAGCTTGACCGCACCGCTGGTCTTCGTGGGAACGGCGAGTCCGGCGGAACTCGTGCATATCGACGTCGCGGGAAAGGTGGCGATCCAGCACGTGCGACCGCAGGCGCACACCGTCTTCGAGAGGAGCCCGACCGTGGCGCGCGCTCAGGACCTCATGAGTCGCGGGGCCGTCGCGGTACTCACGGTGATCGACCAGCCCGGCAACGGCCGCGCCCGAGACTTCAGCAATTGTGGCGGCCCCTGCTTCAACCTCGGCGGACGGGACGGGCTCTTCCTAGAACGAGTGATGGACGCCGCCGCCGACGCGGGCACGCTCGACCAGCTGAGCGTCCGCCTCAGTCTGGAAACGGAACGGAGATCGGGGCTCAGCGCCGTGAACGGCGTGGCGGTCATTCGCGGAAGCGATAGTCAGGAGGCCATCGTGCTCAATGCGCACGCGGACGGCTGGTTCGACGCCGCCGGAGACAACGCGGACGGCCTGTCGGTACTGCTCGCGTTGGCTCGACACTTCGCCAAACCCGAGAACCGGCCCGAGCGCACGCTCGTATTCGTCGCCAGCGCAGGTCACCATTCGCCCGGCATGAACGGCCCACGAAGCTTCGTCGCGATGAACCCTGAGCTCGTGGCGAGTAGCGTACTCGTCTTCAACATCGAGCACGTGGCGCAGCGCAACTTGTCCAGGGCCCGCAGCCTATTCGACGATGGTTATAGGGAGTACATCGCGGACTCGGGCGAAGCGCCCATCGTCGCGGGCATCACCAATCGCTCGCCCTTCCTCGAGGACCTCATTCGGCGCGGCGTCGAGCGTTACGGGATCAATTTTGTCTCCGGCGCGTCGACCATGGCGAGCGGAGAAGGGGGCGGGTACCGGTCCCTAGGTGTGCCGATCGTCACCGCGATGCAGGCACCGCCGCTCTACCACACCAGTGGCGAGGTGCTGGAGACGATCTCCACACCGGGCCTGGAACGCATGGCGCGGTTTCTGGCGTTTTTCGTCAGAGAGGTGGACGCTGCTCCGCTACGGGAAATCGATCCGTAGAGAGAAACTCGTTAGGCGCTTCGCCGACACCGTCGACCACGTCCGCCACCGAGACCCGTTCCTGAAGCGTCTCCAACTGGCGCAGCACGACGTCGGCGCGCCCCTCTTCCATCGCCACCGAGTTAGGAGCCACGGTCCAGAAGCTCGCCGCCGCCGCCGGCCAATCGTTTAGAATCTCGCGGGCGAGCAGCGACTCCGTCTCCGCCTGATGTCGCTCGATCAAGGCCTTCAGCAGTTCGATCTCTCCGGCCTCGCTGGTGCGCTCCAAGGTCACGAACTCGCGGTTCACGCGTGTCGGGAATTCGCCACGCGGGTCCATCACGAAGGCCAGACCGCCCGACATGCCGGCACCGAAGTTACGACCGGCCTCACCGAGCACGACCACCACTCCTTCCGTCATGTACTCGCAGCCATGCTCACCGACACCTTCCACCACCGCGACGCCACCCGAGTTGCGTACCGCGAAGCGCTCGCCGGCACGACCCGCGATGAAGAGGCTGCCGCCGGTCGCGCCATAGAGCACCGTGTTACCGACCAACACGGCATCGGCACCCTGGAACTCGGCTCCGACAGGCAGGCCGATGGCGATCTCTCCCCCGCTCATGCCCTTGGCGACGTAGTCGTTGGCTTCGCCCACCAGGCGCAGGTGTACCCCGTTCGCCAGCCAGGCGCCAAACGACTGCCCGGCCGATCCTGAGAAATTAAGGTCCAGCGTGCCTTCAGGCAGCCCCGCGTCGCCGTGGATGCCGGCGATGCGCACCGAGATACGCCCACCCACCGTGCGGTCCGTATTCTCGATCCCATACGAGCCCCTGAAGGGCGTGCCGTCCTCGAGCGTGCTGCCGAGTCGGGCGAGGATGTGGTCGTCCAGTGTAGTGCCCGGGCGGTCGTTGCGATCCTGAACGCAGTGCAGTGGCGCTCCCGCGGCCGGCGTGATGAGCTTCGAGAGGTCCACGCCCCTCCACCGACTATTCTCGTCTGCGGGAACCTGCCGCAGGAGCGGTGTGTGACCCATGAGGTCCTCGAGCCGCTCGTAGCCCAACTCGGCCAGAATCTCGCGCACTTCCTCCGCAACATGCGTGAGGAAGCTGATGAGCATTTCGGGCGTCCCGAAGTACTTCTTGCGTAGCTCCTCGGCTTGTGTGGCGATGCCCACCGGGCAGGTGTTGCTGTGGCACTGTCGCGCCATCTTGCACCCGATGGCGATCAATGCGGTCGTTCCAAAGCCGTAGCGGTCCGCTCCGAGCATGGCGGCCATGACGACGTCGCGGCCGGTGTGGAGTCCGCCGTCGACGGCCAAGGTGACGCGTCCGCGCAATCCGTTCATGACCAGGACCTGCTGCGTTTCCGCCAGGCCGAGCTCCCAGGGGCTGCCGGCATACTTGACCGACGACAGTGGCGAAGCGCCCGTACCACCGTCCGCGCCACTGATCTGGATTACATCCGCGTATGCTTTGGCTACGCCTGCCGCGATCGTGCCGACGCCCTCGGACGCCACCAACTTCACAGCGACCTTCGCGGTCGCGTTGGCGGTCTTGAGGTCGTAAATGAGCTGGGCCAAGTCCTCGATGGAGTAGATGTCGTGGTGCGGAGGCGGCGAGATCAACGGCGTTCCCGGGATCACGTGCCGGAGGCTCGCGATGTACGGCGTGACCTTGTGGCCCGGCAGTTGGCCGCCCTCTCCCGGCTTGGAGCCCTGCGCCATCTTGATCTCGAGCTGCCGTGCGCCGGCCAAATACGCCGGTGTCACTCCGAAGCGGCCCGAGGCGACTTGCTTGACCGCTGAGTTCGCGTCCCGCCGGTCGCCGTCGGCGGTGTAGCGACGGGGGTCCTCGCCTCCTTCGCCGGTGTTGGCGAGGCCTCCGATCCGGTTCATGGCTCGAGCTACGTCCTCGTGGGCCTGGCGACTCAACGCGCCCAACGACATCGCACCCGTTTGGAATCGGCGCAGAACCTCATCTACCGACTCCACTCGATCAATGTCGATCGGCTCCCGGTCCGTCTTGAAGTCCAGTAGGTCGCGCAGCGCAGAAGGCGGGCGGGAGTGAACGAGCTCGGAGTAGGCGCGGTATTCCTCCTTGCCGCCCCCCTGAACTACCGCGTGCAACGCCCTCCAGACTTGCGGTTCGTTGGCGTGATAGTCGCTGTTGCGGCGGAACTTGTACCAGCCTCCGCGTTCCATCGCCTCCCCAGCGAAGGCACGCTCATGACGTTCAAGCACGTCTCCGGCAATTTCGCGAAATCCGATGCCGCCAATGCGGGACGTGGTGCCTGGGAAGGAGCGCTGGATCACCTCGTCGCCGAGCCCCAACGCCTCGAAGATCTGAGCGCCGTGGTAGGAAGACACCGCCGAGATGCCCATCTTGGACATTACCTTGAGTATGCCGGCCTCGGCAGCCTGGACGTAGGCTCGTACCGCCTCCTCAGCGTCGCTCTCCCCAAGCTTTCCAGCGTCCGCGAGACCCGCCACCGTCTCCAGAGCGAGATAGGGGTAGATCGCCGAGGCGCCAAAGCCGATCAGCGCGGCCAGATGGTGCACATCGCGCGCGTCGCCCGCCTCGGCCAGAATGCTGGCGCGCATGCGCCGGCCGGTGCGGATGAGGTGGTGGTGCACGCTGGCGACCGCGAGCAACATGGGGATCGGCGCACGCCGCTCGTCGACGAGACGGTCGCTGATGACCAGCGCGCTGTGCCCCTCGTCCACCGCCGATGCCGCAGCCTCGCACAGATCGTCGAGCGCACGCTTGAGTCCCTCAACGCCTTCCGCCGCCGGGAAGCTGGCTGTCAGGTCGGCGAAGCTGAGCCGCTTGGTAGGCGTGCGCCGCAGAGACGCCCATTCGTCTGATGTGAGCACCGGGCTCCTGAGATGCACCAGTCGAGCCGCTTCCGGACTCTCGTCGAGGATCGAATGCCGCACACCGAGGTAGGTGTGCAGCGACATCACGATGCGCTCCCGGATCGAGTCGATCGGGGGGTTGGTCACTTGCGCGAAACGCTGTCGGAAATAGCTGTAGAGCGACCGCTGCGCTTCGTTCAGCGCCGACGGCGGTGTGTCGTCGCCCATCGAGCCGATGGACTCCGCGCCGTCTCGCGCCATGGGCGTGAGCACGTCCCTGACCTCCTCACGCGTGTACCCATGCAGCACCTGCATCTTGGGGACGTCGGAGGTCGTCACTTCGCTAGCGGGACTCTTATTGCCGGACACGGGGTGATCGAGGTGCTGGAGGTTGCCTTGCACCCAACGGCCATACGGCCGGGCCATCGAGAGCCTCAGCTTGATGTCATCGTTGCGCAGGAACCGACGCTCTACAGTATCAACGGCGATCATCTCTCCTGGGCCCACGCGTCCGGACTCAACGATCTCCTTGAGCGGCAGTCCGAGAAGCCCGACCTCCGAACTCATCACTACCAGGCGGTCCGACGTCACCTGGTAGCGTGCAGGACGCAAGCCGTTGCGATCCATCGCGGCGGCCGCGACCACCCCGTCGGTAAAGGCGGTCGCCGCGGGCCCGTCCCAAGGCTCCATGAGGCAGGCGTGATACTCGTAAAAGGCACGCAGTTGCGGATCCATGTTGGGCATGTTTTCCCATGCCTCTGGAACCAGCATCGCCATCGCATGGAGCACGTCGCGTCCCGACGTGGTGAGCAACTCCAGAGCTTCATCCAAGGAAGCGGTATCGGAGCCGATCGGCTCGATGATCGGAATCAAGTCCTGCATCTTCTCGCCCCAGATGGGGGAGGTGAGCTCGGGCTCTCGCGCGGACATCCAGTTGCGGTTTCCGAGAAGCGTGTTGATCTCGCCGTTGTGCGCGATGAATCGGAAGGGCTGGGCAAGCTTCCAATTGGGCAGCGTGTTGGTGGCAAACCGCTGGTGGAACAGCGCCAGTGCGGACCGGGTGCGCGGGTCCGCCAGGTCCGGGAAGAAGCTGCGGAGCTGTGGAGCGACCATCAGGCCCTTATAGACGATGGTGCGCGCCGACATCGATACGATGTAGGTGTCGACGTCATGCTCCCGATAGGCTGCTTCGGCTCGCCTACGTGCTAGGTAGAGCAGCCGCTCGAACTCGATGCCCGACAGGTCCGGCGCTTTGGCGAGCAGGAGTTGTTCGATTCCAGGCAGCGACTCCAGCGCGACGCCGCCGAGCATCGAGGGGTCGACAGGAACCGTACGCCACCCCAGCACATCGAGGCCGCTACCCTGCGCGGAGGCTTCGAGTAATTTACGCGCCCTCGGACGCGCGCTGGCCTCGGTGGGCAGGAAGACCATAGCCACGCCGAGGCGGTCGAGCTCGTTGGGCTTCAGACCCCAATACTCGGCATCGTCCGCTAGCAGCGCGTGGGGAATCTGGATCGTGAGTCCCGCGCCATCACCGGATGCCGCGTCCGCCGAAACGGCACCGCGATGCGTGAGACCGACGAGCGCGCGTACTGCCAACTCGACGACCCGGTGGCTCGCCTCGCCATCGATACTGGCCACGAACCCCGTGCCGCAGCCGTCGTGCTCGAAGGCCGGGTTGTAGAGTGGTGGTAATTCGCTTTGGCGCGTCACCCTTCCCGCCCTAGCAGGGCGGACGGGCGCAACACCCGGACGTACAGACCGGAATCGCGGATCATAAATTACTCTGTGTTCGGGCAAAGAAGGACCGGCCCCCTGGCGGGAAAGGGCCGATCGGGGGAGTCGAGCTGAGTTTGCTTCAGCTCAGGCGATGGCGCCTACATCGGCGTACGCCCGCGACGGCTTTCCCCATGGGAAAGCCGCAGTTGGTAAACCAAGTCGTTGGGCGCAAAACGATCATCGAACTCCCTTACTCGCGCTCTGACGCCCGGCGAATGCCGAGTGTAACGCAGCCAATCCTCGAAAGCGGCCTGCACCGAATTTCGGCGGCGGCCATGCCTGAGGAGGCGGGTAACTGCTCAGAGCACCGGACGAGAGTAAGCTACAAAGGCCCTTTGCGCAAACGTTGCGTAGCCTATGCGCTGTAGACGGACCCCGACGCGGCATGTTCCAACGCTCGTGTCACAGTGGAAGAGGAAGGCATCGCCGGGCTCGAGCGGACTGTCGGACGTCGGAGCCGTCATTCCCTGGCGGTTTTGATTTCAGGCTGCATTTTGACCATCCGGCACCCCGTACCCGAGCGTTGCCTCCCCGTCGGCTGGAGACAGGCATGAGCGAGAACACGAGTCGTGAGGTCCGCCTCAAGACACGCCCCGTGGGACTCCCCAAGGAGTCGGACTTCGAGCTCGCAGAGGTCACGGTTGGAGCCCCGGGCGAGGACGAGGTGCTCATTCGTAACCTCTATATGTCCGTCGACCCCTACATGCGCGGCCGCATGATCGACCGGAAGAGTTACGCGACTCCTTTCGAGGTCGGCGCGGTCATGCATGGAGGCGCGGTCGGCGAGGTGGTGGAGTCGAGGGCCGACGGCTTCCAGGTGGGCGACCATGTGCTGAGCATGAACGGCTGGAGAGAGCGCTTCCTGTCGTCGGGAGACACGCTTCGCAAAGTGGACGGCAACCTGGCGCCCCTGTCCGCCTACCTGGGCGTGCTCGGTATGCCGGGCCTAACCGCCTACATAGGGCTGGAGGACATTGGTAAGCCGGAGCCGGGACAGACCGTGTTCGTATCGGGTGCCGCCGGAGCGGTTGGATCCGCTGCGTGCCAGCTCGCGATGGCAAAGGGGTGCCGGGTCGTGGGCAGCGCCGGCTCAGAGGAAAAAGTCGACTGGCTGCAGAACGAAGCAGGTGTGGACGTCGCGCTGAACTACAAGACGGTCGGTAACCTGCAGACGGCTCTTCTGGAGGCGTGCCCCGACGGCATCGACATCTACTTCGACAACGTGGGCGGAGATCATCTCGAGGCGGCGTTGACGGGGATGAACGACTTCGGGCGCATCATTGGCTGCGGCAGCATCTCCACCTACAACGCGACCGCGCCTGAGCCCGGCCCCCGCAACCTCTTTCACATGATCGGCAAGCGACTGTTGTGGAAGGGCTTCATCGTATCGGACCACGTCGATCGCTTCCCGGCATTCGCGCAGCACATGGGCCGGTTGATCGCGCAGGGCAAGTTGGTGTGGCGGGAGACCGTGCACGAAGGCATCGAGAACGCGCCTCAGGCATTCATGGGCCTCTTTTCGGGTGGGAATGTGGGCAAGATGATCGTGCGGCTGGCGCCGGACGCGTGAACTTCGGCGTCTCGCGTCGAATGCGCGTTCGCGGCTCGGCACGCTTGCGCCCAGCTCGCCGGTGCGGACCGGGATTGGCGGCCCTGCTAATGACGGCCGCAGCCGCGGCGCCCTCGAGTGCTCAGACACCCGCGAGCTTCATCGTGGAGAGCCCGACGATGCTGACCGGCGTCCTGATGCCCCGCGACTACAGTCCGGACGGGCGAAACGTCTCTCCTCCGCTCACCTGGCGGGGGTTGCCCGAGGGAACCCGCCAGATAGCGGTGCTCTGCCAGGATCATGGCGCAGGCCGCCCGCCACCCTGGGTACACTGGATCATTTACAACATCCCCGGAAACGCCACCGGGCTGCCCGAAGGAGTCCCCTTCGATCCGTCCGAGCGCATGCCTGATGAGATCGCCGGCGCCACGCAGGGCAACAACGGTTGGGGGCTACCCATGTACCGTGGGCCCGCGCCGCCCGGGACATCACTCCACCACTATCACTTCGCCGTGTTCGCATTGGATACGGAGCTCGATCTACCACCCGGACTCACCCGAGACGAGCTGCTCGAGGCGATCGAAGGCCATGTCATCGGGCTGGGCAGCATGGTACCGCTGTACCAAAGGCAGCCCTCCGGCAACGGCCCTCAGTTTCCGTCCTGATTCCAGAGGACTCCGATGAACGACGATGACGCTCGGGAGAGAAACGACTCTTCTGTGATCTCCCGCAGAGATCTACTGCGCACGGCCGGAGCCGCCGGCGCCGCGGCGCTGGTTCCGCATTCCATAGCGGCGGCCGCTCCCGCCGAAGCCATCGAGGCCGGCGCCGCAGCGCTACCCGGACCGAGCATCGCCACGGCTCCGGCACCTACGGGTCCGTTGATGAACCTGACCGCCCGGGAGACGGAGATTCTGAGCGCCATGGTGGACCGGTTGATTCCCTCCGACGAGCTCGGCCCGGGGGCCCTCGAAGCAGGCGCTCTGCGTTTTATCGACCGCGCGTTGAGCGAAGCGGAGTCGGACTCGGCTGGTGCGTACCGCTCAGGCCTCGCGGCGCTGGACCGCTATAGCCACTACTCGAGAGGTGCCGCCTTCGTCGAGCTTTCGGCGACAGATCAGGACTCTGTTCTCATCGACCTGCAGACGGGCGGCGCTACCGGAGCCAACGTCGGATTCGTGGGGAGTTCGGGCTCGTTCTTCAACATGGTCAAGAGCCATACCTGGCAGGGGACCTTCGGTGATCCACACTACGGTGGCAACGTGGACTTCATTGGCTGGGACCTCATCGGTTATCCCGGCGTGCGCCTGCAGGTCAGCGAGGAAGATCAGCGGGCCTTGGAAGCGGACGAACTGACACCGGTCCGCAGGTCGGCGTATGACTACGCCACGTTCCGGGTGGACCAGTGAAGCCGCGCGCGGGAAGGAGGTAACCGACATGGCGACTCAACTTCGCGGGACCGATGTAGTCATCGTCGGGCTGGGCGCAGCGGGCGGCGTGGCGGCGTATCCGCTTGCCGAAGCCGGGCTGGACGTCGTCGGCCTGGAGGCCGGCACCTGGCTGGACCGCAGAGATTTCGCCCCGGACGAAATCAGGAACAACTACCGCGATTGGCCGATGCTGATCGACAAATGCGAGCAGGAGCGACCCACGTCACGAGCCACTTCTGAGACCACCGCCCGTCGAGTGGGCAGCCATCCCATGATGAACGCTGTGGGTGGGACCAGCTTGCACTACTGGGCTCAGAGCTGGCGTCTGAACCCGTGGGACTTCCGGGTCGTGAGCGAGACCACTCGTCGCTATGGCAGGTCTAGAGTCCCACTCGGTTCGACGGTCGAGGACTGGCCTTTCGGTTACGAGGAGCTGGAGCCGTTCTATGACCGGGTCGAGCGCGAGGTGGGCGTGTCAGGCCAAGCCGGCAACGTTCGCGGCGCCATCGACGGGCGCGGCAACCAGTTCGAGGGCGCTCGTGCAAGGGAGTTCCCGATGCCGCCCCTACGCTGGACTGCCTTCAACGAGCGTATGGCTGAAGCGGCGCGGGCCCATGGATGGCACCCGTTCCCCGGGCCGGCGGCCATCAATACCGAGCGCTACCAGGGCCGCCGCGGCTGTGGCTACCACGGATTTTGCAGCAAGGGTGGCTGCCCGATCGACGCCAAGAACGCCACGCATCTCACCACGATTCCCAAGGCGGTCGATACCGGGAACCTGAGGGTGGTGACTCAGGCTCACGTGACCACGGTGCAAGTGGACGCGGACGGACGCGTCACGGGCGTGAACTACGTGTCGGGCGGCACGGAGTATTTCCAGCCCGCCAAGGTGGTCCTGCTCGCCAGCTACACTTACGAAAACGTGCGCATGTTGCTGCTGTCCAAGTCCAACGCATACCCGGACGGACTCGCGAACAACCGCGGGCAAGTAGGGCGCCACTATTTGAGCCATCACCAAGGGGCGGGCGTGACCGCGCTCTTCCCCTACGACCTGGATGCCTGGTACGGACTTCCGGCTCAGGGCGTGGCGGTCGACGATTGGGCAGACGACAACTTCGATCACACCGATCTCGACTTCATCGGTGGCGGCAACCTCTGGGCCATGTCCGACCGCCGCCCCATCTCCGCGGCGGGCATGAGCACGTTCGGCCGCGGCCGCAACTGGGGCTCCGCCTGGAAGCGATTCATCCGCGAGAACTCCGACCGCTCCCACTACTTCTACATCCAGAAGACAACGCTGCCATACGAAGACAACTACCTAGACCTGGATCCGGGCGTCACCGATCCGTTGGGGTTGCCCGTCATTCGCATAACCGGACACTACAAGAAGAATGAGCTGGCTCTCGCGGCCTTCATGCAGGATCGAGCTGTGGAGTGGTACCAGAAGGCTGGAGCGACGGAGATCGTGCGCGGGGGCCTTGGAAATGCCATGGGCGCTTCGACGCACGCGTACGGTGGTACTCGTATGGGAGACGACGCCGAAACCAACGTCGTAGATCGCTGGGGCTTCTCGCATGAGGCGCCCAACCTGGGTGTGCTCGGCGCCTCGGTGATGGGCACGAGCGGCGCGCGTAACCCAACGCTCACCGCACAAGCGCTCTCCTGGCGTACGGCACAACACCTCGTCGAGAGCTGGAGCGACATCGCCGAGTAGAAATTCGATTTGCCGTGAGCCGTTCCAAGCCGTAGCCTATCGGTCGGTTCCTGCACGATTTTGCCATGCCCTACGGGAGATGGATGATGCCGAAGCGCCCACTGATGTTCGCCATAGCCTTGGTAGTGTCGGTTACGGCCCTCGCTTGTGCCGCCGACGCACTCGACGACATAGCGATGGACACGGAAGGAATGGTTCCGACGTTCGAAGTCGATCCGTTCTGGCCAAAGCCGCTACCTAACCACTGGATCATGGGCGCGACGATCGGCGCAGACGTCGACTCTCGCGACCACGTCTGGCTCGTACAGCGCAACACGCCCGACCAGTTCGCGGGCCGCACCGAGCTCGGCTCGGCACAGGACCCGGTACTCAGCGAGTGCTGCTCGCCGGCGCCGCCCGTGCTCGAATTCGATGCGGACGGCAACCTCGTCGGCTCGTGGGGAGGCCCGACCGATACGGGTGAGTGGGAGTGGCCGACGTCCAACCACGGCATCACCGTGGACCACAACGACAACGTTTGGATCGGCGGCAACGGCGGAGCCGACGCGCACATCGTGAAGTTCTCGCGTGACGGTCAGTTCCTGGCGCAGTACGGCCAGTCAGGGGCGCGGGCACGCGACGGCGGCGGCTTTGCGGCCAACAGCGACGACGAGACGAGCTTCGGCCGAGTGGCCAAGATCTTCGTCGACGGCGTGGAAAACGAGGCCTATATCTCCGACGGCTACCTCAACCGACGGGTGGCAGTCCTCGACGCCAGCACCGGTGAGATGAAGCGCTTCTGGGGTGCCTATGGCGACGCTCCCATGGCCAGCGAGAATCCGGGCCGGTACGTGCCGGGCGAGACCCCGCCACAAGAGTTCCGCCCACCGGTGCACTGCGCCGAGCTCTCGGTCGATCGCCTGCTCTACGTATGTGATCGTCCGTCGAACCGGATCTCGGTATTCCAGACCGATGGCACCTTCGTGAAAGAGGTGATCATCGCGCCCGCGACCTTGTCGCAGGGCTCGACCTGGGACATCGACTTCTCCCACGATCCTGAGCAGAGGTTCATCTACCTCGCCGATGGCCAGAACATGAAGGTCTACGTCATCGAGCGTGAGACGCTGGAGGTCCTGTACAGCTTCGGCGACGGTGGCCGGCAGCCTGGACTCTTCTTCGCGGTTCACTCCCTCGCCGTGGACTCCCAGGGCAACATCTACACCACGGAGACCTACGAGGGTAAGCGCATTCAGAAGTTCAAGTACATGGGCATGGGCACCGTCTCCGGTAACGACGGAGCAGCGTGGCCGGCAGACCGACGCCGAGGCATGTAACGCCAGCCGAACCCTGGAAGCACGAGGGCCCCACCCGTGAGGGTGGGGCCCTTTTTTTGCGAGGCCGGAGTGAGGCCGTCAGAGCTCGTTCGAGGCGCCTAGCGCGACTTCAACTTGAACACGTAGAGCGCGTTACCGGAGTTGGGGTGGTGAATCTCCGGCGTAATCGCGCGTACGACGTTGCGCGGGCTTCCGCCACCCAGACCGGTCGTTACCGCGATGTACTGCTCGCCACCCGCGCTGAAAGCCACAGGAAAGCCTTGAACCGAGGTGCCGAGGCGGGTCTGCCACAACTCTTCTCCAGTGCGCACGTCGTACGCATGGAAGTAGCGGTCTACATCACCTGCGAAGACGAGGCCTCCGTCGGTGGTCAGTGCGCCCGTCAAGAACGCCGCACGCTGCTCCACGCTCCAAAGCTCCTCCATGGTATCGATGTCGTAGGCCGCCAGCTTGCCGATCTTGCCGTCGCTGTCCGGCATCGCAAACCACGTCCGGTCGGCTGCGACGCCCCCCGAGCCCACCTGCAACGCCATCTCACGCCCCGAGATGTTGAGGCAGGTCTGACTCAGGGGAATGATGAGCGAGTTCGTAGGCGGGTTGAACGACATCGCCGGCCAGTTGTGGCCGCCAGCCGTGCTCGGGCACACTGCGAGCCACTCGCCAACCTTCGCGTCCACGATGTCCTGCCGGTACGTCACGGCGCCCGTCTTGGAGTCGATCTTCGTGAAGATGTTCTGATAGACGGTTTCTTTGTGGTCGAGGTACTGGCCGGTTTCGCGGTCGAGCTTCCAGAGGATTCCGTGCTTGCCGATGGTGAAGAGCAGTTTCTGCCCGTTGCTGTCGACCAGAACCTGCTCGAAGACCTCGTCGAGATCGAGCGCCTCTCCTGGTACGTGCTGGCGATACCACACGATGCGCCCGTCGTCCGGATCCAGCGCGAGCGTGGAGTTGCTGTAGAGCGCGGCGTCCTCCGTGGTCATGCCACGACTCGCGGGTACCCACGGCTTGGGCTGCGCCGTGCCCCAATACAGCAGATCGAGCTCGGGGTCGTAGCCACCCGTGATCCAGGCATCGACGCCGCCACGCAGTTCGAAGGGGATGTCGCCCCACGTGTCCCCGCCGGGCTCCCCGGGACGCGCGATCGTGAAGGTGCGCCACAACTCCTCGCCGGTTTCAGCGTCGTGCGCGGTGATGAAGCACGACTCCTCGAAGAAGCGCGTGCAGCCATTGATCCCGTTGATGACCTTCCCACGCGCGACCAGGGGTCCCGCGACGTTGGTAAAGCCCTGTCTGAAGTCCGCGACGTCCGTCTCCCAAACGAGCTCACCCGTCTTGGCGTCGAGCGCGACCAACGCTGCGTCCTTGGTGGGCACGTAGATCTTGTCACCGTAGATCGCGATCGAGCGGAGCTGCGTAAATCCTCCCCCACGGAAGCCCTCAGGGAAACCACGGCGGTACTCCCACAGCAGGTTTCCGGTCGCGCCGTCGAGCGCCTGAATCGTGTTCTCGGGATTCGTGAGGTAGATGACACCGTCGCGAACCAGGGGAGTCGGCTGGCTGACCCCGGCGTCCATCGACCAAACCCATGCCAGTTGTAGGTCGGCGACGTTGCCTCGATCGATCTGGTCCAGCGGGCTGTGCCCCCATCCATCATAGGTGCGGCGGTACATCAGCCAGTCGCCCGCCGCGGGGTCCCTCAACTCCTCGTCGCTCACCGACTTGAAGTCGACAATGGCCACATACGTCGACGTACGGCCCGGCCGTCCCCCGATGCCGCGACCGCGACCGCCCGGAGCCGTAGCGGTACGCTCCGGTGGCGAGCCGGTAGCGCCATTGAGCGCGCCTTCCGCGGCGACGGTCAGGGGTCGGGCTCCAGCCGGAAACCCGTTCCGCTCCAGGATGTACGCGACGACACCGGCATAGACGTCGTCTCCCAGCGAGTCCTCGTCGTCCGGCGGCATGGTGGTAGCGACGCTGAACAACTCGCCTACGGAGCGGCCGCCCCAGTAGCTGAGGAAGTTCGGCCCGGCGAGCTCGGGTGCCTCGAAGGACCCCAGCATGGTCTCCAGGTGGCACTCCGCACAGTGTTGCTCATACATCATGCGGCCGGCCGAGGCCTGGCCCGCGGTGAACGAGACGGACTCTTGCGCCAGGACCAAGCCTGGAAGCGTGCCCAGCGTGACGAGAGCAACGTGCACGGGCTTCATTCGTTCCCTACCTCCGAGGCAGATTCAACGGACTGGGTGGGCATGATCAGGAAGCTCAAGTGGTCGCCTGGTGAGACCGGCATGGTTTCGCTGCGAAAGCCACCTCGGCCCACGAAGTCGACCTCGAGTTGGACCTCCTCCGCGAGCCACCTCATCTGGAACGTGCGCGACGTCTTCCCCACGACGAAACCAACCCGCCGCCTGGACGTGTTCCAGTACGCGTAGATCGTGGCATCCCGGAAATCGCGGTTCTCCACCGTGAGACGTACGTCCTCGTAGCCCGAATCCGACTCGTTGCTTGCGGGCGCCGTGAATGGGTTGGGGCCGCCGCCCGCACAGCCCGCGACGGTCGAAGCGATGAGAAGCACGGAAACGGCGAATAGCATTCTCATGACGTGCATCCCCTTCCACCAGGCTAGGAAAGTGGCGGATCGCCAAGCTATCTGGCGGGCAGATCCCGGACAAGCTGGAGGTCTCTCGACGCCGCATCGCTGTGGACATCAGTTGTTCAGGGCGCCGTTATTGATCCAATTCTTGATATTGGTGAGATCGATGCTATCGAGCGAGGAACCGAAGGGCATGGTCAGTCCGATGTGTTGGCGACCCTCCAGCCTAATGACCACGTAGCTGTTGGTGGCGTCAAAGGGCTTGACGAGTACGTACTCCGACTCGGCTCCCGGGCCACCACGTTCACCAGGTTTCCGTGATTCTCCGGGGCATTGGCGCGAAGAGTGAGACTGGCCTGACCCAGTCCGTGGCAACCGTCTGCGTTGGTGCACCCCCTGCGTACGAAGATCTCTTGAATGTCCCCCGCAAACGACGGATTCGCTCTGATCATGCGGTTCATTTGAGGCTCATCGTCGTCTCCGCCTGATGCGGTCGGATCAAGCGACCCTTCACCGCCGCACGAGGCGACCATGGTCCCTAGTACCACCAGCGAGAAGACCAAGCAGGGGTAGGTCATGATCAGAAACGGGAGATCGCCACTCGAAATCCGATGAAAGGACGACGTACGCCGGGACCGGCTGCAGCCCGGGAAGCGGCGCGCAATTCCCTGGCAGAGTCCTGATACGAGCCGCCACGAATCACCCACAGCGCGTCGGCCTCGAGCGACTCGCGATCATCGCTCGCATCGTAGGGATAGGGCTCATAGGGACTCCGGGTCCATTCCCACACGTTGCCACTCATGTCGAAGACGGGGTAAGGACATTCCGAGCAGTCGAACGAGGCCACGGGCATGGTACCCGTCTCCCCGAAATTCGCTCGGTCTGCCCTGGGCTCGTTTCCCCAGGGATAGAGGCGCCCGTCGGCGCCCCGCGCCGCTTTCTCCCACTCCGCCTCGCTCGGCAGGGTCACGCGCCAGCCCTCGCCGAATAACTCTCGCAGCACCGGCGGAGTGCTGGGCGAGGCTTCCATTTCGCTCTGAAGCCAACGGCTGTACGCGAGGGCATCGGTCCACGAGATGGGCCGTACAGGATATTCAGGGGGGGCCTGGAACACCCGGACGTCCGCGGCGAAGCCCGTCGCTTCGACGAAGGCTCGGAACTGGGCCACCGTAACCTCGGAGCGGCCAAGGTAGAAGGTGGGGACGTTCACCATTCCTTGGGCGCTCGCCGCGGACCACCGTTCGTGGTCGAGGGCCTGTGGATCCGTCGTCACGTCGCCACCCATGAGGAACGGGCCCTCGGAAATTTCCACGAAGCCGAGTAGCTCGGTGTCAGGGAGGTACCAGGCGTCTGAGCGAAATCCGGCAACCTGCTGGGGGCCGACCGGCGAAGCAGACGCACTCCCCGTCCCTGACGTGGCCGCGCTGCTCGAGGGCCCCATGTACATGCCCACCGCCGCGATCGATACCAGCGCGATCAAGGCCGTGAGGCCTACTCTCGAGATCGATCGCTCAGGGGCCCCCTTTACATGGTTCATGGTCTGCCGACCCTATCGCACGCGAAGGTCCAACCGTGCTCGCATGCGCGCGCGTACAGCTCCGGTTCCGACATCTCGGTCAGGTCCTGTCCGCCCTCCCGCAGGAGCAACCGCAAGTCCAGCACCTTCGGCACCGTGCGACTGAACGTTCCTGGCTCGAGCAGGTTGACACACCCGGCTTGGAAGCGCAGCCGACACGCCCGGGCGAACCACGACAGCGCCTGTGCAGAATCAGGCGCCACGATCTCCCCCCTCAGGTAGTGGCCTCCCAGCTCGTTGCACGACCATCCGGAATCATCCGCGCAAAACACTCCCTCGATCTGGACCACACGGTCGCATGCATTGCGCCGGTCGTCGTCACAGGCTTCGAGCCAGAACGGGACGCGGTCCCCCTGATGCGTGCCGTCGGTCCGGCCCATGGCGGTCATGGAGCCGAACAAGACGATCCAAAGGGACAAGTGCACGAGATTCGAACGCGCGGGGGCCCAGTCGGGGACCCAGCGGTTCCATAGAGCGCTGTCCTGGAGAAAACGCACGGTACTGTCGATCCTGCGCACGCTCAGGTTCAGCAGCGGCACGCACAGGAGCTTGTCGTAGAACAGCGGAGCCCCGATGCGAGCCAGCATGGCATAGAGCGCAAACACACCCACTCCGTAGAGTCCCCCGAACACGAGCTTGCCGAGGGGTTCCTTAGGCGACGTTGACGGATCGGTGATGAGCAGCAGAAGCCCGAGGAAGACCGGCGCCGGGAACTCGGAGTCCACGAAGTAGGGCACGCCGGTCCAGGCCGTATACAGGGCACTCAGGCCGAACAGCGTAGCGGCGGCGGACCCGGCCACCAGCGTGACCGAGAAGCGGTACATCACGACCAGCCCGACGAGGAAAAGGACCCCATACATGTGAGGACCGGTCCCCTGAGTCGAGGCGATGATCTCGCCCAACGTCAGCTCGCTGGTCATGCCCGTGGCGATCAAGAGGACCGAGAAGAGCCCCAGCGAAAAGCCAGACGGGTTGAAGATGTGTCGGCTCCTGCCGTCGCGGTGCCATTGAACGAACTCCTTGCCCAGAAACCCGACCGCGATCAGCAGGAACTGTAGATAGAACCAGTCGTCCCGGAACCAAAGGAAGAGGTTGGTGCTGAAGATGATCGCGACCGGTCCGAAGCCCAGCGCGTAGGTCTCTCGTCGAGACCAGGCGAGTAGCATGCTGAACGCGTAGGCGAAGACCAATTGCGCGACCAGCAGCCAGACGAACTCGGAGACCGGACGCCAATACAGGCCCCAGTACACGAACACGACCAGCTGCATGGACGCCTGCACGTAGTGGTGCGGGAACAAGGCAATGCGCAGCGAAGAACCGGCCGGCTCCCGCTTCAGGCGGACGAAAAGCACCGCCTGCCAGGTGAGCAGCGCCAGGGCCGCTCCCCAGAAGGACCACGTCAGAGCGGAGCTCGCGCGTACTCGAGGAACGAAGGACAGAAGCACGAGAGCGAGCGTCAGTGCCGGCGGAAGCCAGAAGCCCTGACGCAGCGATGGGGTCGTCGACTCGCCGGAGGACCGGCCGTCGTCGCGACGCTCCTTTTCTCGGCGCCCCCGTCCTGTGCGCCGCTTCCCTGCAGAGGACATGGCCCCCCTCGTTTGGCAAAGCCCGCTGCCAGTATGTCCGTGCTCCTCGATCAGGACAACTATCGCACCAACGATCGGGCCAGTGCGGCGCATGCGGCTATCTTGTCTCCACGGAGGAAGACTAGATGGCAGACACGCACGAACCGAGAGCTCGACCGCCTCGCGCCGTCGAGATCCGAACAGGGCTGCGCGAAAAGTACTCGGACGTGTATACGCCCGAGGCGCTCCATGCGATCGAGGCACTCGCCGCGTTCGACGACGATCGCAAGCAAGTCATGACGTCTCGCACGGAGCGACGGGCTGCCCGCTATCGTGGGCATCAACGCATGACGTTCCTCGACCCGGACGCAACGATTCCTGGTACCGACATCCGTGTCCAGGACGCGCGGGACGGGAACTTCGTGGGAAGTGAGATCCCTCACGACCTGCAGCGCCAGTGGATCCAGGGCACCGGTCCAGCCGCCAAACCAAACGCGAGCATCGAGAAGTCGATCCGCAACGTGGCCTACGCGCTGCTGAGCGGCGCCGACGGATGGATGTTCGACGGGGAGGACGCGCTCGGTCAGACCAATACCATGGCGTTGGACAACCAGCGCAACCTCAAGCTCGCGCTCGCGCGAGATGAGCTCTTCCTCGAGGTGGCTGAAGGCGTGGCGGGTGAGATGAACGCGTGGGCGCAGGGCTTCTTCGCTCGCGACATCGTCACCGACTGGCGGGAGCAGCTCGACTTCACGACGGTCATCTTTCGCACGCGTGGTCTACACCTGGACGACCGGCACATCCGCAACACCGACGGCTCGGGTTTCTCCGCGTCCATCGTCGACCTATGCCTGTTCGTCGTGAACAATCACAGGGCATTCCTGGACGCAGGACGGTCAGTGGTGCTCTATCTGCCGAAGATCCAGACCGCGGAGGACGCGGCTGTATGGAACGGCATGCTTGATGCCCTCGAGCGACACCTGGGCCTGGAACCAGGCACCATCAAGGTCTACGTGCTCGTCGAGCAGGTCGAGGCCGCATTCCAGCTCATGGAGATCCGTGCCACGCTGGGCGGGCATTTCGTCGGATACAACACGGGTCGCTGGGACTACATCAATTCGGTAGCCGATGCGCTCGGTTGGGATTCCGGCTTCATCGATCCGAACATCGAGTCCATCGGCATGACGTACGGCTACATGCGTGTCTATGAGGACCGCGTGCGGCGGGCCACGAACACGGCCGACCGCGCGGGCAACTTCGCTCTGTGGCAGGGTGGCATGGAGCCCAACATTCCGGTCGGCTCGGCGAAGGGCATCGAAGACAGCATGAAGCGGGCTCTGGCTGGAGCCGAGCGCGAGCAACAGGAGGGCGCCAGCGGCAAGTGGGTGGCGCACTGGAAGATGGTACACATCGTTCGCCCCGTCTGGGAAAGAGTCGGCGACGCCAACCAAGCAGGCCGTGCCTTCCCGCCGCTGACCCACACGCAACAGGACGCCTCCGACCTGTTCCTACTCGAGCAGGCCCCGCGCACGATCCGCGGCGCTCGCAACCTGCTGAGCGTGGCTCTACAGTACGGCAATGCCTTCGGCCAGGGGATGCAGGCCGCAGCGCTCAAGCCCGCCGATTTCTTCGGGGACGACGACGTGCTCTACCTCATGGAGGACGCAGCCACTGGCGAGATCCGGCTGAGCATACTCTGGGAGTGGCTGCACAAACGCGGGCGGCTCACCGAGGACGACCCCGAAACCGGCGTGAAGGCTGGTGATCCCTTCACGCTCGAGCTCTACCAGCGCCTGCATGCCGAGGAGATGGAGAAGCTGCGTCGCGCCAGCAATCGCGACGTATACGATGACTCAAAGGCAACGACCTTACCCATCGCCGGCGCGATCGTCGAAGCCTACATCCAGGCCGACGCTAAGATGCCTTGGTACATCGACCTGCTCAACATCAACCTCGACAACTTCGACTTGGCATCCGCTCAGCAGCGCATCCAGATGTACCTCGACGCCTTCGCGAGCGACGGCACGCGCATCACGGAGAATTTGGACTTCGATTAGCGGGCGAAGCGTGTAAGTGAATCGGCCCCGAGGCGTGCTGCCCCGGGGCCGATCCCCTGCATCCTACACAGGTGCGCGTTTTGCCGCGCAACTCCCGGCTAGCTGCGTATCACAGGCCTCTGACCCACGTCGCAGCCGGTGCTGCGCTGGTCTACCGTAAAGTTCTCGTTGAGGTCGTACTCGGACCTCGGCATGACCATGCGCACGCCGCCGTTCAACTCGTACCCCTGCTCCGGGAAGAACCCAGTGGAGCGTGGGAACCAGAGGACGTCGGTGTTCTGGATTTTGATAGCCCACCAACGCGAGGTGAGGAAGAGCTCCCTCCGCCTCTCCTCTAGGATCATGTAGCGGATCTCAGTCGCGTTGCCCGGGTCAGCGTACGTGACCTGAGGTAGGCCGTGGAACGTTCGCAGCTCATTCACCAGATCGATCGCAGCCTGACCACCCTGGGCCTCGGCCTTGATGAGCAAGAGCTCCTGCCAACTAACCAACGGAATGTTGTCCGAGTCCGCCGTGTACTTGAGCGGAACGTCTCTCGGCACGGGCCCCTGGACGGTCTTCATGAAGTGGCCAACCCTGGAGTCCAGGCTAGAACCGGCGTCCGAGGCGCGAACCGGCAAGCCGGACGCGTACACGGCTCGTCCGTCAGCCATGATGCTCAGGTTCAGGTATCCAGTGAAAGGAATGGGGCTGCCCCACGCCTGGCCCGTCACGGGATTCGGACCCTCGTGCCACCAGTCGTTGACATCCAGCATGCCCGCATAACCCACCGCCGTGCCGGTGTTGTAGACCTTATTGCGCCGCTGCGGGCCTGCGCCGCGGATAACCCACGAGGTGAAACGCGCAGGCACGGCATTGGCGTCGGCCATAGCGCCGGACAAGTCTCCCCGGCTCCATTTCATGCGAGCGCGCAGCCCCACCGCCATGTTCGTGGCGCTGGAGGCGATTCCGTAAGGCATCTCGAAGTCGCCGATGCTCGATATGTGACCGAGCGCCGTCGCGATCCAAGTCTCGCCCAGACTGAGCGTCGCGGTCGCCGACATGAGCGAACCGCCGTCGACAGCCATCTCGCAGAAGAATTCGCCCAAGACATCCATGTTCGCCGCAATGTAGAGCGCGACGATCGCCTGTTTCTGGGTGCGACTATCGACTTCGTCGTCGGTCCACTCTCCTAGCCGGGCGTACGTCTTGACGCCCAGCGCCCGGCCCACCTGGATGTTGTCGTACCAGTCATCGTCTTCGGGGGACGAGTCACAGTCCCCGCGATCGGGCCAGGCGTCGTACTGGGCGGCCGAGCCGGACACACCAGCGATTTTCTCCCAGACGTCCTCGTGACCTGCTGCCTGATAGGCCAGCGTCGAATACGCGCACTCGAACAGCGCGATGACCGAGTTCACCTGGGTGTCGGCACCCTCCGGGGCGTCGAGGGCCTCGTCCGTGAGCGCCGAGGGGAGATCGACGTCGAGCAAGTCCTCGCACGCACCCATCGCTCCGAGCGCCACTACGAGGCTGAGGCCAACCGCGATCCGTTTGATGTTGATCATGTCATGTATCCTCATCAGAACGTGACCCGAAGGGTCATATGAAGGCTGGCGAGCGGCGGCATGTTCCAGTAGTTGCCTCCACCACCCTGGGTGGGCGCGCCGTACTCAGGATCCGAAATCTGCACACCGTAGATGTCGGTCTGAGCACGCCAGAGCGTGAACACGTTCCGAGCCGATACCGCGAGGGACATGCTCTCCGCCCCAGTCACGCCGATCAAGGACGCAGGGAACCGATACCGGGCTCCGAGCTCGCGCAGCTTCCAGAAGTCCCCGTCGTAGTACCTCTTCGTACGGTTGTCCGTGAACCTCCCGCGATCGGCCGCCTGCCAGAGCGCGTTGTTCTCGAGTTGGGAGATTCGCGTGTTGTTGTAGATATGGCCCCACTCCGCGGCATTCTCGGAAGCGGTCCTGCCGAACTGGCCCTGTGCCATGGCGAAGAGTTGGAGAGAGTTGTCGAGAAGACTCAGGGTGGGCTGAATGCTGAAGATGTACGTGTAGAACTCCGGACCGATCAGGATCGGGTCCGTCCCGACGTCCGCGCACGGAATCGGGGTGGCGCCGGGGCGTCGACCGGAGGCGGCGCCTGTCACGCCTTCCGCCGGGAAACCGGGGTCGCACATGGCGTTGATCGGCGTCCCGCGGGTCTCCCCAGCGGGGAACTCTGCGCCCGTAACCCAATACCGGGTTCTCGCGCTCGGGAACGGATAGCCGATCTGAATGCCACCCGTGGGAGCGAACGTAGCGAGGTCGACGATCTCGTTGTTCGTATGGTCGCCCATGAAGTTGATTTCGAACGAGAAGTCATCGTTCTCGTACACGCGCGTGTTCAAGGATGCTTCCCAACCCCAGGTGTCGATCTGGCCGACATTGGACTGCACTGCGCCAGGAAGACCCAGGCTCGGTGCGAACCCGGCATTCAACAGTGCGTCCTTGTTCTGCTGCCTGAAGAAGGTGAACTCGCCGGAGATGCGATCATCCATGATCGCCATGTCGAATCCGCCCTCGTATTCGGTGCTCACCTCAGGTCCAACGTCGGGGTTACCCGGGCTAGAGGGTCTGAGGGCCGCAGTTCCGCCCGGTCCTGGGATGACTCCCCACAGGTTCGTCGCGGCGAAAACGCTCGGCTGACGACCTGCCTTCCCCCACGCGCCACGCACGCGCAGTGAGTTGATCAAGTCGAAGTTCCAGAAGGACTCCTCCGAAACCACGTAGGTGCCCGAGAACTTCGGGTAGATCTGCGCCTCGAAGTCGGCACCGAAGGCGGAGTTGTCGTCGAACCGCACCGCACCGGTAAGGAACAGGCGGTCGTTCCAGCCGATCTGCTCCTGCACGTAGAAACCGAGAGACTTGTTCTCGATATAGTCGTACGTGAGCGTCAACCGCTCCACCGGTGTCTGGTTGACCGACCGCGACAGCGGCGAGGCAAAGCCCTCGCCCTGAGTCCGAAGGTTCTCGAACCGCCGCATACTGTACTGGGCACCGAAAGAGGTCTTGAGATCGAGAAAGCCCACCGGGCTGTAGTCGATCGTGGCCGAGTAATCCAGGCTCTGGACCTCGGTCATGGGGTTCCCGTAGTCGATCGTCCCCGAGACTGTCTCAGAGTACACCGCCTGGTTGGGAGGCGGGGCGGGATTCCATGGGAAGAGCACCTGGTTGGTGTCCCAACCCTTGTCGATCCCGACCACAACGCGCTGGTTCAACCAGCTGCTGAAGTTGTGGTTCACCGTTGCGCTCCCCGTGAAGCGAGTGTAGTCGCGGGTAGCGGTGATATTCGCGACGTCCGAAGGCAAGTGCTCCTGGAACCCGTATAGACGCTCGTTGGCGCCAGGGGCATTGGTGTCCAGGAAGTAGCCGTTCGCCCACCGTAGGTCCTGCCAGATCCCACCATCGGACCGCACGGGCGTGGCGAACCTGGTATTGCCGTCCACGTAGCCCGTCGAAACGTCGAGCGTAATGCTCTCGGAGAAGACGACGCTGACGTTGGCCCTCGTCCTGAAGGTCTTGTCGTTATTGTACCAGACGGCTCCGCCTTCATCTTCGTAGTTCGTCGATAGGAAGTACCTGATGTTCGACGTTCCTCCGCGGACCCCGAGGTCGTACGAACTCGAGAGCCCGTTCCGGAAGAGATTCTCGCTTCCCCAAGGGAAGGCACCCTCACGGATGTACCGGTTGGCCTCGTCGTACATGTTGTACGTGAAGAGGTCCGATTCCGCACAAGGCGTCCTGCTCGAGGTCTTGCATGCATACATGGTGCCAAGGTCGCCAGCCGGGTCGCTCATGTAGTTGACGCCTTGTCGCACCGACGCGCTGAACTGGGGCGCGCCTTCTCTACCTTTCTTGGTAATGATCTGGATCACGCCGGCGGACGCCTCGGTTCCGTATAGCGTCGCTGCCGCCGGACCCTTGATGATCTCGATGCTCTCGATGTCCTCAGGATTGAAGTCGTCGAGAACGCTGACCTCGCCGCCAGTGCTGCCAGCTTCGTCCTGCATGATTGCATACCGGTAGCCGAGCATGGGGCCCGCTCTGCTCTGGTTGTTGACGCGAACGCCGTCCACGTAGATGAGGGGATTGGACGACAGGTTGAAGCTGCCGACGCCCCGAATCTTGATGGACGAGCCCGTGCCGACGTTTCCGCTCAGCCTAGTGAACTGCAGGCCCGGTGTCCGCCCGGCCAGCATGTCCTGCATGTTGGCGATGGCGACCCGCTCGGTGACCGCGGCCGCGTCCACGGTTGTGACCACGTTACCGATAGCCCGCTTCTGAGTACCGCCCGGTGTTCCGGTAACGATGATCTCATCGAGGCTCAGCGCTTCTTCCGTGATTTCGAAGTTCTGCGCCATCGTCTCGCCCGCGCCCAACGTGACCGACTCGGTGGTCGTGCGATAACCGATCCGCTGGACCGTCACGGTATGGGTGCCGATGGGCACGTTGAGCAGAAGGTACGAGCCGTTCTGCCGTGTCAGCCCGCCCAAGTCCAGTTCGGCAATGAACACTTGAGCTGCCGCAACTGCCTGGCCGGTCTGACTGTCGGTCACCCGGCCGGTTATAGAACCGCCCTGGGCTGCGACATCGAGCGGCGCGAACAGCAGCATCGCCGCAAGCGCCCCCAAAGTCAGTGTCATACGCAAACGAATGCGTCGGTACATTTGTTGGTCCTCCGTCTTGAGGGCGGACCCCTCGACCCGGACTCGCCACCTGGAGAGGGCAGGGTTCAGCCTGAGCTGAGAAGGGTCACACATCATTCAGAACCACCTTTGTCATACGCGTTACCGAACGTGACCACCGATGGATTGGTGGGGGAAATCAAAGCACTCAATAGAACCTCAAAAGTAGCGTACGCCCTGGGTCGGGACCGTGCAAGAGTCATGCGTTCCACGACCCGTCCTATCGCAGACTTTTCGGGTGATCTCAGCGCGTCACGCAACGACGGCGGGCGGTTCTCGAACACCCTAGACGGCGGGGCTCGCCATCACCGTCTAGCCTGCCAACTGCCGACGCAGTAATCTGGCTTGAGCCTGAGGGCCGGATTCGGGAGGGTCGAATGCACTTGTGGCGTCCGTCAGTCGTTCTTGCGGCTGCCGTCTGTCTGTTCGCGGCACCAAGCGAGGCGCAGGTCATCCCGCAGGAGGGGCGGGTTTTCAACGAACAGCTGCTTCGGCCGTCTGGCCAGGCGGTTGTCCCCCTATTCGAGGGATGGTTCGAGAACTCGGACGGCACCTCGGACATCTGCTTCGGATATTTCAACCTCAACACCGCAGAAGCCCTCGACGTGCCGCTGGGGCCGGACAACTTCATCGAGCCGAGCGAGTTCGACGGCATGCAACCGACGCACTTCGATCGCGTGCCGGAAGCCGGTTACCGACGTCATTTTTGCGTTTTCACCGTCACCGTGCCCGAGGACTTCGCTCAGGGCCGGGTGGTGTGGACGCTGCGCACACGAGGCGAGCCGCTCTCGACCCCGGGCAAGCTGCTGCCACCTTACTATTTGGACGAACCCGAGACCGGAGGCCGGGGCGTCGTGGCCCCTGTGCTCAAGCTGGACGCCGACGGACCCGAGTTCCAGGGTCGGACCGGCCTCACTGTCTCGCCCCGTACGGTCGCCGTTGGAGATCCGCTCACGTTGACGGTCTGGGTCGATCACCCGGCACCGAGAAGCTGGGTGGGCTGGACCGTGCACCAAGGGCCGGGCCACGTGGAGTTCGGCGAGGCCGAGATGCAAGTGGAGCAAGCAGACGGAACGGCGACCACGACGGCGAGATTCAGCAAGCCCGGCGAGTACCTCGTGCGGGTACAGTCTATTTTCTCGACAACGTCTTTCGAATACCATTGTTGTTGGACGAACGGATACATCCCGGTGACGGTCACGCGATAAAATGCGCATACGACAAACCAGCCTTTTACAGATAAGGGCGGAGGACATCATGACAAGCGACAGCTCAAGCCACGGGCGATTTGAACAGGGCCTCGGCACCGGTCTGGCGACCCTGGTCATTCTGACTTCACTCGCGACTTCGCCCGCGCACGCGCAGGAAGTGACGTACGCGAAGGACGTCGCTCCGATCCTCTACGAGAACTGTGCGAGCTGTCACCGTCCCAACGCCTTTGCGCCGATGTCGTTGCTCACGTATGAAGACGCCAGGAGGTATGCGCCCCGCATCAGGGCGCGCGTCGAGGCGCGCATGATGCCGCCCTGGCATGTGGATCGTAGCGTGGGAATCCAGGACTTCTCAAACGATGTATCGCTGAGCGACGAAGAAATCGAGACGATCGTTCGCTGGGTGGACGCGGGTGCACCCCAGGGTGACGAAGCGGGCATGCCGCCGCCGCCCGACCTGCTGGAGGGCGGTGCTTGGCAGCTCGAGCAGGAGTTCGACCGGCCGCCCGATTTGATCGTTCAGTCGACACCCTATGACGTCGTCGACAATGGACAGGACCAGTGGTGGGCACCGAGCGTGCCGTTCGAGGGCCTCGACGAAGACCGGTGGATCAAAGCGTACGAATTCAAGCCGGCCTGGCCGATGGGCCTCAGGGTCGTTCACCACGGTCATGCCTACCTGCGAGTAGCCGGCCGACAGATCGGCCTTGCGCACTACGGAATCGGGAAACGCTACGAGACGTTCCCAGACGACGTCGGCATGCTCTTTCCGGCCGGTGAGGCTGAAGTGACGTGGAATCTCCACTACTTCCCGGTCGGCATCAACGTGCCTCAGGACGTCGTGGACGTCGGGGTGTGGTTCTACCCGAAGGGCGAAACGCCCAAGACCGAGACCCGGGGCGAGGTCTTGATGCGAGCCGACCGCATGGGTGGCATGCCGAGGGGCGGCGACATCCTGGTTCCACCGCACGGGCAGCAAGTGCTGCAAGGCGTGCACGTGCTCGACGAGCCGACGCTGATCACCAGTTTCAGGCCCCACCTGCACATGCGGGGCAAAGAAATGTCGATGGAGGCGATCTACCCGGACGGTCGGCGTGAGGTGTTGGGCAAGGTCTCCGATTACAAGCACATCTGGCAGATCGCATACCAGTTCTCGCCGGACGCGAGGCCGCTCCTGCCCAAGGGCACGATGCTCATCTTCACGTCCGTGTTCGACAACACCGCCGCCAATCCGCTCAATCCCGATCCCGAGCAGTGGGTGGTATTCGGCAGACGCGGCGTAGACGAGATGTCCCACATGTGGGTGGGCATCACCGAGCTCCAGCAGGCGGAGTTCGATCGGCTGGTCGCTGAGCGCACGGCCAAGCTGGTCTCGGAGGAGGAACAGGGCGGAACCGAAGACCAGCGTCGCTAGGCGATGCCTGCGTCTCTGACGAGGCCTCCGCGACTCGTTCGCATATCGCTCTTCCTCGCGGTCGCCATCTGGGTGTCGCCGGGCGTGCCGGCGGCCCATGGCACGGCCTCCGCGCAGCAGGCATCGTACACGCAAGATCAGGCTGAAGCCGGCGCGGCGGTGTACCGGGAGACGTGTGCGGAGTGCCACCTCGCGAACCTGAGAGGTTCGTTCGAGGCGCCGGAGCTGTCCGGTCGCAGTTTCCGGTCGACCTGGCGCGGCGGCATGGTGGCCGGTCTGCTCGACCTGATCCGAGAGACTATGCCTCCAGACGCGCCACGCACGCTGAGCGAGCAACAAACCGCATCGGTGGCGGCCTACCTGTTGCGCGAGAACGGAGTCTCGTCGGCCAATACCCCACTGAGCCTCTCCTCCCCGGGCCGAGTGTTCGTGGCGGAAACCACATCAGCGAGGCCGGCCCCAGGTGCCGAGCGTACACCGATCCCCGGGCGGGTCGGCACGGTGTCTTCACCGGGGGCAGTGAATGCCGCACCGGAAGTGGGCTCGCTCTCCGAGACGCCCACCGGGGTCACCCGCAGCTACGGTGTGCCCTCGCGTTTCACGCCGGTCTCCAACTCGGACCTGGCAGACCCCCCCAGGGGTGACTGGCTCCAGTGGCGTGGCAGTCCAGGAGCGCAGGGCTACAGCCCGCTGAGCCAGATCGACCGCCAGAACGTGGACCGTCTCCAGCTCGCCTGGGTGTGGGGCATGGAGCCTGGCACGAGTCAGTCGTCGTTCCTGGTGCGAGACGGCGTCATCTTCCTGCCCAGCCAGGCCAACGTCATTCAAGCGTTGGACGGCAAGGACGGTACGCTGCTGTGGGAGTACCGCCGGACGTTCGCAGAGGGTACCAGCATCGGACGGGGCCACTTGAGGAGCCTCGCGATCTGGGAGGACCTGGTGCTGGTGGCCACGCTCGACGCCCACCTGGTCGCGCTCGACGCGCGCACCGGTGTCGTGCGCTGGGAGACACAAGTCGCTGATCACGACCTGGGCTTCGCCTACAGTTCCGGCCCCGTCGTGGCCGACGGCAAGGTCATCACCGGCATCGGTGGATGTACTCGCTTCCAGGAGGAGAGCTGCTTCGTCACCGCCCACGATGCGCGCACCGGCAAGGAGCTCTGGCGCACCTACACGGTGGCCCGCCCCGGCGAGCCCGGCGGCGACACTTGGGGCGACTACCCGCTCGAACTGAGAGGCGGCGCGGACATCTGGATCACGGGCAGTTGGGACCCCGAGCTGGGTCTCGTCTACTTCGGCACCGCGCAGGCCAAGCCTTGGATGGCGGCCAGCCGCGGGCTCACGACGGCCGACTCTACGCTCTACGCCAACTCCACGCTGGCGCTCGACGTCGATGACGGGCGCATCGTCTGGTACCGGCAGCACGTGCCCGGCGAGACGCTCGACATGGACGAGGCCTTCGAGCAAGTCCTCGTAGACGTCGACGGCGTGCCACTTCACCTATCCATCGGGAAGTCCGGAATCCTGTGGAAGCTCGATCGGCGGGACGGGACCTTCCTGGGGCTGACGGAGACAGTCTACCAGAACGTGTTCGCGGGACTCGATCGCGAGACCGGTGCAATCCGCTACCGCGAGGACATCCAAAACGCCCAGTTGGGTGAATGGCTCTCTGTCTGCCCGTCCACCGCGGGAGGCCACAACTGGCCCTCTACCGCGTTCTACCCGCAGAGCGCACTGCTCGTGGCCCCCTTGAGCCAGAGCTGCATGGAGATGTCCGCGCGTCCGACGACCCTGGAAGTCGGGAGGGGCGGTACCTCGGCGGTCCGCATGTGGATGCCGATGCCTGGCAAAGAGGGGCGGTTCGGCAAACTGGCCGCCTACGACGTGCGCACACTGGACGAGGTCTGGAGTGTAGAGCAGGAAGCGCCTTTCCTGACTGGCGTGCTCACGACCGGCGGCGGGCTCGCCTTCGTGGGAGACTACGACCGCTGGGTACGTGCCTACGACGTGGACACCGGGGAGCCACTTTGGGAGAGTCGATTAGGCAGCTCGGTGGAGGGCTTCCCGGTCAGCTTCGAGATCGACGGCGTCCAGTACATCGGCATCCCGACCGGGCGAGGTGGCGGCAGTCCGTGGCGCATCGGAAACTTCCTCACGCCCGGACTCGTGAGCCCGAGCGGCCACAATGCGCTCTACGTCTTCAAGCTCGGCGGGTCCTAGATGAGGCGTTTCATGCAGCTCAGAACTCTGTCGCTGTTTGCAGCGCTTCTGACAGCCGCGGCCGCGGACGCCAGCGCCCAATCGTCCGGGGCATATCGCGTGGTCGACGACTGGGCCACGCTCCCTGACGGGAGAGCCTGGGGAGCAGTGACCGGCGTCTTCCCCGACCCGGACGGAAGGCACCTGTGGGTGCTGGACCGATGTGGGGCCAACAGCTGTCTGGGCTCGGATCTGGACCCCGTTCTCAAGTTCGACCTCGCAGGAAACCTGGTCGCGAGCTTCGGCGCTGGGCTCTTCGCTTGGCCGCACGGCTTCTACGTGGACGCCGCCGGCAACATCTGGGTCACTGATGGTCCCACGGGTGCACGCGCCGAAGCGGGAGCCGCCGAGCAAAAAGGGCAGCAGGTCTTCAAGCTCAGCCCGGAAGGCAGAGTCCTCATGACGCTGGGCATCGCCGGCGTCTGGGGGGGACCGGCGGATCAAGACCGCTTCAACGGCCCGTCCGATGTGCTGGTGGCTCCAACCGGCGAGATCTACGTGCTGGACGGCCACGGCGAGGGCGGCAACAACCGCGTGGTCAAGTTCACCAGCGATGGTCGCTTCGACCTCAGTTGGGGGACGGGAGGACCAGGACCCGCCGCAGGCGAGCTCTCTGACGCGCACGCGATCGCGATGGACTCCCAGGGACGGATCTTCGTCGGCGATCGTCGCAACATCCGCATCCAGATTTTTGATCGCGACGGGAATTTTCTGGAGCAGTGGAGCCATTTCGGTCCACCGAGCAACATCTACATCGATGCCAACGATGTCATGTACGTGACCGACACCCAGACGGGCGCGCTACCCGGGTGGTACGCGGAGCGGCGGGGTGAAGGATGGGTCCGAGGCATCCGGGTCGGGGACGCTAGGACCGGCCTGGTGACCGACTTCATACCGAGTGACGCGGAATTCGCGGCGGCGGATCGCGCGGGCAACGTGTACGGGGCTCAGGTGCCAGGCCAGACGCTGGTGAAGTACGAGAGCATCCGCTAGTCGGCGGGATCACAACGGAAGCCTACTTCCGCGTGTCAGCCACTTCATGATGATTCCCCACCGACCTCCGACGGGCTGGATCGCGGTCGTGGCTTTGATCGCGACATGGACCACGCTCGCAGACCCGCCCAGGCTGACCGCTCAGTCGGGCTCGGGCGTCGGAGTCGAGGGCCCCGCCCCACCGGTAGCGCCCGAGGTCATCACCCGCGACGACCTCGGCAATGCCACGGTGCGCGCGGTCCGGTTGACGCAACCGATTCAGCTCGACGGACAGCTCGATGAAGCCTTCTACCAAGTGACCCATTCCATCTCGGACTTCATCCAGAGCGTGCCGGACGAGGGTGAGCTCGCGACCGAGCGGACCGAGGCATGGCTCGCTTTCGACGACGTGGACATCTACGTGTCAGCGCGGGTCTGGGACTCCGCGCCGGAAAGCGAGTGGGTCGCCAATGAGCTACGCCGCGACACGCAGCAGCTCAGGCAGAATGACACGTTCGGGGTGATGTTCGACACGTTCTACGATCGCCGAAACGGCGTGATGTTCTACACGAATCCACTCGGCGCGCTCGCCGAGTTCGGGATCACCAACGAGGGCAATCCGAACAGCGACTGGAACCCCGTGTGGGACGTGCGCACCGGCCGCTTCGAGGGCGGTTGGACCGTCGAGATGCGAATCCCGTTCAAGTCACTTCGCTATCGACCCGGCTCAGAGCAGGTATGGGGCCTCCAGATGAGGCGGGCGGTCCGTCGGAAGAACGAGTGGACCTATCTCACACTGGTACCCAGTGCGGCATCGGGCGGAGGCCCGGCGGGGTCGTTTCGGGTGTCGAGGGCAGGTACGCTGGTCGGGCTGGAGGCGCCTGCTGCGAGCAGGGTCATCGAGGTCAAGCCGTACGGCATTACGGGGATTCAGACCAACGTGATGACCGTTCCCGAGCTTCGGAACGACTTCAGCGCGGACGCGGGGTTGGATCTCAAAATCGGGATCACCGACAACCTGACCTCCGATTTCACCTTCAACACCGATTTCGCGCAAGTCGAAGTCGATGAACGGCAGGTGAACCTCACCCGGTTCGACCTATTCTTCCCCGAGAAGAGAGAATTCTTTCTGGAAGGTCGAGGCATCTTCGGTTTCGCGACCCCGGGCGTAAACCGGGGGTCTGGTCCCGGCGGTCGGGGCAGTGGCGTAAGAGCCCCAACGCTGTTTTTCAGCCGACGCATCGGCCTTCAGGGCGGCCAGCCCGTGCCGGTCCTGGGCGGAGGACGGATGACGGGGAAAGTGGGCGCTTTCGATGTTGGCGCCCTGAGCATCCGGACCGACGATCTGGAGAGCGCGGGCGCGGTGTCGACGGTCTTCACGGTACTCCGGCTGCGCAGGGACATCCTGCGTCGCAGCAGCGTGGGCGTGATGTTCGAGAACCGATCAGAGTCCGTCGTGGGGCCCGGATCCAACCAGGCGTACGGGGTCGACGCCACCTTCTCGTTCTTTGAAAACCTGAATCTGCTGGGCTACTACGCGAAGACCGAAACCGAAGGGCTGACGGGGATGGACCACAGCTACCGGAGCCGTGCTAGCTACGACGGGGACGTGTGGGGAGTTCAGGTCGATCATCTGCTGGTGGGCGACGACTTCAACCCGGAGCTCGGCTTCGTATCGCGAAAGGGATTCCGTCAGAGCTTCCTCGCGGGCCGGTACAGCCCGCGGCCGGCATCCGTCGAGTCCATCCGCCAGCTCACGTTCGAGGCTCGGCTCAACTACTTGGAAAACGCAGAGCTAGGGTTCGTCGAGACCCGGCAACGACTGGGCCATTTCGAAATCGAACTGGAGAACAGTGATTCCTTCAGCGCGGACTTTACCGACACCTACGAGAACCTGACGCAAGCTTTCCCCATCGCTACGAACGTGACCATCCCTTTGGGACGATACGCTTTCCGCGACGTGCAGCTGCAGTACAGCTTCGGTCCCCAGCGGCCGTACTCGGGCGAAATGTCGGTAAAAAGGGGCAGCTTCTTTGGCGGCAACCGAACCTCCGTGGGCTTTCAGCAGGCCCGCATCGAAGTGCTTCCCCAACTCTCCGTCGAGCCCGGTCTCTCCTTCAACTGGGTCGATCTGCCTCAGGGCGACTTCACCCAGCACGTGGCCTCGGTGCGCGTCAGCTACAGCTTCTCACCGCGACTCTTCCTGAGCGGATTGCTCCAGTACAGCGACGGCAGTGATTCCTTCAGCACCAATTTTCGACTGCGTTGGGAGTACGCCGCCGGCAGTGAGATCTTCATCGTATATACGGAAGAGCGTGACACCGACGTATTCGACCGCTTCTCGGCACTATCGAACCGGGGCCTGGTCATCAAAGTGAATCGGCTACTCCGGCTCTGATGAAGTCCGGCTCCGGAAGCTCGTGCTAGAGCACTCCTTCGAGCGCTCGTACCCGATGGTTTTCGCTGTCGGTCACGTAGACGACCCCTCCGGAGACGCACACACCGTGCGGGCGAGCAAGGCTGCAATCGTGGGGGTCACCATCGGGGCCATCACCCCGCTCACCCGTGCCGAGCACCGTCTCGATCAGGCCGGTGGCCAGGCTCATGCGGCGGATCGCGTGGTTCTCGGTGTCGACGATGTACAGGCTTTGATCCGACGCCGAATAGGCGATGCCCTTAGGACCGTTGAAGGTCGCGGCCATGGCTTGGCCGCCGTCTCCGGTCAAGCCGCGCTCGCCGGTTCCTGCGATCCGCTGGAGGCGCCCGGCCTGTAGATCAAGCCGAAACACCGCATTTCCCTCGCGCAGAACGAGGTAGGCGTTCCCGCGCTCGTCAGTATCGATCGAGCGGGGTCCCCTGAGCGGGGTGCCCTCCAGCGGGGCCTCGTCCGGTGTGGTCTCGCGCTCCCCAGTGCCCGACAGCGTCGAAATCATGCCAGACCGCATGTTCACTTCACGAAGCCGCTGGTTGCCGATGTCGCAGATCAGCAAATTGCCGTTCTCGCCGAAAGCGATGCTATGCGGCTGGCGGAGCTGCGCTTCGGCGGCCGGCCCCCCGTCCCCTGAGAAACCTGCCTCGCCGGTGCCTACCACGGTGGATACCAATCCGGTCAGGGCGTCCACGCTGCGCACCACGTGCGCGTCCCGTTCAACCACGAACAGACTTCCCTCGTGGTCGAAACGGATCTCGTGCGGCGCCGAAAAAGACGCCTCTAGCGCCCTGCCACCGTCGCCCGCGTACGCCTTTTCACCATTGCCCGCGACTGTGGTCAGCAAGCCGGTACTCAGGTCCAATCTGCGGGTGCGGCCGGTATCGACCTCGCAGAAGTACAGCGCGCCGTCTGGACCAAGGACGACACCGTACGGGTTGTTGACTGGAGTTTGGGAGCCCGGTAGGCCTTCCCTACCCTCCGGCGCATATCCCGCGACCCCCGTGCCGGCGATGGTTCGCACCTGACCCTGACGGGCAAGGGCGAGCCCGGGCCGAACGCCCAGGGCGGCCGTGGCGAGGGCGGTCTGGAGAAAGCGTCGGCGGGTGAAGTCGACCATCTGGCACATCCAAGCTGTGGGTGGTCAGCGCAGCGGCGCACTCCAATCTTCGCATCTCGACGCTCAGCATACCATAATGCATGTACCCGAGGCCTGGGTCCTCGAAGTATCCCTCGGCTGGGAGGTATCCATGGGTTTCCTCGGAGGACTGTTCGGACGCTCCCGCGACCGCAAGCACGCCGCGACGGATCGCTGCATGGAGTGTGGGATGACGAAGGGCAGACACACCGACTGGTGCACGGCCTCGGATGACGTCGCGGCGGCAAGCGCGGCGCAGGCCGCGCCGGAGACGGCGGCACCTGAGACGGCGCCCGAACAGGCGGGCGAAGCGCCACCCTCGGTGTAGCTCAGGCCAGTTGTTCGAGCCGCCGCTTGATTTCGGCCGTCCGGCGGCGGCTCACGCGTATTTCTACACCGTCCCTCAACAAGAGGCGCGCGCTCCCGTCCGTTTCGGACACGAACTTCTCGATGTGGGCCACGCCCACGAGATCCGCGCGGCTGGCGTGAGCGAAGTCTGAGCCGAGCCTCGTCTCGAGTTCGGTCAGCGTGTAGTCGACCAGGTACTCCTTCTCCGCGGTCAAAGCGTACGCCTCCCCCTCACGCGCGACGAACACCGTAGGTCAGGATCAGCATGGACATCACGACTTCGAGCAGCGTGAAGCCACCGGACCCGCCGTCGGCCGGTGTGATGCGCGCGCTCATGTGCCCACCATCACTTGGCTGAGCGGCCGAAACGTGAGCTGCGCGCTTTCGCCACCGCGGGCGCACCCGATCTGGACCGATGAGTCGAAGGAGTTGCACCTGGTGTCGGCCACGCCGTTGGGCGCCATGCACAGAAGGAGCGTTTCCTTGGCTATCACGTCCGTGCGGTGGGATGTGGCGAAGTTGACTCGCTCGACGACCACCGTTCCGTCCGAGATCCAAGCGCTGTCGCCGACGGGATCGACGAACAGTCGCGCGACGGTCCCATGCTCGATGGCGCGGGCACGAGCTCGAGCGTGCAACGCCACCAGAGCGTTGCGCGAGGAAGCCACGGACATCCTGTCCATGACTCTTCCTCCCGACGACAAGCCGGTGCCGATCAGGGCGCTGACCATGATGCACACAATGACCGTCTCGACCATCGTGGATCCACGTGTTCCTCTACTCATTGTCCCGCCTCTCCTCTCACCGGTCCGAGCACTCCGAGCAAGCCGACTTGTGTCCGTGTACATAGCCAGCCTTCGCCTGCGGTCACGTCCGGGAAGGGTCGAGACAAAAAATCCCGGTGCTGAGTGCCTTGGGGTTAGGGCCTCTATCCTTTGAGGCCCCCCTTACGCACCAGCCCCGGGACGGGGTCGGTGGGTGGGGGGTCACAATCCACGCGACACCTCATTGCTTTTGCGTAAACCGTGCCAAATACGAAAATCGCCTCTTTCCGGCCGTTTCGGCGGATGGGACCCGCTTTGCGACCAACACATCTTTGCCGAGACGGATACTTCTTACCGGCTTCGCGAGGACGGCTCGGTGTGCGTTTTCCGCTTGCCACCACTGCGAGGCACCCACTACCCTGCCTGCTTCCCAGCTTGGCGCCCACCTAAGGCACAACATGAAATCCAGCGGCAGACCTTCTCGGCGAGACTTCATCAAGGGCGTAGGACTGACCATGGGCGCGGGGGCGCTGGGCACCTATCCGCCTGAGCTGTCGGGAGCGGCGCCCGTGAGGCCCAGCGCGGCGCCGCCGTCGGTATTTCCGGAGCTCAACGACCGCGCCCTGGGTTGGCTCCAGTTCTTGTGGGAGAAGTCCACTACTCAGGACAACTGGAGCCGCTGGGGCATGCCCCATCCCTGGTGGGATCAATACAGCTTCCCCGGCGTCACGGGCTATCCGCGCTTCGATCTGCAATACTCGACGTATGCGGTGCTCATGATGGCGGACCGAACTCCGGCCTGGCGTGAGGCCTATACCCGCATCGTCGATGAGCTCGCGAGCCGTTACGTCACCTACTGGGGTGCGGTGGACTGGCTGACTCAGATCGGGCCGGACCCGGCGCGGGAGAACTACCCGCCTCAGTTCCGCGCAGGCATCCCCCAAGATCTTCGCGGCAACTACGACCGCATCGGGTGGACCGCGAACGGCGTGGAGCCGTGGGGCCTGCAAGAGGACCCGATCGGCGCCGACGGAAATCTCTTCTACAAGGGCTGGCTCGGCCTCACGCTCTCCATCTATCACTACGTCTCGGGGGACGACAAGTGGGAGCAGCCATTCTCGGTCACGGGCTACCGGGACCAGGATTTCGAGTGGGATCATCACCGCATGGTCGAACTCATGGAGGCCCAGTGGCGCGCCCACCCCGAGGGGCCTCACTGCGAGAACACCAAGATCTGGCCGTTCTGCAACAGCGCCGCGGCGCTGGGCGTGTATCTCTACGACAAGATCCACGGCACGCAGAGGCACCTCGCCGTCCAGAACTGGTTGGAGTACCTGAAAGACAACTACATGGGGGTGTCCAGCGACGGAAACCTCGAATGGTTCACGAACTGGTACGACCCCATCGTCAACCACAAGGCGAACGGTGGCGCGGGCTCGGGGCTCGGCCCCGCGTTCCTAATCCTGCCGCAGGACCCGGAGCTGGCCTCCTTCATTTACGAGGCTTCGGCCAACGCAGCCGGGTGGAGCAATCCACGGGTAGCGGCGAGGCCCAACTCGACGGGTCTGTTGATGGCGCGTGAGGTGGGGGACGAGACCGCGATCGCGCGCTTGAGCGCTGCGGCAGAGCAAGCCTATGAGCCGCGTTTCTTTGGGGAGCACGGCGAGAAGTTCGGCTGGTGGTTCGGACTCAACGAGGGATACCCGAGGGGACAGCGGAGCGCGATGATGATGGTCTCCGAGGTCGGCCAGGGAGGCGACTGGGCGCGCGCTTTCGAGGTTCCGCACATGGACAAATTCGACGCGCCAACGGTCGAGGGAGTCGACTTCCCCTCACTCGGCATTCGTCAGGCGTGGAACGACGTGGAGAGCGGGACCCTCTACGTGGGCACGTACGCCTCCACGCCAGATCGGCGCGGCGCCGAGACGAGCTGGCAGGTGACGAACCTGCCGAATCCAGACGACGTGTTCGTGATCTGCGACGGCCAGCCCTTCGAGCGCTTCGAGGCGGAGGGCCCCGGCACGATTCGCATCAATACGGACATCGACAGCCACCAGTTCCACATCTTCACCGACTATCGAGGTCGTGCAGCGCCGACCGGGGACCCATCAGGAGAACGGCCGAGCAGTAGCGGCTCGGCGGCCTTGGCGCTCGCTGAGCGGCCGGGTCGTGGCGCCGTTCCGAGCGCTCGCGCCGCATCAAGCGAGTTGGTGCCGGATGGGAGTCCGGGCTGCAACTGCTGCTAGCTGGGGAGCTAGTTGGGGAGCCAAGCCACGCGAAGCTGGGCTAAGTAGTTCGACCGGTTCTCGTCGGTGAAATTGAAGTGGTCCACGTATTCGTAGCCTAGGCGCAGGGAGGTGCGAAGGCGCGAGCCCAGGCGTTCGTGCGTCCAGTCGACCATGGCTCTGAGGCGGACCTCGTCGGGGTTGTCGGCCGCACGCTCCCATGGGCGTCCGTCGATCGGGAAGGTCCAATCGTCCCCGCTGTATCCCTCCCACGCGCCGGCGAAGCTCACCGCGTCAGACGGCCCTCGCCAATCGAGCCCGAGCTGCAGAGATGTGGCAAGCGGGCCCAGCGGGTATCCGAGCACTCGCCGATCGACCGTGAGCCCGTCGCGCAGTTGGTGATGGGTGTTGGCACGCATGCCAGCGAAATGCCCCTCGATCCAAAGGTCCACACGTCCCTCGACACCCCGCCCCACAGCCTTGATACCGAGCGTCCACGCCGCGTCGGCCCAGAACGATTCAGAGTGCGCGAACACCGTCCTGTCTAGATCGGTCGAGAGTCCCTCGAGATAGACCTCCAGACCTGCGCCGGGCATCGTGATGCGGAGATCGCCCATAATGACCTTGTCCGAGATCTCCGCACCAAGAGGCTTGATGAGGAAGATGTCGAGGAGTCGCTGCGAGAACGTCGCCGGCGGAGCGCCATCGCCTCCCTGATTGTTCAGTAAGCTCACGCCCAATTCGACCGAGCGGCTTGGGCGCAGGGTGCCTTCGAAAACGATGAGCTTACCGTGGGGCATTCGCCGGTTGCCGCCGAGATCGCCGACCCACGCCGATCCGGTGAACGCGCCCAAGGCTCCAAGGAACCAAGGGAATCGCCACGGACGCTCGTTCGCCAGCCGAATCATGTCGAGTCCGCGAGCGTTGTGGGAGAGCATGGGGCCCGCCAGCCGTCCATGACCGGTCGCGACATGGTTCCGGCCTACCTCCAAGGCAACGCTCCCGAACACGGCACGCACGTATGCGTCCAAGAGGGTCGCCCCGTCGGCGTTGCCCACCCCAGTCGCGCGGGAGTACCACACACGAGGACGGACCTGCACCGCCACGCGGGACGAGAGCTGGACATCGGCCGTCGCCTCCGCTGCCGCCGTCTGTCCGTCAGCGAGGACCCGGCCCTGGTTGCGTTGCAGAAGCGGGTTTATGTCACCCTCAATGAGGTTGTCGCCCGGCTTGAACACGTCATCATAGCTCGTCCGAATGGCTCGGAGGGGGCTCGCCGCTGACGCCAGATCTATCTCCACGGACCGTAGCGCGACACTCGCTTCGGCCCCGCCGCACGCAGGGCCCACGGCCGGACAAAGCAACGACAACTCGCGCGCGAAGCGCGCCTCGAGGCGGTCGAGCGCTTCCCGAAATCGGGCTCGGACTTCGTCGGAGTCGGGCAACCTCGCGCGAGCCTGCGCGGTAAGACGCGCAAAGGCCATGCGGGAATACGGACGCTGAGCCATCGAGGGCGCCTCGACCAGCCCGGAGGCGAAGAGCGCATCGATGTCGGCATAGGCCGGGTCGAGATTCGGCACGTAGCTAGAGCCTTGAGCGAGGCTCCCGGCGGGAGTCAGCGTCCCGAGCCCCAGCAACAGCACAAGAACGCCGACAGCCCGATCGACTGACCAGCGGATTCGGGAGGCGTCCAAAAGTGAATGCCCTGCCGGAGGTGAGGTGCCGGTCACGTGGTCTGCGCCTTGGTTTCGTTCGACTTTCGCGAATACCATGATGAGCTATGGGGCGTATGGTGAACAGTGGACGAACACCTTGTAGCTTGTGTCGCGACTACTCTCTGGGGCTTTCCGATCAAGTGACACTCATTGTCCGAGCGGAGGCGAAGGCGTGATCCCGCGCGTGATTCACCAGATCTGGCTCGGCGAATCAGGCGGGCCGCAGCCGTTTCCGCGGTTCCGCGAGGCAGCCGCGACTTGGCGAGCGCAGCACCCCGGGTGGCAGTACCGGCTGTGGGACGGTGCCGAGGTCGATCAGCTGTTCGCGTCCGCCAGACCCGACCTTCACGCGCTCTATCGCGCTTATCCGCATTGGGTGCAACGCGCTGACGCGGCCCGGTATCTGATCCTTCATGAGCACGGCGGTGTGTACGCCGACCTCGACATCCAATGCGTGGGAAGCTTCGACACGGTCGCCGACGCCGATCTGTTGCTCGCGCCGACCGCACCGTTTGGACTGTCCAACGACCTCATGGCTGCGACTCCCGGGCATCCCCTATTCACCTGCCTGTTGGATGAGTTGGCCACCTCGCACCGTCTTTGGGGGAGACCGTGGGTGCCCCGCCACTTCCAGATCATGTGCGGTACCGGCTCTTTGTTTCTGTCGCGTGTCTTCGCGAGGCTCGACGCAGGCACGTCCGTGCGGCTGCTCACCTCCGGTGAGTACGGCCACGGTAGCGCCGACGAGGCACTCGTTCACCATATCGAGGGTAATTCGTGGGCGGGCTGGGACACCAAAGCCCTCGTCTTCCTTCAAGACCGCTGGCCATTTCTCATGGTGGGTACGCTGATCCTCATTGCTGTGTTGGCCTCTCCTTGACCGCCCCCGGCTACACCCCCCGCGAGGAGCGCGCCAACATGCTCACGCACGGCGCCGGCATCATCGCCAGCGCAGCCGGGACCGTAGTGCTCGTCGTCTTGGCGGCACGAGCAGGAGTAACCGCAGTAGTGGCAGTATCCGTCTTCGGGGGCTCGCTGATCCTGCTCTACACAGCTTCTACGCTGTACCACGGGACGCGCACGCAAGCCACCAAGGTGCGCCTCAAGGTGCTCGACCACTGTGCGATCTACGTGCTCATCGCGGGCACCTACACGCCCTTCACCTTGGTGGGCCTAAAGGGCGCCTGGGGGTGGAGCCTGTTCGGCATCATCTGGGGGCTGGCCGCGGCTGGCGTCGTCTTCAAGCTCTTCTGGACCGGGCGCTTCCCAAGAGTCTCGACCGGACTCTACATCACCATGGGGTGGCTCATCGTCATCGCCGCCGTCCCGACCATCCGAGCGCTAACCCCACTTACACTGGCCTGGCTCTTCGCTGGAGGCGTGGCCTACACCTCGGGCACGTACTTCTACCACAACCGCCGCATCCCGTACGCGCACGCCATCTGGCACGTCTTCGTGCTGGCGGGCAGTGTCTCCCACGGCATCGCGGTGGGTCTACAGATGGTGAGCGCGTGACGAGCGAGCCTCAATCTTCGTTCTAGCTACCGCCCCGCTTCCGCCCGCTCCTCATAGCGCGCGCCACTCAGCACGCCCGCGATCGCGTAGTTCCCTTCGTGGCAAGCATACTCGTACACGCGGTCGCCGAGGGTCTTGAACGGAACCTGGCCGCTCCACGCGCTGGTGTAGGTCGACGGGTCATCGATCGTGAACTCGTAGAGCATGGTCTCGTCATCAACTCGAGTGAAACGCTCCGTCACCTTGCGATCCGCCGACGGGTGGATGCCGAGGAACTCCTGATCGGAATTGATATTGGTCGTCTCGACCACGAGCGTATTGCCTTCATACCAACCCCGGGAGTCACCGAACCAGGGCCGCAGCTCCTCGCCCAGCGCTTCGGGGTCACTCAGCCGAATGATGCGCACGTCGTGCACCATCTCCGCCATGATCATGACGTAGTGGGCGTTCTGCACGATGGTGTAGTTGTTGTTGTACCAGTAGTTGGGCAGCATCGGCGGACCGGCGCTGGACCCGAAGGAGACCAGGCAGCGTTCGGCGTTCGGGCGGAGCTCCGGATGGTCGTATTGACTGAACTGGCTGCGGAACTTCGCCCGGTCGATCATGCGCTGGCGAGCCCCATCCGTCAGCGACGGGATGCGTCCGTCCGTGGGACTCATGACGAGCGAGCTCCTGGGCTCACCGTTCACGATGGCGACTTTGTCGCCCGGCGCCCTATAGACCTCGTTGTAACAAGAGGTCCCCGAGTCGATGCAGATCGGGTCCGTACCACCTGCGGGAGGCGGTGCGCGATCGGGATCGCTTGCGGCGTTGGTGCGCGCGACGAGCTCGGCCTGGCCGGTCTCGATCTCGGTGACCTTGTCCCAAGTGAGCACGGGCTCCCAACCAGCGGGGCGCTGGAGCGGAGTCAGCGTCGCATTGGTCCAGTTTCCTTGCAGGTCGGGATGACCGTGCACGGTCGTTGGGACTTGCCACTCCCCCGAATCGGCGGGACGGGTCTGAGCATCCGCGGAGCGGGGCAGAGCCGCCGCGAACATTATCAGGGCAATCGCAACGGTCGCGGAGTGCTTGAGCGGAGACGAGGTCGAGAGAGTCACGGTCATCTTGCTTCCTCCGAGCAGACAGACG
This sequence comes from Gemmatimonadota bacterium, assembly GCA_015664885.1. Classification (GTDB taxonomy): domain Bacteria; phylum Gemmatimonadota; class Gemmatimonadetes; order Longimicrobiales; family Gaopeijiaceae; genus UBA1138. Next base: position 155,485 of record DQPL01000131.1, read on the forward strand.
TTCCTCGAAGGCGTCCGCCCGAGTGCGCGGACCCTTCAGATCTCAAATATGCGAACCGGGGCCCAGTCCAGCTAGTGAGAGGGCGGCGAGAGCACCTAGGCCGACGCTTGCGGAGCGTCCCTAACGTCGAGCGCGGCTCTCACGCGCTCGCGGAGCTCCGCCCTGGTGAAGGGCTTCCTGAGTAGAGCGCCGAGACGGTCCTTGAATTGCTCTTCCACCGCCTTGTTGTCGATGTAGCCGCACATGAAGAGCACCAGCGTCTCGGGCGAGACCGTCGCCAGGCGGTCGGCCAACTCGGGTCCCTTCATCCGCGGCATCACAACGTCGGTCAAGACCAAGTCGACCGGTGAGTCGAGCCGGCCAACTTCCCGATCGCCTCCATCTTCTGGCTCTGCCGAAGCTCGTTCTCTTTGTGCCTCTCGTCGGTGATGTCCTGCACAATCATCTCGAAGGCAGGCTCACCGTCGGCCAAGCGAATAATCTTGCCATTGAGCCGCACGGAGATCAGCGAGCCGTCGGCTCGGAGCCAATCGACCTCCCAGTTCCCGACCGCCTGCGTCTGCAGAGCCTCGTCGACGAGTCGAGGGCGTGCCTGGGGTGACGCGTAGAGCGAATCCGCTCCGACCTCCATGAGCGCGGTCGCGGAATCGTAGCCGAGCATCGAGACCAACGCCGCGTTGACCTCTAGGAAACGACCGTCCAGCCTCGCTAGGGACATGCCGAAGACCGCATTGTCGAGGATCGACTGGTAGCGCTCGCGCGTGGCTCGCTCAGACTCTTCGGCGCGCTTTCGGCTCTGCAACGTCTCGTCGAACTGCTGAACGACGGCCCGGAACTCCGTCGGGGTCCCCTCAGGCACGTGAACGGACGTGCCCCCCTGCGTGTCATCAGCACCCCGCTCGCGAGCTCACGCAGCGCTGAACTGATGCGCCGGTACGAAAAGCCGGCGAAAAGCATGCCCACCAACAGAACCAGGAGCGTCGCGCTGATCTGCCGTGCCGCCGCGGCCCTCGCCGGTCCGAAAATGGTTTCCGCGGGGACGCCGACGTAGACCCACCAGCCATTCTCGAGCTCGATCTGACCCCATGCCCGCTCAATGTCTTCGAAGTCTGGGCCGCGGGCGATCGACCGGCCGGGTGCAACGAGCTCGTCGGTACCCCTGCGCGGGGGCAGAGGCTGTCCGACCCATTGCTCTGCGTTCAGCGAGCGGGCGATGACGATGTGGTCGGCCGTCTCGATCGTGACGAGCACTTCGTCCTGGCGATCGCCGCTCATGAGTTCCGCGAACCCAAACAACGACACCGCACCGGCAATGGCACCCGCGAATTGCCCTTGCTCGTCCAGGACCGGTGCCACGAGTGGAAGCACCCACGTACCGCTCAGGTCACTGAGCAGTGAGTCTCCCACGAAATACCCGGGGTCGTCCGCCATGGGTCGGAACCATACCCAGTCCGCCGACGAGGCCTCCTCCGGGATTGGCTCGGCGGAGCATAGCGACCTGCCATCGCGGTCTACCGTGGTGGCACTGGAAACGAAGAGGATGATGTTGGCGAGCGTCTGCATCGAGTTGTCGCACGGCGTTCCCGTAACGAACTCCATGCCTAACCCCGCCGAGGCGTTGGTCAACCCGGCCTCGGCCTGCGCAAGGAACTGGCGGAGGCTCGAAGCTGTCGCCTCGGCAATGGCGAGCGACTCCGCCTCAGCTGTTTCCACTGCCCTCTGCGACTCTCGGTACCCCCACTAGACCTGAAGCGCGACCAATGGGATCGCCAACGCCGCGACCAGAGCAATGAGTTGCGCCGTGAGCGAACGCGGCCTGATGGGATTGAAGGCGAACGACATCACGCCCCCCGATGTGACGCGAAGCCCGTGGTGCGCACCGCCTCGCCGGCCTTGCTCACCACCAACCCCTCGACCCCGTCGAGCGCGTCCAGTAAGCGGACGCCTTTGTCAGGTCCCAGCACCATCACCGCGGTCGACAGTGCGTCGGCGGCCATCGCTGTGGGCGCAACCACCGACACTGATGCCGTATGGCTGGGAGAGTGGCCCGTGCGGGGATCGATGATGTGATGCGCGCTCCGGTCCTCCGTGAACGACTGCATATAGTCCCCCGAGGTGGCTATGCAGCCGCCCGCGAGACGAACGAAATCGAGGGTGCCGCGCGCGTCCCGGGGATCCTGCACGGCGACGGTCCAAGGCTCATTCGGCGATCCCGCGCCGCCGCTCGCCATGTCCCCTCCGGCGTCAACGAGCACACGATCGGCCCCCGCCGCCACCAGCGTGGCGAGGGTGCGGTCGACGACGTAGCCCTTCGCGATCCCGTCGAGCGTGACCGACATGCCAGGGCGACCGAGCTCGATGCCAACGCCGTCAATGTGCACGCCTTCGTGCCCCACCACCCCGAGGGCGTTCTTCACGGCGAGGGGGTCTGGCAGCCCTTCGCCGCGCGCGGCCCGCGAGGCGTAGAGCCTCAAGAGCGGCGCGACGGTCGGGTCGAATGCGCCCTCGCTCATGCGCGCGTACTCGAGCGCCTGAGACATCACCTCGAGCAGCTCCGCGGGCGCGTCATCGACACTGCCCGCCGCATTCAGAATCGAGAGTGGACTGTCGGACCGGTAACGACTCAAGATCGCCTCCAGCCGGGTCATCTCCGCGAAGGCGTCGTCGACCATCGCCCGTGCCTCAGCCGCATCGGGATGCACGACGGTCACGGTGACGAGCGTCCCGAGCCGCGTGCGTGTGAGGCTTACGCGATGGAGAGCCGCTCGTCGCAGCAGCTCGGCTATCAGGCCGGTGCCGAGCGCAGTTCCGACCCCAGCGACCGCGCCGATCCGGAGCACCTGTCTGCGCGTGAACTCAGCCACGGGATGCCGCCATGGTGTCCGATACCCGGAGCTGCACGAGCCGGGGGAGTATGATCTCCATGTCGTGCCTGCAGACGCCGGCCTTCTCGATCAGCTTGGTCTCGCAGACGTTGCACCGAACGCACTCCTTGAAGTCCACGACCTCGCTGCGGATCGCGCCGGTCGGGCACCCCTGCTCGCACACCTTGCAGTGCCCGCACTGTTCGACGCGGCGGATGCGTTTCAGCGAGATCAGCGAGCCGATCGCGAGCGCCGCACCGAGCGGGCACACGTACCGGCAGTAAAAGCGCGGCACGATCGCGGACGCGACCAGAAAGCTCAGCGCGATGCCCCACAACAGGACCGAGGTGCTCGGGAAGAAGACCGTGCCGAACGGCTCCACGTATTGGTACAGACTGACGTGGCTGCCGGCGATGGCGGGGATCAGGATCCCGGCAAGCAGGGCGTATTTCACCCACAGCGCGCGGTCGTGCACAGCTTGCGGCACCTTCTTGCGGAAGCGCGCGGGCACGACGTTTTCGAGCAGGTCCTGCAGGGCGCCGAACGGGCATAGGAAGCCGCAGAAGATGCGACCGAAGAGCACCGTCGTAATCACCGTGAAGGTGACCATGAGTAGGAGCGCCAGGTCGTCGAAGTACACGGAAGGTCCAGCCCAGATGCCGCTCGTGATGTGAGAGACGGACAGGAATCCCCCGTCGATCCAGCCAAGGAAAACGAGCGTGACGGCGAGGGAGACTGCGCGCATCGATCGCTTTTTCATGAAGAAGGCGAGCGTGGCGAGCAGCAGCACCACGGCTGTCGCGCCCAGCCGCTTCACTTGAGTTCGTTCGAGAGCACGCGCGAGGATGGTCTCGTCCTCGACATATACGAGGTCGAGCTCGCCGAGGTTCGAGGCCGGGGCGAGCGAAGCGGTGGTCGTGCCGAGCGCGTCGGCCGAGGATGCTGCCCCCGGTCCCTCCGCGGCTGAGGTCGTCACGGAAGCGGTACTGCCCTCGACGGTGGCCGCTGGCACGCTGGACGCTGCGTCGCTCGGTGATTCGACCGTCCCCGGCACTGTCTCTTCCAGGTCCCTGTCAGCCTCGACCGCCTGAGCTGCCGCCACGAGCGCATCGGCCGCGGCTCCACGACGCGCCTCGAGCGTGAGGTACTCGACCGCGAAGAGCTCCAGGTTCGGCCGCAGATCGAACAGGATCTCGAACGGCCTGGTGATGTCGATGCGTGCGTCCAGGATCATGGCGCCCGTGAGCCGTACCTGGTCGTACATGACGCCGCCCGCGGCCAATCCAAAAGGAAGAACCTGGCCTTCGGGAGTCGGGATCGTGTCACCGTCTTGAACGACCGACCACCCTTCCCGCCTGAAGTACCGGAGCCGCGGGCCGTCCACGCCATACGCGAAGACATGCCCACCCCCCAAGAACTCGCGCGCGCGGTACGCGCTAGCCAAAGCGTCCGTGCCGACGAGGCGCTCGCCGAACGCATCGTCGAACAGGTGCACCAGCGACATCTCCGCCATGCCGATGCGGCTGTTCACGACCATCACCTTCACGAGCTCGGTTTCGCGTAGCTCCAACCACGAGAGTGCGTTCGCGTCCTCGATGACTCCGGGGGCTCTAGCCACCCGCGTGAAGTACGCCTCGGCCACCCGGCGAGCCGCGTTGCGCATGCCCAGCGAGATCGCCCGCACGCTGACTGTCGCGCGCGAGATGCTTTCTACGTCCCGGAAGGGCCGGAACGCCTCTCCGATGTGCTTGTCCGCGTATTGCTCCTGAAAACCGTAGGGCCGCAGGAAGTCGCCGCGACTACTACGCATCGACTCTACGTAGTCCGTAATGCGCATGCCGGTCAGGCGCCCGTCGAGGCCGAGACCCACCAGCATTCCGATGGGGGCGCTATACCCGCTTCTCTCTGGGGGGACGTCGGCGGTATGGAAGACGTAGCCGACCAGGCTCTCCGTTCCGGAACCGGCGCTGAACGCCTGCATTACTGTGGGATCCGTGCCCCACTCCACGAAGCGGTCCGCACCCGGCATCACCGCGTGCATCAGGTCTTCTGATACGTCCCGTATGCGCTGAGCGGCCACCTCGGCGGGGATCAGCAAGGCGAGGGAGAGCGCGCACCACAAGGTGCGAGAGATGAGCGTCATAGGGCGAAGGCCTAGCGCGCAACCGCTAGCGCGCGACCGCCATCCCGTCCTTGTGAGGCGTCGAGCCACCTGTCATCACACCGGTCTCGGCGTTGAACATGATTCCCTGGGCACCGCCGACGCCTCCTCGCGTTGTTCTGCGGCGGATCTCATGACCCCATGCCTCTAACTGCATCAACACATCTTCGCTGATCCCCGGCTCGACCGTGACCCTCATGCCACTGTTGTGATTGATGCGCGGGATCTCGACCGCCTGCTGCATGTTCATGCCGAACTCGACCACGTTCAGGAAGATCTGAACGTGCTGCTGCGGCTGCACCGAGCCACCCATCGCGCCGAAGGTCATGAAGAACTCGCCGTCCTTGAACGCCATGGCCGGGATGATGGTGTGGAAGGGGCGCTTGTGCGGCTCGACGACGTTGGCGTGGCCCGGCTCGCGAGAGAAGAGTCCACCTCGGTTCTGGAGCGTGTAGCCGGTGCCGGGAGGCACCAGACCGGAGCCGAAGCTTGAAAAGAGACTATAGATGAACGACACAGCATTGTGGTCTGCGTCCATGACCTCGAGCAGGATCGTGTCGCCGTCCCCATTGAGGCCGGACTCCGGGCGCTCCATGGCTCTGGTCGCATCGATGCGCTGGAACTGACTGCGCGCGTACTCGGTGGAGATCATCTCCTGGATGGGCAGATCGTTGAACTCGGGGTCCGCGTTCCACTTGTCGATATCCGCGTAGGCCAACTTCTTGGCCTCGATGAAATGGTGCAGGTACTCGGCGGAGTTGTGGCCCAGGGCACCCATGTCGACGTTGCCCAGGATCTTGACCATTTCCAGCGCCGCGATGCCCTGGCCGTTCGGCGGCAGCTCGTACAGGCGGTAGTTCTCGTAGTCGGCGTATATGGGTTCGACCCACGTCGAGGTATGATCCGCGAAGTCCTTCATGGTGAAGAAGCCGTCGTGCTCGTTCGAGTAGGCGACCATCGTCTCGGCAAGGGAGCCCTTGTAGAACGCGTCCCGACCCTCTGCTGCGAGCAGTCTGAACGTGTTGGCCAGGTCGGGATTCCGGAACACATCCCCCGCTCGGGGTGCCCGCTCACCATCGATGAGCCAGGTGGCTCTGGTCGACGGTTCCGTGCTTCTCTCGAGCCCCCGCCATTCACTCGCGATGATCGGTGATACCGGAAAGCCGTGCTCGGCATAGTAGATCGCGGGCTGTAGCACCTCGGCCATGCTCATGGTGCCGTACTTCTCCAGCACCTCGAACCAGCCATCCACCGCGCCGGGAACCGTCACGGAATAGATGCCGCGAATCCGGTCCATGTCGTGCTTGTCGAGCTTCTCGTTGAGCGCCTCGAGCGTCATGGCATACGGTGCGCGACCACTCGCGTTGAGGCCGATCAGCTTCTTCTCGGCAGCGATGTAGACCATGATGAACGCGTCCCCGCCCAAGCTCGTGCTGTGCGGTTCGACCACCGTGAGCACAGCCGCCGTCGCGACGGCTGCGTCGATGGCGTTCCCGCCCGCCGCGAGGATGTCGAGACCGGCGTTCGACGCGAGAGGCTGACTCGTGGCCACTACACCACGCAGGCCAGAGACTGGAGACCGCAGTGTCTCGTATTCAAAAGTCTTTGGAGTCTCGGACCTGGATACCCGGTCAGCCTGCCCTCCTGCTTGTTGTGCTTCTGCCCGCTCGAGACCGAGGCTGAGCAGGAGGCATGGCAGCAGTGCGAGCACGGTCACGAAGCGACGCTCGAGCATGGAGTTCAGCATGGTTTCCCTCATGTGGCTTTCGGGATTTTCACGACAATAGTATGACCCTCAAGTCTGCGGCGCTGTTCAGAGCCCCCTCATTCCATATCTGCGAAGAATTGCGTGAGACCGTCCATCACGCGCTGCGCTTCTGTCGCGTTCGGCTCCAGTGACGATTCGCCGCGCTCCCAGGTCTGACCCAGAAGGATGCCGTCCTGTCGAGGAATCATGGACAGACCGCTGGCACCTATGAGGTAGTCCACCTCCGGCTGCGGCAACAAGACCGTGAGTTGACCCTTGATGGGTATGAGTTCGTCGTCACCGAACAGCTCCTTGGAGCCCAAGCCGGTGCAGTTCACGATCAGTGCTTCGGGCAGAGCCAGCAGCGCTTGCAGGCTGTCGAAGTCGCGCACGACTAGGTCACCTCCCGCCAGCAGAACATCGCGCAGCACCGCATCCAGATAGCGCGATGGCTCGATGAGCATGGTCCAGAAGCGTCGGGCATAGGCTCGCGGGAAGGGATGCTCGCCCGGGCCTAGCTGCACGTTCTCCGGCGCCAGGTCTCCTAGTGGGTCTGGACTGGACGGTTCTGCCGGCAGCGTCTCCGACAAAGCGTATCGTTCGATCCAACGAACGCCGTAGTGGTCGCTGACGAGATCCTGGAAGTAGCGATGAGCCAGGCGCGCCGCGCGGCGTTGTTGGGCGAGATAGGCCGGCGTGCGCATGTCGGTGTCGCCACCGATCCCGGCCGAAAACCAGGCCGCGGACATGTTGGACGTCGTTCTCGGGGGCACGTCCTTGGCGTAGATCGTCACGTCCAGGCCATGTCTCTGGAGGAGTCGCGCCGTAGCGAGGCCGACGGCCCCGCAGCCAATGACGGCGGCCCTGGTCTCACCAGTCTTGAGCGCCTCTTCCATCGCCAGATGCGCCGTGCCCCACGACATCGAGACGCCGTTCGAGCCGTGGCCGTAGTTGTGCACAACGGTCGTTTCGTCGAAGCGCTCGACCTCGAGGCGGAATCCGGACCTGCGAAACGGACGCAAGCCGACGGTGGTCCGGATCACCCGCTCGGGGGACACGTTGACCTTGGCGAAGTGCCTCGAGGGGCTGGTGGCTCGCGCACAACTGCCCAGGCTCGCCCCCAATACGGCGACGCCGGCTACCTTCAGCAACTGACGGCGATCGAGCTTGCTATCCATAAGACGCGTCCTCCCTCGCCCACATTGCTACGCTCATCAGTTGGTGGCAATTGCCTGCGTCTCCGCGGCGACCCCACTTTGTGCGCTCGGCCCGCACCCCGAGGTGACCGAAGGAGAAGTCATGCGCTCTACCCGTCTGATGATCACAAGCGTCGCATTGCTCGCATCAGTTGTCGTCGAGTCGGCATGCGCCCCGCAAGAAGTCGAAGCACCGATGGCCGTCGACTGGCCGATGTATCGAGGCAACCTGGCTGGAACCGGGTATTCGCCACTGACGCAAATCACGACGGGGAATGTCGCGGAGCTGGCCGGCGCCTGGACCTACTCCCTGCGCAGTGCTCCGCCGACCGGCGCTGACGGCTCGAGCCAGACCCGCCAGCGAGAGCCGAACTCGCAGGTCACGCCGATCGTGGTCGGCGACGTCATGTACCTGTCTGCCGTGGACCGCGTGGTCGCGCTGGATCCAACGACAGGTGCAGAGATCTGGCAGCACGCGGTCGAAGACGGCGCGCCCTCGCGGCGCGGCGTGGCGTACTGGGCCGGCGAGGACGGCACGCCCGCCCGCATCATCTTCACGGCGGGGACACGGCTGGTAGCGATCGACGCAGCGACCGGCGCGCTGGCGGCGGACTTCGGCCAGGGCGGCGAGGTCGACATGGTGATCCCCTACAACTCGGTGCCGCTGGTGTACGAGAACATCGTCGTGGTCGGTGCGAATACGCCGCGCGGGACCAGTGGGGGCATCGGTAACGCACGCGCATTCGACGCACGCACGGGCGCCAAGCTCTGGGAGTTCAGCTCCGTTCCGCAGCCGGGGAGCGTTGGACACGACACCTGGGAGGGTGACAGCTGGCAGGGCCGTCTCGGAGCCAACGCCTGGCCATTCTACTGGACTGTGGACGAGCAGCGCGGACACGTGTACCTGCCGCTCGCCTCGCCCATCCCTTTCGCATACGGCGGAGACCGCACGGGCGCCAACCTGTTCGCGAACTCGCTGGTCGCAGTCGACGTGCGGAGTGGTGAATATGTCTGGCACTTCCAGACCATCCATCACGACCTGTGGGATCACGACCCGCCTGCGCCCCCCGTGCTCTTCCCCATCACGCGGGCCGGTAGCACGGTCGACGCACTCGGCGTAACCACCAAGTCCGGGTACATCTACATCCTCGATCGCGAGACAGGTGAGCCGATCTTCGGCGTTGAAGAGCGCGCGGTGCCGGCGAGTGATGTTCCCGGTGAGGTGACCTATCCGACCCAGCCATTTCCAGTGAAGCCTCAGGCGCTGGCGCGGACCAGTTACGAGCCGAGCGACATAGTCACCGCCGAGGACACGTCACCGGCACACGCCGCGGCGTGTGCCGAGCTGGTGGCAAGCGTGGGAGAGATCTACAACGAGGGCGCATTCTCGCCGTGGGTGTACCGCGAGGAAGGCGCGTCGCCCAGGGCCACTCTGCTGTTCCCTGGACTGGTCGGCGGGCCCAACTGGGGTGGCCCCGCGTTCGATCCCAACTCCGGATACGTCTTCGTCTTCAGCCAGGATGCGGGTTCTTTCGCCTGGGTGGAGGAGGCGCCCGAAGGCTCGGCCGTGCCCTACCGGCGGAACGGCCCCCGACCTTCGGGCTTCGACGTGCGCATGGGGGATGCACGCTGGCCGTGCCAGAAGCCGCCCTGGGGCCGCATGACCGCCATCGACGGCTCGACCGGTGACATCGTGTGGGAACGCGCCGTCGGCATCACCGAAGGGCTACCCGCGGACCGGCAGAACACCGGTCGGCCTGGGCGTGCAGCTGCGATCGTAACGGCCGGGGGCTTGCTGTTCGTGGCATCGACCGACGACAACCGTCTGCGCGCACTTGAAGCCGAGACCGGCCGGGAACTCTGGGTGGTCACCTTGGAGCGGAGAGGCAACGCCGATCCCATGACGTACCTGGGCGCGGACGGGGCGCAGTATGTGGTGATCGTGGCTACGGATGCCGTGGTGGCGTACAAGCTGCCGTAGACTCAGTCCCGCGCCCTAAACGTGCCGAAGTGGCGACCCCGCATCCAAGTTGCGGGGCCGCCCTCCTGCTAGTACGCCAGCGGTCCCGGCCGTATCTGGAACTTGACGATCTTGCTCGACGTTCCCGCCCCACCCTCGATGTGCCACGGCGCATTCGTACCGAAGTCGGCCCAAACGCCACGCCCCTTCCATCCGGCGTCCGGATCGTCGATGCGACCATCCAGCCCGCGAGAGTAGAAGCCCATCGGGTACGGCACCCGCATGCGCACCCACTCGCCGGAGTCGGGATCCAGCGCTAGCAGGGCATCGGATGTGGAGCCGTTTGCGATGGGAATGTCTTCGCCCAGCCCCAGCGTATTGAACTGGTCCACCCAGTTGTAATAGTGGAAGTCGGCACCCCCCGCGGTAACCGCATTCTTCATTTGGGGTCCCGGAGCGGGGTAGAGCGTCCAGCCCTCGGGGCAGTGCTGGCCGGTGGCTTCCGGCCCGTTCAGCACCTTGCACTTGCTGCGGTCGAAGCTAGCCAGGTGGCTGCTGCCGGAGAGAGCGGTCCAGATGATGCCATCGCGGGTGATGTCGATGCCGCGCGGCGAGAATCCCCACTGGTCCGGGGGCACGGCTGAATTCTCGAAGGGCGGCTCGTAGACCTCGGCTTTGCAGGTCAGCGGCGGATTGTCACCCAACTCCAGCCGGAAGATCCGGCCGGGCACCCCGCCCGTGCGCGCAATCCAGATGGAGTTGTCTACCGGATTCACGATGATCCCGTATGCGAACCCGGTGAGCTGCGTGTCTAGGTTCGGATCTGCCTCACCGCGGCCTGAATTCCAAGGCTTCGTAATGCGTCCGTCGCCATTACTATCGATGACCGTGGGGCACCAGCCTTGAGCTGCCTCGGCACGCGCCGCGAGGCGCGCCGGCGCCTGGTCTCTGACGCGATCCACCAGCGCACCCGCCGGGCCGTCCCAGAGAACGCTGCTGCTCACCCAGCCGATGACGCGACTGTCCCCGCTGAAGTACATCGTATTCTCCGAGTCCTCACCTAACTGCAGATGGTGGGTCCCGAAACACGTATCGATGAGCGTAAACTCTTCCGTATCCGGGTGGAAGACCGACGCCTGACGGCCGCTGAAATTGATGGGCGCGTACTGGGCGTACTTGTTGGACGAACCCTCGCGGCACCACTCGGGGTTGTTCGGAGAATTGCGGATCCGGGACGTGAGCCACACGCGGCCCTCCTGATCCATCATCGGATTATGGACGTTGGCCGGACCGTTCAGGATGACCTCCTCGCCCCAGAACGCCGAGGGCTGGAAGCCGGGCGCGGTAGAAAAGTAGGACTCGGTCTCGGGGTCCCAAACGGGCACGCGCAGGTCGCGAGCCTTGTTCTTGCCAGGGTTCACGATCAGCAGCTGGTCGTCCGACATCGACACGCCATACACGGCGCCACCGGCGTTCACGGAAGGGTCGCGCTTGTCTGAGGCTACCTCGTCGTGCACGTAGGACGTGCCATCACCCCAATCCCAAAGCGTGAGCACCACGTTCCGCTCCTCACCATGGGGCCGCGGTGGCTGCGGCGGCACTTCGCCTGCCATGATGCGGTCGGTCCAGTCGGCAAACTGCGGCACGGCGCGCTCCATACCCATCCCGGCGACCTGCATGCTCATGCGCGGGCCTCGCTGGCCAAAGTTCAGCCGATGACTCCACACCTCCTCGCTGGAAGCGAAGCTGCCATCGATATGGCTGGTCTCGCGCGTGATCTGGTTGCCGAGCTGATGACAGAGCTGACAGCCCTGCTTCAAATTGTCGATCCAGGCAGCTTGTGAGCGGATATTGGTGCTGATGCCGTTGCCCGACGGGCCCGTGCCCGGAAAATCACTCTCGGACGGGACTTCCATGAGCGAGTACCAATAGCTGGCCGGATATACGCTCGCTTCCTCCTGCGGCGTCTCCGGATAATGCGCCGCCAGAACCAGGTCGTCGCCGGGCGCGGCGGCGAGTGGCTCGGAGTCGGCCAGGCCGTAGCCCCGGACCCACACTTCGTAGCTCGCGTCCGGGAGCTCAGGCAGAACGAAGCGCCCATCGTCGTCACTCACCACAATCTTGGTGAAGCCGGTCTCGAGATCGTCGGTCTCGGCAATCACCCAGACGCCGGCCTCGGGACCGTCACGTCCCTGCACCACGCCGCTGATGACGGCATCGTCCTCGGCCGCGCCTACCACGCTCGAAGTCCCCATGCGGTCGCCCAGCGTACAAGACGACGCTATGAGCACGACCGCCAAGCAGGCACCGAGCGAAAGCATGCGGTGCATGACGTCACGGACGGACGTGGATGGGGCGGCGGACAGCTGCGGCGTCGAGCTCATGGCCAGGCCTCGTTCGAATCGAGAACGATGGTGCGGAGGAGCGGCAAAAGTAGGTGGCGGTGCGGAAGAGGGCCAACGGTGATATCTGTCCATCTTCGGGTTCGGCCACACATAGGAGTCCAGCCGCATGTCCACGTATCGCCTCGCCGCTGTGGCCCTGCTGATCGCCACCCCCGCGTTCGCGCAAACCGCCAACGACCCCTTCCCGGCGCCGATCGCGGCAACCGCCGGGGTGATCGTCGTCGGGTTCCAGGAATTCGCGACCCTCCCGGACATGGACGGGCGTCCAGCTCGGCCCATGCTGCTCATCGATGAGCCCGGCAGTGGCCGCCTGTTCGCGAACGACATGCGGGGACCGCTCTACACCGTCAGCTACGACGGTCGCGTAGCGCTCTACCTCGACGTGAACGCACCCGAGTGGGACGTACCCGTCGAGTCGTCAGGCAGAGAGCGTGGAATGCAGAGCTTCGCGCTTCATCCGCAGTTCAACGAGCCCGGCACCGCCGGATACGGGAGGCTCTACACGTGGACCGACACCGAGGACACGAGCCCAACACCGGACTTCACGCCCGGCGGGGGCCAGGACGCGCACGACACCGTACTGCTCGAGTGGACCGCGCTCGACCCTGAAGCAGCGACCTACGACGGAGGCCCACCGCGACATGTGCTTCGCCTGGAACAGCCCTTCGGCAATCACAACGGAGGTCGGATCGCGTTCAACCCGCGGTCCTCGCCGGGAGATCTGGACTTCGGGATGCTGTACGTCGGCATCGCGGACGGCGGCAGCGGAGGTGATCCCTTGGATCTCGCGCAGAACCTCGGTTCCGCGTTCGGCAAGATCTTTCGCATCCAACCGCTCGGTTCGAACAGCGCGAACGGCCGTTACGGAGTGCCCGCCGATAACCCATACGCCGGGGACGGGAATGACCGCACCCTGGGCGAGATCTATGCGTCGGGCCTGCGCAACCCCCAGCAGTTCGGCTGGGATCCGCAGAACGGCAACTTCTTCGTAGCGGACATCGGCCAGAACATCATAGAGAAGCTCAGCCTCGCTACCTCCGGAGCGGACCTCGGTTGGAACACGTGGGAGGGCAGCTACCGCTTCATCAGCCGCTCCGAAGTCGACCTGGCCAACCCGCAGGGTGAGCCCTGGATCACGTATCCGGTGGCCGAGTACGGACAGCTCGATCCTCTTCTACAGCGCCAGTCCGCGGTGACCGGCGTCGTAGTCCCCCGCGAGGGCACGATTCCCCAGTTGCAGGACCGGGTCGTCTTCGGTGACTTCCCCAGCGGCGAGATCTTCCACATCGACGCAGACAACCTGCCGTCCGGTGGGCAGAACACGATGGGCCGGGTGCTCTTTAGAGACGAGGGCGAGCCCAAGACCCTGCTCCAGCTCATTCAGGCGAAGAACGCCGAGCAAGGGCGGGATGTGGCCACACGCTCCGATCTGCACTTCGGCACGGGGCCTGGTGGCCGGGTTTTCGTGCTGAACAAGCAGGACGGGGTGATCCGGGAGGTCGTGCGTTAGAAGGCGCGGAGACCACACATGATCATTAGCAGGCTCACAAGCAGGTCCCGAACCATACCGATGGCAGTTCGCTCCGCCCTAGGTCTCGGGGTGGGCGACGAGATAGTGTATGAGATCCTCGACGGCGGCCGCGTCGCAATGACGAAGGCTCCGACGGATTGGACCAAGGACCCTTTCCAGGCGTTCCGCGAATGGGAGGGTGAGCCCGACCGGAAAGCCTATTCCGCACTCTGAGCGGGGCACGGCATCCGGTACCGCAGCGCTACTGCTGCGTCCTGACTCAATACGGCAGGAAGTAGAACACAGCCGCCAGAAACGGGATCAGCAGGAGCATCATCGTGATCGCGTAGCCGAACATGTCCCTCGCACGCAGTCCCGTGATGGCCAGCAGCGGAATCGCCCAAAACGGGTTGAGCAGGTTCGTGTGCGCGTCGCCCGCCGCGTAGGCCACGATGGTCTGACCCGGCGGAATGCCCAGGTCCGCCCCGGCGGCGAGCATGGGCCCGCCGATGATGGCCCACTCGCCGCCCGCTGAGGGCACGAAGACATTGAGTACGCCACCCGTGATCCATGCGGTCACCGCAAACGTGTCTTCCGTTGCGATCGACAGCAGCGCCTCGGTCATGGTGTCGACCAGCCCGGTTCCGGTCATGATACCGATGATTCCGGCATAGAAAGGGAACAGCAGAATCACACCCGCGGTGCCTGACACGGCCTGGTAGAAGTCCTTCTGGTACTTGGACGGGCTCATGTACAGCAGAAGCCCGATCATGAGGAAGGCGAAGTTGAAGACGTTGAGGTCGAGCGCCCCCAGGCCTTCGGTCAGAAAGACGTTGGCTGACAGCACTACGCCGGTCAGCGCGAGCACGCCACCAAGGATCTTGCTGTTGTCGAGCCTGTCGGCAATCGATGGTTTGGCGTTGCCCTGGCCTCGGGGATCCGACTCCGATGCCGAAGAGTCGTTGGCCTCCGGCTCGGCAGTCGCATCGTCTTCGAGGTCGACGTAGTACTCGATGCCCCTACAGCTCTCGGCGGGCGGACAAAGCAAGAAGAGAGTGATGCACACGTACACCAACGCCAAAGCCGTGAGCATCAGTGGATAGGAGTGAAAGACCCACTCGGTCGCGGGCACGACGCGGTCGATGAAGCCGAGCTCCATCAGGACGTTGCCGTCGATGGCCTGCAGCAGCCCCGGCGAACTGGACATGCCCCATCCCCACGTAAGGCCGAGCCCGATGTAGCCGGCCACCGCCAGGAGCGGGTAGTGCACCGCCATCCGCCGGTTCTGGGCCTGTTTGCCCATCTCCCGTGCCAGGATCGCGCCGAAGATCAGTCCCAGCCCCCAAGAGATCCACGACGCCAATATCGATCCGATCGCGACCAGGAGAACGGCCTGCGGGCCGTTCCGAGGCAGCCCAACTAGGCGGGTGATCATTCCCTTCACGCGCGGGTGATACGCCACCACGGATGCGGTCACGAGTATGAGCACCATCTGCATCCCGAACTGGAGCAGCGACCAGAAGCCGCCATACCACGCTGAGGCGACCTCTCGCAACCCGGACCCTTCGGACAGAAACGCGGTGAGCCCGGCGACATACGTAAGGATGATCGCGAACAGGAACGGGCTCGGCATCCACCGTTCCACCCGGTCGGCTATGGCTTCGCCAAATTTCTGGACGGGCGTGAGACGCGGCGGGTCCGCGGGCTGCGCGTTCGGCATTTGGGGTTCCAAGTCGTTCTGGCGGCTGATGTGAGACACCGGGAGTCGCACATGTTAGGATGCGAGGAAGGATTCAGCGACTTGGCCAAGTAGGCGCAACGATGCCGATCTACGAATACGAATGCCGCGAGTGCGACCACCCATTCGAGCTGCTCGTGCTAGGCGCGACGACGGCCGCCTGTCCTGCCTGCGAGGCCACTGACGTCGAAAAGCTGGTGTCCCTCTCCTCGTCCAGCTCGGACAGCAGTCGGCGTCGCAATATCTCTCTGGCACGAAAGTATGGTGGCAAGGACGAGATAGAGAAGGCGCATGCCGAGCACGACGCGAGGCACAAGCACAGCCACTAGTTGGTGCAGAACCAGCGTTCCTGGCAACCACACGTCTCCGTGAGATGACTCCAGAGCTGAAGCAGAACGTGCAGCAGGCGGTGCCGTTCTTTGCGATCCGCAACATGGCCGACTCGCTTGCCTTCTATATGGAGGGGCTCGGGTTCACCATGCGGGACAAGTGGATCGACGAGGGCGTGCTGAGGTGGTGTTGCCTGGAACTAGGCGGTGCAGCGCTCATGCTCCAGGAAACCCGAAGCGAGCTGTACGATTCATCGGTCACAGTGGGCGGTGGCGTCAGCATCTGCTTCATGTGTCGAGACGCCCTGGCCATGTACGACCAAGCTCACATGGCGGGACTCGAGCCGAACGAGCCGTTCGTCGGGAACAGTCTCTGGGTCACGAGGCTGCACGATCCGGATGGATACCGAATCGAGTTCGAGGGCCCCACGGACGTGCCTGAGGGCACTCGGCTGTCTGAGCATCGGAGTTAGCAGAGGCCAGCGTCCCGTTACGCAT
Organism: Gemmatimonadota bacterium; assembly: GCA_015664885.1. Lineage (GTDB taxonomy): Bacteria > Gemmatimonadota > Gemmatimonadetes > Longimicrobiales > Gaopeijiaceae > UBA1138. The sequence goes on from DQPL01000131.1 coordinate 171,893, forward strand.
TGTTTCAGCCGGTGCGGCCGCGGGCTACGTTGGAGCCCCGCGTCAGCCCTGGAGCCTCATGATGAGAAACATCGCCGCTTTCTGCATCACCGCACTCGTCCTTGCCAGCCTCGGCTGTGGAGACCCGCAACCCGAGCAAACGGACGACGCCATGTCCGCTGACCCCGGGGCCGGAACAGTCCTAAGAGTGGACCCTGCATTGGATGCACTCGTGCCTGCCGACTACCAAATCGAGAAGCTGAGCGACGGCTTCGCGTTCACCGAAGGACCGGTATGGATCAGTGACGGCTCCTACCTCCTGTTCAGCGACCTCCGCAGCAATCGAATCCACAAATGGGAGGCATCCGAGGGCCTGACCACATTCATGGACCCGGTGTTCGAAGGTGACCCGGCGGGCAGATCTGTCGGCTCCAACGGCCTCAACATCGATTCCGAAGGGCGCCTGATCCTGCTCGAGCACGGGAATCGTCGTGTGTCCCGGATCGAGGCGGACGGCAGCATCACGGTGCTCGTGGACAACTATCAGGGTAGGCGGCTCAACAGTCCCAACGATTCCGCGATCCGGTCGGATGGCTGGCTGTATTTCACCGACCCGCCTTACGGGCTCGCAGGACTCGAGGACGATCCTGCGCGGGAGCTCGACTTCAACGGCATCTACCGTCTCAGCCCAGACGGAGACCTCGAGCTGCTCGAGCGAAACCAGACCCGCCCCAACGGCATCGTGTTTTCTCCGGACGAGAACACGCTCTACGTCGCCAACTCCGACGCCTCGAACAAGGTGTGGATGGCGTACGAGGTGCAGGAAGACGGCACGCTCGCCAACGGCCGAGTTTTCTTCGACGTGAACTCGGAAACCTCTGAGGGCGCCGCTGATGGGATGAAGGTCGACGTGGCCGGCAACATCTTTGCGACCGGTCCAGGCGGCGTATGGATCTTCGACCCCACCGGAAAGCATCTGGGCACGATCCAACCCGATGAAGTTCCCGCCAACGTCGCGTGGGGCGACGACGGAAGGACGCTCTACATGACGGCGCGCACGGGGCTGTACCGGATCGCGCTGACTACGCAGGGGGTGATTCCGTAGGCGGGGACTGAGCTCCTGGGCGGTCGTAGACACTCTCACGCGAAGGAAAGCATGCGTGTTGGCACCACGCTTTCGCCCGGCGCGAGGCGTGGCCTACGATTGACGCACTTCCGAAGCCCGCTCACTATCTGAGCCGACTCGCCCATTCTCGCCCGTTCCGTGAGATCGATATGAGGTTCCTGACGTCCGCGACCACGCTCGCTATCCTAGCCTGCGGCGCCGCCCCGGCCACCGCGCTGGCTCCGCCGCCCGAGTCGGCGACGCTTACAGCGCCGCAACAGTTTCCAGGACGCGGACGCGGTGGTGGCGGTGACGGTGACGGTGACGATCAGGAGGAGTCGTCCGGACCACGCCCTTACGAAGAGGTGGTGACCGACGAGGCCGAGACGCGCACGGGCATGTTCACCACGCACAAGATCGGCGACAAGCTCCTCTTCGAGATCCCTGCAGAGATGCTCGGCCAGGACCAGCTCCTGGTCATCGAGATCGCGGAGACCGCTCTTGGCATCGGCTATGGCGGGCAGTCGATCGCCAACGACGTATATCGCTGGGAGAAGAAGGGTGATCGCGTGCTGCTGCGCGCCATCTCCTACGACGCGGTCGCGGATGGCTCGTCGGCGGAGGCTGATGCGGTCGACCGTGCTAACGTGGCGCCGATCGTGGCGGTCTTCGACGTGGAGGCCTATGGCGACGACGAATCGATGGTCATCGACGTAACCGAGACATTCACTGACCCGCCGCCGGAGCTCGGTCTTCGCGAGCGCGTACCTGGCAGCATCGACGGCGACCGCACCTGGATTGATCGGGCAGTACCATACCCCGACAACGTGAACGTGTATTCGACACTCACCTTCCGTAACAGCGCGGCCAACGGTCGGGGTGGCCGTGGCGGGGCGCCGACGCCGGCCAGAGGCCGTGGGCGAGGCGGAAACAACAACCCCTCGAACACCGTGGTCGTGAGTTGGTCCTTCCATCATCTGCCGGACGTGCCGATGCAGGGCCGTCTCTGTGACGACCGCGTCGGATACTTTTCCGCGCGCTTCACTGACTTCACGGACGAGAATAACCAGGTGAAGCAGACGTGCTACATCACGCGATACCGGCTCGAGAAGAAGAACCCGAACGCGGCGATGTCCGACCCGATCAAGCCCATCATATACTACATCGATCCGGCGACGCCCGAGCAGTGGGTTCCGTACTTCAAGGCCGGCATCGAGGATTGGCAGGAGGCCTTCGAGGCGGCTGGCTTCAGCAACGCGATTCTGGGATTGGACGCGCCCGACGATCCCGACTGGTCGCCGGAGGATGCCCGCTATTCCGTCATCCGCTGGCTGCCTTCGACGACCGAGAATGCTTCGGGACCGCACGTTCACGATCCGCGGTCCGGCGAGATCTTGAGTGCCCACATTCAGTTCTATCAGAACGTCCAGCGTCTGCAGCTCACTTGGTATTTCACCCAGACGGCCGCCGTCGATCCGCGCGCTCGGGTCTTCCCGTTCGACGACGACCTGATGGGTGAGTTGCTACGCTTCGTCGTTGCGCATGAGGTTGGGCACACGCTCGGCTTTCAGCACAATATGAAGGCGAGTGCGATGTATCCGACGGACTCGTTGCGCAGTGAGAGCTTCCTGCGAGAGTGGGGCCATACGCCCACACTCATGGACTACGCGCGCTTCAACTACCTCGTTCAGCCCGAGGATAACATTCCGGTGGAACTATTGATCCCCAAGATCGGACCGTACGACGAGTGGGCCACGCGATGGGGCTATGCGGAGCTGGACGCCGACTCGCCCGAAGCGGAACGGGCGATCCTCGACGAATGGGCCCGCGAGCAGGACGATGCACCGTGGCTGAGATTCACGACCTCCGATGACGCGGGCAGTGACCCCGCGGACCAGACGGAGGCCGTCGGCGACGCAAACCCCGTGCTAGCGACGCGGTGGGGCATCGCCAATCTCGAGCGCTCGATGGCCTACCTCATCGACGCGACGGTGAAGCCGACCGAGGGGTACGACGACCTGGAGACGCTCTACGGCCGTATGGTCGGACAGTGGCGGACCGAGTTGACCCATGTGGCTCGGCTCATCGGTGGTGCGGATACGCAGGAGCGGTACGGTAGTCAGCCGGGTGCGCGGTTCACGCCCGTGAGTCGCGCGCGCCAGAAGGAGGCCATCGAGTTCCTGAACGAGATGGCATTCCAAACGCCGGACTTCCTGCTCGTGGACAGCATTGTGCGCCGTATCGAGCCCGTCGGCTCAATCGAGCGGGTTACCGCCGCTCAGGCCTCGGTCCTGCGTCAAGCGATCCAGAACAACCGTCTAATCCGGATGAGCGAGTACGCGCATGTGCTCGGCGCTGCGAACGCCTACACCATCCTGGAGCTTTTCGAGGACGTGAGGGACGGCGTATTCACCGAGCTCGCCGATGCCTCCGAGATCGACGTCTTCCGGCGGTCGCTTCAGCGGCGCTACGTCGAACTCATGAGTAACAAGATCAACCCGGATCCGCCTCAGGAGGGTGGGGGCGGGCGTGGTGGCTTCCCCGGTGGTCGTGGGGGTGGCCCTCAACTGGATCCCGAGCTCTCCGACATCCACCCCGCGGTTCGCGCGCACCTGAGTGAGCTGGACGACATGATCGAGGCGGTGATACCGCGCACGGTGGACATGCAGAAGGCCCACCTCGAGGATCTCCGGTTCCGGATTTCTGAGGCGCTCAAGGGTCGCACCGTCGGCGCCGGGCCGCCTATCGCCTAGCCCCCACCACCCCCCGCTGCCAGCCCTGCCTCCGCTCGATCTCGGATGTAGTGCTGAAGTGAGACGAGCTCGTCGAACGTGATGTCCCTGTATGCGGGCATGCCATCGTCCGCCCGTCTCCCGTCACGCACGACACTGGCGAAACGCTCCAGCGAAGAAATGATGCGCGACGCGCGCAGGTCAGGTGCCAAGCCTCCGGAGACCGACCCGGGCCCATGGCACAAGTTGCAGCGCTGCCCGAAGAACGCCGCACCCGCCGTCGCCATCTCGGCATCGACTTCGAAGTCGTCTTCGATCGGCACCGGTACCACCGGGTCTGGTTGCACCGGCAAGGACGCTCCACCCTCGAGCGAAAACGCCACCAGCATGCGAGTATGCACGCCGTAGGACCACCCATAGCTGGCCTGCAAAGCCCCGCCCAAACCGGCCATGACGCCGCCCCAGCCCACCAACAGCGCCACATACTGACGCCCGTCGACCGAATAGGTGATCGGCGGAGCGGTGATGCCCAACCCGAGGTCTGTGGTCCACAACTCCTCGCCCGTGTCGGCACGGTACGCGACAAAGGACCCGTCGATGCGGCCCTGGAAGACGAGGTTGCCGGCCGTGGTCACCGTGCCCGGATTGTACAGGCCCGGCAATGGCACCTCCCAAGCAATCTCTTTGCGCACCGGATCCCACGCTTGCAGTGAGCTCAAGAGACCGTCCTCGCGCGGTGAAGCACCGCCCAGACCGCCGCCCACCCCCGTGCCACCGGTCCATTGCTCCGCCTGAAAGGTCTCGAGGTCGATGCCAGAATCGTCCCAGCTACGGTTGAGGTGGATCGCCGGATAGAAGGCGAGCCCCGCCTCCGGGTTGAACGACATGGCGTGCCAGTTGTGCCCCCCCAGCGGGCTGGGTGTGACCATCGCGATACCGTCTTCATACCTGGAGCCCGGCACCTCGACGGGACGACCGGTCTCCAGATCGATGCTGCTCGCCCATGTCGTCTCGACGAACTTCTCCGCGGAGAGAACCTCCCCCGTCGCGCGGTCGATGACGTAGAAGAACCCGTTCTTGGGCGCATGCAGCATGACCTGGCGCTCGCGGCCGTCGATCTCGAGGTCGGTGAGAACGATGTCCATGTTCGAGTTGTAATCCCAGGTGTCACCGGGCACGGTCTGATAGTGCCAGATATACTCTCCCGTGTCCGGATCGAGTGCGACGATCGAGCACAGGAAGAGATTGTCACCTCCATCAGGGCTTCGGATCTTCCGGTTCCAGGGCGAGCCGTTGCCGGTGCCGATGTAGAGCTGATCGAGTTCGGCGTCATAGGTGAAGCCATGCCAGGCGTTGCCGCCGCCACCGTGGCGCCACCACTCTCCGGTCCACGTCTCCGCGGCCATCGCCATCGCGTCGTTCTCGAAGCCGTCCGCCGGGTTGCCCGGCACGATCCAGAAGCGCCAAGCCTGCTCGCCGGTCTCGGCGTCATAGGCCGTTACGTAGCCCCGGTTGGGACCGTTCTCGGTTCCACCGTTGCCGATGAGCACCTTGCCTTTGAAGACCTTCGGCGCGCCAGTGATGTACATGGCCAGGCCGGGCTCGATGGTGTGCACGCTCCAGAGCTCCCGGCCGGTCGCAGCGTCCACTGCGTTCAGGCGCCCGTCCCACGTCGCGACATAGACCTTGTCGTTCCAGTAGGCGATTCCGCGGCTGTGGTCCCACCCCACTCGGAGCCGCTCGACGTAGTCGCGCACCTGCGGGTCGTATTCCCAAATGAGCGCCCCCGACGTGGCATCGACCGCCCGGACCCTGTTCATGCTTCCGATGAAGTACATGACTCCCTCGACCACGAGCGGAGTGGAGGCGAGCCCGCGATCCTCGGGCAACTCGAGCACCCAGTCCGGCGACAGCTCCGCTACGTTCGCATCGTTGATCTGCGTGAGCGGACTAAACCGCAATTCACTCGACGTGCGACCGAATGCGAGCCAGTTCTCTCCACTCGTCTCGTCGGCCATCGCGACATCGTCGACAATCAACCTGCCGGGGGCTTCGGGAGACGAGTCAGCGCATCCCGCTAGTGCAACGAGCAGGGAGGCAACGAGCGCGAGGTTGCAGCGTGTGGCTCGTAACATCGGGCACTCCTGAGAAGCGAGTCCGAACAGCCGGACCAAGCTAGGCGCGCCTCCTTTTGGGGGCTAGCGAGGCTGGCACGCGCCCGAGCTACCGGGCATGGTGATGGCCCTGCGGCAGCCGCAACCGCGGGACTGAGATTCGAGGGGAACACAAGCGGGGCGTCGATGGCCAGGAGTCAGAAGACATGAGGCACGAGAGCGCGCGAATTTTGGCAGCGCTGGTCCTTTGCTCAGCAGTCGCCACACCAGGGACGCTCAGCGCGCAATCCGATCGACCGGCCGAGCTGTCGAGTTCGGTAGGCGACGGCTTCACCATCGCAGTCGTCGGAGACGTGATCATCGCGCATTCCCTCGAGCACATGATGTCCAATCCGGCCTTCGCCGAAGTCGCGAGCCTGCTGCAGAGCGTGGACGTCGCGACCGGCAATCTGGAGACTCAGATCATCGACGGCCGCACCTTCGTCGGCTCCAGGGGCGGGTACCGAGGGGCCGGTATCCCGGAACAGGAGCATCTGGATACCAACCCCAGCATCGCCGACTACCTGCCGGTGTTCGCGAAAGCAGCCATCGACAATGGCGCCGACCTCTTCCAGGGGACCGGCGTGCATGTGCTGCGCGGCATCGAGATCTACAAGAACCGCCCCATCTTCTACGGCCTCGGTGAATTCATCCGTCAGCGCGACATCGGCAGACTCGCCGGTCGTGGCGATCCCACTCGGGACGAATGCCCCGGCTGCCCCTTCCCCGCGAAGTACGAGAGCATCGTCGCCGTGAGCGAGTTTAGTGGCGACCGCCTCGTCGAGGTCCGCCTGTATCCGGTCGAGCTACGCTACGACAGCGAGCGATTGGCGCATCGCGGCATCCCCGAGACGGCTTCTCCCGAGACCGACCGCCGCATCCTGGAGAGACTCCGTGAGCTGTCGGCCCCGCTTGGCACCACGATCGTGATTGAGGACGGCGTGGGCGTAATTCGCCGGTAACTCACTCCGCGCCACGCACCGCCAGGCGGGTCCACAGGTACACTACCGTGCCGGCCGCGATGAGTGCGAAAGCCACCCCGGCCTCGCTGGGGCGGTCGAGCGCCAGGTAGGTGAGCGTCCAGACGGTGAGGCTCAGGTAGACGATGGGTGTGATGGGGTACGCCCATGTGCGGTAGGGCCGGGGTAGGTCGGGCTCTTTAATCCGAAGCACGAAGACGCCCGCAACGGTCAACAAGCTGTTGAGGCCCAGCACGAAGCCGGAAAAGACAAGGATCGACTCGAACGAAGCGGTTACGATGAAGACGATCGCGATCGCAGCTTGCGTGAAGATCGCGGTGGTGGGAATACCGTCTTCGTTCGTCTTCGATAGCCAGCGGAACGGCCGATAGTCCTCCCCGATCACGTGGAGGACACGAGGCCCGGCGACGACCATGGCGCTCACCGTCGAGACGAGCAGGAGCGCGAGGGCCACGCCCATGATGTCGGCTCCCAGCGGGCCGAAGATATGAGTCGCCGCGATGTAGCCGACCTCGACCTGCCCGACCATCTCGGACATCGGTGCCGCTCGGAGAAACGCGTAGTTGAGACCGACATAGAGCACTAGCACGAGTGCCGTGCCACCCCCCAGGATCCACGGCAACTGACGCGGTACGTCATCCAGCTCGCTGGTCAGGTACGTCACGGCGTTCCAACCGGTGTAGGCGTACGAGACATATATGAGCGATACCGCGAAGCCGCCGCCGAACACCAGACCCGCGTCGCCGGAAGCCGGCACGAGCGCGACCGGTTGCGGATCGGGCGTCATGAAGAGCGCGGCAGCGCAGAACGCGAGGATGAGGACGACTTTGACGCTGGTGAAGCTCGACTGCAGCGCGCCCGAATTCCTGTGCGTGGTCGAGTGGATGCCCGAGAGCGCAACGACTAGGACGACCGCGAGAGCAGTCTCCGGGAGCCCGGGGAAGACCGCCGACAGGTAGGCCCCGAACGTGATCGCGGCCAGTGCGGTCGGCGCGGCAAAGCCGATCGTCGCCGAGATCCAGCCCGATACGAAGCCTGCCCCCGGATGATAGATGCGGCCCAGGAAGGTGTACTCGCCGCCGGACCGCGGCATGGCAGCGCCGAGCTCGGCGTAGGTGATGGCCCCGCAGAAGGCGGCAATGCCACCCAAGACCCAGAGCATGAGCAGCGGAAACGTCGACTGGAGGTCCACGAGTTGGAATCCGAGGCTCGTGAAGACGCCCGTCCCGATCATGTTCGCGACCACGATGGACGCGGCGGCATAGAAGCCGTATCCGGTACGTCGCGGCGGCGCGGTGTGGGTCATTGGTGTCGGAGTCCCGAGCCTACGCTCCCCAAATCGAGGGCAGGCGATCGAAGAACCACATCGTGGCCAGCGCGCCCAACGCGTATCCCAGGAAGGGATCGAGCTTCGGTAGCTGCAAGCGCTTGGTCGCCAGCAGAAGACGGTGCACGAGCAGCAGCACCAGCACGAAGGCCAACTGCCCGGCCTCGACGCCCAGATTGAAGAACAGCAACGCCGACGGTATCGCGCTCTCCGGCAAGCCGATGTCACCCAGCGCCCCCGCGAAGCCCAACCCGTGCAGCAGTCCGAATACGAACGCCACCAGCCACGGCTTGCGGTGGGTCAGATGCGCGGGCCCGCGACCCGCCACGACGATCTCACGAGCGAGCAACACGATGGAGAGCGCGATGGCGGCCTCGATGGGGGCGCGGTGAATCGGGATGTAGCCGAGCGCGGACGCGGCGAGCGTGACGCTGTGGGCCAGAGTGAACGCGGTGATCGTCTTGACCAGCGGGACGAACCCGCGCACGAGCAGCATGAGCCCGAGCACGAAGAGCAGATGGTCGATGCCGAGCAGAATGTGCTCGGTCCCGAGCCTCAAGTAGGTCCCCGCCACGCGGAAGAGTGATGCTCCGTTGGCGCGCAGGTCGCCTAATGCCACCGGGACGACGCCACGACCGCCTCGGAAATAGCCGGACCCCGCAGACCCGTCCGCCCAACGAGCGAGCACGACGACGCCCGCCAACGACCACGGAAGCGTAAGCACGTCGCCCGCTTCGAGGGGCGTTTCGCACTCGAATACGAATCCGGACAGGACGCGGATGCCGATGTCTTCTGCGGCCACGGGTGTGCAGCGCGCCGGCAGCACCGCGCGCGGGTCGGTGATGCGCGGGACCTTGGCGTCGACCACGGAGAGCAAGTAGCGGCCCTCCGCGATCTCGTCCAGAAAGACTCGCGCAACCGAGGTCACATCTACGTCGTGTGCGAGCACGGGCGACGCCCCCGTCAGACCGCACGCCAAGATGCCGCAAGCCCACGCGGCCCTCACGGCTGATCCCGATTGGCTTCGACGACCACGGTGTAGCGGGCCCGCAGCTCCGAGACGGCACTCGCGAGGCGCTCGTCCTCGTTCTCGGCAATCCAGTCGTTCCGCACTACGTCCCGTATCTGCTCGAGCGACGGCGTCTCAGATGCGAAGCGCTGTTTGATCCGGAACCAATGCTCCCCTCGTACGCTCTGGTACCCAGCCACCCATGCGCCTTCCGCGGCGTTGAAAATCAGGTCGGCGCCCTCCGCTCCAAACAGCAATACGAGATCGTTGAGGTCGAGCCTCGGCATCACCCGATGCCCAACCATGGAGTCCTCGGGAAGCTGCTCTGGCTCCACGCCTTCCCGGAGCGTGGGGGGAGGCGGCGCTCCTTCCGCCACCACGAGTTCATCGACCGTAACCGCCGGTGATCTCACGTACCACTCCAGCTTGGCCGTGTAGTACGCCTCGAGCTCCTCTGCGCTGGGCTGAATGACGTCGCCGCTCAAGACGTGCAGCATCTTCTGCACGAGGATGTCGTCGATGCGCTCATCCGCCGACAATCCCATGGCCTGGGCCTCGCGCACTAGCACGCGCTCATCGATGTACTGCTGCTCCACCAGTCGCCGCTCGTCATCTGTCAGGCGCGTTCCTCGACCGGCCTCGACCTGGAGTATTCGCCACTCGATCTCCTCCCGACTCACCTCGATGACGTCGTCGGAGCGCGTGAACAGCGAGCCAACGACAAAGAGCGCGGCGGCCAGGAGAAGGAAGTGGAACAGCGGCTCGCGTACGACTGCTTTCACGGCTGACTTCATGGCGCTCGCCACTCCATCAACGCAGCTCGCGGATTGAGAGATTCCAGTGGTGGTGGTAAAGAATCCAGCCGAGGTCCGGAGCCCAAGATGTCACGTCCAACCGGCCCGATTCGATCAACGGCGTGAGCTCCGGGCGAGTACTCACCGGGATCGTATCGCTGATGAAGACGCGGTCCACGGGACAGGACGGCTCGCCAAAGCGATCAGCGGCAGGCCCGCACAGCACGCCGTGGGTCACAACGGCCCAGACACGGGCCGCCCCGAAACGCCCCTTGAGATCGGCGGCGCTGTCGATGTTCGTGCCCCCGGTTGCGATCTCGTCATCGAGATTGAGCACGGTCGCGCCGTCGATCGCATCCACCTGTCCGAAGAGCCCGGCCAAAGTCGACTCCCGGCTCGACTTGCGACGCTTGGCCCCATAGACGACCGGGAACGTGATACCAAGCTGCTCACTGGTTTGGGCGACTGCGGATTCCATACGTTTGGCGGCCGTGTCGTCTGGAAAGCACAGGCATATCGGATGGCCGAGTGCCATGGCCTCGTCAACCGCCCGTTTCAGCATGCGGCGGACCATCGAGACTTCGGTGATGAACCCGGTGCGGCCGCTCATTACCACTTGAGGGGCGTGCAGGTCCACCGCGATCACGCGGTCGAGGCGACTGTACGTCGCCATCATCATCAGATCGATGATCAAGGGGGGTAGAGCGAACTCCAGGTTCCCCTCATCCTTGTCCGAGCGACCCAGCGGAAAGTAGCCGGTTACGACAGTAATGCGGCTGGCGCGACGCCCGCTCAGGTAGCGCAGGATGAGCATGAGCTGCAGCAGCATACCGGGAGTTCCCGGACCACTCGTCAGCACGACACAGTCGTGTCCGGCGATGTGCTCCTTGCCCAGGCGCACATAAGGCTCACCGTTCACACGGTATCCAAACTCGAAGTCGGCCACATCGATGGAGGTATCGAACTCGTAGCTGCCGGCCTCCACGCGACTTGTCACGTCGAGCGCAAGGCTCTCGAATCCCGGCATCGGGATCAACGTCAAGCCACCGTGCTGGTTGAAAGGACGAGTTGTGGTGTCAGGCTCGTTCACCGTGTCTCCCCTTTGAGGAATCGACCTGCCATTCTCAACGCGAAGGATAGCCGCCGACCCAGACCGGACTCGACCAGGCCATGGCGTCGTTCACCTGCCGCACACGGATGTAGTAGTAGTCCCCCTCTTGGGGCTCCCGCGCGTCCGTGTAGCTGAAGGCGACGTCACGCTCTCCATCGCGGATGATGTGTCTCAAGGTAATTCCGTCGTCGGGATAGCCGTCGGCCGGAAGCGCACGCTCCAGCCTGCCGCGACGCAGGTCGGCGAGCCCTAACCTGACCCGTTGACCGGGGATGGTCACAGGCAGCCGCACGAACGGGGGCGCCGACCCGGTCTCACGAGCCTCGTCCAGATCCAGAACGATCGCCGCCCCCGGCTGAACGTTCGAAAGCGTCAACCGCAGCGAGCTCCAGTCGCCACGGGTGTGGGTGGCAAAGCGCGCGCCGTTGCCCTCGCGCTCCAGGAGCTGGGTTCCCGGGTTCACGAAGTCCGTCGCTTCGATGGCCTCGAGTTCGGCTCCTTCGACCGCGATCGTGCCCCGCCAGTGCCGCCAACCCCGGGGCACGTCGAGCTGTACGGGCGTCTCGTCGGAGTGAAAAGAGAGCAACAGCTCCATCGACTGGGAGGCATCAGCCGTCTCGTCGGTCAGGTAGTCCTGCCACCAGATCGCTTGGCCATTCTTGAAGAGCGTGATGGACTCGATGGCAGCGGTGCCAACGACGCGTCCCGTGACAATCCGGGCCTCGGCAGAGGGCGCGCGCTGGCCCATGCCGACCCCGTTGAGCTCGACGTCGAGGATGATGCGATCACCTGTCGTCGCATATGTTTGCCGCGCTTTCATAGCGTCGAACAACGCGTCGCGCGACCGCTCGGGCGCCATCACCGCGCCGAGACCGCCCCGTTGTGCGAGCGAATTGCGGTTGGGCGCCGAGTAGCCGGGGTGGGAAAGATGGTCGTCCGAGGCGGCGACGAACCCGACCTGATGGCCGCGCGAGAGATAGCTGCGCGCGAACCACTCGAAGGTGCCGTGCATCGACATCATCTCGACGAGCGGCTCGAGCGCCGGGTTCGATTGGCGGAAGTCGCCCGGGTTGTGCGCGTGAGGAATGGTGAGCACGTCGTCCGGATCGTAGCGCTCCTGTAGGCCCTTGTAGAGCTCCGATAGCACGGGATACTCCAGCGCCGAGACCCGCTCGTAGTTCTGGACGCTGCGGAAGATCACGTTGTGGTGGCCGCCGAAACGCGTGTGCCTCGTCCACTCGTAGCCCAGATAAGGGATGAACTCACCGGGTGCGTCGAAGGTCTTGGTAGCCTCCTGCATCAGCGCCCACTCACCGTCGTCGAGCCAGATGTCGTGCTCGGCGTGCGTCACGAAATCGAGCCGGGCGTCATCCCTGGCGAAGCGCATGAAGAAGTCGATGGTGCCGATGCCTTCGGCATAGCCCGAGTGCCCATGCGTGTCGCCCCAATAGATGCGACGCTCGGGATTCTCGACGACGAGGATCGGATTGGCCTCGCCTCTGATCGAGCCGTCCTGCGAGCGGAGGCTCACCCAATGGGGTCCCGGCTCGTCCAGGCTGAGCTCCACCAGGGCGATCGCTTCAGTCCCGCCTTGGGTAGTCGCGCGCACCTCGCCGTTCACCAGAACGTCGAAAGCCGGGATCCGACCGGTGGCTCGATTGAAGTAGCGGTCCTCGGCGCGAACCGAGAGCGTGAACGTCTCGCCCGGCTCGACGATGCTGGGGGCGAATCCGTGAACGCCCGCAACCTGCTTGCCGGTGATGATGATCGGCTGGATGGGCAGCGGACGCCACTCGCCGGACCCGTCGAGGTCCACATAGAGCGGCAAGGGCATGCGCTCGCTAGAGGTGGTGGGGAGCAGCAGCCCCCGACCACCCGCGCTCGTCTCACCGTAGGTGATCGTCACCGTCTCACCGGCCTCGAGCGTGCCTTCTGTCAGGCGAAAGGCGATGGCAGGTTGGGGTCCACGGAACCCACCGTGCGGACCCGACGCCATGTAGATCCATGGTTCGAACACCGCGTCCGAGTCACTCGTTTCGATCGTCACGTATCCGTCGAGCGCCGGATTGTCCGCTTGAAAGCGTCCGAAGTTCGCGGAGAAGTGCCGCGCGACCCAGAATCCGCCGCCTGGCTGGACCGCATGGGTGCCGACCGTCCAGATCTGTCGGATCGTTGCATGAGTGCGCGCCTCGAACGGGCCCAGCGACTCGGCCGTGAGCTCGCCGAGCGCGCCTTCTTCGTCACGCAGCGTGAACTCACGTACGAGCCGGTCGAGGCTTTCCGATTGACGCACCGCGCCGCGCCCGCTCGGCGGCATCGTGGACTGGAGCCGAATGCGAGGGCCTTCGAGGCCGACCTCGCCCCCCACCATCGAGTAGGCGTCGGCCCAATCGGCGAGCACCTGCGCGCGAACCGCGATGGTCGACGCATCCGTCGGAGTGGCGGCCACATCCGACTTCAACTCATCGACGGCGGCACGAAGCTCGGGCGTGAGATAGTGGTCACCGCCGGACACGCCTGAATCGCATGCCGCTAGGGATACCACGGCCGCGAGAGAGGCGCACAGCCGGGTGGATCGGGCCTGAAGCATCGTCGCCATGGTCGGCTAGAGAGAATCCGCTCGCCGACTAATGGATAGGCGCTTACCGCGTTACGCGCACCCTGACGTACCCGTTGGTCCAGCAGCACTGGTCGTTCGAGGCGCTATCCACCGCATTGAAGTTGTCCACCTGCGCGCGCAAGACATACTCACCCGGCTCAGAGAACGTCACGATCACGCTGGCTAAGCCGTGCCCTTCCTCGAGACGGACGCTCTCTGGCCCGGGAGGATTGTTGTTCCTCGCGATGGCGCGACGACCCGCGGCGCTGGTGGAATCCACCACCTCCTCCTGCTCTGGCACCGGGTTGGACTGGTGCCGCGTGAACTCGACGTCCCCAGAACTCTGGTACGTGGACCAAACCACACGCAACGCAACGCCTTCCGCGGAACGAAAGTCGTCGGGGTCCCTCTCTGAAGGGTCCCTCGCGTTGATCGAGAGCACGATCGGAGAGCCTACCGTGGCCGTCACCGTACGCCCTGCGGCGATGCCTCCAGGTCCCCTTCCCTCCTCGCCGCTGCCCGACTCGAACCAGACGAGTGGGTGGAGGGAGCCCTGGGGCCGCTTGTTCCAGTCCAGCTCGTAGGCGATGGCGCTGGTCCGGCCGGGCACTCGCATGACCTCTTCGGTCCCGTCGCGGGCCCCAAGATTCCACCAGACGTCCTCGCCTTTCCGGTCCGCCGGCAAAGTCACCGCAAACACGCCGCGGTGCCGTCCAGGAAGGAAAATGGTGGGCTGCATCCCATCGTACTCGGCGACTTCGATGCGATTGTCCTCGCCCACGGGGATCGCCACGACGGTCTCTTGGTTCAGATTGAGGTATCCGAACGCGACGGTGTAGGTCCCGTCTTCGTTGGCGTACCAACCCTCCATAAATGGGATGACGTTTTGTTGCCCACCGGATGACGGCTGGGGCTGCAAGAGCAAACGGCCGTCCGTCGCCTGGGCCTCGAGCGCCGCCGCGCCAGCGACAACACCGCACAGAAGCAGCACGAAGGCCACCCCCCGACCCACCGTGCGAATCCTCATCGTCAGTACCCTCAGGAGATGATCTTTGCCTTCTCCTTGCGCTCCTCGACCAGCCTGTCGTAGCCATCTTCATCGAGGTGAGTGACACCGAGCCAGAAATGTGACATCTCGTCGGCGGTCCGGCTCCCGTAATCGACCCACTGATCCGGATCCGGGTTGTTCGGATTAGCCGCCGTATTGTCGAACCACTGTTTCATTACGAGCACTGCGCCGGCCGGAATCAGGGGTGCCACGTCGTCCTCGTAAATGTGGCTCTGGTGCCACACGGCGCTCCAGTTGGAGACCATGCTGATGACCTCGGTGCGCCCCGTCTCCGGATAGAAGATCTCCAGGGACGCGGACCGCAGGCGCAGGTGCCCGTGCGGCTGGAAGCTGTCGAGACGGACCGGATGGTCGAACGACTTCAAGCCCTCGGTCATCTCGATCCCGTTCGGCGGCAGCAGCAGGTCGCGCTGACCCTCCATGAACCCGTACAGGCCCAGGTCCTGCTTGTACTCGTATTCGTAGTCCTCCGGATGCAGCCAGATGCCCAACTCAACCACGTTGTCGTGGATCACCTCGTCCGCTGCCAAAGTCCCGAGCCCGCCCGGATACATGTGGATGTCCCAACGCAGCCAAGAGTCTGCAGGAAGGACTCGGCAAACGCCGTCGGGAATGAGCTCGCCCAGCTTGCCCATCGCGTACTCGGTCGCTCGATCGCCCGTGCCGACGAAAGAACCGTCGTCCTGCCTGAGCTGGAACGTGGAGTTGGCGTGGTGGACCACACCCTTGGCGTTCCCGGAGGGTTTCACCTGAAGGGCTTTGATGCAGCGATCACCAGTAATCCCGATCGGAGCGAAGGGGCGATGCCACAGGTCGAGTCCGGAGGCCGGCACGTCGATGGGGCTCGAGGGAACGACCACATCGGGCGTACCCAAGGTGGGCGTAAACGACCACTCTTCGGTATCCGGCAAGTCGGCCATCGCGGGCATGTCAGCCGGATCGCCCATGGGCGCACCCTGATCGACCCACTCGACGATGGTGTTGATGTCCTCATCGGAGAGGCGCCAGTCGTGCTTGAGCTCCTGGATGCCGATGTCGTTGTCGTAGTAGTACGGCGGCATCAGACGGTTGGAGACCTGACGGCGGATGCGCCGCGCGTAGCGCTTGGCATCGTCGTAGTCGACCAGATTGATGGGTCCGATCCCACCTGGCCGGTGACAAACCGTGCAGTTCTTCTGGATGATGGACGCCACATCAGCGGCGTACGTCACATCCACGTCGATCCCGTCCGCCGAGGCGAAAGTGACCTGGGCCTGGGCGGCCCCCTGGAACGCGAAGGTCGCGACGAGCGCGAGGGCGGCGGGTCCAATCCGATTCTGCAACGCCATGATGATCCTCTCCGATCTACCCAGGTGCCTTCCCTGAGGAATGAGACTCCCAGTAATCTACGTGCTCATCCGGCAGGAAGGCAATTTGATTCAGCATGAGACGGAGGCGGAAGGTGTTCCGCTCGCGCGGCGTCCACTCGGGCTCAGTAGCGAGATGGCGGGGAAGCTGATTGGGCGGATGCTGTAGAGGAGGCCCCACGGGGTTGGCCCAGCAGCCTCTTTTCCTCCCCGCAGTCGACCGAGCCCACCGCCCTTCGGTACATGACGCGTTTTCGCTGTATCGCCGGCATCCGTACCCTGGCCCATCACGCGTTCTTGCTGAAGTCCTGATGTCGCAGATAACCGTTCTCAATCAGGCTCGCGTCAGGTAGGTTGCCGAACGCGGGACGGCAGCCACAGCGTGTGCCCAGTGGCAGATCGTCTGGTTGGGTCTGCATGCGGGGAGGTCTCCAATGAATCGCAGCTCGGTGGTGACAGGCCTGTTGATCCTGTCGACTATGGGGCTCGCAGGACTCTGGCTCGGGGCCGTGCGTTCCGGCGCGGTCCTCGACTCTGACCGCGACTCGCTCGGCGCCCTCGCCCGTCGCCTCGCCGACTGCGAGCCGTCGCGCCCGTGCAAGCACCTGGTCTATGTGCGCTCCGACGCGATGCCTCTCTCCGTGCGGGGCGTGCCCGAAATCGTCGAAGCCAGTCGGGCGCTCGGAGTGCCGCTCACCATTCTGCCCGCCCATGCCTTGTTCGAGCCAGCTGACGAGACCGCGCTCGACGCGCTTCGCATGGCCTTGGTTGAGGCGGGGGCGACGGTCCACTTTCCCGCGGTGGTCGTCATGGACACCGGCGCACCGGTGGGCAACGCGTTGGTCGGGTTCAAGCCGGCCGAGATCTATGAGTCGATGCTAGGCCCCCGATTGGAGACGCTCGAGCAGGGAGCCGCAACCGGCGGGCTCATGGCTACCGTGGCGCCCGTCGTCGGCAACGTGCCCGAGCGCGACGTGCAGCTG
Organism: Gemmatimonadota bacterium; assembly: GCA_015664885.1. Classification (GTDB taxonomy): domain Bacteria; phylum Gemmatimonadota; class Gemmatimonadetes; order Longimicrobiales; family Gaopeijiaceae; genus UBA1138. Next base: position 189,080 of record DQPL01000131.1, read on the forward strand.
CTCGCCACCTACCCGCTACCGAGCAGGCCGGGCGCGTTCTTCCGCCGAGCCCCCGGCACGCGCTACATCTCCTTCGACCTGGGCAGGGTCGTCTACCTCCACCACCTGGAGTCCAACGAGCGCTTCAGTGCGCCCGGCCAGTTGGACTTCGTCCCTTCCCCGGACGGCGCCTTCTTTGTCACGCCGGGAGCACGGTATGCCGGCCTCCAGTTCTACAGTGCGCGCCAAATCTTCCGTCAGGGCACCCAGGGCAACGCTCGCGCACTCGATCCATTGGTGGTCGACGAGACGCTGCGCGACGAGTACCCGTCTGTCGGCATACTCGACCGCGAGGAGGACGGTAGCAGGGTCCGTTACCGAGTACTCACCGCCTGGCGCGAGGGAGCGCAGTACCGGGACTACGAGTTCAAATTCGACACGACCGGCGAGATCACGGACATCCAGTCGCTCAATCGCAAGACGGCCGCATGCCAGGACCTGCAACTCTCGCTCCCGATTCTGTCCAAGGACGGCCGCGAGATGTCGGCACGGGACGAACGCACCGGGACGACAAAAGTGTTCCGGCTGGGCCCGAACGGCGCGTGTCGCGAGGTCTTCGATTCGGGCATGCAGACCACCAAGGCCACCTTCAATTACGACGGTGCACTGCTAGCGTTCGGATCGCGGGACGGAGAACGCACGCGACTCGGAGACCCGCGCCCAGCCATTTATGTCGTGGATCGGCGCACCGGTGAGACGACCCGCATCCCCGAAAGCACGTCCAAGAGCCTGACGATCCCTGAGTTCGTTGGGCCAGACAGCCTACTGTTCCTGGTCGCGGGCTCGCGAGCCAACGATCCCAGCGAGCTGAGGCTCGTATGCTGCGTACGCTGAGGGTCCTGACTCGATGACGCCGCGTTGCATACTCTTTTTCCCAGGCACGCGCCCAGACATGTATGCGAAGGCCATCGCATCCGGAGCCGACCAGGTGTGCATGGACTTGGAGGACGCGGTCGCTCCGGGGGCCAAGCAGGAGGCGCGCGCGTCCGCGATGTCGGTGCTGCAAGCACCCGACTTCGATCCTGAGCGGTTCATCCTGCGCATCAACAATCCCGCGACACCCGAGGGTGACCGCGATCTGGCGGCGCTCGGCGAGCTCGCCACGCTTCGTGGTTCGCCGCTGACGCTGATGATTCCCAAGCTCGACGCCCCTGAGGGGCTGGACCAGGTGCGCAGCAGGATCCACGACAGAGGCATGACGCCACGCCTGATTCCAATCGTCGAAACCGCCCGGGGGCTCGCGTGTGTGGAAGCACTGGCCGCTGCAGACTCCGTAGCTGCCATCCTTTTCGGGGGCCTGGACCTGAGCGTCGACTTGGGGACAGCCCTCGACTGGGACGCGCTGCTCTATGCGCGGTCGCGCACGGTTCACGCGGCCCGCTTAGGAGGCGTTGGCGCCATCGACATGCCCTTCTTCGACATCTCGGATCACGCAGGGCTGAGTGACGATGCTGCGCGTGTTCGCAGGCTGGGCTTCAAAGGCAAGACTGCGATCCACCCCAGCCACGTGTCGGCCATCCAGGAGATCTTTTCTCCGAGTGAAGACGAAGTGACACAGGCTCGCCGTGTGACCGAAGCCGCTCGTGACAGCAAGGGAGTGTTCATGCTCGACGATGTGATGGTGGACCGCCCAGGGATCGTGGCTGCGGAACGAATCGTAGCATGGGCCGACGCGCATGAACGCTGAGGTGGACGTCGAGCTGAGGGAGCAGATCCGCAAGCTCTGTGCTCGGTATCCCTCCGAGTACTGGCAGAAATGCGACCGCGCACGCGTCTATCCAGAGAAGTTCGTTCAGGAGCTGACAGACGCGGGCTACCTGGCTTGCCTGATTCCGGAGCAATACGGGGGAGCCGGCCTGGGCATAAGGGAGGCGGCAGTGATCCTGGAAGAGATCCACCGCTCGGGAGGAAACGCAGCGGCCTGCCACGCGCAGATGTACACCATGGGCACCCTGCTCCGACACGGCTCCCCGGAGCAGAAGGAGCGTTGGCTGACCGGCATCGCCTCCGGCGCACTCCGGCTGCAAGCGTTTGCGGTCACCGAGCCGGACGCCGGATCGGATACGGCCAGCATCTCGACCTTCGCTGAGCGGAAGGGCGATCGCTACATCGTGAACGGAAAGAAGATCTTCATTTCTCGGATGCAGCACTCGGACTTGATGGTCCTGCTTGCGCGGACGACGCCTCGGGCGGACGTGGAAAAGAGGACCCAGGGCCTGAGCGTGTTCGTCGTGGATCTGCGCGATGCTGGCGACAGCGTCCACGTGCAGCCCGTGGACACGATGATCAACCACGAGACCAACGCGGTCTTCTTCGACGACTTGGAGGTGCCGGCCGAGAACAGGATCGGAGAAGAGGGAAATGGCTTCAGCTACATCCTGGGGGGGATGAACGCAGAACGCATCCTACTCGCTTCGGAGTCGATCGGGGATGCGTCGTTCTTCATCGATCGATGCAAGCGATACGCCAACGAGCGCGTGATCTTCGACCGCCCCATCGGTCAGAATCAAGGCATCCAGTTTCCGATCGCGGGGGCCTACATCCGCGCCCAGGGAGCCATCGCCGTCCGCGACCGTGCCGTCGCCCTATACGATGCGGGGGAGCCATGCGGCGCCGAGGCCAACATGAGCAAGTTCCTGGCTTCGGAGGTAGCCTGGGAAGCCGCGAACGTGGCCATGGACACCTTCGGCGGATACGGGATGGCGGAGGAGTTTGGGATCGAACGCAAATTCCGGGAGGCCCGCCTCTATCTGGTAGCTCCGGTGGCGAACAACCTCGTGCTGAGCTACGTCGGCCAGCACGTGCTCGGGCTTCCTCGCTCCTTCTAAGGAGGCTGTCGAACCACGCCGCAGCGGTGCTACACTACCCGCGAATCGCATCAGCCAGCCTAGAAGGGTACATCCCCGCGAGGAGGTGTTCGGTGGAGACTCGACGTCCCGACGGGTTGTGGATGTTCACGGCCGTCGTCGCTTTCGTCCCAATCGTTGCAGTCGTCGCACTCGGGCCAGACCAGGCCGCCCCCGTTGCATCGTGTGACGTACTCGCGTCACTGGCACTTCCCAACGGCACGATTACGGGCGCCGAGGCAATCGAGGCCGGTGCCTTTGTTCCGCCCATGCGACCGGGCCGGTCCATGTCCGCCGGCCAGCGAAGGCAGTTCGAAGCCCTGCCGGCTTTCTGCCGAGTCACAGCGACGCTGACCCCCTCGAGCGACTCCGAGATCAAGGTGGAGGTCTGGATGCCCGCGACCGGGTGGAACGGGAAGATGCACGCGGTCGGGAACGGGGCGTTCACCGGGAGTCATCGATACGGGTCTGCGCGATCCTTGGCCTCGGGACTCGAGCGAGGCTATGCCACCGCGTCGACCGACACCGGACACGAGGGTGGAAGCGCGAGCTTTGCACTGGGGCATCCCGAAAAAGTGATCGACTTCGGATGGCGCGCTGTCCATGAGATGACGGTGACCGCCAAGCAGGTCATCGCCGCTTTCTACGGCTCTGGACCGGAGTACTCGTACTGGTACGGCTGCTCCGCCGGCGGGCGTCAGGCGATGATGGAGGCGCAGCGATTCCCGGGCGACTATGACGGCATCATCGCGGGCGCTCCCGGAAACGACTGGACGGGCCGCGCGGCGGGGTCGCTGCGCATAGCGAACTACCTCGGGGCGCACGAGGACGCCGGGTTGTCGGCCGCGAAAGTGGAGCTCGTGCGCATGGCGGTGCTCGAAGCATGCGACGCTGCAGATGGTGTCATCGACAAGGTCGTGGGCGACCCGGAACGATGTGACTTCGATCCGGCTGTGCTGCAGTGTTCGGGCGCCGATAACGGCAGTTGCCTGACGGCGGCGCAGGTGAACACCGTGAAGATGTTGTATTCGTCTCCAGAGAATCCGAAAACGGGTCGTGCCATCACTGGCGTGTTGCCCGGTAGCGAGTCCAACTGGACCGATCTCGGGTGGACTCGTTCAGCTCGGGCGAGCGGTCTCGACCAGTACAGGTACCTAGTGTATGGCGATCCCGAGTGGACCGTCGACCGCTTCGACTTCGGCACCGATATCGTCAGAGCGGAGGAAACGGACGGCGGCACCCTGAACGCGCTCGACCCGGACCTGAGACCATTCTTCGATCGCGGCGGCAAGCTGCTCGCCTACCACGGCTGGAGCGACGCGCAGATATCACCGGCGAACGCCACGCAGTACTACCACCGAGTTGTCGAGGCCGTGGGCGACGAGCAGGCCGTACGCGAGTCATACCGCCTATTCATGGCGCCCGGCATGGGGCACTGCGGCGGCGGCGAGGGCCCCAACAGCTTCGACGCACTCACGCTGATCGAAGAGTGGGTCGAGCAGGGCCGGGCGCCCGACCGCATCGTGGCATCCCGTAGCCGCGGCGGGGTCGTCGATCGCACACGTCCGCTTTGCCCGTATCCGCAGCTGGCCGTCTACACCGGATCCGGCAGCACGGACGCCGCTGAGAATTTCGTGTGCCGACTTCCCTGACGGAACCCGACTCCTCCGGCCTCGAGGCGTTCCTCGGCAAGGAGCGAGTCGAGGAGGAGGTACTCTCACTAGGACGGGCCCGGGGCCTGGCCGCAACGCTCGACAGGGACGCGGCATCGCTGAAGGACGGGGACACTCTCCCGGCCGGCTGGCACTGGATCTACTTCACACCGACGGCCGGCCGCTCGGCGCTCGGCCCGGACGGCCATGAGGAACGAGCGGGTTTCTTGCCGAGCCCCCTCCCTCGCAGGATGTGGGCGGGCGGCAGCCTCCGATTCCCCGGCAGGCTGCGCATCGGCGAGCAGGCCACTCGCGTCTCCACGATTCAGTCGATCCAGCACAAGCAAGGCCGCTCGGGCCCGCTGGTGTTCGTCACCGTGCGCCACCAGATCTCCAACCAGGATGGCCCTGCGGTGGAGGAAGAACAGAACCTGGTGTATCTTCCGGAGACTCCTCCCGGTGAGAAGGCCGGCGAGGGCAAGCGGCCGCCTGTCGCGGCCCCCGCCGAGGCTGATTGGAGCGAAACGTACGCGGCAGACGAGATCACGCTCTTTCGGTTTTCCGCGCTCACCTTCAACTCCCACCGCATCCACTACGACCTGGGCTATGTGACCGAGGTTGAAGGCTATCCTGGACTCGTCGTGCACGGCCCGCTGCTGGCGCTTCTTCTGCTGGACGCCGGGATTCGACACGCGGGCGATGGCTCCACCGACTTGATGCCACAGCTCTTCCGGTACCGGGCGCTTCGCCCCCTCTTTTGCAACGAGGCGTTCCAACTGGGCGGTGGCAGCGTGGACGGCGTCACGAAGCTCTGGGCGGCACATCCCGACCGAGGCGTCGCCACCGAGGCGACACTAGAGGTGACAGACTAGACGTGGATTGGCGCGACATCTGGATCCTGTACCGCCGTGAGCTTCGATCAGCGTTCCGAGATCGGACTATCGTGGTGAACAGCATCCTCATCCCGCTCTTCCTCTATCCGGTCGCGCTCTGGGTGATGCTCACCGCGCTCGTCTTCGTGACGGGCCTTTCGGAGCGCACGAGCTCACGCCTCGTGATCCTCGACGTGCCTTCGGCCCACGTAGTCCTCATGGACACGTTGCAAGCGCGCACGAGCCTCGAGATCCGAGAGGACGTCATCAGCGCCGACTCGGCCGCAACGCTCATCCGTGTCGGGGAGTTGGACGCGGTGGTCGAGTTCCTGCCGCCCGAGGCCGACGCACGAGGCATGGACGACAACTTCCAGGTTCTGATCCGATACGATCGCGCCGTGGACCGCAGCCGCAGGGCAAGGGACCGCGTGGAGAGCATCGTGGCCGGCTACCGGAGTCGTTGGGTCGAGCGGGAGGCCTCAGCCCTCGACATCTCGGACGCGGACCAGCAGCAGTTCCGCATCCTCCAGGACAACGTGTCGAGCGGCCAAGAGATGGGCGCGCTCGTCATGGGCATACTGATCCCGCTCTTCTTGGTGCTCATGGTGGCCATGGGCTGCCTGGTCCCGTCCATCGACAGCACTGCCGGCGAGCGAGAGCGTTCCACGTGGGAAACGCTCATGACCGTGTCGGCGTCGCGGCTGAGCGTGGTCACGGCCAAGTACCTCTACGTGGCCACCCTAGGCATCCTGGCGGGCGTGCTCAACGTCGCCGCGATGTTCGTGTCGTTGGGCGCCATCGTGGGCCCGCTGCTGGCAGACATCGGGGACGGAGCGGACGCGTTCCAGTTCAGCCTGCCGCTGCTGGCTCTGCCGGTGATGATCGTGGCGGCCATCGCGCTGGCGCTCTTCTTTGCGGCGGCGATGATGATCCTTGCAGCCTTCGCCAGGACGTTCAAGGACGGTCAGGCCATGGCGAGCATCGTAGTCTGGTTGGCGATACTCCCGATCGCGCTCGGACAACAGACCGACCAGACGCTTACGCCGACGATCGCAGCCATCCCTGTGGCCAACGCCGCGAGAATGATCCGCGACGCCATCAACGGTGTCTTCATCTGGCCGCTCATCGCCGAGACCCTGGTGGTGCTCCTGGTCATGGTAGCGGCTTGCCTGCTGCTCGCGCGCGCGGTCCTCCAATTCGAGGACCTGCTGATGGGCTCGTTCGACGGAAGCTTTTGGCGCTTTGCCAAGGAGCGTTTGATGGGGAAGAGAGCAACGGAGGGCACGAAATGACGGAAAGCGTCAGCGTGCGCGTGCAAGCGCTCCAGAAGAGCTTCTGGGACGAGTCCAGGGGAGAGGTCCGAGCCGTCGACGGCATCGACTTCGAATGCCGCCAGGGTGAGGTCTTCGGTCTTTTGGGAGCCAATGGCGCCGGAAAAACAACGACACTCCGCATGTTGGCGACGATCCTGAAACCTACCGGAGGTAGCGCGTCCCTAAACGGATATGATGTGATTGCCGCTCCCGAGGATGTTCGGCGAAGTCTGGGTTTCTATTCGGCTTCCACCGCTCTCTATCCGCGCCTGACCGGCCGGGAAACGCTTGAGTTTTTCGCCCGCATCAA